>JALHSQ010000063.1 GCA_022865885.1 Candidatus Bathyarchaeota archaeon | reverse complement strand
GAGAAACTGCAAGACTCCGACTAGTACAGAGTCAGGAATCACTGTTGAGGCGATTTCCAATGTGGAAAAAAACCTTGATTATTATCCCTTAAATCATAACGATTTACATACAAAACGTAATAAAATCATAGCAGTTTTGATGGTAGCCCGGGAGAGTTTCGAACACTCGCCCATATGCAAATCTGAGAAGAGAGATGGACTTGAACCCGTTTGGGTTCTAATCCGGCGGGTCTAAACCATTTCAGGTGTTAGTCCCGAAAGATAGAAAAGGATTGATTGCCGAGTGTGTAGCGGCGTGATTTAACTTGGACTTGCCTACTCATGCCGTCTTTGGTTTTGCAGTAGGGCTGGTTTTCTTTGGTCGCCTCGAAATCGCTCTGCTGGTAAGCTTGGGCGCGCTCATACCTGATCTAGACAGAGAATATTGGTTTATCCCAATGAAAGCATATCTAGATGAACAATACCACCGAGCATTATTTCATAATGTGTTCGTGATTGCACTGGCTTATCTTGTGAGCCCTTTCTTGTCACTCGGCATATTCCTCCACATGTTACTAGATTCGTTTACCACTTCAAAAGATCGAGGATGCGAATGGTTCTACCCGTTCTCAAGACTAGTGAAACGTGGCAGATATGATACCGACGGTCATCCACAGCCTCTGGACCCAAATGAACGTATTTACTTCTATCAGGAAGACCTTCACGCCATGATAGAATACCCAGAACCAAACCTGCCTGAACCTGAAAGCCCGTGGCGAAGAGTCTACGGACCAGCATTAAACAGCAGCTTGCTAGACCGTGGATTCCTCTGCGGAGCCATCGCGGTTATACTAGTTTGGTTGCTGGCTCCAAATTTCTCGAATCTTACCCTCTTTTCAAACAATCTTGCAAAATGCGTTCCACACATTGTCGGATACTTTTCTGTAGGGGCACTCTTTTTCGCTGGAGAGCTTGACAGAAGAGACCAAGAAGCACCTTTCGGGAAAACACAACTTGGCTTTTTGAGCAAACTTAGCTTCTTGAAAATCCCCCTCATGATAGCTGGCGGTCTTTTGTGCATCACATGGTTTGCACTGTATTGGAACGAAATATTGGCAAATCTTGAGGCAATAGGCTCTAATTGGATTTCAATACTCTTCGGAACCCTACTCGTTGCCACATCTAGTTTTGCAATAGTGAAATGCCAGACTAGAAAAGGCAAACCTCCCGCTATTGTCTGAATCGTAGGTAATGACTTACATAGCTGTGCGCGGGTTTAGCGCACGCTTCTAACGTTTGCGAATAGCGGCTCTGTTAACTCTTAGGAACTCACGGAGGTTTCGGAAGGTTTGTTAACTATAGGAGCTTCTTCCATAATGAGCGTGCTATGTAAACTTGTAGGCTATGTCTTTGCTTATTATGTGCCCATGTAAGTTGGCCATCTGCCTGAATTGTCTTTCATCCAATCTATTATCATCGTAAATGCATAGCGCGCACGATTCAAGAGTGATTTTTCTCCCAAGCATTCTTTCATATGCTAATAGTTCTCTGGTTTTTGCACAGTCAAAGAAAACATCCATTTCCCCTGCACCGCGCAGTCCTAGGAATCCGGCTTTTTGTTTGGCTTTGAGAAGCTTAGTCCAATTTGATATAATGGTTTGGGCATGGGCTTTACCTTTGTTTATATACCATTCTTCTGCTGACATGATGACTAACGCTTCTTCGTCAATGCGCTCAGCACTTATCCCGTATCGTTGTATTTCATGAACGTATGAATCGAGTTCCTGTTCTCTTGCAAAAAAAACAGCGGCTTCGCCGTTTGCCAAGCCTGCCCTCAGATAGGAGAAACACGTGTCTTTCTTATTGGTTTCCGAATTGCATGGGAAAAAAGCGTGGTCTCCAAAAGCAAGGCTTTGGACGTATCTGATTGGAGAGCTTAGAAGGTCTTGTGTGATTCTCGCGAGTATGAGGGAAATGTCATCTAACAGACCTGCGGCTAGAAGTCCCTTGTCTGTGAGGCTGTATTCGTCTGAAGATTTCTGTTCGATTAGGTCTTTCAATGCTCTTAAATGATATCCAAGTTCGCCATGATTTTTGATGTTGACGAGTTTCAGCAAGTCATTGAATGATGAAGACCCCTGTTCCTCCAAGCATTTTATGACACGTCTCCTTATGGAATGTGACAGTATTTTGAGAAACTTTGAGGTTGAATCCATCAGCATCTCTGCCCGTATCACGCAGGAAATCAATGAAGAAAGCTCCTAATATCAGTTTGGTGAAGCGAACTTCACCTATAG
>JALHSQ010000062.1 GCA_022865885.1 Candidatus Bathyarchaeota archaeon | reverse complement strand
TTTTTGTTTTTCGATATACTGATTTGCGCCCTGAGGATGACATTCTTGATTTTTAAATCAAGGTCGAAAATCACATCATCCCTGATGGGGGAATATATAGAGCGATTTAATTTGTTTGTCAAGAAAAAAATGATTTTGAATGGTAGGTCAGACATCCCTGTCTGACTATAATGACGCAGACATAGGTCGGGCTGTCGAAAACTGCCCGACAAATTATCTAGCATCACAGAAAACGGCAGACCCACGTTGCCCTCAACGTGGGTCTGTAAGTGCAGTCAGGTGTTACCACCTGACTGCCTTGCTTTAGGGTATGTATCTGGTGTCAGGAGGTAACTCCTGACACCACAGAAACGCAATAGAGGTTAACGGTTAATTCGCTCCCTGCGGGGGCTCGCAATGACCATAATGGCAGGGGCACGGCACGCCGTGCCCCTACGAGAATTTTTATCTAGCCGCCTGCATTGGCTGCTTGTCTTTTTCTATGTTCTGCTTTTCTGCTTCCCGGTTCTTTTGCCGGATCAACCGTTCCTGCTGCATCCTGGTCTGCTCTTCTTTCAGATTCTGCTCGTTCTCGTTGGTTTCAATGGTCTGAGGTCTTGCCTGCGGTTTTTCCTGTTTCATATTCGCGCTTGATTTCTCGAACTCGGTCCTGAACCGCGCCTGTTCAGCCGCCACCTCTTCTGGAGTAGGTCCTCCCATCTTAGCCAGTCGGAGATTTTCATACCCTTTTCTCTTAGCGACGATGCGATAAGAGAAAGAGATACTCGAACCCGCAGGTCCTCTGACCTCAAAGGAAGTTGCAGTTCTATTTGCTACCGCTAAAGTGAGCGGTTCATCCTGGGGTGTTAAGAAAACATGATATTTCACAGTTGTATTTACTGTTTGAGCAAATAAAGGATCGATCTGGATTACTGCCCTGCCATTGACTAAAGTTCCCTCTCCAAAATCCTCAAACCAGTTCTCCGGCGACTCCTGAGAGTAAAGCAAGCGATATTCGCCGTTATTTACCTTCACGGCTGCGCTTTTTCCACCCAAAACAATCAGACTATCAGTGATCCTTACATCACCTGAGAAATACCCCGCATACCCTTTAGAGGTAGCTGTGGAGGAATATACTCCGTATTGAGTCCCGGTACCAGGAGAATTCGTCCAGAAATATCCACCATAGGAACTGCCTGAGGCGGAAGTGTTAGAACCAGAACCAAGAGAACCAACAGCAAGAACAGAACCGTTGTTACTGTATCCTTGCCCGACCACCCCGATATGCTCAAATCCGGTGCCCACTGAATCGGTTTTAAACCATCCGCCATAGGTCATACCTGAGGAATTATTTGTAGCAAAACCATAAGAGCCTATGGTAGTACCGTAGGATGAAGCAGAGGAATAACTATAGGAACCATAAGTTGTAGAGGGACTAGCACCATAACAGTCAGACCTCACTCCATAATGAGTTCCTGTGCCGGAATTAGAGGTGATAAAATATCCAGCATAGGCATCCCCTGAAGAATTATTATCCGCATCACCATACAAAGCATAGGTGGGGTAGGAAGAGGACCCAGTTCCCTGTGTAAAAATTCCATAATGCCAGCCTGAGCCGGAAGAG
>JALHSQ010000061.1 GCA_022865885.1 Candidatus Bathyarchaeota archaeon | reverse complement strand
GTGAGCTCCCATCCGATAAGAGAATCTCCTGCACCAAAGCCTGCAAGTGGGGTGAAGATAACTAGACCAAATAGAGAGGTTTCAAAAATGCATACGTCATTGCCTCCAATAACAGGAACAATAAAAGAAAGGGAGCCAATTGTTGATGTGTTTGAAGAAGAAGACTGCCTAAGAGTGATGGTTGAACTGCCTGGCGTCGAAGAAAATGAAATAAATTTGAAGGCAGAGGAAAATACTCTAACGATAAGCACTGACACTTCAGCGAGAACATACTATAAAAAAGTGGATCTTCCAACTCCTGTCAAAAAGGAGGCCATCGAATCCAGCTACCGCAACGGCATTCTAGAAGTTAAGCTAAGGAAGATGAAGAAAAATGCAGGTGAACTACCACCCTACAAGTAGGGTGGCTTCTCCAATCTAGGAGCAGTTGGAGTTCGGGCTGGTTCACACGCAGCCCCGAACAAAGGCATATAGCCTAAGTTCCTCTCAAACTTCAATCCGATGTTAATAGCTCCGTTCAAGTCAGCACTATACTCTCCGCAATGCGAACAAACAAACAAGCCCTGAGTCTTTCTATCGCCTTCGCAACCGCAAACATGACAATTTCTGCTTGTGTACGCCTCGCTTGTCGTTACTACGAGTATGCCCTTCAATGTTGCCTTGTACGTTATTATCTGCGTCAAACGATAGAACGGCATGTTGCCAACTATCCTTCTCATTCGCCTTCCTTTTCTTTGCGCCCTTTGCCGTATGCCCGTCAAATCGCCCAGCACAACTATTGCGTTTTCACCGAGAGCAACGTCTTTCCTGTTCCACCTTTGTAAGAGTGAAACGTTACGATCAACTTTTTTCTTCCCAACTTTCTCACAGAGCTTTTAAAAGAGCGAGAGGTCTCAGAACATCCAAAAGAAACGCTTGGTTTGCGAACCTTCTGCGTTATCAAACGTTTTTGCTGAAACTCGAAACCACACTCGCATTTGAATCCAACAACCTCGTTGTTTCTTGTGAGTAAGCTGTGAACACGTGACGTTGTACAGCCTGTCTGTTGCTTGTGCAGTCCCCAGGTTAAGGCGAGATCATCCAAGGTTAAAGGTTGAAACGTTTTCGCTATGAAGAAATACCAAAAGCCATAAACTGCCAAAGTAAGCCAAAAACCCCATATCAACAAATACAGCAACATTATTGCTCAGCCTTCTTTGCCCTACTTGCATTAAGAAACAGTTCCGCAGTTTATCGTATTTAACTCATGTGAAGATAGAATAATTACAACTAATCATCCATGTTCAGAATTCGAATCAAACACTATATGCAACAAGGTGCGCGCTCATCCCGAGCGGCGCAGTAAATCGCGGCAAGATTTCGAATGATAACAGCTTGTGTAGTCAATGGTTAAGTACATCTCGAACTCAACCAGTCCTAAAAGAAGCTTGATTTGGACTTAAATAAACGTTGCAACAAGAAGGCTACAATAAATCAGGCTTTTGATAGGGCATTATTATTTTTTTGTTTCATAATCTGTGGGGGAGGAGGGCTCTTTGAACGCATGCGCGCCAGAACCGAGTCGACACCAGATACATTCAAGAGTTTGCGCATCAGCGCAGGCGACTCAAGGTTCTGTGAGTTCTCCTGTCTCCACAGAGGGGCGAGGCAAAAAAACTTGGATTATACCTGGGCAAGACATCATCCTTCTAATAGCTCAACCAGTCCTTCGTAAGCACTTATCAATTTACCTTTCTTAGCCGGGTCCTTCACCATTCTTATGTTTCTTCT
The DNA here is from genome assembly GCA_022865885.1 of Candidatus Bathyarchaeota archaeon. Lineage (GTDB taxonomy): Archaea > Thermoproteota > Bathyarchaeia > Bathyarchaeales > Bathycorpusculaceae > DRUK01. The sequence goes on along the minus strand of JALHSQ010000061.1, from coordinate 48 downwards.
CACCATACGCAATTCTTCTTCAAGGTCGGTTTGACAGCTTGTCGTATC
>JALHSQ010000060.1 GCA_022865885.1 Candidatus Bathyarchaeota archaeon | reverse complement strand
CTTGAGAGGTTCGTGGGAACATGGAAACTGGTGTCGTTTGAGACACGAGGAGAGGATGGCGAAGTCACCTATCCCTTCGGGAAAGACGCGTTAGGTTACATAATGTACAGCGCAGACGGCTACATGTCCGTGACGCTCCTCCCCAAGAACAGGAGAAGGTTCAACACTCAGGATATACTGGGCGGAACCATTGAAGAAAAGGTGGCCGCTGCCGAGTCGTACATCTCTTATTTCGGCAGGTATGAGGTCCTACAGGACAGAGTAATCCACCACGTGGAGGCGAGCTTCTTCCCCAACTGGGCTGGGGTTGATCAGGAGAGGTTCTACAGGTTCGATGGAAATAGGCTAACTCTGAGCGCGGCGCCCATGCTTGTCAACGGAAAAAGTCAGAGCGTACACCTGATCTGGGATAAAAGCTAGTGTGTTTGGGTTGGGTGTGTTGGGTTTTGGTTGGTTGGGGTAAAGTTTTATCCGAAAACCTGTTCACATTGACATAGGGGATTGTATGGCCACAAAGAAAGGCTCAAAAATGAAATCCAATGTGCTCGGTGTCCGCTTCTGGTACACGGGAATCCGCGTGAAGGACCTTGAGGAATCGATCAGGTTCTACAGGGAAGCACTCGGATTCCATGTTGTGTTGAAAGGCAAGATGGTCGCTCACGAGGGGACGTACGTTCACATGAGGACGCCGACGGGCAAGCAGATCCTTGAACTGAACTACTATCCGAAGATCAGCAAGTTCTATGAAGAGTACGTGGACGGATCAGAGCTAGACCACATCGGGTTGTACGTTAGTGACGTAAGAGGGCAGTATAAGAGGTTGATCAAACTTGGATGCGAGCCTGCAGTAGAACCATTCAATCAGGGTTCTTGGGTTCTCGCCTTCGTTAAGGACCCAAATGGCATCTGGCTGGAGCTGATCGGCAGGGAAGGCAAGAAAAAAGGTTAAAGCGCCCAAAGATCGCCTCAATCTATTTGTACACACCCCATCGCGGACTCGGCATATTTCCCGCGAGTGTTGGTTGGTTGATAAGACTTTACCGTTTTGGGCGCGCGCGTCACAATTTGCGATAATCGTACCCTAGTGAAATAGGTACTCTATCGATTTCAATGAGTTTAAGAAGAAAAAAGGGTTTTTGTGTTCTGAACTGTTTAGTCTATGCCCAATTTCTTGGTTACTTTTACCAGTATGAAGATTACGAAGGCTACGATGATGAAAGTTATCACTGCCACTAGGAAATCTCCGACACCGAACAGCTGACTACCGACAGCGAATGAGTATGTGGCTAAGTTACCCAAGCCTGGAAACGCTAAGCCTATGACTGGCATTATTAGATCTTTGACTAATGCTTGCACAACTCCACCCAGATACAAGCCCAAAATGAATGCTACAGCAAGTCCCATCACTCTGTACTTTGATACGAAGTCAACGAATTCGTTCCACATTCCCTTTGGTGGCGCAGGTGCAGGCGCAGCAGGTTTAGGTTCCAGCAGTTCACGTATCTTCTTCAGTTCATTCAGCATTTTGTCTTCCATCGACAATAAAACCACAGACCCCAAGTTGCGACCAACTAGCTTTTAAGTTATTCGCTAAGAGTAAATATCAGTCTTCAGCTTGGCAACACGCGCGCCTTGTCTTTATCCAACTCTAAAACTGGTTCGGGCATCTCGATCTATGCTTGACTGCCTTTGCCTCCCTTGGAATTGTCAATTTTGTGACGCGCCCTTAACACCAAAAAACTCACAAAAAAACGATTGTGCCTGGCATCGTTAACTCAGTTGAAAAGCTACGTCGAAGCATTCGTATGCGATCGTTGTTGTATCAGACGTGAAAACGTTCATCTCGATTGTTAGAGCCGAACCGTCCCATCTTAGCCCGAGCGCGCACTAAAGCCAGTTAGCGCACACATGAACGCAATCCTCGGTAATCTTGTCTGTGCCCACTGATGCAAAGTTCTTCCCACATTGTTTGGAGGATGATTCAAACAGATTCACAAGCTTTTGTCTACAAAACGCTTATCAGTTTCTTGGCGATTGTTGAGCCTAGGGATACTTCAATGGGGGAGGAAGCTCTGTCGGCATTTCGAGAGAGAGCGCGCTTGCTCCGAGCCCAAGAGGCCTTAGCGCGCGGGGACTTCGCCACACTGCACGCAAACTCCAAAACAAACACTTATGTGTACGTTAGGACTCGCAAGAAGGACCGAATTCTGGTAGGGTTGAATAACTCGGCGGAAAAACAAGATCTAACTATCAAAAGCGAGAAAATCACGCCGCAACGAGAGACCCCTTTCACAGATCTATTGACCGAACAACAATACGGAATGTCCGCAGGAAATATCTGCCTCACTCTTGAGCCGTATACAGGCGTCGTACTTGCGGATTCTTCTAACCATGTGTAGGTGGTCGACTTGTCTGGCAAAAAATATCTTGTGGGAGTAGACCTGGGGGGAACTTGGGTGAGAGTCGTTCTTTCAGACTTCCCAGGCCATTTTGTGGAGAAAGCTAACGAGAAAGTAGATAAGACCCGCTCTGAAGCGGTCAGTGCGCAACTTATCAGGCTTGTCCGTTTCCTGTGCAAGAAGCATGGCGTTGATGTTCGGGCGTTAAGAGGTGTGAGCATCGCATCCGCAGGACCTTTGGACATGGAGAGAGGAATCCTTGTTAATCCTCCTAACTTGCCGTTCGATTCAGTAATGCTGACTGAGCCGGTTAAGGAAGCGCTGGGAGTGCCTGCTTGTTTAGTCAATGATTGTGCCGCGGCGGCTCTGGGCGAAACGACCTTTGGCGCTGCCCGAGGTATCGAAAACTTCGTTTACATAACGATAAGCACTGGCATCGGGGGAGGTGCGATTGTCAACGGAACTTTGCTCCTGGGCAAGGATGGGAACGGTCATGAAGTGGGTCACTTTGTCATAGACTACCAGGGGCGGTTGACCTGCGGTTGTGGAAGAAGAGGCCATTGGGAAGCTTACTGTTCAGGGAGAAACATGCCGAACTATGTCCGAATGAGGTTCGAGGAGATAGGTCCGAAAACCGTGAGGACCAGCGCTCTGTACAAGCAGTTGGGTGGAGACCTGTCTCAGCTGTGTGCAGCGGACTTGTTCAATGCGGCAAGACGGCGGGACAAACTGCCGCTTATGCTCGTCGCCGAAATCGGGGTGCTGAACGCCATTGGTTTCGCAAACGCGACGAATGCTTATGACCCGTCCTTGATCACCGTGGGCGGCACTGTGACGCTTAAGAACGTGAAAGCAGTGCTTGCGCCCATCAGAAAACACGTGAGCGATTATGCGATCAACCGTGTTCCCGAGATTAAAGTGACTTCGCTGGGTGAAAATGTAGGCGTCTACGGCGCCGTAGCTGCGGCGCTGAAGTATTTGTCATGAGACGCAAGGAGTGGTCTGGCTTTGAATGCTCGGTGGAACGTCAAGGCTGTGCTATTCGATATTGATGACACATTGTTTGACTCTGCAAAGCTGGGGAGCGTGCGCTAAAAGCCCTTCCTCGTATCCTTGTCTACGGCAGAACACGGAATCTGCAGATTTCGTCTCCGCGTTTGATTGATTTTTCAAGCTTCACTTCCACTGGTTTTTCTAGTGCTGATTCAAAAAGTTCTTTCAGCCAGCCGCGGGAGCAGTTGCAGAAAGTGGCAGGCAGTGTCTCCTTGTAGTCTCTGACGAGTGGGCAGTAGCATTTCTCGTATTCAACGTAGACTTTATTTCCGTCGAGTTTCAGGTGTTTCCAGTTCTTACTTAGCTTGTCGAGGAACTCCTCAATGTTCTTGGAGTTTTTCTTGATCTTTTTCGCTCTTGCTATCATGCTCTGGCTGATGCAGTTTCGTCCGCAACGTTCAAGAATCTTGGCTCGGTTTTCCTCATCAACATTTTCGTGTAGGCTTTGAACCAGGGATTTTATCCACTTGTGAGAATGCGTCAAACCGTTCACCGTGGTCTAGTTGTTGTGAAGATCATGCCAGGTTACTTTATAGATGTGTTGCGCTGGTGAGGTGTACCTCGGCCAGTCTTGTTTCAGTTTGTCGAGTTATCTAAGCCTTTCATGTGCGTGGCACGGGGTTCAAGCGCTTGGCTGATGAGTTTTTACGGTGGTTTCGAAACCTATTTAAACGGTTATCCGTGCAAT
>JALHSQ010000059.1 GCA_022865885.1 Candidatus Bathyarchaeota archaeon | reverse complement strand
TTCCACTGTGATGGAAAAGCCATTCTCCTGAGAGTAGCTACCGCTGAAGTTGTTGCAGTCGGCTTTGCCATTCAGCGTGCCATCGGCATTGAATGTAATCGTGTAGCTTTCCGGGTTGGGCACGCTGGTCGTCTCACCCGTCGATTGGTTTGTCACATTCACCCATTGCCACTCAATTCCCTGGATCGAACTAGATGGTGATGCTAAAGTTCCATCGACAGCCAGAGCACCATCCTTCGTGCGCAGCTCCAGCCCCGTGTCCTTGATCTGGTATGTTGCCGCGCTACCCAGTGCAGCCAGGTACAGGGCTTCCTGTTCCATGACTCCAGCTGGGTCAGCGCAGGCCATCCGAGTAGAGGCGAGTGGACCGATCGTAATCTGGTTACCGGTGACCGTGAAGGTTCCGTTGTAGCTGTTACAGCCGCTGTTACCTGACAGGGTGCCGTCCGAGGTAAACTCGAGCGTGACGGTGGAACCTAACAGCACGCTGGTGACGGCTTGTTTACCATTGTTGTAACCAATCACATCCCAGGAAGTGCCTGGCAGGTCTTGAGATTGGCTTTTGTATACCAGGAGGCGCTTATTATCTGCCCCGCTGAGAGTCAATTGGTCACCAGCAACCGAAAAGGTCTTGGCTTCACCTAGGGCTTGCAGGTATGCACTCTCCTGGTCCATGAGCTCCTGTGAGCAGGCCATCAAGGTTGCTGCCATTGGTGAAGCAATCTTGATGGTGCTGCCAGTGACAGTATACGTGCTGGAATATTGGTTACAACCGGATGATCCGCTCACCTTTCCATCGGAGGTGAATTCGGCTGAGATGCTCGAACCTGGGATGATTGCCTTATCCATGAGCAGAGACAGGCCCCACACTGAGCCGGTCAGATCGCTCGCGCCTCCCTGGGGAGAATTAGGTGAGGCACAGGCTGCCAGGATGATCAGTCCTGCACACACTCCTAAAGAGAATAATACTTTTTTCATTTTCTACTCCTGATCAATATTTCTATTGATAATTATATTCTACTTTCCTTCATAGATGAGAAAATTGTTAATGTATTCTCTAAAGTTTCGTGAGTGATTCGAAACGGCTCGATCACGTGTCTAAGAGCCTTGAGCAGAGCGCCCTTTATCTCCAAATATTTAGTTATATTCGGTAGGAAGGAAATTAGGGGTGCGCGGGTAACTACACGCACCCCTGGTCTCAATACTAAACTATCACTTTCTTAGGTTATTCAATGCCCCGGCTCAGCGACCTAAGTATCAGTCGAGGCGTTGACCTTGCGAATATTACACAACCGGCTGGGCGGGAGGAGGCGTGTAACCGGGGATAGCCGCTCGGTTGTTGTAAGCGGTGTGAGCATAGTGCGAAAGGTCAAGGAACACAGCCAGAACAATCCAGAACCAGTCCCAGCCAGTTACACTAGTCGCACCCCACGACATGATCACCCACATCAAAGTGGTGAAGGGTAGGAAGATGATCCCCAGAAGGGGCCACAACCAGCTTCCTTTGAAAGCGGCATTGAATTGGGCTGGAC
>JALHSQ010000058.1 GCA_022865885.1 Candidatus Bathyarchaeota archaeon | reverse complement strand
TAGCGCGCATGTGTGTTCCTAAATTCCCTTTTTCAAGTGCGATGGAGTTGGCCCGTGCCTTCCGAACGTAGCTTCTCGTATCCCAAGGCACATCGTCATCCATAGACCAAGCAACACCAGAAGCATAAACTACCTCACAAACGAATTTAGGAACAGGCACGCGCGCTACTTTCGTGGGCTTCAGATGATCCTATACGTCTTTGAGCAGTTTGTAGGCACGTTCTTCGATTTCAGCTATTACAGTCAAAGCTTCTGATATCCGTTGTTTGTCTTGCTCTAACGCTGCTTTGCACAGTTTCATGATCTCTTCTCCTGATCTCCTGAACAGTTTTGAAGCCTCGGTCCAGCTGCGCACATTGTATTTGTTTCCCAAAGCACTGAGCACGTCGGCTTGCCAGAACCGCATTCCATGACTATTCTCGAAGGTCTTAGGTGGCAGTGGCGGCGCTGTCGCATAGGTTGCCATATGTTCAAAACACTTGATATTGTTCCACTCAAAAATCTCGTCGGCCAGTTTGCGCATGGCAGGAAGGCCGAAGAGTTTGACCGGAGGGTTCAGGAACCGCTCGGCTTTGTAGGCGAAACCCTTCTTTGCCACCTCAAATTCCGAGGGTAACTTCTGAGGAAGAGTGAACGTCCTCATAGTGTTTTTCTTGCTCATTCCAGGAACATTGACGTCTAGAGATTCTTCGAACTCGTTGTAGGGTATCTCTTGAACAGCTTTGCGGCTGCAGTCTTGGACGAATACGACTTGCTTGTCATCATCGTACCCGACGACAAGAACATAGTGGATGGGTACACGTTGTTTCCTGTATAGATCTGGGTAGTAGTGGAGATAGTACATGTCAAGAGCTCCAGCCATAACAGGCTGTCCATCATCAATTGCCTCTTTCAGCCTGGGAAATGCGTTTTTGAATGTTTTCCCTTCGATCACAGTTTCTTTGAAGCCAATTATGTTTGCCAGGTCTTTCATCAAGTACTTGGGATTTGCCCCCCAGTACACCATGCATGGCGGATCTGCTCTTTTGAAGTGCAGGTAGGTGAAGCCAGCCATGCCTCCTATTACAGAGAGCAGGAAGTCAGAGTATTCTGCCCCTTTCCACGTCAGAATGTCTTCCAGTCCGTTGACATAACAGGTCGATTCACACACTCTGTGCGGAAGAATATGCAGCTTTTTCAAGTATTCTCACCAATGCCCTGAGGATTTGAGAGCCGTTTGAATAGTATCGCATCCAAAATATATAGCCGTAATGGGATCGAGCGCACGCGCTGGTTATGTGGCGAACATGCTCAGTTCTCGGAGCTTTTAGCGTCCAAGACTCTTTCTTGTAAGCATCATGATCAGCTGGCAAACCATCAGTAATCAATGTCACAGGCTTCTACACGCTTCATGCAGAGATTTCTTGAACAAAGAACATCCGACGGATTTTTACAGCATAAGAAATCCGACAAAGACTTTACAGAACCCATAAATCAAGCTCCACTCGCTAGTTTATGGTTATATTTTAGGGTTCTGGTAACTCTTAGGGGCTTGCATGAATAAGGTTTGTCCATGTTAACCAAAGGGGCTTTTGCTGTAAAAGGGCTCTGTTAACTCTTAGGAACTCACGGAGAGCGCGCGCTAATGAATAGCACTGTGGTTTCCAGACACGCAAGCGTTATTAGTTTCAGCTAAACACGAATGAATGATTTAGAATGAGTGCGATTTCTACCGCTAGTAGTCTATACAACATTCTAGCCAAACTGAAAAGTGTACTTGACAAGCATAAACAGAAAAAGGATGTCGGCAATAAACTCGTTAATGTTCTAGGCGATGACATAGACGACTACTTGACGATTTTCGAAGAGATAGGAGTCATATCTCAAAAGAGCTTGGTTCCTTTGATTGAGTCAATCGGAGATATAGCCTCAAAATCTCAGATTGACAAGCTTGTGGCTTATAC
>JALHSQ010000057.1 GCA_022865885.1 Candidatus Bathyarchaeota archaeon | reverse complement strand
TAGTATTAGTCCTAGTTCATTATGAGGGGTAAGTTTTCGAGTGAATTCTACCCCTCGTATATTTGCTCACTATCCTATCGTATCCTGTTCCAGCATATCCAGATGTGTCCTGAATCAGGTATCCAGTCTTTTGCCGTCCATTAGAAGCCAATCGTTGTCCCGTTAACCATTGACCGTCATCCGTCGTGGTCGTCGTCGTGATTCGTGGTCGTCGTAGTCCGTCCGTCGTCGTCCAAGTTGGTTGGATAAAACTTTACCCCCAAACCCAAAGTTGAGCTTCCCTCAGAAAAACAGACAATCTTGAGCATCCATGTTCAAGCTATGATCTCGTTCCTTCATAGGAAAGTAATATACCCGTTAGAGCTCTAAAGGCATGTTCTGGATGGGATGAGTCCCTGAGTTGATAGGAGAGATATAGACAAAGATGGACTGTTTGTTACTCTCTATCCTCCGAATGCGTGTTGGTGTCTTCGCCAAATTTCTTCACAAAGAATTCGTCTTTACTTTAATGAAAATGAAAGCATCAATCTATTCATTTGCTTTGTCCACTTCACAATCTAATGTGAAACTAACGTAATACTCAGACTGATTCCTCGCTGGTACACGCTACTGATGCTTTCCAGTTTTTTCGAAATGTATCACGTAGACAAGTTGGTCCTCATCCCATTCACCATACGTTTTCCCCCATAGTCTTTTGAACTCTTCCAGAGTGTAGCCGCCTTCCCGCTCTGCATCTTCTTCGCTGAAATACCTTAGACGTTTCCTTTCGACAGAAGTTATCAGCAAATCTGCAAAACGAGGCTCCCAAATGGCTGCATAAACTACGTTTCCAGCTTTCACCTTGGGATCAGGAGGAGTGGACCTGGAAATCTGGGTTTTTGTTCCATCAAGTATAGGCTGCTTGTCATTGCTATCGAATTGGAGTACAAATGGAGTCTCTGCAACTTCATCCATGACTTCGTCAATAGGTTTGTCAGGTTCAAGGGCTGCTTTCTCAATGACTTTGGCTCTTTCTTTGACAGGGAGATGCTTTTCAGCCAGTTTCTTAATGATTTCCATTTGTCTCTCAGGTTCTCTGATGGAGCGTCCCACTTTGATGGCCGTGGTGTAGTCGATTTTGCCTTCAGGGACGTCGCCTGAAATCGTAGAGGGTGCAACGAGTCTTTGGGCTTCGCTTGGAACAACCTCGACTGATTGTAGCCAGAGTGAAATGGCATTGCTGCTGACGCCGACTTTTTCTGCGATAGCATTCTGAGACGGGTACTTGTCTGGACAATTCTCCAAGAGAAACTTGCAAACCTTTCCTTTCTCGATGGCGTTGAGTTCCTCTCTCTGGATGTTCTCAATCAAGTTTAATTGCACAACTTCATCGTCACTGTATTTCCTCACCATGGCAAGCACTTTTTCGAGTCCAGCTTGTTGAGATGCTCTGTATCGTCTCTCGCCAACGACAACCTCAAATTCGTCATCGATTGGTCTGACAATTATCGGTTCAAGAAGACCGACTTCCTTTATGCTTTCTGCAAGCTCATTAAGACGTTCTATGTTGATTTCCAGTCTCGGGTTAAGCTTGCTTGGCCTGATTCTTTTCAGATCTATCTCCCTAATAGCTTCCGACATCATGGTGACCCCTGAACAGTTTTCACGGTTGACTAATCTGCTGTCTCTATATAAGAGTTGAAGACGCAAACCTCAACTGAGCGTGTATCGGTCCCTACAATTCAATTTCGGAAGCCACATTCTTCAATCCAGATAGAGCTATCTCAAAAAACCTCTCACGAGGAATCCCAATCTCTTCGCAAACCAAGATTCTCTCTCTGTCGGCTCCCCTTGCAAAATCCTTATCCTTAAACTTCTTGGCAACAGTTTCGACCTTCACATCCGCAAGCTTCTTCGAGGGCATCACCAAGGCGCAAGCAATGATTAAACCTGATATGGCGTCACAAGCGCTCAGAGCTTTCTCCATGCGGGTCTCTGGCAATAAACCGGTATGCTTGTGATTATGCGTCTTTATAGCTCTGACTAGCTCATCAGGGATTCTATCTTTCAGGATCTCTTCGGCTAGGAGACTGTGTTTTTCGGGAGTGCTCTCTGTTTTTTCGTAGTCTATGTCATGGAGCAAACCGATTAGTCCCCATGTTTCTTCGCTTTCGCCGAAATGGCGAGCAGTGTATCGCATTATTGCTTCAACCGCGAGCATATGATAAATAACGTTCTTTTTAGAAACATGCTTCTTGACTAGGTCTAACGCCTCGCTTCGGATCATTAACTGATTCACTCATGTTCTATCATGACGCCAATGCTCTTAATCTCTTTTCCTTTGATGTTTCTCTCTAAATGTTACACTCTCAGGTTGAAGACACATGCGTCACGAACTGGCTGTGGACATAGGCAAACTATATAATCAGACTTCATACCCTCTTGCAATCGCTGATGGTGCACAGCCTAATGCAAGCAGTAAAGTACAAAGTAACATGGAAGACCTTCCTCATGCCTATCATAGGGCTCTTGGCTTTCTTTGCCTACATATACGTCTTCAACGTGGATCTTCTAGAGATAATCGCAACCATCCAACACATCAACGTGACCTTCTACTTCCTAGCAGCAATAGCATCCCTTCTCGACGTCTTATTCTTCGCTCTTGCATGGCATTCTCTGCTCAAGCATCTGCGAGTCGAGATTTCCAGACTTAAGTCATATCTCTTCATATGGATTGGGATATTCATTGACACTCTTATCCCCGCAGAATCAGTAAGTGGAGAAATCGCCAAGATCTATTTTGTCAACAAGGAACAGAATGGTGCAGCCGGAAGAACTACTGCGTCGATCGTTGCCCAGCGATTGATTGGGATGGGCATAAACATTGCGACCTTACTTACAGGCGCCATTCTTCTGTTAATTGAAGGACAGCTTTTCGGCATCCTTCTTGCTCTGACATTGTTCCTGGTAGCAATCACTTTTCTCTTTCTTGTATTGACTCTGCTGTTGTGCGTTAAGGAGAAGTGGACGATGCGGATAGTGAATGCGATAATCAATTTCGCCGAATGGATAACAAGAAAACGTTGGAAGCTAGCCAGACTGAGAGAGGAAGTGGTTGGGGCCACAAGGGCTTTTCATATCGCAATAAAGGAATATGCTCACGCACCGAAAACCTTGGTGACAGCCATTTCCTTTTCTACCATATCTTGGATTCTCACGCTTTGCATTTTCTACTTGACATTCTTGTCCATCGGGTACCCACAGATAAGCTGGAGTGCGATACTCGTGATTTCAGCTATTTTCATGGCGGTGAAATCTATACCCGTTGGAGTCCCTTTTGAAGTTGGCCTACCTGAAATAACCTTGACAACACTGTTATATCTATTCGTTCGAACATGGACTGGCACAGACGCACTCGCCTGGGAAATAAGCGCAACAGCCACAATCCTAATGCGACTCCTAACTCTGTGGCTGAGATTCTTCATAGGTTTTGCCGCCCAACAGTGGGTTGGGATAAAAGCAATAAAGGCAGGAACAAACAGCAAAGCTACTGTAACTGGCAACTGAAAAACCTAAATGCGCCTAAACCCATTCTTGGATCGACGATATTCAGATGACAACTACCATAGAAACAGCGTCAATGCGCCACCTAGATAGGCTTACCGAAATCGAAGTTGAATGCTTCGGTAAAGAGGCATTCACAAGAAAACAGATTGCCAGCTTATTGACTGACTACAATTCCATAAGTCTCGTTGCGAAAGAAGACGGAAAAATCGCTGGTTTCGTGATAGGTATGGTGTCTATTGAAACAGATTCACCTATTGGACATATACTCACCTTAGACGTTTCGCCTCAATACCGCCGAAAGCGCATCGGACTGAGACTGCTGCAGGAGATTGAAAGGATTTTCAGTAAGAAAGGAGTTGGAACCTGTTATCTTGAAGCTAGGGAAGACAACTTGCAGGCCCTGAACCTTTACGAGAAGACAGGTTACAAAAGAATCGGGCGGTTAAAGAACTATTATGGAGACGCCCATGGAATACACCTGCGGAAGGATTTTCCTGTGTCGAAAACTCCCGAGCAAGAAGGTTGAAAATCTGTCATGAATCTAGGAGGTAGGGTAGGCATCTTTTTGCGTGGCCATTTGACGGTTAAAAAGAGGGTACACTATAGGATGGCTAAGGAGGGTGGCGTATTCTCCGCTTGAATACTCAGCGGATTCGTTTCGAGTTTGTCAACTACAATTGTAGCAGGTTCAGCTTTGTTTCTTTATTAAAGGCCCTCTGCAATTCAACGTCGGACCCTTCAATTATCACTAATTCAGCCGTGACACCGACGTGAGACTCCTTCATCAAATGTCCGCCGAAAGCTTCGCATTTCTCGCTTGAAACCACGATGTGTGAGTGAATGATCACTTCGCCTTTTTCATCAACAGCAATGTTACCCATGCATGAAGCGATTTCCAAAGGACCATTCAGGCGAGTCAACTCGTATTTTCCATTTCGATAGAAGCCCATTACCACGTTACTCAGACTTCCGATTAAGATCAAAATCCCAGCCTTTACATTGCTTTCCTCAGCTCTTCTTCGAATAGCTTCAATCAAGTCTTCATTCTCAGATAGTCTAAAGAAGCATATCCGCCCAGTTTGCCCTATCACCAAAGTCAGTCACCGCAAATCTGTCCATCATATTGATGAAGCTTGTAAAGCTTTCCCATCAACATCCGATCAAAATGAAAAGGCGCAACACTGTTCATTCTTGCGTTTCAGCTGCTGCCGCGGCCTTTGGCTCGTACCCAAGTCATTCTAGATGGAATCCTTTTGCGGATGACAACGAAGATAACCGAATTGACATCAGAGACGTAAGCCTAATAGCCCGAGACTATGGAAAAGTGTACGGATAGTACCTTCTTCTTTCGTTACTCTAGTTCACAAGGCGCTGGGTATCTGCAAAACCTGTTTTACCATGTCGTGACAATGCCTAGCAGAGAATATGACAGATTCTGGCAAATCTACATCGCAAACTCTAAAAACTATTGGCATTTAATATCAGATTGTGAATGGTTTTGAGTGGAAAGAATAGAAGTGAAAAAAAGCTTGTCACAATGATAGTTGTTCTTATGCGCAATACTACTTGGAGGTGTGGCCGCTTGGAGAGACTTATCGTTAAGAATCTGCATAGCAGGCATTCAAAGTTTGGAAAGTCAGAGGTGCAAATAAGCGATATGATCCAGAATTTCAAGGTCACAGGCAAGACGAGAAATGATTTTCTAGACGCAATAAGACGACTAGAAAGAAGGAATATAATCCGGACTCTCAGCCTCGTGAAATAGTAGAAACCACCTTAAGCTTTCTCGATTAAGTTTTTCGCGTTTTGAATCCATTTTTCAGTGGATTTGGGTGAGATCTTTAGTTTTGCAGCCAAGTCCTTTGCTGAAGCCTTGGCCAAGTCCTCAACACTGTTTATGTTCAGCGTCTTCAACTGTTTCATTCGCTTTTCTTTGACTCCTTTTACGGCTGTGAGTTCGATTTTCTGTTTTACCGCTTCGATAACGGGTTCAACTGTTTCCTGTTTCAGGGGTTCGCTTGTCTGTGGGGTTGGTGGTGGGGGTGGTGCTTCGATTGCCGTTGGACTGCTGGCTGATTGATCAACCGAGTTGCTGACTACTAACGAAGTTGGTTGTGGAAGCTGCACTTGGATTGCTGTGGCCTTTTTCGTTGACCTCTGAGTGTATCCAAATCCTAACGAGAGAAGCCCGAGCATCACGGTTGCGACGACCGACAGGTTTCTTTCAAACTCTACAAACACGAAGTAAGAAATTCCAGTTATCGCAAAGAATATTATTGCTACGAAGTATAGGGCGTAATCCGATCGCATAATCTGTTCTCCCTTAAGAACTTATGTTCAGTGGGAGAGTTTAAATAATTTTCTGCTCATTGACCGGAAAAAAGAGGAAAATTCGAGTTATCGGGCGTTTTCCTACTTTAGTAGCTCCTCTTCTGGGGGAGCCTGTTTTATTAGTCCATGTTTCATCAGCAGCTTTGTGGATTCTCTAGCATTCTGAATTATTGCCACTGCTTTATCGTAGAGCTCTTTCCGGCTTGGTTTTATGCGGGCTACACCTTGATCTATCGATTTGAGTGCGCAAGCTACTGCTTCTCTTGGATATACTTCCCATTCTTCCATCCGTGGCAAAATGTCCTCATCGTTCATTCCTCGTTCCTCGGCAAATTTGGCTAGCTCTTGGGCTGCAGCTATGCACATGTCGTCTGTTACGGTTTTTGCTCTAACATCTAGGACACCGCGGAATATTGCTGGAAAACCTAGACTGTTGTTCACTTGGTTTGGAAAGTCGCTTCGTCCTGTAGCTATTATGCGGGCTCCCGCTTCTTTGGCTTCCCATGGCCATATTTCAGGTATCGGGTTTGCGCAAGCGAAGATTATTGAGTCGTCTGCCATTGTGCCTACCCATTCTTTCTTTATTGTGCCCGGACCTGGCTTGGAAGCTGCTACGACTGCATCTACATCCTTGAAGGCTTCAGTTATGTCTCCTTCTCTACCCTCTGAGTTAGTCTTCTGAGAGAGTTCATATTTCCATGGGTCTTCCTCTTTGACTATGTCTTTTCTGCCCGCGTAGATCACTCCTTTAGTGTCTGCCATCATTATGTTGCCCGGGTTTACTCCCCATCTTATCAGCACATAGGCTGTTCTGAGGTTTGCTGCTCCTGCTCCCACTAAGGTTATTAAGCTGGTTTTCGGGTTCTTTCCAACTATTTTGAACGCGTTCATCAGACCTGCAAGGATCACTGTGGCTGTTCCTTGTTGATCGTCGTGCCAAACGGGTATTTGCAGACGTTTTCTAGCTTCTTCTAGGACTTGGAAGCATTTTGGTTTTTCTATGTCCTCTAAGTTTATGCCACCGAAGGTTGGCTGAATGAGTTCGCAGGTTCTGATAATTTCTTCCGGGTCTTTTGTTTTCAAGCATATTGGGAAGCCATCGACACCGCCCAAGTACTTGAAGAGGAGGGCTTTTCCCTCCATCACTGGCATGCCCGCTTCTGGACCGATGTCACCCAATCCCAGTACTCGTGTACCGTCTGAGACTACGGCCACGTAGTTCCATCGATTTGTGAGCTCGAAGGACTTGTCTGGATTAGCTTGTATTTCTTTGCATACTGCAGCGACGCCCGGTGTGTACCATATAGCAAAATCGCTGGGGCTTGAGACGGCGCACTTCGGCAAAACTTGGACTTTTCCTCCGTAGAATCGGTGTAATGGTGGAGCTAGCATTGAGGGTTTCTTGGCTTTGGCTAGTAATTCGTCAACTGTCGGTTTTCTTTCTTCCTTCTTCAATTTAGACATGATGTTTCTCTCCATCGAGTAAGAAGGTGATGTCTTGAATATTACATTTTAAAGGTTGTGGTTACCTTTTCACACGCGACTTGAAAGGAGTGAACGTTTTTCAGCATGAACTGGCGTCTCGTCTCAGCAATTATGTTGATCATGCCGCGTGACGCCAGACCGGAAGACTAGCGTCAGGGAGATACCGCAATCATCGTTCAATCCGCAAAATCATCTTGCCAAATACAAATGGATCTAACCGGAAACGTTGTTTAGAAGAAAATGGTTGGAGGTTGTCTAGCATCGGCTAGAATCTAGTATCTTCGTTGCCCGTATCCGCCGCCGCCTCGTCTATCGCGGCCACCAGAGTCTCCTCGACCGCCATAGCCGCCGCGACCACCCTCACCTCCTCGTCCGCCGTAGTCTCTGCCGCCGCCTCTGAATGGGCGTCTTTGTTCCTCGTAAACTTTGGTTGAGACATTATTCTCCGTGTTTACAGCACCAGCCAATGGTTGCTCTGAGATTCCTAATGTGCCGTACCTGCCAATGTTCAGTCGCATGTTCCCTCTGAACAGGTTAATGTAACCGTTTTTGACGTTTATTGTGTCTTCTTCCTTGACTTTCTCGATGTTGTCATCCCATAGGGTTAGATAGATGCTTCCTGTTTCGTCGCCAACTAATGCGTCGCTCACTTTGTGTGCTTCGCCATCTCGTCCTGCTGTGATGTTTCTGATTTCGCTTTTTGAAACTACTTTGGCTAGGACATTTACTGCCCTAGATTGTGGGGTCAGTTCGCCTACTTTCACGTCTACTGGCTGTTTGTTCCCTGCGAATCCTTCAACTGCCAATTTTTTCAACACCTCATTTTGTATTTTAACACCAGAGATAACCCTACAATTAGCACTTAAGGCTTTTGGTATGGAAGAGTGGCGAAGTCTCCCGCACAATTCCCTTTTTTCCAGCAGAAGAAGCCAGAGCAAAACCGCTTCCTACAAGCTTGAACATGAACGTTTAGGCTTCTTGCCCAAATTCTACAATGAACAGGGAGCTTGATGAACGTGAACGCTAGGGAAGACAGGTACGTTCAGGAAGATGAACACTCCATCATGATTAAAGTGGCTAAGCGTATCACAGACAACGTCTTCAAAATAGGCTTAGTTTCAGAGATTTGCAGTATTGAAGAAATCCATGAGAAAGACTACGGCAACCTGACGGCTAGTGAAGTCTTAGCTAGGATTCACGATTTTCTAGCCTCTGACCCCTCAGAAGTAAGTGCCTTCATCTTCCTAAACTATCTAGCCGGGTTTCCAGTGTCAATGTGCAAACATCAAGTAACCCCGGTGCTGGAAACTCTCATAAGCTGCACCTATCGGCTTGGAGTGCCAACTAAAGAACAAGCTGAAAACGGAGTCAGAAATATCAGCATGGATGATCTGAGCGAATGGTTTGTGAGAAGCAAGGCAACCATAAGCGAACACGTTCAGAAAACCGAATCCATATGGAAAAAGGTTCAAGCTGAGACGGAGCAAGAGAAGCTAAGAGATGAAGCTCACAGTATAGCCTTAGAGGAGCTAGTGAGAGAAGAGAAGGAAAAACTGCGAGCAGAGCAACAAAATAATCAGAACAACAGCCAAAAAGCGAACAAACAGCTTCAAAACACTGCGGTGAGGGATATACACATTGAGAAAGCTGAGACGCTGTTCACTTGTTCATAACATTCCTATGGTATGATACATTTATAGATTATATCTCACAAGTAAAAGAAAAGTGAAGGCAAAAAGGATGAAGAATAAGGAATTCACTAAGGCCGGGATACATAAGAAACGCAAAGTTTCCGAAGTTCCAATATTTCTGGATGATCGTCTATGGGATGAGCTGCGAGCAATCATCAACCAGAGCGGATGGAATTACAAGACGAACATGGAGAAGCTTCGCTTGAGAGATCGTGGCCTAATCTGTCTTCTAGTCTTAACCGGGCTAAGGATCAGCGAAGCCTTACAGTTAAAGAAGCTGCAGTTCAGAGTTTATGAGAACAAGATAGTTCTTGCTAATGCTCAAACGGTGAAGCATGGTCTTATGCGAGCCAAGATCATAATGCCTAAGAAGGGAAAACTAGCTACATTCACAACTGCTTTTCAAGAGTGGCTATCCATCGTTCCAAATGATGAGGCTTACGTTTTTCCTAGGGCGACAAGCTTGAGGGCAGGATCGTTCCTATGGGATAGACCGTTAAGCACGAAACGAGCTTACTGGATCATCAAAACCACAACTGGGAAGTTTCCACACTGGTTTAGAGCAGTATGCGAAACCATCTATGGCAGAATCGTATTTCATAACAATGCTTGGAAACTGAAGGAGTTTATGGGATTGAAGAGGCTTGACAGCACGACACCTTACGTTCAGGGAAGCTGGGAAGAGAACGAAAAGGAAATCTACAAAGTATGAAACTTCTGTTTTCCCTTCTGCTAGCGCGCTGGTTTGTCCCTAAAATGGTCAAAGATGGTGTTTATTCCTCTTCTAGAGGTTCGGGCATGGAAAAACCCTTCCCCATTTAGGGTCATCCACATGCACACGTGACACGGCTCGATCTTGCAGTCGAAAAGCTTGATGAACTCTGACTTCAACCCTGTTGAATCTTGCACCAGTTTAACCAAGCGGTCGGTATTGCTATTCTTGACAGGGCTTCCAGAGATTCCCAAAATCTCAACCACGATTCCACCTCAAAAACCACTAATCATCAATGACATTTGCATTGTTTTATTTATAATTTGCGCGCATGCGGAAAGAGGACTTAGCAATGATCTCATTAAAGGTCTTGTGTCGTTTATCAGCTCGCCTGCGACATTATGGACGTATCAATTCACTTGGACATGCCGCACGCGCATAAAGGTGATTCTAGTGGTAGATGAAAAAATGCGTGCTGAAGTTCTTAAACTCGCTTTATCATGGCTTCCCATACGCGCGCGGTTAAACCGGTTTTAGCAAATTCTTTCCACATATCTAAGGCATGTTTAGTATAAACTGTCCCCTCTTGGTCGTAGTGCGTTTTGCATGGAAACTCCTTGCATAGAAAACAGCATTTAACATTATTGTCTTGAGTGCATTCCCAGAAAATACAGCCTTTGTGGCTTTCTCTCTTCTCTCTCAATTTTTTATTACCCCAGTCGCATCCAAGGCATCTATTTTTTGAGTCTGAATGTTGGACAAAAACCGCAGTAAATACCACAGGCTCCAATTTTTCTATTCAACTCATTTCCCCAATCTAATTGGTTCTTGTAGTTCTGTTATAACTTTTGCGCATGCATGTATGCAATGACTGTAATGCGCGCGGAAAAGCAAGGAAACCCATAGTTAGCTCGAACAACTCAGCTGCCTCTCTGAAGCAGAAGCACGCGCAACAGCAACGAACGCGCGAAAAAGATCAGCCTCTCTCCAGCAGCGTCAAAAAGCTTATTATCATATTGGGGATACTAGAAGTTGGTGAGTTTCGTGCCTAAATACGAATATAAATGCGCGGATGTTGTACCGGATTGTTCTTTGGAGATCAAGGGCGCATCGAGCGAAGAAGAAATGATGTCTATGCTCCAGGTACACGCGAAGATATGCCACAAATTGGACAAGGTCCCCCCTGCAACCGTTGAAAAAATAAAAAAGGCCATCAAGAAAAGGTGAACTACTCCATCCTACTCCCCGTTTTTTTCTTCAAGAAAGTCGCTCCATTATTTAGCGAAATTAGAAATTGTGACTATATTATCTACATGACAGTGCGCGCTGCCTTGTCCCTTTATTATGTGTTGAAGTAGGTTGGTGAGACTGCTTTGTCTGGTCTCCCAATGTTTTCTGCTGCTTCTCTGTTTAGAACCAGGCACAATAGGCTGTAGAGCGCGTAGGAAGCGACGTTTCTTACGCCTCTGACCTTGTTAATGGCTAGGCTGTACTGCGTCTTGAGGAAGCTGTAGACCGCTTCAATGTGAGGCCTCTTACGATACTCCCTTTTCTGGTCTTCCGGCCCGTAGGTTCGAAACTTCTTGTCCACCCTTAGAAGGCCTTTAACGTCGCGTTTCTGGTTAACGGGATAAGGAATCACTGCCTCGTCAACGGCACTTCTGAGTTTGCTGTCGCTGTATTGGCTGTCAGCTATCACGCTTCTCAGTCTGGCTGCAGACCGCTTGAGAATCAGCTTGGTCTTCTCCAGCATGTTCAGTGAGTGTTTCTTCTCGTTCTGGTTTGCAGAAGCAAATGCGCAAGTCAAAGGAAGCATGGTCTGCGAGTCAATGGACAGGTGAAGCTTGTAGCCGAGTGCGAAGGCTCTGCCTGCTCTTCCGACTCTGGCTTCCTCGTCGGAGTAGCCTTTCTGGTTGTCCATTGGATGGCGTGTGCTCCAAGCCTTTATGAACGAAGCATCCAATACGGCATCAACGTCTTTTGCATCGTTCCGTTTCAAGAGCTTAACAACTTTCTCCTCTATTATTCTGGTGAGGTTGTCTTCTCCGACTTTTCGGATGAACCTGCTGAGAACGCTTCGGGGATACGCTGCTTCGCCTATCTTTATCAGGCACAGTTTTCTCAGTCGTTGATCCACGTCAAGCAGTCTAGTCATTTCTCTTAGACTGCGAACGCCCTTCATTTTCATAACAATGAAAGTTCTGAAAACCCCTAAGGGATTCCTTGGAGGTCTCCCAGGCCCAACCGTGTGAAAGCATCTGAGTAACGCTGCTTTAGCAAAACTTAAGTCTACGTTTCTGAAGAGGGTTTCTAGGGTCTCGTGTTCATCTTGCCCAGCTAATGGATTCACCTCCTAAGCTTGGACGCAAGCCATAAAATACGAGACCCCAACTGCATTAATTAATTTAGGGACAAGCCAGCGCGCT
>JALHSQ010000056.1 GCA_022865885.1 Candidatus Bathyarchaeota archaeon | reverse complement strand
CTCGGTTCAAACATTTTCTGCATGCTATCGATTTGCGAGTAAAAACTAGCTTAATCGTGATTGAAAAGGCTACGTTTTACTAGTGTTTTGGCTATTCACCCGAGAGCTCGTCGTTTTTTCGCTGTCATGTTATGCGAGAACAAGGAATAGACCTGTCAGCCAACAAGCCAAAACTGATTACTAACCAGATGGCTCAGGAAGCAAACATGATAATCGTGATGGGATAAAGCGCGCAAGGATTCTTCCCTATTCTTCTAATATCTCATATGAAGATGTCATTCTGACCGCATTCTTTAGCATCCCTCCTACTGAGCAGTATTTTTCTTCAGAAAGTCTTATTGCGCTTTCAACAGCCTCTTTACTAATGTTCTTTCCTTTAATGATGTACTTGAGATGAATGCTGGTAAACACTCGTGGCGGTTCATCTCTTCTGTCTGCTGTCATCTCTACTGAATAGTCTGAGAAATCCTGCCTTTTCTTCTTCAATATTGTCACAACATGATAACTGCTGCAGGCCGCTAAACTTGCCAGAACATTCTCCATTGGCGATAGTGCAGTCTCTTCTCCACCATTTGGTATGGGAGCATCGAAATTAACAGAAAGCCCTTTTTCATTTTTCGCTATGAAACGATAGTTTCCTTGCCAATCTAGGACCATCTTCTTAACCGAAGACATGAGTCTTATTCTAGTATTTGATCACAAAAATCTTTCTGATGTATTCTCAACTCTGAGTTTGGGAGCAAAACCTATTGCCCAGTAGCACGCGCAGAAATGTCTTACATCAATTCTCCTAGACAATGTAGAAGTTAATGACTTTCTGCATGCTTTTCGTCACTGCCTGTTTTGCAGTGAGTTGTTTCAGCATTCTTATCATTTGAGGCTGAAAGCGTGCAATGTCTGTCAGGGTTACTATGCCCACAAGCTTGTTTGCGTCAACTACGGCCAGCTTCTTTATCTTACTTTGAAACATCAGTTTCACAGCTTCTTCCAAGTCCGTGCTTGGCTCAACAACAACCAATGGTATGGTCATGATCTCCTTTACCTTAGTAGTCATGACGTCCTTTCCTTCTGCAATAACCCTTTTCAAGAAGTCCCTTTCTGTAACTATGCCCATAGCCTTTCCTCTTTCCAGCACTATGAGGCTACCTATCTGAAATTCGTTCATAATGTCGACAGCCTCTTTAACCGTGGAATTTTCATCCACAGTTATTACTTCTCTCACCATTACGTCTCTGACTTTCAATGGCAGTGAGTCTTCTCTCTGTTCCCCTTCGCTCTGATCTGACAACAAAACCACTCATCCAATTGTCAACAACCGTTGTATATAGGTTCTATTCTCAGCGCGCGGTAAACGATAGCTGGCAAGCCTACATTCTTGAGAGAAGTGGTTTATTCGGACTTGAATGCCTTCAACAATCGCGCACGCTAGATGTCTGCCATTTTCCCCGGTCTGAACTCTATCGCCGAGAAAGAAAATGGAAATTCTCATACGTCAGACAATCACAATCAAAACTCCTAGCGCGTGCCGTGAGGATCGTATAGAAACGGAGGATCTCAACAAGTCTTACTAAACATTGATTAAACATGAAAGAGTTAAGAAAGCCGAAATGAATGGCGCGCCAACGCGCATCCGATGTGGTGAATAATACGTCAAAACCTTGGCATGCAATGGAAATTGAAGAGTCTTTGAGTGATCTCAACTCGAAGAGAACTGGTCTAGGACAAGAAGAAGCGATTAGGCGCCTTGCCGAATTCGGCCCTAACGAACTGAAAAAGGAGAAAGGAAAATCCCCACTAAGGCTTCTCCTTGAGCAGTTCAAAAACATACTAGTTATCATATTGCTGGTGGCGACGGCATTATCATTCGCGGTGGGCGAACCTTATGATGCAATAGTCATAATTGCGATTGTTATAGCAGTGGCGATCTTGGGTTTTACTCAAGAATACAGGGCAGAAAGGGCTCTAGAGGCACTGAAGAAAATGACTGCTCCAACAGCATCGGTTTTGCGAGACGGAAAAGAGATCAAGATAAGAACAAGTGACGTCGTCCCCGGAGACATTCTTTTGCTGCATACTGGAGACAAGG
>JALHSQ010000055.1 GCA_022865885.1 Candidatus Bathyarchaeota archaeon | reverse complement strand
GTAGGTTCTGCTTACCGCTTTGAATCCTGTGCTTGTCCACAACGGAGTGCTCAGGGCGTCAGAGCAGAAAGCGTACTCAGCTATGTGTGCGTTCTCTACAGCTTCAGCCTGGTCGTTAGCGTACTGGACACCGTCAGCTGCAGCGTTGTAGGCTGCGTTGTTGCATCCAGCATAGTTGTATGGTCTGCCAGGGTGCCAGTAGTAGTCCCAAGCCCACAGTATCAAGAAGTCTGGGTCAACTGTCAAACTCCAGCCGCCAGTGTAGATGTGATAGTTCTTTGCGCTCATACATCGGTTCTTTGCTGCAGTGCTTTCCTCTGAATACAGGGTGTGGCCAACCCCAGCCTTACTCAGCTCTACAGAGAGCAGGCTGCCGCAGTTAGCTCTGTTCGGATCGTCACTTCTTGCGGAGACAATCAGATTGAGGTAAGCTTCGCCAGCATCCTTTACGAGGTTGCCGTTCATGTCCCAATAGCGCCAGCCGCTTGGACCAACTGGGAATCCGCCAGCTTGAAGTGTGGCGTTAGCCATAGCTGGATTGTACAAGTAGCACAGGGCTTCGTCGGCTCCGCCTGGATAAATTGTTGGGGAAGCGTACTTTCCGGCAGAGGGACCTACTGGGGTGTAGAGGGCAGTAACGGTCGTTGGGCCAATGAAAGCGATGTATGCTGCTCTGTCAGACAGGTAACCGACCGCCTTTCTCAAGTCAACGTCGGACATTGGGTTTGGATAAACCGGGTTCGCGTAAGCTGGGTTTTGCGGGTTGCCTAGGTACAGGTTGTTGTTGTTGTTCAAGTCGAACAGGAATATTCCGAATTCTGGACCATAGCCTAACACACTGATAGTATTGTTCCACGGTGAAGTGGTGTATCTATCATAGTGTGCGCCGTCTAGTGGCCAGTCGGTAACGTCAATGTCGTCAACTTCTAGACCAGCTTCTAGTTCAGAGGTCTGTGTAGCGTACATTTGTATCAGCAGATTGTCGGCTCTTGGGCCGAATTTCTCGAATTTCGTATCGTCTGTCTTTGATGGGTCTCCATAGCTCCATGCGAAAACGTTTGGTATTAACATCATTGCAATCATTGCAATAGCAAATATCGCGAATAATGCTTTCTTTTGCATTTTTTTCCTTCCTTTCTCCTTTCAACAGTTATGTGTGAGTGCGCAGACGTTTAAAAGGTTTATGGAAAAATTGTCTATGTCAAGAATCTAGCCTAAATTGAAATGAAAAACGCAAAAAAACCCGGTTCATGCATGGAGAGTTACTTCTTTGGCGTCTCATAAAGATGACAGGCGACAAAATGACCTCTTCTCACCTCGACTAGCTGCGGCTCCTTGGTTCTGCAAATGTCCCCGATGTATGATGGACATCTTGTGTGGAATCTGCAGCCAGACGGCGGATTGATGGGACTTGGAATCTCACCCTTAATAACGACCTCAACGCGCTTCGATGTAGGGTCAGGCACCGGAACGGCCAAGATCAAAGCATTTGTGTACGGGTGCATCGGCTCCGCAACTAGGTCGTCAACGCCGGACACTTCCATAATCTTTCCCAAGTACATAACAGCCAATCTATCGCATATGTGGCGAGCTAGAGCCAAGTCATGCGTTATGTAGAGAAAAGAAACCTTGTACTTGTCCCTCAAGTCGACCATAAGATTCAGGACTTCGGCTCTGATAGATACATCCAACATTGAAACAGGTTCGTCTGCGACAATAAACTCTGGACCAAGCACCAACGCTCTTGCTGTTGCGACTCTCTGTCTCTGCCCGCCGCTCAGTTCATGCGGATACCTGTACAGATACTCGGCTGGTGGGCTCAACTCGACATCTTCCAGCACTTTGCATACTCTCCCTTCCATGTCCTTGCCAACAAGGCCTTGAATTATCAGGGGTTCCTCAATAATGCTGCGAACCGTCATTCTTGGGTTCAACGATTCATATGGGTCTTGAAAGACTATCTGAAGTCTCCTTCTATAGCTCTTGAAGCCTCTATCTTTGATTCTGGTTACGTCTTCGCCTTCGAAAAGTATCTTCCCACCCGTTGGTTCAATGAGCTTCAGCAAAAGCCTCCCTGTGGTCGTCTTTCCACTGCCGCTCTCTCCGGCGAGCCCGAAAATCTCACCTTTGGAGATACTGAAACTGACACCGTCAACAGCCTTGACAAACAATTGCTTCCTTGACACGACAGACTGAAAGAATCCCATGTGAATGGGAAACCACTTCTTGAGATTTTGGGCTTCAATAATCGTAGTGCTTGTCTCAGACTTGTCTCTTACCATTTCTTTCCCTCATAGGTGGCTACTGCCATGTGACACGAAACAAAGTGGCCTTTCTCCAGCTCAGTGTAAGGAGGATCTTGACTTCTGCAAATGTCTTTTGCGTGCCTACACCGTGGATTGAATCTGCACGCGTTTGGAGGGTCCAGCAGATCAGGCGGAGCTCCTGGAATGGAGACCATGCGCATTCTCTCTTTTGCGTTGATGCTTGGAAAAGCACTCATTAAACCCTGTGTGTAGGGATGCAGAGGATCTTTGAAAATCGTGACAACATTTCCGTACTCTGCAATCTTTCCCGCATACATTATTGCACATATTTCACAAACCTCTGCGATAATCGAGAGATCATGCGTGATCAGTATCATCCCTAGATTTAGCTTGCTCTTCAGCTCCCGCATGAGTTTTAGCACCTGAGCGGCAACTATAACATCCAAAGCTGTGGCAGGTTCATCTGCAATTAGCACTGAAGGGTTTGATGCCAAGGCCATAGCAATCATTGCTCTTTGCCTCATTCCGCCACTGAATTCATGGGGATAGTTCCCGACCCTCGAAGAATCTATCCCGACAAGTTCGAATAGCTTCTCAGCTCTTTCGTATGCTGCTTTTCGACTGACTTCTGGTTCATGAAGCGTTATTGCTTCAACAATCTGGTCGCTAACTCTGAAAACAGGGTTCAGCGCATTCATAGCTCCTTGGAAGACTATCGAAATCTCCTTCCACCTTATGCGCTCCCGCATCTCCACCTCGTCAAGCCCAACAATGTCTAGACCGTTAAAAAGAATCTTGCCGCCAACTATCTTTCCACCCGAGGACAATATACGAAGAATAGACGTTGCAACTGTTGTCTTCCCGCAACCTGATTCCCCTGCAAGCCCAGTTGCTTCGCCGTGTTTTACAGTGAACGTCACTCCATCAACAGCTCTGACATTTCCTCGAAGTGTTGTATAATATGTCCTAAGCTCCTGAACGTCCAGTAGTCCCATATAACCCCTTCGAATCTTTGTTCGGCTAATGAAGCAACTACAACGGGACGATATTTAACCTTTTACTCAACAATGTGATCGCGTGGTAGTAGTCGAAAAATCTTTCTGCAACTCCACAACTCATGCATAGAGGGAATGCCAATGGAATATCGTTACATGGGAAGAGAGAAGCATTTGGAATCGTTCGCAGCCAAAACAGAGCAGTTTCTCCTTGATAATGATTTTGGCATTGCGAAAGAGACAAGCGAGAACCGCATCAAATTAGTGGGAATCAGAAGAATGGAAGGACATGAAACAAGACGCATTGAAATCACACTTTCCAGAATGAAGCGAGACTTATCAATCAAGTTTGAATGCGATGAAAGCTTGGGCTTGCTGAAATCCACTTCGTTTTTCACTTTCTTGGGTGGCGGTCCAATCCTTCGCAAGAAGCTTCTGGAATCTGAATTCTACAGGGAGATAGAACGGAAATACTGGAATGAAATGGAGGCGCTAGCCGATCAGTCCAAGTCTCCTTAGCTTTTTCTACTTTCTCATTCTCAGTTTCGGATTCAGGATGTCATCCAAAGCGAAGCCAAGCAGAATGAATGCAACGGCTATCAGCGATATGCAAAGTCCTGGAGGAATTACCCACCACCAATTCCGCGTGGCTCCAGCAGCAAAGACTTCATGAAGCATCCTTCCCCATGACATTCGGGTAGGATCGTAGAAACCAAGCCAGCTTAGTGCTGCTTCGGCCGTTATTGCGCCTGGTACAGCAGTTGCTAGTGAAACGTAAACAAGAGCCATGACATGAGGCACAATGTGGCGAATGATAATGTGCCCCGTGCCTGCTCCCGCAGCCTTCGCAGCTTCTATGAAAGGCCGCTCCTTCAACGATAGCACTTGTGACCTAACCAAGCGAGCGAAACCATTCCATCCTAGGAAACCTAGAAGCAATATCAGGTTTTCTATTCGCGCTCCCAGAACTGCTACTAGCACTATCATTAAGGGTAACCCTGGTAAGACGAGCAGCAAATCATTGAACCTCATTAGGAATTGATCGGCGGCTCCACCAAGATAGCCTGCGACAAGCCCAACAGTCAGACCAATAGCGATACTGATTATCGAAACGATGAGTCCAATGTACAGGGATACTCTCGATCCGTAAATCAGTTGAGCCCACAAATCTCTTCCATACTGATCCGCACCTAGTAGGCCGTAACTTGTCCCATACAACTTGAGTGCAAGGTCATCAACATAGACCGTTGTGGAAACATTCTGATCGGCATATCCAGTGTCAACAAACGTCAGCTCTATTCCATATCTGTATTGGGACGGAAATGTTGTGAACAACTTGGCAATTGCATCAGGCTGTTCCTTATCAATGATGGAAATCGCAGTTGCTGCGCTTGTTCTTGAAATTATCCAGTTCCCGTTCTCTGCTAACCCTGAAAAGGATCTCCTAATTGACACATCACCTGTCAATGCATCCAGGTAAAACCCTATTGGAACCGTTCCTGCAACCAGAGGAAAGACTGTTGTCGATAATTCGAAGTCGTTCGCTGCTGGTTCTATGAAGACCCTTACCTTAACCGGTACATTGAGCATAATATCTCGAACTACAACCCTCCAAAATGACTGCGCTACTAGGGCTTCATTCCAAACGTGGATATTCGCTGCCCAATTCGTAGTTTCAGGATAAACAGGTGGATCCCACACCTGGCTTGCTTGTAGTCGGTACACTTCATATGGGTCGGTTATCGAAAGCCTAACCAACACGTAGATCTTTTCGTTTCTGGCCATATCCAGATTCTCAAGGATTCTCATCTCTTTCGCCCTTAGCTCCACCGTTTCGTTTGCGGCATGATCATATTTGAGGGGGTTCTGGAGTTTTATGGTGTTTGGGCCATACATCTGCAATTGCACTATTTCTTGGGTTTCGTTGCTTCCAACGGTGAAGTATGGCAAGACTCCAAACGTATTCACTGGCCAACCCGCCACTGAACTCGTGTACAGCGTGGTGCTCCCAGCTAAAGATTCATTTGTCAGATATGTTTGGCTGCTTGTCCATTTGGCAATGCGTGTGATGTCTGGACCGTCATCAAGAGTTGATAGATCAGGGTCGCAGATCTCCAAATCATTCATGAAGCCAACGTAGGAGGCATTTCCTGTGTCGACATACATAGCTGAATAGCTCGAGTTTGTGAGCTGCTCATATGTCTTATTGGTAAGGCTTCCTCCACTGATAGTCCATTTCATCTCGTCCCAATGGCCTGACAACGTGTCCGTCCCATTCAACCACTCCATCCAGCTCTGGTATCCTTGAAGGGCCCACGTTGTAGCATTATTCAGGAAGTAGTCCGTTATGTCCGTTGTGACTGCTATGTTCATGCCCTGGGGTGTCGTTGCAAGTATGCTTATGTTGCCTCCTGTAATTTCGGCTAGTTTCGGCGAAGCTAGCTTCACAACATACCATTGTTCCGCAAGATAATCCTGTTCGTAGTAGCTGCCGTTAACCAGCAGTTCATAGTTACCGACGTACCTTGCAGGAGGACCCGTATAAGGATAGTCAAAATCTGTGTAAAGATACACTTTGGTTTCGCCGGTTGTAGTGCCTTGGGATCTTTGGAAAGTTATCGCCATAGAGCCGTTCTTGTTAGGGAATTCGAAGCCATTGACGACTTGTGAATATCCCACGCTCATGTCTGTGCCAACTGTGACACTCTGACCCTGACTTGTCTGTACAACCGAGTAGTTCAGCTGTCCACCTTCGCTTGTCAACATTGGAAAGCCAGGATCTGAAAGCGGTTCATAGTTTTCTGAAAAAGTTGGAACCCCACCAAGCCACGTGGGAAGAATTCTCAGCCATGCCGGAGCGGCTCGTTTTGCAGCTAAAGCTCCTGTTCTATTAGGATCATCGCCTACAGGAGTGAGGGGTGTGAACAAGGACGAAAAGACGGCTATAAATGCAAAAGCAATAATGATGCCTAGACCGAAGATTGCCCGCTTGTTCCTCAGAAACAACTTTAGGAAATTCAAGAATCGTTTCAGATTGAAAGCCAGTGGGTTTGTTTTGCGTTCCATTCATATCACCCGTATTTTATCCTTGGATCTATAATACCGTACAGCAAGTCGGAAATGATGTTTGCAATAATCACACAAATCGAAATGATGTAGAACACGGACATCAGTACACTGTAATCTCTGTATTGGATTGAGTTCCAGATCCACCCGCCCAAACCAGGATACGAGAATACTGTTTCTGTGATTATCGCTCCTGAAAGTATGAATCCGAAAGCCAGTGCAGCACTAGTTATAATCGGCAAAGATGCATTCCTGAAAGCATGCTTGTAGAGAACTGCCTGTTCAGACAAGCCCTTCGCTCTAGCCGTCACGATATAGTCTTCCGTGATTACGTCCAGCATAGTCGCTCTTGTCAGAAGAAGCCAACCGCCAAAAAAGAAAACCGTTAGTGTGGCAATTGGTAGAATTGCATGCGCTCCAAACCCGTATAAGAGCTTCCAAAGTTCGGTAGGATTCAATTGAATGCTAAAACCCATCACACTTGAACCTGAAACAACACTAGATGTTACCACAGTAGGCCAATTACCCGCCGCCCATTCCATGGGGAAGGCACGAGCTCCCGGAAGCCATCCAAGCGTGTTTGTAAACAACCAGAGGAAAATCAGCCCAATCCAGAAGGTCGGCAGAGAATTAACAATCAATGAAAAAAGTACGCTGCTCGTATCAAACACTCCTCCTCTCCGCTGAATCGCCCATATACCCAGCACGATTCCAATAACAATCGAAAATATCGTGGATCCACCCAAAATAAAAAGCGTGTAAGGAATCTTCTGAGTCATCACTGCGCTAATAGGCTTCCTTCCCACAAGCTCAGTTCCCAAATTGAAAGACAGCAAATTCCGCATATACTTGAAAAACTGAATGTGCCATGGCTCTCCAATTCCCCACAGTTCCTTCAAACGAGCCAGGTGCGCTTCCCTGTCTTCGCCGCTCTCTCTGCTGAACCCCTGCATCAAAAAGTCTGTGGGATCACCGGGCATCATCATAAAAAGAAGAAAGTTCAAGCCTATGACTGCAATCACCAATATCGCTGAGTAAACAAGCCTTTTTGCAATAAAACTTCTAAGGCCCATATCCATTCACCCACAATATCTAGATGCAGGAATGAGATTCATAAGGTTTTGCCTTATGGATTTTCTGGCAAATAAAGCCTTAAATAGCTCGCGAAACGTTAAAACTTAAAAGTATTGGAGTTGGCTCAATGAACACCAGAAGAATTTCTCCAGTATTCGCATTGTTTCTTATTGGTTCTGTGTTGATTGTCACGAATTGTGGGCTTGTGGTATTGTCAAATGGTCCAATCATACTGTCGTCTTCCCCATCCATGACGCATTTCTCGAATTGGGAAGATTTCAAATCATCCTTCGTAAATGTGACCCAACCGACGAATGTGACTAGTGTCGTAACTGGTGTCACATATGTCCATAAGGAACCTGACCAGACGATCATAGTAGAAGTACAAGAAAGCCTCAATGTGTCAGGTGTTGTTTCGCAACGCATTCTAAGCTTCAGTGCGAACTTCCCCGGAGCCTTGCAGACCCGACGGACACCTGCACTGCTCAGGCAATGGGTTGTTGACGAGTTATCGGTTGAAAATGAGACAGTCACAGAAAACCAGTCGCTAAGCATTCAAAGCATTAACAAAGTTTCAATATGGGGCCGCTTCGCTTTTGGCATACCAGGTATGATTGAAGGTCTACTTGGTTATGTCTGGCTGATACTCAGCATAGCTATCCTAGCTATGGTTCTAGCCACCTACATGAAGCCTGTCAGACGCCAATCATTGGCACCTTGGATAGTGGGATTCTCACTCCTGACCTTCCTAGCAGGAGGCGGCTTCATAGTTGGAGCCCTCTTGTGCATCGTAATTGGCGCTGCTGGGTTCGCATGGACAAAAAGATTCAGAGAAACCTTCTTTGGAACAATGATCGACGTGGCAAGACTGAATGCAAAAGCAATAAGAGCAATAGCCGAAGATGAAAGAAAGATACGCCAAGCAGTCAACACGGTAATCGTCGTAGCAGTGTTGAGCAGCATAGGTGTTGGCCTATACGCTTACAACGTGAGCCTAGTACACACTCAAGACGCGATTTCCAACCTAAGGTCGATCTATAACATGCTTGTTCAAGGATCATTGTTCTCGGGAATGGAAGTCTTTTTCGGAGCCCTATCATCTGTCACAGTTGCTATACTGAAATGGCTGGGTCTCTCCGCAATCGTGTACTTGATTGGTGTAAAGCTTCTAAGGTTCGAATTCAAGTTTAGCAGCATGGCTGCAGTTCTTGCCTTCGTCTATGTTCCTGAGGCAATCCAAGCACTCACACCAGCCATATTCTTCAATGAACCATTCCTATCCCAAGGATTAGACATCGGGATAATGTCTATACCCGTCACGTGGCCGATACTTCTGTTCTTCATCAGTCGTTTGTGGGCTTTTGCTCTTCTGGTAGTTGCATTGGCAACGGTGATGGAAATATCGAATCTCAGAGCCTTGGGAGTCGGCTTGCTTGTAGGAACGATATACGGGCTAGCAGAGTACGTATTTGTATATCCGCAAGTGGAGATTCCAGGACTGCGAATCGAGTTTGCCAACTCGGCAGAAATGATATTGATGGCAGCGGCAATACTATTCTTGATAGCCATCTTGCTGGGAGCATTCAAGAAAGAATCCTAGCTCTTTCTTTCCTCAGACTTCACTTGCTCTTCAGATTCCCTACGTCTTGACATAATCCAATCCTTGTAGCCAGAAACCACTCCCCACAAGACTATTATCGAAATCGTGGCAACAAGGGCAAGCCAAGAGGGAAGCTGTAAGATGACCAGCACAACCAAGAGCGGAGTAACAATAATCAAGATTACTGCAAGAACGATTATAACAAACCACCTATCGAGCACACTCTCAGACATGCCAACACCTCTGAAGCTTCAAACAAAACATATGGCGTTGACGTTCTTAAGTCTTGGTGAGAGCTCATCCTAGCAGAGAGAGTCCCGCAACCAATCATCTACTAGAAAACACGGAAGCTCAAACACGCTTTCGCCTGAATAATAGCGAAAACCCACACGCCATTACTAAGAAAATGGCCAACATCAAGAGTGAAGGAAACTCTGAAACCTGCGTTGTCCCCCGTATGCTAATAGAATGCTCTCCTTCCCCATACTTCACCAACAGACACTCCCTAGTTGCATTTGGCCACACTAACGCCGTCACCGTTGGGTAATTGACCGTCTGATTGTCCAATCTAGTTTCATAGGTACCGTTGATCAAAGCTATTGGAAGAGAAAACCTGCAGAAGCCTTCGGAACCCTCCTCTTGAGAGACAAATGCAACAACACTTGCCCGAGATCCATTCGAGGCAAAATCAAGACTAGCAAGACTAGAATTGCATATCACTGCAACCTCTTCACCGCCAACTTCAAACGCCCTGTAGAGTCCCATCAAGGGATAGTGGTCGGTCGTATCTTCTTGGCTAATATGAGGGGAATCGCCTATGCCGTCGCTGCCAGTAGTATTCTGAAACGGACCACCAAAGACGTCGATGCCGGTATAGTCGCTCCAATAGTTGCCGTCTCCGTCTTTGTCCCAACGATTAGGAGAAGGCCCATATGCTTGACAAGTCACACCCCAAGCTTTTGCGTTTCCAACGAAATTGTTGTGGAAAATAACGTTGTTGTATGACGGCGCATATATGGGGATCTCCAAAGCGTACGCAGTATTGTCAAAAACATTGTTGTTGCGAACAGTGTTTCCCTCACCCCAGTCGAGTTCAAGCGCATTCCACGTGCTATTCACTATGGTATTGTTGACCAAGACATTACTGTTGGAAGGACATAGATGCAGGTAACGACGGGTAAAAATGCCGTATCGGTTATTCTCAAGGTAGTTGTGTTCGACAAGGTTACTCGACCCGCCTTCAATCATGACAGCCGCGAAAGTGTCGGAAACAATGTTGTTCGAAATCGTGCAAAAAGAGGAATTCGAAAGTCTCATACCAAATGAACTCGTGCTTCGGTCCATATTCCTGATGCTGAAACCACTCACTGAAACGTTGTCCGCTTGTAGTAGTATTGTGTCTTCACCCTTCCCGCTTTCTACTATCACCTTTCCAGAACTTTCTCCCAAAAGTGAAATAGTTATGTTGACTGTCAATCGTTCGGCATAGACTCCAGATTTCACGAAAATCAAGTCCCCATCAGCAGCGTTGTTAATGGCCTCTTGGATCTTCTGAAAATCGTCTGGAACAACTATCGTTCTGGAATCAGCTTCAGCAAAGTGGATCTGGGAGGTCAGTCTCAACAAAGCTAGAACAAGCAATACCAAGAAAAGCTTGGATACGATCCTTCTCACTTTGCATCCCTCCCAGTGACTCTTCTTCTCTTTCTCATCAGAACAAGCGAGACTGTTGCAAAGATCATTGCGAGAGGACCAATCGCGAAGTATAGTGACTCTGACAGAGCATGAGTTCCTTCA
Source organism: Candidatus Bathyarchaeota archaeon (assembly GCA_022865885.1). Classification (GTDB taxonomy): domain Archaea; phylum Thermoproteota; class Bathyarchaeia; order Bathyarchaeales; family Bathycorpusculaceae; genus DRUK01. Next base: position 158,819 of record JALHSQ010000055.1, on the reverse strand, counting down.
ATTGAGACCGTTACATTCCCGCCAGTGCAGGTAAAGTAGATGTAGGCCGAATCTAAATTTGATACGGAAGCGTAACTGAGTATTCCGGCGTCTGTAACAACCACCCAATCACCATCAGCGGATAGGAGGCTCTTGGGAATTATCACCCTGCAAAAAACCTTTTCTCCCGACTCATTGACAAGATCAAAGCGAACAAAGGGTTTGACAGGCTGCGCAGCAAACTCAAAGTTCATAATAGTACCGTTGCTGATGACGTAGACGTCGAAGGATGTTCCATCCCATGTACCAGCATCCAAAGTGTCAAAAAATCCCATAAGGGGAAAATCGTCATGGTTGCCTGCTCTTATGAAGTAAGGTGCATCACCTATTCCATCAGCGCCAGTTGCGTTTTGGAAGGCACTCCAATACAAGTCGTCAACGCGATAGTCACTCCAATAATTTCCACCATCAGGATATCCATTGTCCCAGATGTTTGTTGAAGGAGGATTAGGTGAGTAATCAACCACGCTAACGTGCACAGTATTGTTTGCGAAGTTGTTGTGGTAGAAAGTGTTGCTCTCGGATTTATCGATTTTGAATCCACATTGAACGCTGTCCAAGACTTGATTGCGTGAGAATACATTGTGATTCGAAATGTCAAAATAGGCTGCCACGCTGTTAGCTGTAAAGGCGTTTTCGCAAACACTGTTGAAAGAGGAATTGTCAAGGTAGAACCCGTTTCTATTCTGGGAAAAGCTGTTTTGGCACACATTGTTGTAGTCCGAACGAGGAGGCAGAAGACTTGAGTACGAAAAATACATGCCATTATCATTGAAGGCCACATTGTTTCTGGTAATACTATTGTTTGAAGACGCCACAAACGAAATGCCAATCCAATCGTTAGCCATCACATTGTTATTCGCAATGGTGTTGTTGTTTGAAAGAACGAGACGGATGCCTTCTGCGTTCATTCTGCAATCTAGATTCAGTATGGAAGAGTCGTTTGTATATGCTAGAAGAACTCCAGAGTAATTACTGGTCAAGTTAAATCCCGCGACGGTTATCGCTGTTGAATTGACTACTGCCACGTACCCGACATCCAGAGGAACACTCTGATTGGCCTTGTTAACCCAATAACATACAGGCCTTCCGTCAACAAGATTGGAGGAATCGATATCATGCAAGAAATGCTCAAGAGACAATCCCCAAACCTTTAGGTTTCGCGTGTTGTTCATCATCTGATTACCTCTTAGAAAATTGTCTGAAGAGTCATAGATACAGATTCCAATGTCTTTGTGGTTAATCACGGTATTATTGATCAGAACGTTGCCTTGACTGCGTACGTTAATGCCGATGCTTGCTCCACCGGACCCATCGACGCAAAAGCCTTCAAAGACAACTCCATTAATACCTCTAGGGATTTCAACTGACGCCCATCCCCCAACGCTCTTAATAACCGTGGAGTCACCACTCCCGATAATACTCAGACGCTTGTTTATGTTTACAGGACCAGAGTACTCTCCAGAGCGGACTAAAATCGTGGAACCTTCAGGGACATCATCGATTGCTGCCTGTATTAAACCATATTCATCTGGAACGACATGTATGCCCCCCGACAGCAGAGCTCCAGCAAAGGCTCTACCAGTCACCAAGTGCGAAGCTCCGAGCGAGCTGGTAACAAGAAGGATCAACAGCCACGCGACAACCTTCATGCAACCATCCATAGTGTAAGACACATGTCTATGTCAAAAGCCTTTCTAAACAAAAGTCTAACCCACAGAAAGCGAACAGAATCCTGAAAAAAACATATACCCAAGCCGGTTCCAGTCATAGCACAGTTGCGCACAATGTTTATGAGATAGACAAACCCAGTAAACATCATGAACCGGTGAAACAGCTTGAGGAAAGTCATTCTTGCAGCAGGGGTAATCATAATCTTGCTCGGTCTGGGGATGATGTTCTCTTCCCAAAACTCAAACAAAATCACAGACTCAACGTTTGCACAAGCAACGAAACAGTGGACTGAATCCATGATTTTCAACCAAAACGAGACCGTAGGTTTCAGTTTTCGCCCTGACAATGACTGGTCAATCGCTATTTATGGTCTGGATTCTGCAAATGTCAGTGGCACATACATACCAGTAAAATACCTGCAAGCCAACATAACCGGTCCGGAGTCAAACTGCACAATGGTCAGAATATACGTGCTCATCTCACAGCTCAATGGAGGAGTATCATATATGTCTGTCTATGAGGACTACTTTGATGTCTACAACAAAACCAGTGCGGAGCCCTGGGTCAGAGCGAATCGAACAAGCGGCTTCCAAGACCCTGACGGCTCCCTAGTGATAGAAAAGGGATACCCAAAAACGGAAAACCTAGATGGAGAAAACGTGTTTCAACTCGGAAAAACGTCCCTTCAGGGAAACTACACCCTCACATGCTCGCTAGACCCCGAATACGTGGAAGACGTATTCGCTGAAAACAACTCAAGATGGTTCCACCCTGTGTCACCTCCCCCCATACTGAGACTATACAAGTCAACAACCAGAACCGAATACCCAAACTTCATACTGCTCCCAATAGGAGCTGGGACCAGCGTTTTGGGCGTTATCGTAGTAGTATGGGGCATTAGGAGCGGAAAGAAGATGCATCCCCTGAGGGCTAGAAAAGGAGTTGACGAAAAGATAACAAACGCATTCCAGCCAGAGACTCGGAAGCAACATTGAATCTTAAAGCGGTGCGTGGTAGCTAAGTTATGTACCTGAAACTCTTTGGACTGGCACTTATGATTCTTGGTTTTGTTCTCGCTGGAATGGCCGCTGGGAATGTTCAAAGATACTACAAGACTGAGGGCTTTGCCCTTGCCGAAGAAGGCAATCGCGAAGCAGAGGACCTGCTCGTGCAGGTTCCACCACGCAACAGCTCAGAAGGTTGGGTAGGTTTCAACATTACGTTGCCGAACCAAGCCAAGGCAAGCTACGAAGCTGAGGGCTTATTGATCCCAGATGACCTTGATCCAGATCCCTTCATGGTAATGGCCGCAGTCAACGAAACTGGGCTTGACCTCCTGCTATTTGACCATTTCAGCGACCAAGTATGGAATGTTACAAAAGCCTATACGAGGGTGTATCTGGACAGCGAACACAGATATGGCGACTTCATATTTCGTGACCTAGACAATTGCAGCAAATACGTACTTCTTTTCAGAAGCCTGAAGGATGAAACAGTGGAAAATGTCAGCCGTCCCTTCCGGTTAAGCATCAGAGAAACGTGGCAGGAACCAACACCACTCATAGATCCCTACTTAGGAACAGTGCTTCTCGCTTCTTTGCCACCAGCTGGATTGATACTAGTCATTGTCGACTTTCAACTGGACCGCAAGAAAAAGACACGTATGAAGCCCAAACCGAAAAAACGCAGCACGGGCTGAGTCTTTAAGCTTTTCCAGAAGAGGCAGCAAAATTGGATCTACTGCGTCTCTTCCCCGTCGACCGGCTCAACTTCTTGCCTCTTCCGGCTTCGCAATAGCTGTTCGTATTCCTGAAATGATTTCTCTACATCCCATCTGTAACTTCCCTGCTTAAGCATTGCATCGCGTGTATTCAAAGCACGTTCCAGCAGAATCCTCAAGAGCAGCAATGCAATGGTCAATGTCAGAAGGAAGACAGACAAACAATTCGATGGGAAAGGTAGCATAGTAAGAAAAGCTAGATTAGCGAAGAAGTCACACATAAACAGTACAGGCAACACTATTATCCAGAAAATGCCTTGGAATCTTTCCGAGAAACTCTCCAGACTCAGTTTAGGGACCTTCAGAAGGATTCTGTAAGACAACGGCAACTCAGCCCTGAAATCATTGACGCGGTTTTCGCTAGACATGCAGAACCTTACCCATAAATCTACGCTGCACTTGGCCTATTTTAGTTTTGGCGCGCCCGGTGCAAGCTTCATCTTTCCTCCATCGCGCACGGCAGAGCGCGCGCCCTAAACGGGGACAGTACGACCTCCTGTATTGTACGGAAATCTCCAGTCCCATCAGTGTCCACAATCCATTGTTTCGTTTCGCCATAGCCAACTGCAATCATTGAACGAGATCCGAAAATAGCAGCAAGCAAGACGCTTCCACAGAGTGCTGCACGCACAGATTCAGTGTAGTTACGCCTGTTACAATTAGTTAGAAACCTGTGCATGGCTACTCCCACAATGATGACCAGAATCGTGCAAGGATGTTGTCGCTAGGTACCCTGAATCTTAGAAACAGGAAGATACCAAGACCAGTCACCAAGCCTACTCCCATTCCGACTAGCGTAGCGACGGCGAAACCACCTACCCCGAAAATGATGATGAGGTAGAGCAGTCTAGAACGTGCAATCTCTATCATAAAGGGGAAAAAACACAAAATGAGCAGATTGGGGTAGAATCCCCAACTCGTCAGAGTTGTCATGTAATTTTCATATCTATCTTCAGGTCTATACCCCCATCGAGGGCGCGCGCTATCACCTGATCCATAGGTCTCAGGATAGTAGGTTATAACAAAAACCCCAGACTGTCGCCCAGTCATATTAGGAGTAAACCAATAGAAAGGGTACAAGAGGGGATTGTAAAGAATGTCGCACTCAACCGTCGCATCGGCATATCCCAGTTGACTATGCTTAACAAATGAAACCTGTTTGAGTGAATACACGTGATAGCCCAAGTTTGAAAACAGCCCAAGCAGGGCAAGCAGCAATGTGAAGCCTATTGTCAAACCTATCCTCTTGCCCACTCTGATTGCTTTATGCTCTTTGTGGTACTCGTCCAATTGAAAACGACCACCTAACAAGAATGCAAATACACCGAGATATAAGCTCTAACACAAAAAAGGAGAAGGGATTTTCAGTCTCAGGGAACCAACCTGAATGGGCTAAACGTTGTATCAGACAACGGAATACTAGCTCCTTGCGAATCCAGCAGGAAGGTCTCAGGAGAGCTAACTACCTGAGGAGCCTTGTATTCGCTTGTATAGTATCCGAATGTTATTACTGCAAGGGCACCTTGACCATCAATGTCAACCCCTGGAACCTCGCCGTTCAATGTAGCGCCAAGGAGTGCTCCATCCGCTCTAATTGCAGGTTCCGGGAAGAATGGATACTCGCTTGCGAACGAATCGCCTGTTTTGGCATCCAAGATTTTCAGTTCATTCGAGTCAAAAGATACTGCAACTTGCCAAGCGTAAAGATCTTTTACATTGTTCACTTCGATGACAGCTGTGAAATTCCCCAGCAATTGTGGCTCCTGATAGGTCGCAGGAGTCCCTGAGAATTGAACCATCGTTGCAAGAACGTACGATACCGCCGGGAAGCCAATCAAGAGTAGACCCAGCATGACGAAACCTCGCATCCTCTTATCATGAACGGCACCGGAAATCCGAGCAAGAGGATTCGCATATCTTCTCTCAGGCGCAACCACACCACCCAGCGTATATACCCCGTCGGCCTTTGCCAATACACCGCTCGCGCACAGCTCCTTAAGTCTTATACACAAGGTCTTCCTCGGGAGCTTCGTCATTCGCAATAGATCAGTGAAAGTGCTGGCATTATGATGAACAGCTGCAGTAATCATGTTAACGTCCGTGTCTTTGCGGTTTTCCAAGTTTATTGTTAGCCCACAATTCGGACATCTTATTTGTGGCATACTTATCCCCTAAATACCAACGCGCAAAGAACGTATAAAAACGTTAGCGTAAAAGAAACTGGATAAGGTAAAGCCTAAAAGCTAACCAATAGGCGCGTGGTTTCTAAGAAACCAGCTCCAAACGCACCTTCAGAGGACTCCTCATCCCGACCCTTCTGCCACCACAGCAATCCGCTTCAGCTCTGACCTATCCTCTTAAGCTGATTACGATATATTTCCAAGACTTCTGCAGAAGTAGTCGCATCTTCAGCCGCTTTGTCAAACCTGTAGTTTCCAGTGAAACGAGGAAACCGAATCGCAAGCCCGCGTCCCTTGCGGACAGATCCCATGGCGCATGTGTGAATTGGACTCAACGTCATCTCTGCCCCCAAAACCTCGATAACCAACGCTGGCTCAAACCAAACGTCAGCTTCAAGCATCGAATCAACCCTCGAATGTTTATGGGGAACGACATGGTCATGCATCATTTTCGGCAGCTTCCCCAGATCCTCATCGGTAAATCCAGTTCCACATTTCGTCACAGTCTCGAAAGTATCTCTCTCAGAAGTATAAGCTGCAAGAAGCAGTGCACCATACGTTCCAGCCCGCTTACCCCTACCGTGAAAGGCCCCAACAACCACCAAGTCAACAGTATCCGTCATTTCACTCTTGTAATCACGCTTATACTTTATCCACAGCCACCCACGAGCCCCAGCCTGATAGACCGAGTCACTACTGATCGACTTGCAAACCAAACCTTCACACCCATTCTCAATAGCTTCCATAAAGAACTTCTCAAGCTCGGCTGGAGCACTTACCAATGCACCATTAGCCAGCTTCACTCTATCACTCTCTTCAACAATCCTTTCAAGAATTCCCCTGCGCACAGGGTAAGACTCTAGCGTCAGATCCCTTCCATCGACGTACAACACTTCAAAAACGAAAAGCGAAACAGGATAGTCATCAATTGCCCTTTCGATTTCATACTTGCGCCTACGATGCATCAGTTCCTGAAACGGTCGCATCTCACCAGTATCCAGATCAACCGCGACACACTCACACTCCAAAATGGCATCCTCCGCTTTCACATGTTTCTTGAAAAGCTCAACAGCGTCTGGATATTGGCTTGAAATGTCCTCCAATCGTCTCGAAAACAACTTCACAGTATTACCCTTCTTATGTGCCTGAAGGCGCTCCCCATCGTACTTGTACTCAGCCATGCATTTTCCTCCCAGCTTCTCAAGTATCTCTTCAGGAGACGAGAGCCTCTCAGCCAACATGGGTCTAATCGGCTCACTGATTGACACTCGAAACTTCCCGATCCCTTCGAGGCCCTCCTCAGCAATTGTCTTTGCGACTCTCCCAAGATCCGAACAAATAGTGTATGCCCTTTCAACCTGTCCACGGGCTTCCTTGCCACCACCATAGGCAATGGCCAGGGCGTCAAGAACAGTCATGTCAGCAATACCCAATCTAAGATTTCCAGTCACAGTCCTCATGATGTACTTGGCTTCCTTTGGAGATGCTGCAGCCAAGAGACCGGCCAACAAAGAGAGCTTAAGATCAACTGCTCCCGAACCAGAAGCCTTAGCCATCTTGTCCAACGTCTCATAAACCCTTTGAACCGTCAAAGGCTGCTGAAAAAAAGTCACCTGCTTCTTAGCTGCAACAAACTTCTCAGCCGTCTCACCCAAATCTCCAGTCTTCTTCAATTCCTCTTCGATATCAACGTCTCTTCGCCCAGAAACTCTAACCAAAGCTTTTACGGCGAGCTTTTCTGCTACACCTATTTCGATTCCTACAAAATCAGGGTATATTCTTCCCTGAGTTAGATATGCAACCTTGTCAATGACCTCTCTTGAGGTACTTTTCAGGAGATTAACAAGTAAATCTGTCATTTCCAGTCGCTTTGTCGTACGTTCGATTTCCTCGTAGGCATCGGCAATCGTACTATACTTCAACGGTAAGCCCCAAAGCAAATTGGGAACTCAAGATATTAAAACTTCACAGTACACAGCGACTGACAAACGCAATCTCGAATACCCACTCAAGCCACTACATCCATCAAAAGCTTTCGCGATGAGTAATCTCGCCCACAGACCGCCGTTTCGGCGCAGAAGAGACCCCAACAGGATAACCAACAGGGATCAAAGCTACGGGTCTAGCTTCCCGCGGAACGCCCAATGCTTCTCTCACATCATCCTCCCTGAATGCGCCAATCCAGCACGTACCCAACCCTAATGAAAAAGCAGCTAAATGGACATTCTGAACAGCGGCAGCAGTGTCCTGCAGACAATATAAATCTCTACCCCGCAAGCCATATCGTTTCGAAGAAAGATCTTCACGCGCACAAACCACGATGACAACAGGCGCTTCCTCCACGAACGATTGCCCAAAAGCAGCTTCAACAAGTCTTCTCTTCAGCTCCGTCTTTCTGACAATAATGAACTCCCAAGGCTGAATGTTCCCAGCAGAAGGCGCCCAATGTGCCGCGTCAATGAGCCTTGCAACAGCTTCCTCAGAAACGTCCTCATTTCTGAAAGCTCTCACACTTCTTCGTCCCTTAATGGCTTCTACGACGTCCACGGTCTGCATCAACCTTCGATGCCTTAAACGAGGCTGCAAAAGCCTTAAGTCTTATCATAATTCTCACCCTAGTCTGGATGATGAAACCGAGAGTCAATAGAGCGTAAGCAGTGATGTGACTCGACGGGCAAACTGACAAACATTCATTCGGAAAACTTATGAACAGAAGCCACGAGTGAGAAGAGGGAGACATGCTAAAACTACTAGAGCCAGAAACCATCGGGAAGAGTGAAATTTGCTTAAACAAAGAGTCACGGAAACCCTAGACAAACTGTCGTCAATAAGAGCTGTAAAGTATGGAATGTACTTAACAGCAGTGATGGTGTTCCTCACACTAATTCTGCTTCCACCGATATTCGGAATATTGATGAAATGGGACACCATGCAAAACGTCATAGCTGACCCAAGCCAAATGAACCGGGCGACAAATGCAGTTGCCTATTCTTTCATCGTAGCCCTACTAGTCTCAGCCGTAGACGTTGCAACAGGCATCCCGATGGCGTGGCTAATCGCACGACGAAAATCAAAATGGATAAACGTACTCGACACCCTGTCGGATGTCCCATTCATCGTGCCGACAGCCGTGCTTGGATACTCGCTACTTCTGTTCTGGAGTAGCTCCCAAGGAGTTTCTGCGATATTCGGAAATCCACTTGTTTCACCCGGTTGGATACTTGTCATCCTGCTCCATTTCGCATTCTCATACCCAGTCGTGGTCAGAGTAATCGTCGGCGCCCTACTCGACTACAAGAAAGAATATGAAAACGCTTCAAGAACTCTCGGTGCACCACCTTTCACCGTCTCAAGAACCGTCACAATCCCAATAATAAGAACTTCATTAATCGCCGCGTTCATACTTGCATTTTCAAGATCAATTTCGGAGACCGGCGCCACATTCATCGTTGCAGGCGCATTTGAGAATGGCCCAGTCTTCATTCAAAACATGAAAGACGGATTCAAAAACGGAGCTATAACCCAGCCAGTATACGAAGGATCAATTGTCTTTGCAAGCTTCATACTCATGGCTGTTGCACTGACAATTTTCGGCCTAATTCGCGGCCTTGGACCACGACTGAAGCTGCCAGTAAAGAGAATCTGGCCCACCTTTGAAAGGAAACTCAGCTACGTAAAGGCAACCCGCACAAGAGACTACAGCACAATCCTGATTTTTCTCGCATTAGCGTTTTTGCCATCCATCTTCGTAGCGCTTCCAGCATTCCAAGCCATCTTCACCGGCACATTTTCCAAATCACTATTGGGCTCAGGTATTTTTCAGCATACACCCGATTTTCGTCAGCTTCAAATTACCGGCACATTACCTAAGGCACTGCTGGGCTTGGGTATATGGGGAGAATATTGGAACAGCCTCTTTCTCTCATACTCGCTTGCGGCGATCGTGACCATTGTAAACGTGTTCATCGGATTGCCAATGGCAATAATCATCGCTAGAAGAAAACTCGGAGCATTGCCCTCGGCGATACTCGATGTACTTGTTAACATCCCACTGATTGTCCCCTCAATCGCGTTAGGCGTCTCACTGGCGATATTTTGGAAAAACCTAGCCTTCGTACCAGAAATGCTGTTGCTAATTCTTGCACACCTAGCAATAACGTATCCGTATTTCGTGAGATCCATGTCAGCAGCAACCGAAAGAATAAGCATGGACATCGAGGAAGCATCAAGAACGCTCGGAGCAAAACCTCTAGGAGTCTTTAGAACGATAATCCTGCCACTAACCAAGTACTCGATACTTTCTGGCGCTGTAATGGTCTTCACCAGAAGCATAAGCGAAACCGGCGCCACAGTAGCAGTAGTCAGCACACTTCGCACTGCACCCGTCGTCCTCGTAGACTGGGTTCCACGCTTTGGCAAACAGACAATACTAGCCACACCACTAGAAATCGGCCTAGGTTGCGGCTTCCTCATGCTATTCTCATTCATTATCCTACTTGCTCTGAGACTCAGCATCAAAGGAAAGGGAAGATACTGACATGATTAATATACAGCCTACAAATTTCTCAGTAGACTCTCACTTTGAAAGCCGACAAACATGGAGAAACTAGCCTATGCCTGACGTCCGCATAGTAAATGTCACCAAAAGATTCGGAAAACTAGTCGCCGTGGACAACGTGAGTCTCCATATTCACGACATGGAGTATTTCGCCCTACTAGGACCAAGCGGCTGCGGAAAAACCACTTTGCTCAGACTCATCGCAGGCCTCATCCAACCCGACGAAGGTGAAATCTACATCGGGGATAAACTCGTTAACGACATCCCACCAGAGGACAGAGACGTCGGATTTGTCTTCCAAACCTTTGCGCTGTTTCCACACATGAACGCTTGGAACAACGTAACCTACGGCCCAAGAGTAAAAGGCTACGACATGAAAAAAGCCGAAACAATAGGACACGAAGTACTCGAAATGGTGAAACTACACGAACGTCTGGAAGCCTTCCCAAACGAGCTCAGCGGAGGAATGATGCAAAGAATAGCCCTAGCAAGAGCATTAGCGGCAGGAGCAAAACTCCTACTCCTAGACGAAGCATTAGGACAACTCGACGCGAAAGTCCGGAATGAACTTAGATATGAAATAAGGAGAATGGCGAAGGACCTTGGACTAACATCCATACACGTCACTCACGATCAGTCCGAAGCCATGGCCATTTCAGACAGGATCGCAGTCATGAGAAAAGGAACAATAGTACAGGTCGGAACTCCACAGGAGCTCTACATGGCTCCGAAGAACATTTTCGTTGCTCACTTTATTGGAGGAGCAAACTTTCTTGAAGGCTACATCTCGAACACAAACGGAACAGAAGCAACAGTGGAACTCCGAGGAGACCTCAGAATTCGAATCTTGAATAATAGTGCGAAAAAAGGTGAAAGAGTGGTCTTGGCAATACGACCTGAAGCTCTAAACGTGGGAAAGGAAAGTAAGAATGAAAAGAACTCGATTTCAGGCAGCATAGAGAGAGTAACTTTCGAGGGAACAAACATAAGATATGAAATCAGACTTGAAAATCAAGATTTGGTAATAACAGTCAGGCCTTCTATGATAGGAGAATGGCTCAAAGTCGGCGAAAAAGTAACCACCACTTTCCCCCCTGAAAAAAGCCGCATGTTCAAGTACCCTGAAAAGGGATTGAAAGAGGAGATAACAGTTGAGTGAGCTTCTAGAATGGTTTGAGAAGAGAAGAGAAACAAAAGCGATAGCCACAATACAGCAACATCTAGCTTTGACAACAGGGATCGTTGACGACCTCGAAAAAGCGATCATGGCGGCAATCAGGGAAGAAGAGAAGGACATGCATAGATTCGTTGAAAGAGTCACCAACAATGAAAGAGAAGCAGACAGATTACGAAGAACGGTCATGGATGAAATATCAAGAGGAGAACTACCGCCAACAGACAGAGAGGACCTGCTGGATCTCGTCAAAAGAGTTGACATGGTAGCAGACTGGAGCCGCGAAGCTACGCGCATACTTGGCGCTATCCCAATGGAGCAACTACCCCAATCGATCAAAGACGCAACTGTGGAAATCGTAAGAAGCGTAAAAGAATGTGCAACTTCGCTTCAAAGATGCGTCAACAAAATCATAACAAAACCCGAAGAAGCCCTACAAGCTGCAGATGCCGTGGAAAGAGAAGAAGAAAAAGTCGACGACATACACGAAAAAGCCAGAATACTGATCGCAAAGGAGAATTTCCCCAAAGCTGGAATAGTCGTATTAATAAGCCAGCTCTTCGAAGCTATAGAAATGATCGCAGACTCATGCGAAGACGCATGTGACCAAGTGAGAATCATAATGGTCAGAAAATAAGGTGAAAACATGACAGAAATGAAAATTGACATCTCGGATCTGAAAAGCGAAGGAAGCGACGTCATAAAAGAACTAGCCAAATTCCTGAAAGAAAAAACAAACGCTGACATCGAAACAGCAACAAACCAATTAACCATAAAAGGAGAAGGAAAAGCAATCTCGAGAGTATACATAAGAGTGCTTCTACGAAAATTCCTGCACCAACAAGGACTTAAAGAAACCTTTAGAGCAATCGGCGGAAAAGAGAACGCCCTAGTTATTAAAGCAATAAAAGTCACCGAAGAAGAAGAGTAGTACACGACTCACATCAACATAGCTGAAGAATACAGCCTCTCGTCGACTATCGCAACTCTCAATCATGGTTTCTGACGACAAACAAGATTCCCATCAATATCAAGGTTGCACCCAGAGCAAACAGTGGTGCAGGTATCTCTTGAAACAGACTCATACCGAGAATCGTCGCCCCGACCGGCTCAAGCAGCGCCATTGCGGCAGTTTCGAAGGATTTAAGGTTTGACAGTGACGAAAAATACAGCGTATGAGCAGCCGCCGTGGGGACAATCCCCAAACCAACAAGCGCAAGCATAGCTCCCACAATTGTTGGTAGTGAAAAAACATTCCTTGCTGCACCAACGCCTAGAACTCCTACAAAAACCGCCGCCAACAGGTACATAAAACACATTACAGGAAGCAAGTGCATCCTACTCCTAACGTTTCTACCGTAACTAAGATAGAAAGTCTCAACCAAGGCAGCCAAAATTGCTTCTAAATCACCCTTTATACTAGTAGAGGTGCCTGTTTGAGCAGAACCACTACTTGCAGTCAATGTTTCAGCAAGTGCAACCACGCCCACGCCGATGAATGAAACGATCAAGCCCGCTACAGCAAAGCGCGATGGCTTCAACTTGAAGAGAAAACTGGAAACAAAGACTGAGAATATCGGAGTTGTATTGACGAGGACGGTGGCATTCAAAATCGACGTGTCCTTCACCGCAGACACGAAAAACACAAAATGAAGACCCAACAGAACACTGAGAACAATGAGCTTCTTCAAGTTCTTTCCTAGAAGTTTGAGGTCAAGAGCTCTTCCGAGAAACACCAACAGGAAGGCTATAGCTGAGCATGCAATTACCAGTCGCCAGAAAGCGATTGCGAAAGCATCCAAGTCTTGCATGAACCTTATGAAGATTGCGGCAGTCCCAAACAAGAACCCTGCAGTTAGACCTTCTGCAAGAGCTAGTTTCCTAGTTCTTCGAAACATCAGATTTCCTTGTCACCCTACGCATTCACTCGCCTTCCATTTAAATGGATACGTGAGAAGATCCGCACATGATCACTAATGCACGGCATTTGGTAGGCAACGAAACCAATATAACAGTCCCTTCAGAAACTTGAATTGGAATTCCACATGAACACTAAAGACATCATGAAACTGTCTTTGAAACTCGCAAACCTCAAAGAGATCCCTGAAGACAGCGCAATATACGTAAGCGGAACCAACATCAAAAAAGTCTTGTTCGGAATTGACGCCAGCGTCCCGGAACTGCTTCTAGCAAAGCAGCTAGACTATGACGCAGTCATCGCTCATCATCCAGCAGGCGGAAAAGCCATCACAAACTTTCATCATGTCTTCAAGAGACATGTTGAACAAATGGTTGACGTTGGAATCTCACGAGCCAAAGCGGAAAAAACTGTAAAGAAAAAGCTAGCGCAGCTGGAAACAGATGCACAGACGCGGAATTATGATCACTCAGTTGACGTAGCCCGACTCCTAAAAATGCCCTACATGAACATACACACGCCCCTTGATGAACTGGGAAGAAGAATCATGATCAAACAAATCAGCAGGGCGACCAGCAAGAATGCCACGGTAGAAGCTGTGGTTGCCGAGTTAGGCAAGCTGAGTGAATTCAAGAATGCACTCACAGAGATCAAGATCCTGGTCGGAAAAGCCGAAAACCTAGCCGGCAAGGTCGTTGTTTCACATGGAGCCGGAACGAATGGCGGCTACGAAGTTGCGAAAACATACTTTGAACACGGTATCGGAACGGTCATTTACATTCACATTAGCTCAGCGGACTTGGAGAAGCTGAAATCTGAGGAAAAGGGGAATCTCGTAGTAACTGGACACATTGCAAGTGATTCTGTAGGAATAAACCCATTCATCCATGAGCTTGAGAAAAATGGAATCCTCGTGACCACCGTGGGAGTCGTCCCAGGCTAACAGGATCAGAAAGACCTCTCGGGCTTCTGTACAGTCGATCCTTCTCAATCGAAACGCATAACTCTTCCCCTTCAAATACGCCGCTTAGCCTTCCTAATAGGCCTCTTAGGTCTTGGTCTTCTCAGGCGCATGATTAGCACTGCGCCAACCACTAGTGCGACTAATACTCCAGCCAGAATCTCCAAAAAAAGAAACCAAACTTGCTGCGCACTCACCGCGAAGTAGATCCTTGCAGAAGCTTCAGGATTTCCATACGAATCGTGGATGTAGATGACCAAATCATGTGTTCCATCTGGCAAGTCTGAGAGGGTCGCATTTCCATTGATTGTTGTGTTTGATTTTCCATCAAGGCAGTAGCCAATCCAAGAGGTCGTTTCGCTAATGGTGAAGTTCAAGGGTACTGAACTCGATGAGTAGGTTTCGTTTTGAGGTGAAAGAATCTCGATAATAGGAGAAAGGTTCGCGGTAACCGGAGTGCCGCGTATCAAGACTTCACGTGTTTGGTGAGCGTAAGTGAAGTAAATCCATCTACTAGATCCATCGTCGCGAAGGTTGTAATTCGCAAAGGTAACTTCTGCAATGTCAGTACTCACATTGTAGGGTTGAATCATCAATGAATGAGGTAGTCTAACTCTGCAAAAACCAGAGGTTTGATTTGAAATCTTGTCAGAGATATGAATTCTCACTGTGCATATCGAGTTAAAGGACACAAAATCCTCTATAGTCGAGTTTGTGATGAAATCCATTTGGTGACCTCTAAAAGCGGTGAAATGATAGAGTTCGCCCATCAATGGATGATTATCTATGCTGCCACCAGTGACACTGTATGGCGTGTCGCCTATTCCGTCGTTGTTCATGTCAGCCCCTTCATAATTACTCCAGTAGTTGCCTTCAAATCCGGAATCCCAATTGTTTGTCAGATTACCAGCCAGTGCTTGGATCACATTCCTAACAAGATTGTTGACATAAATAGTGTTACCCGCACAATCACTGTCAACCCAAATTCCGTAAATTGAATTATTGAACACATTGTTGCCGGCAATGGTGCAATTCACGGAGACCGAAGAAAGCCCTATCCCATCATAGTAATTAGCAAATGCGTCATTGTGTTCAATTAGACCATTGCGGGAACTATTAGCATTGATACCATAGCCTCCGTTGCCATAAGCAGAATTATCGCTGACAGCAAAATCCATTGAATTCGTAACCAGAATGCCACTATAAGTATTGTTTGCAGCAATATTGTTGCGAATAGTGCAATTAGTTGAGTAACTAGCATATATGGCCCAGTTAGTCGTATTGACTACAACGTTTTCCGTAACCAAAGCATTGTTCGATCCAGCCACTTCAATACCATTGGAGCCATTTCTCACGGTGAACCTTCCTATTCTTGCATTGTTCGCTGTAACCTTGATCACCGAACCCGTTCCGTTGCCATCAACAATTACAGTCTCCTGGCTGTCCCCAATTAACGAAATGGACTTGTTGACCACTACTCTCTCGTAGTAAATCCCATGCCCAACAACAATAGTGTGTCCATTCAGTGTTTCGGGAGCATTTATCGCGAATTGAATAGTCCCATAGCCAAGCCCAGTGTCAACGTTCGAAACAGGATAATTCCCAGCAGCTCTCAAGACTAGAGTTGAACCCTGTCTAAGATCATATAAGGAGAACAAGAACACAGAGAGAATCAGAAAGAGCCCAAATCCCCTTCTCATACGGATCACGAATATCTTCGCAACCCTAGTTCTTATGGATTGCGCAGGATAGTCCTGTCAAGTTCCTTTGACACTCATTATGACCTTCTTTCGACTAGGCTCCAATAATGAACTTCCACAAGCTTTAGCAGGTCTTATGGAAAAGTCTATATGTTAAGAAGCGAAGAACCCATATTGCATCAGTTGCTTCTTGGTGTTATATGTGGTTAGAAGAGACAGGCATGATATTGTCGTCGACATTTTGACGAAAGCAATGGGTGGAAAGAAGAAGACGAAATTAATGTCAGACGTAGGATTGTCATTTGCACAAATGAAACAGTACGTGGATAGACTGGTAGAGAAAGAGCTTCTCGAGTCTACTGAAATACATCATATCAAGACAACGAAGACAGGCGTGGAATTCCTGAAGAAATGTGGCGAATGCCTGTTATCTCCATGGGAAAACAAGAATGAAAGGAAACCAAAAAAATCATAGAAGCTCGATGGTTACATGCACTTCTTCTGGAACACGAATGCGCATAATGCGTCTCATTACACGCTCTTCTGAGTCAATATCGATAAGCCGCTTGTGAATGCGCATTTCCCACTTATCCCATGTTGCCGTTCCTTCGCCACAGGGCGTCTTCAATACTGGAACCTTCAGCCTTTTCGTTGGCAACGGAACCGGACCGTTCATTTTGACCCCCGTTTTCTGCGCTATCGCTTTCAGCTCATTGCACACGTCCTCAAGCTTCATGTAGTCCGTGCTTGTCAAGCGGATCCTTGCTTTTCTGACCATCAGCCTCATTCCTAAGGTTCTTTCTCTCTAGATTTATCGGGTATTTACCTAGACGATTAACCGTAAATAAAAACCTATCGAAACGAATAGTAGGAACAATCACAACACAAGCGAGGATAAGAATGGCTAGAATGACATTCAGAGCAAGAGGAATATTGCTAGATCTAGATGGCACGATTGTAGATTCGAGAGAAGCGCTTCTGGAAGCAGCAAGGATTGCTTTTGCCGAAATGGGTCAAGACATCCAGAAAAGCGAGATAGTATTAAAGATCCCGAAAAGACTTGAACTAAACATGCCGATAGATGATTTACTGAATGGTGGTGACTCGAAAAGATTCCTTGAAACATACCTCAAGGCGTACTATGCTGCTACTGACACGAAAACTAAGCCTTTTCCCTACATGGAGGATACACTTAGAAGACTTTCAGGAAAAGCAAGGTTAGCATTGGTTACAAGACGACATGTTCCCAAAAAGAGAATTGTCCAAGAACTGGAAAGATTCGACCTTGCGAAGTATTTTCAGCACGTGATTACGGCACAAGACACGCTGAATCCGAAACCTTCTCCAGAATCCCTTATCGAGTGCTCAAGACTATTGAAAGTCGAAATAGGCGAGTGTCTCGTAGTCGGTGACTCTGTCATCGACATAAGAGCTGGGAAAAACGTTGGTGCGAAAACGATAGCCGTTTTGTCTGGGATTTTCTCTCAACAAGAACTGGAAATAGAAAAACCTGACCTAATACTAGAAAGCGCCAGAGAAATCCCATATTTTCTCGATTGACTTGTGAAGCAGGCTTTTGGATGTTCCCAAAACCAGAATATAGCTGAAAAATATCGAACAGAGTTATAGAAGCCAACACGAATAAAGCTTAATTAAAGCTTTGATCCTATGTTTTTGATTGGAGAAGACTTCGAGACGGGAATATTCCATGAATTTCATTGAAACATTGTTGGTGGAGAAACTCAGAGACAAGAATCCTATGCTGGATATTCTCGGCTCTGACCGTAAGGTGCTCCAGATAGCGTGCCAAGATTTGACAAATTACTTGAGGGTTCATTGGGAGCTTGTTGGGAAAGAAGCAAATGAGTGTGAAATAGTAGACAAATTGGAAAGATTCTTCGGCGAAAATCGTAGTGAATTGGAAGAGTTTCTTGGTGTTTGGACGGGTATATGGCTCAGGAAATGGAAGGAACGAGTGAAACTGCTTATAGGAAATGAAAATGCTAATCGTTGGAACAAAACCACGAAGATTCTTAATAATGCTGAGCCGCTCTGGAAGAACCTCGCGAGTCGCCATGAAATGGAAGAGATCGTGATTCTTACGCTTGTCAAGAATGGTGAGATTTGCGGGACATCCATTCTCGCAGAGAATCTGCTGAAAATGGAGTTAGGCGAGAAGAAGAGGGAGTACTTCAACGAGAAAGAACAAGCATTTAACGCGCTTAATAACACTTTAAGGAAGGCCAGGGAATTAGCTCAGAGTAAAGGCCCATTGATATTCGTCAAAGTTGACAAGGGCTACTACCAGTCAACCCGATAGGCAAATGCTTCAGCGTATTCGCTCTCTATGAATATTCCTGGTTTGCCACGAATACTTCCGGATAGTTGTTCTTTCGCCGTAACCGCAGGCAGCACACCGCTTCTTTGCAACGCTATATGCTCTTCTCCCGCAACGCCTACACTTTATATGAACCGTTTTGCCGGCGCGTTTGCCAAAAGACGGTGTTCCCTTTCCCAAAATGGTCACCTAGGAGGTGGCGAAATAAGAACCACATTGTCTCCGCGGACTATTATTAACCCAAGTCGCTTAACGTTCTCTGCAGTTGTATTGTCTTCCGTTTCCTCCAAAACCAGGTTTAGGTGTTGGTCGAATCCTTTCAATCTTCCGCGTAGGCTTTTTCCACCCTTTAATCTCACAAGTACGATCTTCCCGAGGTTTTGCTCAAGGATTTCTGTCGTCATTTCACTCATTTTTGCACCTTCGCGACATCTTTTTATCACTTTTATACTTAACCTTATACATTTAAACCTATCTAAGAGAGAACTGCGATGCCAGAAAGATACAGGAGATATTTCCTGAAGGACAAGGATGTAAAGACTCTGTTAGCTAAGGCTTCAGCGAGATTGAAAATTGACTTGGAACAGGTTTACAGGGGTAAGAGCAGCTTTGAAGTTGTCGAAGCAGGGTTTGCGGAGGTCTTTCTCTTTGATGGCGAACCTGTCTTGGTTGAAAAAGGAGAGAGCGTTTACCCAACTTTAGTTTTCGAGAGATTCCGCGTCGCAGCGCCAAAGATCGTCGTTGACATGGGAGCTGTTCCGTTCATCTGTAAAGGCGCAAACGTGATGGCTCCCGGCATTAGAAGTTTTGAAGGAGAATTTGCGAAGGGAGACCTCGTCTTGATAGTTGACGAGAAGCACGGCAAAGCAATAGCAATCGGTGAAGTGCTCTGTGATTCAAGAAAAGCGAAGGAGACTAAGCAAGGGGTCATTGTGAAGAATGTTCATTTTGTGAGCGATCAAACATGGAACTTCATAAAGAATATTGCAGGGCATGCCGAGGGCAAAGTAAAGGCTTGAAAACCATAGAACGTTTTAATAGTTCAACTAGTATTTAGGATTTAGATAATAGGTCAAGAAACACTTAAACTCTCGAAAAGAGAATTAATGAGATAAGAGAGGAGTCATTTGCCAGGACTGGGTGGTATACTTCGCAAATCCAGAAAGGAAGAAAAGGAAGTTGAAGTGAAAAATAGTCCTAGCAAGACCTACTTGAAAGCTATGCCTCTTCGCGACTTAACAGAACTGGAAAATGTTAAGACCGAGATAAAATCAGGAAATATTCTGATTCTTAGGATAACGCCTCTTGCTGTCAAGAGCATTGATGATGTGAAGCACGCGATAAATGAGCTTTGCGAGTTTGCTGAATCCGTAGGCGGCGATGTAGCAAGGCTAGGTGAAGAACGAGTGGTAATCTGTCCGAAGAATGTCAGGATCTGGCGCGAGAAAACTCCAATATCAAGCGAGCCAATACCTACAGCAGCCTAAAGGTTTCCAGCAACGATGGCGCAAAAGCGTCAATCTCGCATCTTCTCTGCAGGAAATTCGCCACGCTTAGGCATTTTGCTCTTTCACCGTGGCAAACTACAACTCTTTCGGGTTTCGGCTGCAAGTGGGTAAGATAATTGATTATTTGTCTTCTATCTGAATGCCCAGAAAAACCTTCAATTGCATCAACCTGCAACCTTACTTTCGCTACGCCCATTTTGCCTTCACTGTTGACGACCGCTACTTCGCTTAAGCCCTTCTGGACCCTCCTTCCCAGCGTGCCCTCTATCTGGTAGCTCACAAAGATAATCGTGTTCTTTTCGTCATCTGCCAAGCTTTTGAAATATTCTATCACTGGACCCCCTTCAAGCATCCCAGACGTAGCCATAATAATGCATGGTTCGCCTTCAATGATTTCCTGCCTAACATTCGGATGCTCTACAATAGTGAAGTAATCTGACTGGAAAGGATTGATCCCATCGTGCAAAATACTCTGACGAACTTCTCTACCCAAATACTCTGGAAAGGCAGTGTGAATAGCAGTAGCTTCTGAAATCATACCCTCAATGAAGACAGGTGCTTCCTTCATCAACCCACGCCGCATGTAACCGTCAAGAATAAGCATTATTTCTTGAGCTCTGCCAACCGCGGGAACAGGAATCAGGACTTTGCCCTTGCGTCCCAATGTCTCATTTACCACTCTTGTCAAATGCTCCTCAGCTTCAACTCGCGAGGGCATGAAATCATCTGGCCCGCCGTATGTGCTCTCAGTTATCACTGTTTCGACGCGTGGAAATTCCGTCGTTGCCGCTTCCAGCAGCATGGTTCTTGCATATTTGTAGTCGCCAGTGTAGACTATGTTGTGCATTCCTTCACCTATGTGCATGTGAACCATTGAGGAACCCAATATGTGACCAGCATTGTGTAAGGTTAACCGAATATCAGGAGCTATGTCGGTTACGACGCCATACCGCAACGGGTTCGTATGCAAAACGCATTCGCGAACGTCTTTCTGATCATAATGGGGCGTGATTCCCTGTTTGCTCGCGACATCCAAATAGTCAAGTTGGAGTAGCGTCATTAGGCTCGAAGTTGGCGCCGAGCAATAGACTGGACCATCATATCCGTACTTATAGAGGAATGGAACCAGCCCACAGTGGTCAAGATGAGCGTGACTTAAAACGACGGCATCCAAGGAGTCAAGCTCAAACCCAGGATTGTCAAACCGTGGAAAAGCCTCAAAGGGTCTCGAAGAACCCGGATTGGCACCACAGTCCAAGAGCACGCTGCTTTCTCTTGTTTGAAGAAGGAAAGCTGATCTGCCGACTTCTTGGACTCCCCCGAGAGCGGTGATTCTAACGTCTCCAACTTCGTACGTCTTAGGTCTGAATATTCTTTCTCCAACTGTGCGTAATATTCGCTCTCTTTCTTTGCTTTCTGAATGAAGATAGTGGCGCATGTGTGTGACTATCTTGGAGCGCAGTGGAGGACTTCTTAAGACCTGCGGACGCCATTTGGTTCTTCTTATGATTTCTTGTAAAACCATTCCGTTCTTGCCGATGACGAGTCCAGGTTTTTTCGCTTCAATTATGATTTCGCCAAGGCTTGGGTCAAAGTTTATATCGGTAACTTCGGCCTCGGGGGAGACAATTTCACGCGTCTTCTTCTCTGCTTCGTTTTCGGCAAGTCTCACAGATGGGTCGGAACGCACTACAATCCGTTTTCTTATGACATTAACGATTTCCGCGATTAGGCTGCTCTGTTCAACCAAGATCTCCGGCTTCTTCGTATAGACGGCCAGAGTGGGTCCTTCGTATTCTATCCGTGTCACTTCAGCTTCTCTTGGAACATGCTGTAGAATGTATTGGCTTATCTCTAGTTTATCTTCTCCGGACGTTCGCACCACGATTCTAGCTTCCTCAATTTGCGAGAAGCTTCTTTTTTTCTTTGTCGCTAAGCTCTCGATAGCCCTTACTGTCTATTACTGCAATATTATAGCTGTCTCCACTTGCCGCATCTCTTTTCATGGCTGCGTTGACTGCCTTTGCGATTATTGGCAGACCTTCTTCAACCTGCATGTCCTCTTTGTACTTGTCTTCGAGAATTCCGTAAGCAACGGGCGAACCTGATCCTGTAGCGACGCATTTCTCCTCCGTTATACTGCCGAATGGATCAAGGTCGAACACATGTGGTCCAGTCTCGTCCACGCCTCCAATTAGAACCTGAGTTTGCAAAGGTACGTATCTTGCTGAAAACAAGAGATTCGCTATGATTCTTGCTGCAGAACCTATGGGGAGAGGCCGACTCATGCTTATCTTGTAGAGTTGCGCATTCGCGGTCAACACGTCCACGGCTCTTTGGGCGTCAGCAACTGTTCCTGCTATCGTCATGGCAAGATGATCATCTATCTTGTATACTTTCTTTCCGTGTTTATGAGCTACATAAAAGCCCATAGTTACTCGACTGTCCGAAGCCAGGATCACACCATCCTTGCATACTACGCCAACAGTCGTGGTTCCTTTAACCACTAACCTATCAACTGAATCATTGTTTATCATTTGATTTCACCCAAAATCTAAATATCTCGAAATTACTTCACAAGGAAGTAGCATGAAGTAATCATGGTATGGGATTTATTAATATTACGGTCCAAAGCAGCAGGTAAGAAGAGAATACTTTACTGGTTGAAGGCCGCTCGGTTTAAAGGCTTATGAAGCCATAAACGTAGAATGCTAACCGATTAAAGATGACTATATGGTTTGACAGTGATTAATTTGGCTCTGAAACATCATAGGATGCAGCTTCCGCGAGAAGTAATTGTAGGCAATGGAACCTTGGAGCACGTTGCCCAAATCTCACGAAGGTTGGGGTTCAAAGAATCCGCGCTGGTAATTGCAGGAACAAAAACCTATAATATCGCAGGAAAGGCCGTAAAAGAGCTTTTGGAAGATAAGCATATGACGGTTGACACACTCCTCATTGAAACCGCGACGATCAAAGATGTCGAAGCTGCGGAAGAGAAAATCAGGGCTTTCAAACCGCAAATCGTTTTCGGTGTAGGTGGTGGAACGAAGATAGATGTCGCAAAATGTAGTTCTGCTCGCCAAGAGACGCCATTTATCAGTGTTCCAACAACTGCTTCGCATGATGGAATCGCAAGTCCTTTGTCATCCATAAAAGGGTTTGAGAAACCTTATTCTGTTATGGCTCAAGCACCGCTCGCAATAATAGCTGATACAAACATCATAATTCAGGCACCTTGGCGCTTCACTGTAAGTGGATGCGGCGACGTCATCGCTAAACTCACAGCAGTGAAGGACTGGAAGCTGGCACACGAAGAGAAAAACGAGTACTATGGGGTGTATGCAGCAAGCCTAGCTTTGATGAGTGCCAAGCTTGTGATGCAGAACGCGGGTTTAATTAGGCAAAGAACCGAGGAAGGCGTTGAAGTGCTGATAGAGGCCTTAATAAGTTGTGGAGTAGCCATGAGCATTGCAGGAAGTAGCCGCCCATGCAGTGGCTCAGAACACATTTTCAGTCATGCACTGGAAATGATAGGTTCCAATCGAGCAATGCATGGGGAACTGTGTGGTCTCGGAACGATAATGATGGCCTATCTGCACAATGCGAATTGGAAACGCGTCAAGGCGACTCTGGAGAAGATGGGGGCACCAACAAACGTGTATGAGCTTGGAATGGAAAAGGAAGATGTGGCCAAGGCCTTAGACAGCGCTGCTAGTATAAGACCAGAAAGATACACGATCCTCAATAAGCTGAAACTTGATCATGAGACATGCGAGAAGCTTGCAGTAGCCACAGGTGTTGCATGAATCTAAGCCTTTTTCGCCTTTGCTTTCTTCTTTTCGGTTTGTCCTTCTTCCGTTTTCTCAGTTTCAGCCTTCTTTGGTTCAGTTTTGAACGTTTCAGTGAATTTTACCATAGTGATTTCTGGGAGGAAACGTTGCGCGTCCAATGCTATGCCTCTTTTTGCCAGCTGTATTCCCTCCAGATAGAAGGCTTCTTCAGGCATTTCTATGTGAAGGCTTTTTCCCTTGCAAGCAAACTCGAACTTGGTCTCCTCCACCGCAGGCGTCCTTCTGTGAATTAGCGCGACAATCTTCTCGTCATCTTTCTCCAGTTTCTTCTTGACGGTGACCTTGTACACAAGTGTTCTTCCGGCCAATGGAGGGTTAAAATCCAGTAGAACGCGTCCAGCACCTATAGCTCGCACGGTGGCCATTTTTCCGCCATAATCGATCCGCATTCCTAGGCTAGGGTTTATCTCCTTAGCGAGAAGCTGCTTCAATGGAACCCGCTTAATTTTCTCAGGATCCCTTGGTCCAAAAGCTTTGTCTTGCGGTATCTCGATAGAGGTTTCCTTACCGATCTCCACCGTCGGGAGACTCTCATCTAACGCCTTCAGAACCCAGCCTTCACCGATGACGACCAGTTTCGGTTCGTATGTTTCTCCTTCCTTGTACAGATGCTCTTTCTTAGCAGTCTCTTCAACCGTAGTGTCGAAGATCTCTCCTGTTTCCTTCACATTAGCAGTATAGTCAATGATTAGGAAATCGCCTTTTTGCAGACTCATAAACCTCATCCTTTGGTGATTATTGCCAGATTAAGTTTTTGGCTTCAATAAAAGCTTTCGCTAGAGGGGTGGTTGCTCCAGATGTGTCATGTTCTAGTCTGAATGTGAATTCTCATCGAGGTTCTTTCTTCTTTATGAACAACAGCAATATAACCGACAATAGTGTGAGAGCTGCTGAAAAGTAGAATGGTGCAAGCTTGCCAATCTGATCCCACATTAGTCCTGCAATGAGCGATGATGGGAGAGCGCAAAGGCCTACAACCATCTGGAAACCGCCCAAGCTGCTAGCCCGGTATTCTAATGGTGCAAGCTCTGCAACAAACGCTCTTTGAACAGGTTCCAACGCGCCTTTATGTAGACCGTACAAGACAAATGAGATAATCGCTATCCAATAGTATTGAAAAAGAATAAAACACAAACAGGTTAAACCCCACAAAGCAAAGGACAACAGCAACACGGACTTCCGACCAATCTTGTCAGAAAGCTTGCCAAAGGGCAGCGAAAAAATAGAAGCAACCGCAGTGAATATGAGATACAGTACCGGCAGGAAGGCCGATTGAACGCCCAAACTTCCTGCGTATATCAGGAGGAAGGAGTAACTAAATGAGCCTAAGGAAAAGAAAGCGCTCAACAACAGAAGGATTTTGAAATCGCGATTCAAATTTTTGAGCGAAATGCCCTTGTACAGTTTGTTCTCGGATGTTTTTCTCTCCTTTACGAGTAATAAGATTAGGGATCCGCCAATAAGGGATGGAATCGCTGCGACTAGGAATAGGCTTCGGTAGTTCGCTAATCCAAAAAAAGAAAGGAAGAGAAGGCAGGTTACTATGCCGCACACGGCACCAAGATTATCCATAGCGCGTAAGAAGCCAAAGTTTCTCCCTCTGTTCTCATCTACCGATAGATCTGCAATTATAGCGTCTCTAGGAGCCCCTCTCATCTTGCCTGCCCTATCAAGAATTCTGAAGGGGATCAAGTGTTCCCAGATTGCTGAAAAAGCATAGCCAATCCTTGAAAGCGAACCGAACAGGTAACCTGTCCAAACAAAGGCTTTTCTCTTTCCAGTTCTGTCAGCAGCATATCCGGATGCTGCTTGGGATATTGAAACGACTGCATCTCCGAGGCCGTCTATAAAGCCCAGAACCGTCATGTTCGCGTTCAGAATGGTGGTAACAAATAGCGGCCAGATCGGGTAGATCATATCCGACCCGAAATCATTGAGAAAAGAAGCAAGTGCAAAGGTTCCGACTGTTGCTTTTTTCTCTTTCCGGTTCATGAGTGATTGCCTTTATACAGGTGATATAAAGCATATCAGGAAATCGCTGACGATCCCCATTGGGACAGTATATCACTGATTAAGAAAAAGAGGGTGATCAGTTTTGAACTATTCTATTCCCCATTTCCTCGTTATCTTCACTAGCAGAAAGATTACGAAGGCCACGATGACAAAGGTTATCAGTGCTACCAGAAAGTCTCCCAACCCAAATACTTGACCAGTGTATCCTGTCGGAGGGTTTCCGTTGGAATCAAATGTCGTTGAAGGCACTCCGATCTTGAGTGTTGACAGATTTCCGAGTCCCGGTATCGCTAGACCTATTATGGGCATTACAAGGTCTTTGACCAATGCATTGACGAGACCGCCAAGATAGACACCCATAATGAAAGCTACGGCAAGGCCCATGACCTTGTATTTTGAGAAGAAGTCCATGAATTCGGCCCACAAACCCTTCAGTGTTGCGGCAGCTGGCGCAGGTTTAGGCTCAAGGAGTGTTCGAATACGGCGCAATTCCTCTAGCATTTCATCATCTTTCAAAGAACCACCAATGATCCATGGTTTGAAAATGCTTATAAGATTTCTGGCAGATCTCTTAAGATGAAACGCCTTTTAGAGAAGACTAGAAAGAGTTCAAAACCTGAAGAAGCACCGGCAAACCACTTAAATATCCCTACAGATCGATGAAACATTATGTCTATCAACGAAATAGAATTCACCAAGATTGAGAAGGAAGTTGAGAAAGACAAGAGGTCTGTGTTGGAGTACCTGGCACCTGACATTGGAAAGGTCTACGTTGTCTCGATCACACGAGACGGATGTCCAGCATGCAAGAAACAGAAACCGAAGATAAGCAGACTAGCCGGCGACGCGAAGAAGAAGTATGGAAGCAAAGTGATCTTTGACCAGATTCATGTTAAATACTCTGATCAAAAACGCGAGGAATCCTTACGATGCAAGGACTTGTTTGACCACTACTTCTATCCGACCAATTTGATCTTGCTGAAGACCAAAGATAGAGGTGCGATAGAGTACTACAGAAATGCCTCAGCTTCAGCGACGGAACTCAAAAGGAATATCAAGAGCGCATTTGAAGTAGCGACAATGCTTGAAAAAGAATAATGCCCCAAAAAGTGGCAACACGAGTGTGCAGTCGAGCACCAGATGCAGATTAGACTTAGTCATGAATCGCGACCATGTGATACACTAATTCTGGTATCTGAAATACAGTCATCCTGCTAATAGGATCAGACAAGATGTCACATCTGAAATTTCACTTCATAGTTGAAGTAGTTCCATCTTGGTCCATCCGTCTCCATTAGATACTGATGGAGTTGTCGAAGATAGTTGCTGATAGCGTCTGTTTTCTTGCTCACTTCGATGATCTGCATCTCCAGTCTTATCGTTCTTTCTCGCAATCCAACTAACTCTCTTTCAAGTGA
The DNA here is from genome assembly GCA_022865885.1 of Candidatus Bathyarchaeota archaeon. Lineage (GTDB taxonomy): Archaea > Thermoproteota > Bathyarchaeia > Bathyarchaeales > Bathycorpusculaceae > DRUK01. The sequence goes on along the minus strand of JALHSQ010000055.1, from coordinate 131,704 downwards.
TTTCTCGGGCAAGTTCTCTTGCACCTTCTTAGTTAACGGTAATAATTAGACAAGCAACTTAAAATGTTTAGCTTACTTATCCGGTAAGCAATTAGCAATATGAATAGAGAAAAGGGGACAAGCTTTTCTAACTCATCTGTTTTGAGGAATGTGACGGAGGTTAAGAGCTATAGACTTGCAGGAGCAATTGATGATTTGGATATTTCGAATAATCAGAACGCTGCGTATGGATAAGCTCCTGCAGATTAGGAGGTCAACTTACCCTTTTGTCGAGTACTTTAGAGGTCTAGAGGACGCGCCCGCCATTAGACGTATTTTTGGCGAGAAGACTGAAGAGGTGTTAGGCAATCTCAGGGTTGGGTTCACGTCGCTAGGGGGTTATATGCGAGTTAACGGCTATAATGGCAACCTCATGGTCAACTCTCGTTATCTGAACAATGGAAACAAGATTGACATTTATCTTGACATATTACATGAACTTGTACACGTGAGACAATTCATGGAAGGCAAGGAGCTATTCGATTCTGATTACAGCTATGTGGAGAGACCAACTGAAGTTGAAGCCTATCGCTTTGCCGTTGAAGAAGCAAGAAGACTAGGATTGGACGACCACAGGATTTGTGAATATCTGAAGACTGAATGGATGACAGAAAAGGATTTGAATCAACTGGCGAAAACTCTAGGAGTTAAGTGCATGCACTGAACCCCATCAAAGCATAATACAAGGAATACGAAGCAACGAGGCAAGATCCACGGTCATCAAACTGGAAATGACTCGCGACTAATCAGATCAAGAACAAGAACCATTGGAAGAACCCGTTGATCGCCAAAAACACCCTTTACTGTGCCAAAAGTGCGCAAAGCAGACAAAAACAATAATAGTTCTCTCTGCACTACATTTGTAATATGAAACTTGGATCAAGAGTTGCTGGAACAGTCATAATTGGCATGAGTTGGCTAGCTATCATCGTTCTCTACCTGGCTTTTTTCGCAGATGGTTTCGGCTTTTGGCAGAAACTCGCGATATTCATTGCATCTGGAGCAATCACGATAAGCATAATAGCCTTGATGTGGATAAAGTGGGCACTTGGATAATCTCAGATGCTAAAACTTGCAAGAACCGAACATGACCGAGAATGAGAAAATTGGCTGTGGTTCCGATATGATGAGTCTAATGGACAGGTTGAGAGTTGACCCAGCGGAATATGTTTTAGGTGTTGAATCACCCATTGGAATTTATCTTAGAAGAGAGATTCTCAAAAAGGAAGAGAAATCTGACAGCAAGCTAGAGAAAGAGATCCATGAGAAGATGGTTGCAGGTCAATCAGCTGACGGAAGCTGGAACCAGCTATTTGTCGAGACTGCGAATAATCTTTGGAATCTTGCACTTCTGGGCTATGATGAGGCAAGTGAAAGCGTCGATAAAGGGCTAAAGTGGCTACTGTCAAATCAGACTCAGTACAGAGGCTACTCGGGTTTTTTCTGTTCCAGCAATAGAAAAGATCCCAGCCTAATGCGTTCAACATTCTACGGAGAATTTGGACCTGGTTGCACAATCTTCTATCAAACAGCCTATGTCGTTCACTTGTTCCACATTTTTGGTCTGGACAATGACAAACACATACAGACAACTGTAAAATCGTATCTCCGATTTTGGAGACCCGACTGGTGCGGCGCATGGTGTACGATCAAAGTTCTACGCATTCTAGTTGAACACCCACTAAGTAGCGAATCCGAACAGGTCGAAAGTGGTTTGAAGCATTTGGCTGCAACACAGTCTAAGATGGGAGCTTGGAAGGGTTTTCCTTTCTTTCACACTTTCCATGCTTTATCTAGATCACATAATATTCTTGCAAATAGGCAGTTCGAGAAAGCAGCTCAGTCAGTTGTGAAAAGACAGAATAGAGACGGAAGCTGGGGCAAGAAGGCCATAGAGACTGAGACGTTTCTAGTTCTGGATGCTTTGAAAAATAGTGGCAACTCGGTCTAGGCATTGCCATTACAGTCACGCTTGACATCAAGCTTCTGAGAGGGTGCTTTGCGCTTCTGCGCGAGTCTAAAGGCATGTGTGAAGAGGTCTTCACTCGAGTTCTTTGTCAACTTCCTTCTGTAAGCGGCCAAAGGAGAGAGCTTTTTGGTTTCCACTTGCGGTTAGAAAGCTTTTCGCCAAGTCCTCAACCGTGGATTCAAGAAGTATCATGAACTGTGTATAAGCGAATTCCCTCTTGGAGTCTTTCTCATTCTTGCCAAAGACCAATTGCAGTAGATCCTCAAGCATCTGGTCCAGTCCATACAGTTTTAGATGTAGCAGTTCATGAACAATCAATTCCTCAGTATTTTCACGCTTCGGATTTCTGTTTATCAAGAGAACAGCCTTTTTGTCCTCCAAGTCGATCTTGATGTCACCAGACTTTCTCCACTTTGTTTCAACCATTCTGATCGTGATATCCCAATCTCGTAATCTTAGAATGTCTTGCCATTTGTTCAGATATTTTTTGACCTCATTAATGTTAGCTTTCATCTTCATCATTCTCTATTCAACACTCTTTGTTCCTATATGGTCCCCCTAGTAGAGATTCAAGGTTTAGAAAACTTGCGGTATCCAAGCGCTGCACCATGCCCGTAGTGATCGTATACTTCCTGTTCGCGATGTAGCAGTCCAAGTCAACCATGTGTTCAGAACGAATTTGAGATCGTCTTAGTTGTGTCAGTCTTCTTGGATAAGCACGTTTCTATCCATTCAGTCAATTGCTTATTAGATTTTTCTGGATAAGGATAGCCTAGTTTCTCGGCTGTTTCGATCGCCATCTCTTGGAACAAGCTTAACACATTCAATAATGTTCGTCTTATATCGTCGCAGTCGTAGTGGGCAAATGTGCTGCTTAATCTTTCTGTAATCCAAGGTTCTGTCCACTCTTCTAGGAAGCGTCCGCGAAACCAAGTGTCGTATCCTTTGCTGTGCGTTGTCATGGCGTACCATTCAATCATTTTGAGCAACAGTCGTTGCATGTAACAGTCAAGACAAGTCACTGTCCACCATAGCTCACCGCGTCTCAGATGTTTCGCTGTGAAAATAGCATGGTACAAGAAGTCGTTGACGACTTGGAGAAACTCGGATCGAGTCGGAAGATCCGGTGACGGCTTTCCAATAGATTCAAGGAGCGTTTGCAGTCGAGTTGTCAGGTGGTCTTTGTCAAGAAGTATGCGCATCCCTCGACTAAAGGTATTCGAGATTTGGACTGCGAGTTCTCGAGGTATTTTGCCTTGGAGCTGCTGTATTCTTTGAATGGGGATCATAGCGAAATCAACATCGAGCATTCCTTCAAAGAGTACTCGGAGTTCCAAGTCGCCGCCCGCACCCGTTGGCTCAACAAATTCCAGTAAAGGCTTTCCAACACTATTAACCCAATCAGTTGCTGACAGGAAACGTTGCGGATCAGTCGTGATGATCAGAAGGTCTAGATCTGACCATTCGTCTGCTGGGTGATCAGCACGGGCTCTGGATCCCACAACTATCGCGGCTCTAATCTCAGGGCAATCTTCAGCCCATCTGACAAATCGTTCCACCAACTATTCATACGATTCATTCTTATTCTTCACAACTGCTCTTCTCCTGTCCTCGACGAACTGTCTGACGTTCTCTTATCCTTTTTGACAAGGTTATTCTGTTGAATGCTTTCGGAAGCGCCAGTGTGTAGGAAACACTGCTAAGAAGGATTCTTTGGGTGCCTACTGACGCAAATCCTAAATGCATCAAGAGTGAAACAGAATGAGACCGAATCATAAGGTGAAGAGAACTTGAAGGATAAAACTGCGACGAATGTGCACACCGCTTTCGTTGGGGAAGCGAAAGCCTATCAAAGACTTTTGATGTTTGCAGAAAAAGCTGAAAGAGAGGAGTTGCCTCAAATAGCCCATTTGTTCAGAGCTGTTGCCTCTGCTGAAAGCGTCCATTCTCGGCGACATTTTGCCATGTTGGAATCTGTGGCTGATACGCAGACCAACTTGGAGCAGGCGTTTCAGTCAGAAAGGGCAGTCAATGGAGTTCATTACCCAGAAATGCTGCGAGAAGCTGAGGAAGATAACGAGGAAACCGCAGTTCTAGTGTTTTCGCAAGTCCGCGATGTCGAAGCCGAACATGCAGAGCTTTACAAGAAAGCACTCAATCACCTGATAGCACAACGCTCAACTGACTATTATGTCTGCACAGTTTGCGGGCATATCGCTGACGGCCAACTGCCAAAAACATGTCCCATCTGCGGCGCCCCCAACTCAAAATTCGAAAAAGTGTCTTAACCAGAAGCATGGATCACAAAAGATGTGGCATGCATGAACAGCAATCGTGTTCAGAAATGGTTCACTGACTGAGATCGCATAGAACTCTGGCAGTTGACGTTGTCATGATGTGGAAGCAGTCTTCGCTTGCTTTCCTCTTTAATAGCGGGAAAAATGGAAAAAAAGAGGTTACAACGGCTTGAAACGCTGGAAGAAACTATGATATGCTAGCGCCATGTTCTTTCTGGTTTCATATTCATTCTGCATCTTTCTTCACCTCAAGAAAACAGCTAACGGCTTTGACTCTTTAAATACTGACGCACTCGTGGCAAACACTAGAAGCAGTCACAAATCGTTACTAAAAGGGAAGTGGACCATGGGTGTGGATGAGGGCGACTGCAAGTTTCTGTCAAAAGTTGTGAGAGGAAACCCGCGCTTGGGGGCAGAAAAGCCGCGTGAACAGACAAAATGGAAGAAATAATTCAGCGCTATTCTGTTCTTTCATCAAAACCCGTCCTTTGGTTTTGTACTCAACCATAGATTTAAATAAAAATAGGCATAATTGTAATTTGAGGCTAGAGCAGTGCCTAAGGCCACTAAAGGAAAGAAGAAAAACCCCCAAAAGAAGTAAGAACGGAAATCACTTACAAACGCACATATCCCCCTCATTTTCTTTGTTTAAGAACAAGCTGTTGCCCGCACGCGAGTTCAATAAAATCAGCGTACAGTCTTGTAACTAACTATCAAGTGAAGTACTAACGCGGACGACGTTGGTCGAGACACCAGCCTTAGTCATCATCGCTGTATCCCCGTGACGGCAGGTTTCTCGAGCTCTTCCACGACTTGAACAGTGAATTGTTTGATGTCTCGACTTAGGACGATAACGTGCATGCAAAATCTTAAACGATACGTCACCCTAAGTGCCAGTAAATCAGACAACAAATCACGGATTGGGATTGTTGAGTGAAATTGAAAGAAAATGAGCTGAAAATTCTTTTCGAGCTGATAAAGGGTGCAAGAAGAAGCGACAGAGAACTCGCTAAAGCGACACGAGTCTCTCAGCCCACGGTCACTCGGACGAGAACTAAGCTTGAGAAAATGGGCTTGGTGAAAGAGTACACAATTATCCCAGATTTGAGAAAAATGGGGTACGAGTTGCTGGTGTTCACTTTTATGTCGTTTGCTGAAGACAGACCCGAGCTTTTCGCTAAAGCGAGAGAGTGGATCAAGAAACGACCGTCTGTGATTTTTCGAATAATGGCGTAGGACCAGGAATGAACAGCATGATGTTGTCACTGCACGAGAACTACGCAGGCTACGCCAATCTCCTCACCGAACTCAAACATGATTGGCAACCGAATCTTACCAATCTACAGAATTTCATTATTGTTTTAGACAAACCAGACCTAGCTATAAGGGACTTCTCATTCAGACATCTGTTAACAGACAAATAGAAGCGCATGTTAAGGAATCGCCTTAGCTTTGAATCAACATGCAATCACGTTTGGCTCTCGCCAAACTCCCAACGATACGAGCAAGGCCGTCTGAAAAGCCCGCCTCTGCTTCTTAACATAAACAGGTTTCTCCCTTTCAACGTAGCGTCTAAGCTCAAAATCAAATCTTCGAGCAGACAATTTTCGGGCGATTGAATAGGAAAGCTATCGACCACAGCAAAGAAAAAGGGAAAGGTATTCTCTAACACATGGATTGGTAGCCCGGGAGAGATTCGAACTCTCGTCGGCGGGTCCAAAGCCCGCTATGCTTGGCCACTACACCACCGGGCTTCGCGTCTCTGCTAAGATACGGGTTGGGTTCTAGTCGGTTCTTGATTAAGCGGGTTGTAAATTCAGATTCTTATGGTGTATTGAGCCTCGAAATCCAATAAAGGAAGTTGGAAGTAATTTAAGTCTTCCCCGCTATCGTGCTGTCAGTCGAGTTTCGTTCAATCCAAGGCTACACGCTAGTATTTCTGGTTCAGAACTTCAAGTCGGCAGCCCGCGTGACGTGCATGTTTCATCGAAATTGAGGAAGAGGGTTTCAACGGTTCAAACCATGTCGCAACCAACAGGCGTAGGCTGCATTTGCTGGATTGAACCGTGAAACCCATCCAAAGCTGAAAGTAGCTGAATAAAAACGTTGCCAAGAGCATCAACGAAGCACGCTGAAAAGATGGAAATCCATGAGAAGACTCAGGATAAGTGCTTTTCGATTAGAGCCTTCCTGTTTCTGCGTACCACACGCATAGTTTCCCGAGTTTCCTTGATCGCACGAGTAGCGTCATTCTTTTCAACGTTATCTAGATTCAGAAACTCGACGACTTGTTTGTAGTTTCTCGGGTTCTTCTCTTCCAAGTTTTCCAGAGACCGCATGAGAATTGAACTGTCCACTCTAGCTTTGCCGGTTGAAGACCTCAGCCACACACTATTCTGAATGATCTCCATTAGAACACCGCTCATGTAATGCAACGCCTCAATCATCCTGTCAGAATCAATCAAAGCACTAGTACGCATGATCATTCCATGCTGAAAATCAGGATTTAGGCAATAGTCAAGGTTGGATCGGACTTTGAATTGAGCCTGCTTCAACTCATGTGGACGACGCTTAATGGTTGCACTGAATTCATTCGAGATTGTCTTGAACAGTTTAAGCTTGTCCTTTGCGCTCTCAGCACCACATAGTCTTGATGTCTCAAGGAATCGGTTAAACCGATCATGCATTCCCAGTTTTGTCGTTGAACTCTCGAGGCATTCCATTGCGTGGCTGTTTGAAAATGGGACCATCGCTATCTCGACTAAAACTCTAAAAACGCTTTCAGTAGCCGTTGACGCAAAGAGACATCCACTGCGATAGTCGCCTCTTGCGAAAGTGGAGGTCGCACGACTCAAATATATGTCCGAGTCTACGACGTGAGCTTCCGTCCTGATCTGAACTCTGTCGGCTGAACCATAAGGTTTAGTCATCAGCATCTTCGAGTTGGTCAGTGACCAGTCACGGTCGTAGAGGATTTGCATCTCATAAAGTTTCTGATCCAAGCTCGGGGGGATCACGTCGCAAATCCATTTCTTCGGAACATGGTCCAAGTCCACATGCAGACCGCCGACCACAAGACGTTCCACGAATTCCTCATCAATCAAGTCTCTGTCAACTATGAGGAGGTCAACGTCGCTTGACGGTGCTGCATCGCCTCGACTCCAACTTCCAAACAAGCCGATTCCGTAGACGGATTCCTTCTTCTGAAGCCCATTAACTAATCGTTCCAGTGTTCTCCTTATCTTTTCAGGTAGCCTTATCACTTAAACCATGTTCCTTTGCCAAATCGTAATCGAACCTAAGTATTCAGGATTTCTGATTCAAATACTCTTGAAGAAATCGTAAAGCTTATATATTAAGACTGCTCACGTAAAAAGGCACGCGGGGACCGGATGGACATTTTTCTGATTCCGAATCCCTAAATAGGAAAATGAAAGTGACGGTTCTACGCACTGTCAGCCGGAGCAAAGAAATTGAGCAAGAAAGAAACCAGAACCCATCAACGTCTAGTTGACAAGTGTCCAGAATGCGGAAGTTCAAACCTCGTTCACGATTATGACACCGGCGAGACTGTCTGCGGCGACTGCGGTCTCGTTGTATACGAGCAAATGATGGACAAAGGGCCAGAATGGCGAGCATTTACACAAGAAGAAAAAGCGTCAAGAAGCCGAGTCGGCGTGCCCACATCCTACTCTGTTCACGATAAAGGACTTTCAACGGCCATAAGTCAAGTTGACCGAGACGCTTTTGGTAGAAAACTCCCTCTATCAACACGCCTCCAAATGTGGCGTCTGAGAAAGTGGCAGATACGATCCAGGGTACATTCCTCAATCGACAGAAACCTGGCACAAGCCATGGCAGAGCTTGACAGGCTCTCAGACAAAGTCTACATTCCACCTCCAATTAAGGAGAAGGCAGCAGTCGTCTACCGCAAAGCCCTAGACAAAGGCTTGGTACGAGGCAGATCTATCGCAGCTATAGCCGCAGCCTCACTCTACGCAGCTTGTCGCGGGAGCGGAACACCCAGAACACTCCGCGAGATAGCAGAAGCGAGCCTAGTCAACAAGAAAGACGTTGCACGATGCTACAGACTACTACTCCGCGAATTAGATGTTCACATGCCTATCGCTGACCCATTAACCTATGTTTCGAAGATTGCTGAAAACACTGGAATATCAGGCAAAACCCAAGGAAAAGCCATACAAATCCTTAGAGAGGCCAGAAAAAGAAGGGCAGCCGCCGGCAAAGACCCAATGGGCTTGGCCGCAGCAGCACTTTACATCGCATGCCTGCAAAACAACGAGAAGAAAACTCAGAAGGACATAGCTGAAGCCGCTGGAGTGACTGAAGTCACTGTTCGAAACAGGTACAAAACGCTTAAGAGACAACTATGTCTGTTGGTTCCAGACTAGGAAGAATGAGGCTCTCCAGTTTCCTCTTTTTCAAGTTCCATCACAATGGAGCCAGCGTATCCGCAATCCTCACAGACGTATCTCTGTGGCAGCAACCAAGTGTCAAGGCTGCTGGACAAGTGGATGTTTGACCCAGCACATCTCGGGCAATAAATCTTCGATGGACGTCTATGCTTCAATATTCTGAGAATCTCACGTACGCTCCCTAGTCTTCCCATCCTTAGGATCACACGTTTTGTGCTGTGTCTACTGAAGCTGTATGTTTTCGTCTGGATAACCTGCAGCTAGCAGAAATTGGCGAATCTTGTCTCTGTGGTCTCCTTGAAGGATAACCAAACCGTTCTTTGCTGTTCCTCCACAAGCACAGAAATTCTTCAGTTTTTGAGCCATTCCAGCTAGATCTGTTGTCTTGTTGTCGATACCATCTACTATAGTAGTTGGTCTGCCGTATTTTCGTGTTTCAAGCCTTATGCGAATCCGTTGCTGTTCCTTTTCAATATCGCCGCAAGCGCACAAGTCCTTGGGAAGCCCGCAAGTTGGACAAATCTCAACCATGATGCTCAGACGTATAACTGGCACTGCGGTATTTAAGACTTTCAAAATAATGCTCAATCATCGGAATATGTAGTCCCGGTCACTGGTCAGGAAAGCTTTATTGTAAACAAACTCATCAGTAGCACCCATGAGAGTACTATTAGTCGGTTGCGGAAACATTGGTTCTGCAGCAGCAGACGATCTTGCTAAGAACACAAGCCATGAAGTCACCGTCGCGGACAACGACAGAACAAGAGCCAAGATCGTGGCTGAAAACATCGGAACTGACAACACTTCGTGGATTCAACTTGACGTAACAAACCACGATCAACTCACTCAAGCCTTACGAGGCTTTGACTTGATCATGGGCTTCCTACCTGGAAAACTGGGTTATCACTTCATCGAAGCATGCATTGGCGCCAAAAAGGATCTGGTTGACGTTTCCTACATGGTTGAAAACCCCTTGGCACTAGATGAGAAAGCAAAGAAAGCAGGTGTCACGATCGTGCCTGACTGCGGCCTAGCACCAGGCATTAGCAACGTCCTAGTTGGACACGCCACAGAGCAGATGAATAAGACCAACGCCATCCACCTGATGGTTGGCGGACTTCCAGAAAAACCCGTACCGCCTTTAGGCTACACGATTACGTGGTCTCCGGAAAGCCTCATCGACGAATACACGCGGAAAGCAAGAATAGTAAAAGAAGGCATGAGAAAGGACATACAAGCCCTAAGCGGTTTGGAAGAAATCGAAATCCCGAAAGTCGGCAAGCTTGAAGCATTTTACACTGACGGACTGAGAACTCTACTCTTCACCATCACTGGGGTAGATGACATGTGGGAGAAAACACTCAGATATCCGGGACACGTTGAAAAGATCAAAACCCTCAAAGTCCTTGGGTTATTTGATGAAAAACAAGTTGACGTCGGAGGCCTGAAAGTAGCACCAAGAAAACTAACTGCGAAGCTTCTGGGACAAAAACTCCGGATGCCTAGGATCAAAGACATAGTCGTGTTAGAGGTCAGTGTGCAAGGCACCAAGAATCGAAGGAAGACAGTTCTTTCTTACCACCTATTGGACTTCTTTGACAGAAAACACGGAATCACAGCAATGGCTAGAACAACTGCATATCCAGCCTCGATCATCGCGCAACTGATGCTTAAGAAATCCATAAAAGAGACAGGCATAGTCGCCCCAGAAAGGATAGGCATGAAAGAGGAACTTTTTAACATGTTCATCAATGAACTTGGAAGACGCGGCATAAGATTAGTTGAAGAGACGACAATAGAATAAGCGAACATCCAACAACAAGACTTGATCAAGGATTTTGATAAGGTTCTTGGAAGCGAATGTACGACTCGATAATAAGAAGAGCGAAGAGGCAGCAAATCCCAACCGATTGGTTGCAGGGTTCGCCCAGGACAGCATAACGTTCTGCTCAAATAGCTGAACCACAAGTACTAAAGTGGTCTTGGCAAACCCTTAAAAGCCATTCCTGAAGCGATATTGCTAACTAAAATGAAGGATGTATGAGAATATGCATATTCGACCAGCCATGGTTGCCGCTGGGAGAACCAGATTCGGCGAACACTACGAGAAGGAACCTGAAACTCTAATCGAAGAGGCATGGCTCAAAGCATCCGCTGAAACCAGCATAGAGCGCAAAGACTTAGAAGCCTGCTACCTCTCAGACTATTTCCTCCCAATTACTAACAAACTTGGCCTCGAAGAAGGCTTTCTTTCTGAACTCACAGAGCTTCACGTTCCCATGGAGGTTACACGTTCCTTCAGCTCAGCTTTGTCAAACGCGTGCAACGCAATCAACGCCGGCAGATATGACATGGTTTTGGTTGGCGGCATAGAGAAAATGACGGATCGATGGGACAAGATCCGCGATGACCTTATGCTACTAGAAGACCCATGGAGCTACTATGCCGGTTGCACACCGGAAGCAAATCATGAATTGCTGCTTCGAGCATACACAAAAAAATATGGCATATCAGGCGGAGACCTTGAGAAACTCTACATCGCTTTGGCACAGATCTCCGTCAAGAATCACTTGCACGCAACCAAGAACGAGTATGCTCAATACCAAAGGAAGATTACAGTTGAGAATGTCTTGAACGCTAGAAAAGAAGCACGCAAGTTATTAGGCCTTTACGATTACGCTCCAGTCTCTGACGGGGCTGCTATACTGGTCTTGACTAGTGACAAGGTTGCTAAGAGCTTCACAGACAAGCCAGTCCACGTTCTAGGTTCTTCCTCTGCAACAGATTTTCTAACGTTTCCAGCTAGGGAGGACCTGACTCACTTTGTTGTAAGCAAGTTGGCAATGACAAATGCCCTGAAGATGGCTGGAGTGAGCTTGTCCGACTTGCATCTCGTCGAGCTTTACGACCAATCCACGGTTATGGAAATGGTGTCACTGGAGGACTTGGGGTTCCTCGAAGCAGGGAAAGCGTGGAGAAGCATTTATGAAAGCTGCCAAAACTATGACGGCTTCTACAATGTAGATGGGAAGCCACTCTACGTAAACATGAATGGCGGATTAAAGGCAGATGGAAATCCACTAGGGGCTACAGGCGGCGCCCAAGTGTTTGAACTCTTCAAGCAATTGAGAGGTGAAGCATGCGATAGACAAGTCAAGAGTGACGAAGAACTGAAGCACGGATGCATGCTTGAAATCGAAGGTTTCGGAACCAAAGGTTACGTCTACATTTTTGGGAGCGACTAGAAATGAGCAGTGAACCGATAGAAAGAAGAGTGTCTTACCTCGGCGACAGATTAAGAGGAACGCGCTGCCAGATTTGCGGAAAAGAATACTTTGAAATAAGAGACTATTGTGGCAACTGTGGAAGGAAAAGCTATAGAAAAATGATCGACTCAGACCTTTTCTATGATGTTGGAAATCTTGAAGTAAGCACCCTCGTCAACGAGCCCACAAACAAGTTCACGAAACTGGGCAGCTACATTTATGGTATAGTCTCGTTTCACGAAGGAAAGATACGCGTACCAGGAAGACTAACTGACCGCATGATAAAAAACAACGAAATCGTCGACTTCTCAGCTTTAGAAGGAAGACCAGTCGTTCCGAGATTCAGAAGACGCTATTCTGTTGACAGAAACGATATCATCCCAACAATTTCCCTGGCGTTTACTTTCGCCGACGAGTACTACCCATACCAAGAATACAGCATTGCTAAGAAGAACAAGGAGTATGACAATGCTGGAATCGTGGGTTACGGTTTTTATTCTTCAAGGTTCAGGGTGAAAGAAGGCAGCATACAACGCGCAGTTCCCTTTATTGATGAAGACGCCATAACAGCTGCCGTGGAAGCTGGTAAACTGGCGCTTATCCACTCTGGAATCGACAACTCGCTTGTAGGCAAGATCTACGTGGGCTCAGAGTCCAACCCGTACGCCGTTAAACCCATAGCCTCAAAGGTTGCTCAGGTCCTAAAACTCGGAGAAGAAGATGAAGACGACGTGCAAGGAGTTGACGCTGTGGACACAGAGTTTGCTTGTAAGGCTGCAACCAGCGTCTTCAAGGACGCGGCTTCACTCGTCAACTACTCGAAATCGAACGTGAAGAATGCCATGGTAATAGGCACAGACAACTCTCAAGCAGCGCCTAGAGATAGCCCAGGCGGAGAACTGGACATGTTCGTTGGCTACGGAGCAGCAGCCTGTATTTTCGGAAAAACCGACGTAGTTGCCGAAATCGAAGGATGGTACTCATGCACTTCAGACACTCCTGATTTTTGGCGCAGAGACGGCGAACCATTTCCCATGCACGGGGGAAGATTCACAGGCGACCCCGCATATTTCAAACACGTCAGAAAAGCAGCCAAGAAACTGATGGAACGTCTCAACTTGCGACCCAACGACATTGACTACTTCGTCGCCCACCAACCTAACCCGCAATTTCCTGCAAGAATCGCGAAAGAACTTGGATTCAAAGAAGAACAATACTCACCATCATTGCAGGTGATCAAGTTTGGCAACACGTATTCCGCCGCGTCACCCCTAGGCTTAGCGGCTGTCCTAGATGTGGCTGAACCTGAAAAACGTATCCTAGTTGCCAGTTATGGTTCAGGAGCAGGAAGCGACGCCTACTCACTCATCACCACAAGTCAAATCCTAGAGAAAAGGCAACGACAAAAACTAACAGTTAAATACCAAGCAGAAAATCCTTTCCTAGAATATGTGGATTATACGACGTACAGGCGGCTAAAGCTTGGAATGTAGAAAAACGTTAAAGAACCTGCAACAGTCTAATGCAGAAGGAGCATGAACGATTGTTTGCACATGGAGTACTCAAGATCATTTATGCCCCACACAAGGCCTTCAAAGAGATAATGCGGAAACCGAAGGTGTTCGGACCGATCATAATAATGGTTTTGTTCATTCTAGCGAGTGTTGGAAGCGAATACGCAAGAGCTTCTAGGATCTACGTGCAAATGTTGCTGCCAGACTCACTTGATTCCACGAATCCCGATCCTTGGACTGAAAACGCGGCAATGTGGCAATCCAACGCCAACATAACGCTCGCCAATAATGACAGAATCATTGGATCAGGAAGCATTCAATTCGACGCCACGAATGATACCACAATATGGTGTGAACTCAAAAGCATCGGCACGATAGACTGCTCAAGTGGGGATGGATATGGCAACCTGACTTTCAGTATGAGATGGATCCACCCAACCTTGAGCGCACCCCAAAACCTAAGTCTAAACGTCTATACCATGAATGCGACATCGCACTTCTCTCGCGATCTGTCCGGCTTCATTAATGCGACGGGAAACGGCCAATGGGAAAATCTTACGATTCCGCTTGGACCCACTGCAGAAGGATGGCTGGACGATGGCTCCCAACCGAGTTGGGGTAATGTTACTGGCTTAGGATTCGAGGCAACTTGGGCAGAATCAAACAGATCGAATCTGACTGTTCGCGTTGACCAAGTGTTCTTCCAATCTGATAGGTTCAGTCTGCTGCTGGACAGCATAGGCAGTAACTACCCGATATCAGTCGTATCAGCAGTAATGACTTTTGCAGTAAACTGGATGATATTCGGCCTTGTGCTCTTTGTCGCTTCCAAAATATTCAAGATCAAGACAGATCTCAAAACGCTCTTCATAATAATAGGATACTCACTAATGGCCTTTGTATTCATGCAGCTACTGTTCAGCGTCATGTATCTTTCGTCTTCGCCCATGTACTTCTCGCTCGACACTGTCACCCCACTATCCGCCTACAACAACGTTGTCACATTCAGCTACTACATAACACTCCTAGTGCCAATATGGTCGATAGTGCTCGCTGCATTAGCCTTGCGAGCAGGATTCAGTCTCCCATTACGCAACTGCATGATTATGTCCGTGATCGCGTTCCTACCTCACTACGTTCTACTGTTCTTCGCATAAAGTGAACCAGCAGATTTCGCAAGCAAGGTTTTTAAACTCAAGCGATCGCCTTTCTACGCAATGGCAACCATACTCGAAGTGCACAATGTCAGGAAAAGCTACCTGATTTTTGTTCCAAATGGCAAGATAGGGGAACGCGTTAGAGTCAGAATCCGATCAGTTGGTGGAAAATTCGGTAGCGAAAGAATTGTTTAGGGAGGAATGATTGAAGTGAAGGTAAAGGAATTGCGAGATGGTATGAAAAGAGTAAGCATTGAAGCTGAGGTTACCGAGAAAGATGAGACGCGTGAAGTCACATCTAGGTTCAAGGATCAAGCGCTCAAAGTTGCTAGTGCAGTTATCGCCGATGATACGGGTACAATAAAACTGACTCTGTGGAATGAACAGATTGACCAAGTGAGTGTTGGCAACACTGTCAAGATAGAGAACGGCTATGTCACGAGCTTCAGGGGAGAAATACAGTTAAACATAGGAAAATACGGAAAACTGACAGTTGAGTAAACTGCGAAGAAACTTCGACCTTCATCATTGGCAAGGTACTTCTGTGTGGATGTGACTCCAAGGCATGCTACTTTTTCTTAAAGAAGAGCCAGTTCTTCTTTTCTTTGAACCTTAGAAGCACGTAAGTGCCCTTCAGCTTGGCGCCGTTAATTTCCACGATAAACATGTTATCTTTTCGACTTGTCAATTCATAGGTGCCCTTGTCCCAGATTTCAACGGTACCTGCCCCATACCCACCATCTGGAATTGTGCCTTCAAATCCAGCATACTCCAGAGGATGATCCTCTACTTGTACAGCAAGCTTTTTGATGCCGGGTTCGGTCGGTGGCTCTTTGGGAATTGCCCAACTTTTCAATACGCCGTCTAATTCCAGACGCAGATCGTAATGTAGGTGAGTAGCAGCGTGTTTTTGAATCACATAAATGCTCCCTTTCCCCAATTTAATGTCTCCTTTTGGTTCGACGGTTTTGTCAAACCTTCTCTTGTCCCAATACTCTTTTAAGCTCAATTCTCTCACACGTTGAAGGCGCGTTACAGATTCATTGAACGTTGTGTCTTCTTTGTTGGAACCCTGCTCAACTATTAATTGCTTTTGATGTTGTCTGTAGCAGCTTGCGGTTAGCATTCACTCAGACTTCGACATATTGATCTGCTTGAAATCTACCTTATACTATAATTCAGCAGTATCATTCTCAGTGGTTGAGCTTACTATACCTTGCCTTTCTCCTTTCAGCACGGTGAGGTAAAGTAACTCGCCCATTTTCATGTGTGCAAGCAAGTAGATTGCTGAGGTTGTACCTGTCGACAACGCGTGTTTTCCTTGCCATTGGAAACATTGGACCATTCTGCTGTGATTGATGCACTTTGTCCATATTCCGTGCGGTTCTTTCGTTTCAGATTCAAAGCTTCCAAAAACCACATAAGCCCATTCCTAGGTTTCCACTTTTCATCTAGTGATGGCGTTTGTCAAGAGCACGAAATCAAGCGAGCCTGATACATTCATTGACATCTTCTCGAGGTACAACAAAAAAGAAGAAAATAGTGAAGACGTTGAATTCACTGTCTAGACGAGTTTTCAAAGTCCGCTATAGCTTCAACGCTTGCCCTATACTTGCTCCAGCAAGGTTGTGAATGTATCGTGATGGTCTTCCTCGTCCTTCAGGATTCCCATGAAAAGAAATGCAGTTGTCTCATCATTCTCTTTTCTGGCCAGTTCTATGATCTGTTTGTAAAGTGTTATTGCCTTTTCCTCGTCTTTCACGTCTTGCGCGATCATTTCTTTCAAGGTTTTGCCAACGTTGATCGGATCCGGCTTCGTGGTAGGTATAGCGCCTAAGTAGAAGAGTCTCTCTGCAATCGCTTCGGCATGCTTCATTTCAGCCACAGCTATCTCTTGGAATGCGTCTTTTGTCGCGAAACCCTTAACCCCGATCCATTGAACGTGCTGCCACATATATTGCACTGCAACTTGCATCTCTCTAGCAATGCCTGCGTTTAGCAAGTCTAACAATTTCTTCGATGCCAAGTTTTTCCACCTTTCTTGTTGGTGTGCAGTCTATTGGTTTTCTTATATTAAGCTTATTATAGTGCGCAGAGTCTGGAAACCGCGAGCGTGGAGAAAACCGGTAAACTGTTGAGTCACTGTGACTCAGCACAAAGGTATTTCTTTTCTTTCAGTTCAAGTGGGCATCCACCGCCGCATAGCTGAATCTGCGGACAGCTCTTGCACTTGGGTTCTGCGTATTCTCTTTTTCGAATGCTTACTGCGAGCGGATTGTTCCAGATTGATTGCCAACTGACTTTGAGAATGTTGCCTAGGCTTTCAAAGTAGCTTTGGCAGGGGTAGACTTCGCCGTCTGGTCCAACACACATGTTAATCATCGCTGCAGTACAGGATTTGATGCCTAGCCCATAAGTTACAGGGTTGAAGCGACAGTATTGCGTGGGTGTATACCAAAGGAACTTTAAGCCAAGCTTGTTGGCCTTGTCCTGGACTTCTGGCAGCAATTCATTGAGCATCTCCAACGAAAGGACAAACTCGTCGCCTATTTTTTCGCCTTTTCCGGAATAGATAAGGCTGTTACATCCGAAGCTTGCGACGCCCAACTCTTTTAGGAAGTCGATCGTTTCGAGAAAACTTGTCGCGTTGTGCTTGCTCAGGGTTGTGTTTGTCGTCACGTAGATCTGGGTGGAAACCGCGTTCTTGATGCCTTGAACTGTTTCTTTCCAGCTTCCTTTAGTTTCTGTCATCTTGTCGTGGATTTCGGCTTTGTGTGATTCGAGGGTTACTTGCACGAAATCTAGTCCAGCTTTCTCAAGAATCTTCACGTAGTTTCTATCCTTGAGTTTTCTGCCGTTCGTGACAAGCCCTGTGACTATTCCCTTATTCTGTGCGTATTCCAAAAGCTCTGGCAAATCATCTCTGAGAGTTGGTTCGCCCCCAGTGGAAGTGACTATGAATATGCCGATCTCATGGAGGCGGTCTATGACTGTTTTCCATTGTTCAGTAGTCAATTCCTTCGTTTCATGTGGGCCTCCGGCGTAGCAGTGGATGCAGTTGTTTTGGCACCTGAAGGTGAGCGCCAAGTCCATGCGGAGAGGAGCTGAATACTGCTGTGTGAACGGTTCAATGCTTTTGACGTTAAGAAACGAGATGGGGCAAACCTTTTCTGTCTGGGCCAATGTACTGACAGTGTAGATTAATTTCTCATGCTCTTTCCTTGCGGTTTCCGCGTTCACGCTGTATATTCGCTTGATCTTCTTTACAGCCTCATCTGTCGGCATTCCCTGCATGAAGAAGTAGGCGTGGGCAGTAGCAGTTTCATTCAAGTAAAGAACAGTATTTGCGTTAATCACGAGAAGACCAAGCCCTTTAGGCTCAACCCGAAGTTGAAGCGCCAACCCAGTGAACTTGTCTTTCCCTCGATAGGTGAAGCGACCCTCAGGAATCGTACCACCAAGTACCTTTCGGAGCAGATTCATTGCTCGACCACGCTCACTCTCATCCTACTCCTCCCCCAGCGCAAGCACATGCACATGACACGCAAGCGCAAGCACACGCGCACGCAGCACACGCACAGACACAGGTAGCATCACTGTGAGCAGGTTCATGAGAAGCCCTTCCGCCAGCAGGCACGGGCAATATGGAATTAGCGAACTTTTCAAGATTAGCCACAATGTTGTTGGAAGTGTTTGTCAAGGCTGCCGTGACATTGTTTGCAAAGTCAGAACCTGGAATTACAGGTGGTTGTCCACCCTGCGTTGGCGTCTCAACATTAGGCTTGTACGTTGGATGAGGGTAATAGTGTTGATAACCATACCAGAACCAAAGCCACATTGGGCTTGGTTCGAAGACTCTGTCGCGAAATGATGTTTGAGTTCTTGACTGATATTCGGGATCAAGCATCAGCCATAAAAGCTGTTCGTTGTATGCGTTGGAAGCTAATCCTGGTGTGCCTGCTTGCTCAACTTGTTCCCAGGCCTTCTTGACTATACTCTCATAGTAGGCGATGGTGTCACGTCTGCAGTAGCCACGCGTCTTTTCTTCCAAGTTATCTCTAAGGCGCATTATTGTGTGAGCGAGTTTTTCTTCGTCCAACATTCCATCCTCTTTGACTGCGTTGAGGAAATCGATTTCATAGTATCGAAGAGGTGTTTCTCGTGTTCCTGTTTTCCCCTCAAAGGGTTTCATTATCTTGAGCTTGAGTGAAGGCGTTGTGGACTCCACCCAAATGGCTCTCTTTTGTAGGAGGCTGTAGAGGATTTCTGTAACTATCTTTGGTGGTGTAAGGTCCAGCAGGCAAGAGGCTTCGACAGCAGTCAGACCGCGTCTCACGCCTAAGGTTTCCATACTGATGCTTGGCGTTGAGTAAGGGCTTTTGCTGGCCACGACTATGATGATGACGACCAAGCCGACAAAAAAAGCACCCACCGCTAGCCAGAATCCATAGTTCGAGAAGAATACGAGTACACCTGAAGGTTGTGTGCCGTATGTTTGCACGTACTCCTTTGGGAAAGAAAGACCGAACGTGTACTGTTGGTCTGGAGGTAGGTTTTGCCTCTCCCAAAAGATCACCAGTTGACCGCTTTCCATCGATGTGCTGTCCCAATCCACAAGAGTCTTGACGTTCTCTGTGGTGACGTTAGGGGGTAGGACTACAGATACGCGAAGATCAGTCACTTCTGCCTCCGACCACCAAGTTGGCTTGAACTGCATTCCAACGTTACCGGGGTTCTGCGTGTCCTCCATGATCATGTGAGCAACATTAGTAGTAATGGTGAACCAGATGGTTTGTCCGGCTTCCAATGGTGGAGTTAGATTGACTTGAGCCTTATAGTCGCTTCCGGAGCTTGCATCCGATGTCATCAAGGTGTTATTGTACTGATCCGTGGCTGCACCTATTGAGAAGTCGCCCTTAGGTTGACCGACACTTATGTAATGTATCTCGCTACCACTATCCAGTGTTATGCTAATGTTATAGAATAGGTCGATGCTTCCATCTTGGTTTATCCAGATCTTTGCCCATTCTTGATCAAAATGATACTCTCGTGCTTGCGCGTCTATCGCGCCAAAAGATGACAGCAGAAAGAAGGCAACGATCAATATGGCCGAGAAAGAAAGAGACCTCACCATTTGGGTTCCTCAGCAATCTCAAACGTGTGCCCACAGTAAGAACACGTTGCGTAGGGCACCCCAGAAATCATCTTAAACCTACTTGCATCCACAGAAGCCCCACAGTTTGGACATTTCAATCCAGCTGCCTTCATTTCGCCTGAGACTTCCAGCTTTTGAACGATCGTTTCAGGGTTTCGAGCTATGAAGACGATTATGCCAAAACCTACGACGAAGAATAATGCAGCAACCACTAGGCTTGTTGGCCAATAGTTCGTGGCTAAGGCTAAGATTACGCCGAAAAAGAAGAAAAGTGTAACAGCAATTGCGCCTACTACTGTTTTGAGGTTCACGGCTACGCTTGATGCTGCTTCCACTAATTTAATTTTATCCCCGAATGCCACATGCCTGAGTGTGATTCTAAAGATGAAAAATAAGCTACAGAAAATGCATTTCCGCATGACATGCTTGGTCGGAGGATCGGAATCCACTCTGGTAAATCATTAAATAACGGATTCGCACATGGAGATCTCTCAGGAGCCTGCTCTTAAGTGAAAAACGAAGCTTCTGTCACGGCTGGTTTGAGACAATTCCCTATCAGGCCAATTTACTTGGTTTCGGCTCAGTATGAAGGAAAGAAGAACATTATAACCGTCGGCATGTTCGCGGTCTTCTCGGGAAAGCCATCTCTTGTGGGTGTCGGCTTGGCGCCTTCAAGATACTCTTTTGATCTGATCCGTAAGAGCAAGGAATATGTAGTTAACGTGGTTGACGATAGGCTAATGGACGCTGTACGAGTTTGCGGCGAGAAATCAGGTCGAGACACAGAGAAGTTTGAAGCGACGAAGCTTACGCCGGTGACTGGTGTCAAGGTCAAGGCACCGCTTATTGAAGAAAGTCCAGTTAGCATCGAGTGTAGGGTCGTCAAGGAAGTTGAAGTCGGAGATCATGTTTGGTTTATTGGTGAAGTTCTGGCTGCACACCTGCGAGAAGACTATGATTGGAGTGACGGTTTGCTGCTAAAGTGGCAAGGCGAAGAAGGATTCTATTACAAAGCAGGAAAGAGAGTAGGCCAATACTGAGAAAAAGATTGTTCGGCGCGTGGGTTCTTGAGATTTGAGTATCCAAAAGGTTTTCGTTTTAGATGCGACAGATGCGCAATATGTTGCGGTGATACTGAGAACAAAGTGAGGACGATTCTGCTTCTGAAGATAGAGGCGGAGCGCATATCGCAAAAGACCAAGATGAGTGTTGAGGATTTTGCTGAAAGGATCGAGAGTTTTGAACCGTACGTTTACGTTATGAGGAAAGCCGCGAATGGAAAATGCATGTTTCTGCAAGACAGCAGATGTGCTATCTACAGAACGAGGCCATTGATCTGCAGGTTTTATCCATTCGAACTTGGGAACATCAAAGGTAACTACGTTTTCGCGTACACTGAAGAGTGCCCGTGCATCAGGAAAGGACGTGAACTCAAGAAGACATATTTTGAGAAACTCTTCACCAAGTCAAAGGAACTAATGAGAAAAACATGAAGGGCTAATACAGATTGGCTAGATTTCTCTACCAATACCCTTCTCCTTTGCCAGCTGGTACACTCTGTGGGCTGTCACTATGTCCTCCATCGCGAGACCAGTAGCTTTGAAAACAGTGATCTCCTCTCTGTTCGTTCGCCCTTTTTTCCTTCCGGCCACGACCTCACAGAGCTCTGCATACATCTTTTCCTTCGTGAATGCACCTTCTCCTATCGGAATCGCAAAGTCGCCCACTATTGCTGCTTGATCAGCAGAATCGACGACAATCTTGTTAGCTCTAAGCAACACACTTGTATCTAGTTCGCGTTTGTCCTTCGTATCAGCACCGATTGCTGAAACATGTGTTCCCGCACGGAGCATGTCACCTTTCAGAAAGGCTTCTTTGGACGGAGTGCACGTAATGACGATGTCAGCCCCTTTCACTGCTTCTTGAACCGAGTCTGCGGGTTTGATTTCTAGCTGAGTTTCTTTTGACATTGTTTTGACGTATTCATTGCGGGCTTCTGGGAGAGCGTCGAACACTCTTACCTTCTTGATGTTGCGGACCTCTCGCAATCCTAGTAGTTGTGAGCGTCCTTGTACGCCTAGGCCGATGATTGCTGCGTTTTCAGAGTCTTTTCTTGAGAGGTACTTGATTCCGATGGCGCCTGCTGCTCCGGTTCGCAGCATTGTGATGTATGTTCCGTCCATTATGGCGATGGGGCTTCCTTGTTTTGGGTCGTTGAGGATTATTCTGGCGATGACTGATGGAAGGCCGTGTTTTGACGGGTTGTTTGGGTGAACGGTCACGACTTTGACTCCGGCGGCGTCGAGAGCTTCGATGTAAGCGGGCATTGTGATTAGGACTCCGTTGTACTTCTCAAAATGAAGGTAGATTCGTGTGGGCATTTCGACGCGTCCTAAGCCCATCTCTTTGAATCCGTTTTCAACGACGTCTATCGTTGTTTTCATGTTCAGAACTTGCTTGACTTCATCTTGAGAAAGATAGAGAACCATCCTGTTCACCGGAAAAGCGTCATGACCAAGTTGTATTTAAGACTAATCGCATACAAGAATAGAGCAAGCGGTCTCAGACGTTTGCTTCTTTGGATTTCTTGCCACTCATGTAGTCTATGTCAATCCTGCCAAGGACTGTTCCCTTAAGTCGTTCTGGATCAATCTTCGGTATCTTCGCGACAAGGGGTTCTGGGTTCTTGTCAAGCTGGCGTGTCATGCACTCCAAAGCTTGGCGTTTCTCTTCAGGTTTGTCAATTAGGGTCACTTTGCCTTGAAAATGAACTGACGCATAAAAATGGTTGCACTCGCCCTCGGAGTAGCCATAATCCAGCAGTGCTTGTCCCCATATTTGGTTGTTTGATTTGAGGTAGTCGAGTTTTTTGCCATCCTTGGCGCAGTGGAAGTAGATGCAGTTTCGGTTCTCGTCGTAGCCGTGACTTAATGAGACAAGATACGGCTGATTATCCAGTGAAAGGGCAATTGTCACATATTTCGTGGATTTCAGTATTTTCTTGAGAACAGCTGGGTCAGTTATCTCTTTGTCTTGTCGTCTCATGTGGTATGACATGGATTATGCTGCCTTCCAAGGTAGCTATTAATCTTTGGGAGGCAATCAGGATCATGAAAAGTGAAAAATGGTTAATGAAGCCCATGGCAAACCCAAGTTCTCTGAGTCTGGGGGTCATGGTCCGCTGTGCAATATGTCGTACATGAGAATATAGAATTATTCTACATAACATGTTAAATATCTGCAAACTCAGTCTTTCTACGATAGAGGGAGAGAAGGGAAAAGCTTGAAGTGCCCGAAATGCAACAATGAAATGATGGTGCTTTGTCGGAGAGACGCATCAGGCTTCCTTAGCGAGTTGTACCACAGATGCCTTTCATGCGGGTGTATTCCTGAGCAGATGGATGAAACACGACCGGTGAAAACTGTCCGCGAGCGAAAGTGGGCAACACCGAAACTCCGAGTAGGTAGTTGGCGGTGGCAAGCAGCAACGGCAACCATGCTCGCAACGATTGCGCTCATATCAGTAATGCAAATACCTGTCCCAGTGACAGTTTTCGCAGCAGAGACTTCAATAGATCCCGTCAAAGACATCCTGCCATACATAAATCTAGTAAACTTCACAATATCACAGTTCAGCATTAATTACACAGAAGGACAGATCGTACTCCGCGCAACGGCCGACTACGCAAGCGTTACCACGACAGAAACAGTCTATAACGTAACAACGTGCGTAATGGTCCTTGGCAAGGTACTGGTTAACTATCAAGACTCAAGCAGAACGATCAACATGGGATTTTCAAGCATGACATTGACCCTGACAATTAAGTTCAAGGAACTCACAGCAAGAATTGACGCGACAGCCTACATGCCGCTCTGGACAGACGTCATAAACCGTCTGACGGGACAAACACCATAACAGATTTTACCGAATATCACCCAACACATAAACAAAGGCGGAACGATCTGTGCAGTGTAAACACTGTAACAAACAACTATACGTAGCCCATATATGCCCTTACTGTAAAGAATACTATTGCATTGGCCACCGTAATCCGAGCGTGCATGCATGTCAATCATGGCAGAAACCCGCGGATCGGTACCCGAAGCCATCTGAGGAAAAGAAACTGCAGAGAATAGAACCATCGCGAACGAGCATTGCAGGTATCCAGAAGAATCTGTTTGCAGTAGCATTCGTTCTAGTTGTTTCTGAGGAAATACTCAGGCTGATAAGCTATATGAGAAATTCGCCTCTATATGAGGCAAACATGTACGTTGCAATAGCTTCGTTATGGCTGAGTCCATACTTGGCGTCTCCGCTGATATTTCTGACGGCTTGTCTAGTACTCTTTGCCGCGAGAAAAATCACGAAGAACCAAGACACAGGCGATCTGCAAACCGACATGTTAAAGAAAGCGGTACCACTCGGAATATACGTAATAATAGCAGTCATATACTTTTTCTCGATAGTGTGGTGGCTTCCATACCTTCTTCGATAAAGAGAGAGAAGAAAGGAAGACCAATCGGTCGCACTATTGAAGCAAGCTACATCACACTGTGGCGTTCTTTCCTAGCCTATTGCTAGGATACCTTCTAGGACTCTGCTCTCTTCAACGTTCAGCTCCTTTGACAGCCAGATTCTCAAAAGATGAGGATCGTTGGGTAATTGACCACTGAAGGTGTAGACTCGCCCTTCCTTGAGAGCATCCACCTGAAAAGATCGTTCTTCGCTCTTGTACAGAAATGAAACCGTATTCGCGTTGGTTGCTTGGGCTTTGAAGTCTTCCCATTGCCTGCACCTTATTATCACCGGAGGACCACGAAAGCCTTCATCTCGACCACTTGGCGTTGGAGATGAAGATGTTGAGGTTATCAAACTCAAGATGTCAACTTGAATGGCTGAATATCGCTTCTCAATGTCCTTGATCTTGTTGCTTTTTTCATTTGAAGAGGAATTCCCGAAGGCTTTGCGTAAACGTGCGATAACGTCGCCAAGACCTTTACTATGTTGCATGAAACTGGTCATGAAACTCAAGTATTCGTCAGACTTGTCGCTCGGGGACATATCTATCCGGACCTATAGAATTCAAGTCGCGTCGGACTAGATAAGCATGATGAATTCAGAATTCACTGAAGAAGAACCATCGCAGAAGAACAAAGCAAGTCGCCCCACCAGTGTGGAATGATTTAAGGGCTTGTGCGCAACTTTAGTCTGGCCAAGAAGAAAGATGGACTGAAGAAGGGGGGGTGAAACGTTGGCGATCATGACTGTAGAACTAAACTTGGAACGAATGGAGAGAATGAAACAAGAAGTGTTAGGAGTTATTGAAAGAATGGTAGAAGAATATGGAAACGTGTATGTCATTGAATTGGAGATGGCGTTGATAGAAGGATTGGCGAAAGTCAGGGAAATTGGCATGAAAGAGACGGAAGAGAAAGATGAGAATGTCGTATAGCGACTAAACGCACATGCAATCCTAGTTAGCCCTTCACGTGCGCTAACAACGCAGACTTGAAGGCGCTAGAGTGAAGCACACGCTGTCTTGAGAAAAAGAGATTAGAGTCTCCGTTTTAATACGTGAATAAGGAGACAATCACTTGAGCATCGAAAGACATGAATCAAGAGAGCAAAAATTCCAGCCTCAGAAAAAGAAGGAAAGAGAGGGGAAACGGAAGAAGAAAAAACTCGCCAGACTCGAACGACAACGCTCCAGATAGGCTTGCACGCGAAAGAGACTCCAGGAAGATAGGCAATCAATTGATCTAGGCGAGACCAGAATCCAAGGCTTAAACATAAACAGAACCACATAACAAGCTCTGTGTTCCACTGTAGACTGTCTTGAAGCTCATAACAATGAAAACTAGTTCAGAATTTCTTAGCCCATGTTCTTTCCAAGAGAATGGAAGCGGGCCCGCCGGGATTTGAACCCGGGACCCCCGGATTTCCTTGCTTAGCATCCAGCTTAAAAGTCCGGTGCTCTATCCTTACTGAGCTACGGGCCCTCATGGGCCTTTTCTCTCGTCCGTTAGAATCTGGGAATGCGCCTTTTTAGCATTTCGATTCATCTATGCACATAACAGGAAGCCTAGGGCAAAACTCCCATCGCTGGCTCTATATCATATCAAAAAGCAGGTGCAGCCGCGCTTCTATATCTCTTGGAAAAATTGACTTCCGTTCCACAACAATATTAGTGTTTATAACAACATTTGAATTTTACTAATGTAATCCGTAGCTCAGCGGACACCTTTCGGACAACTCTTCTCAGGTTCTTGCAGACTTGCGGAAACAAGACTTTAGTAATAGTCTATCAACTATGCTTTGTGGTGATTGATTGAAATTCGGTGTTGTCGTGGAAAAAGACGAAGTCGGTTACTACATTGCATCAGTTCCAGAGTTACCCGGGTGCCACACACAAGCAAAAAACTTGGACGAAGTGATCAAAAGAATCAAAAAAGCGATTCAAGCCTACTTGGAGGCTGAAGGAACAAAACCGCGAGAACGTATCGAATTGGTTGGATTTCAGTTCGTAGAGGTTCCAGCTCAATGAGCTTGAGACCCCAACCTGCCAAGAAAATCATAAAAGCCCTTTCTGCCGTGGGGTTCATGGTTGTTAGAAAACGAGGGAGTCATGTAGTTATGAAACACTCTGATGGAAGGATTACAGTTGTCCCTGTTCATGCTGGAGAAGAAATCGGGGCGCGCGCGCGCTGAACGATCATGTAATTCGCTGATGATTGCTAGGGCTCAACTTGGCGTCGGCGTGTTCTATGGCTCCACCAATAGGCTTGAAGAAGGAGAAAAAAGGTTGAAAGCAGCACTATTATCTTTCTGCAAGGGCACGGATTACGACAGCAAGCAAGGCTACGGTTGGGCACTCCTCAATCTTGGTGGACTCTATTGCAAGCAGGGCAAGTTGGCACAGGCAGAACAGAACCTGTTGGAAGCCATCAAGACGCTTGAAGCTATTGAGAATTGGGTAGGCGTCGCTTCTGCCTACGAACTAAAGGCCAAGGTCAACGATGCTAAAGGCAGCATTGAACTTGCAGGAGAAGACCTGCTAGAAGCCATTTCGTTCTATGAGAAGCAAGGAATGACGGAAAAGGCTGACTCCTTAAGGAAAAAGCGTTAGAAGAAAGAGTGGCACACACTAGCCCCCTTACTCCAAAAAGGAGATGGTGATATCTGTTTTCATATGTTAGAGCGCGTGCGCTGAGAAGACTAATGGTACTTGTTACTGCAAGCTAGTCTTCTCTCCACTTGAACAATTTCGCTGCAGCTACAAAGACAACAATCGTAATTGCCATGACAACGACAACGTCTAGCACTGCCTGTCCGTAGTTGCCGTATATCATAACTGCATTAAGTCCCTCGATTATGTAGAACAGCGGCAGCACATGTGCGAACGATTGCAAGTAGGCAGGCATTAGGCTAATGGGGAAGAATGTACCAGCAAGAAACATCATTGGAAATGTTATGACGTTTCCGATCACGCTGGCCGTCTCTGTGCTTTTGGTCACGGTTCCAACCAGCATACCCAATGAACAGAAGAGCATCGGTCCGAGGATAAGGAACGGTACTAGCCACAATGTCAGCGCGATATATGCGCCAAAAGCAAAAACTCCCACAGCTACCATCAGCAAGAAAGAAAGCGTTGACAAGAATATGTACCAAAGGACTTTGGATAATAGCCACTCGATCTTGGTCATAGGCGTTAAGGATAACTGCTTGAACAGCTTTATCTTTTTGTATTCCGAGGATATGTTTACTAGAGAAAACATGGGGCTCACGAGTATTGAAAAACCGATGAGTCCTGGAATTAGAAAATCGATGTATTTGTAGATCTGAGCGTTGACCGTGGTCGGGCTTATGCCGATGACTGGTGAACCGCCGTAACGTTGCAGATTGAACGCATTTATGACTCCTGTGACTGTTCCGCTTACGATGGCACTCGAGCTTTGTGAGGGGTTCCCATAGACCGTCACGTTGACTGGTGTTCCAGCCATGTAGTTCGAAGAGAGATTTGCAGGGATAATTATCCCGTCGGATGCAGAATGATCCGAGAGATATTGCGAGAAGTTTTCAGAAACACTCACTAATTCCACGCGAACTGTGCTTGTACCGTTAATCGCATTTACGAATGATGTGGAGATTTGGCCAGTGTCTTGGTTTTGAACGTAGACCTTTATCGTTCCGGAGGAGCCTCCTGAAAAAATAGCCCCGAAAATAGCAATGAGAATCACGGGGAATATTAGACCAAAGAACAGTCCGACTCTGTTTCTCAGATATCCGCGACCAAATAAGCGAAGGTCAGCCAAAATTCTTTTCAAACTGACCATTCTTCCTATAACCTCCTTTTATCAGGCGAACCATCATTATTGTTCTCAACTGTAATTTCACCGTGCGCGTCGATGGTGCCGCTCACCAGTTTAACAAACACGTCATCCAAACTGTCACGGCGCGTGTGAATTTCGCCCCAGTCCAGTCCCGACTGTTCAGCAGCCGCCAAGGCTGCCAGTGCGTCAGTTTTTTGAGTAAGTGCTATGCTGATCAAACCCTTGCCTCTGTACTCAACCTTCAGATTCGTGTTCGCCCTAACATAGGTAGCCAACTCCTCGGACCCGTGAATCTCAAGCCTTTCCCCTGAACCGTGAGCCGCAATGATTTCATCCGAAGTCCCCATCGCTACGATATGCCCATGATTCATGATTGCGACTCTATCCGAAAGCTGCTCTGCCTCGTCGAGATAATGAGTGGTTAAGATCACCGTCTTGCGTTTTTTCCTCAAGCCTCTTATCACGTCCCAGATCGCCCTTCTCGCGGTCGGATCCAGCCCCGTAGTCGGTTCATCAAGGAAAAGAAGCTCAGGAGAATTCACGAGTGAGAGGGCAAGCCCCATCTTCTGTTTTTGCCCTCCTGAAAGATTCTCGAAAAGGACACCAGTCGAATCCTCCAGCAAAACTTCCTTCAGGATCTCATCCGGATCCACTTTGACGTCGAAGAGATCCGCGTAGTATTTCACCGCTTCCGTCGGATTTGCCTTGTCAAAGAAAGTGAAGTTTTGAGGTATGACCCCGATTCTTCTATGAAGCACATAGCCATTTTCCCATGGATCAAGGCCCAAAATCTTGACGGCGCCTTCGTCCTTTTTTCGTAAACCCTCCAATATCTCTATTAGAGTTGTCTTCCCTGCGCCATTCGGGCCGACAAGAGCGAAGACTTCCCCCTCGTTAACCGAAAACGAAACCCCATCAACTGCCTTCAGATCGCCATAGGACTTTTTGACAGAAGAAATCTCGATCGGAATCATTCGAACCACAGCCTCATTCAGCATCTCTTCCCCAGATTTTCATGGAATCGGCACAGCTAATGTCATGGATTATGTTCTTGGAAGTATTTAATGTCCAAAATAAGACTTTCGGCTAGCATTTGACCAGCCTCTTGTAGCGATCTGAATTCTAGAGACTTCTTCAAGCAACGTTGAAAAAAACATGGTTTGTTTCAAATGACTTGGTGCGCATGTTTATTCCTAGCGCGCATACTTGTCCCTAAATTCGCTTGCGAGGCAGCTTGTGCTTCAGCTTCGTCTATGCAGAATTGTGTGCCTTGGGATGAGAGAAGTGCCGCTCAGGAGATGTGCCTCAACCCTCTCATACTTGAAGAAGGGAACTCAGGAAGCGCGCTGCCTTGTCCCTAAATTGGTTAAAAATGGTTTTAAGTCCGGTCCGGCATAAGCGGTTCCATGGATCCGTTTGAT
This sequence comes from Candidatus Bathyarchaeota archaeon, assembly GCA_022865885.1. Classification (GTDB taxonomy): domain Archaea; phylum Thermoproteota; class Bathyarchaeia; order Bathyarchaeales; family Bathycorpusculaceae; genus DRUK01. The sequence continues at coordinate 102,119 of JALHSQ010000055.1, read as the reverse complement.
GAGCGCATTTTGACCGCGCTTCAGGGCGGCAAACCCAAGGTCTTCACCCAACTACTGGATGAAACAGGCTTTAGCCATAACACGCTGAGGCTACACCTTGAGAATTTGGCAAATCAAGGTCTCGTAGTGAAGGAAAAGAGGCCTACAACGGGGCTGGGAAGGCCAAAATTCGCCTATCTCATCCCGCCCAGAGTGCGACAGCAGGTTTCCGCTGCTCTTTCGGACCCGTTGATTGAGATTGTGTCTTTACCCTTCAGTCGCCTCAAACGCCTCTGCAGATTTGAGAAAGGCGGGTACTGCAAGCAAGCCAGAAAGGGATGCGAAGCTCAAGACTGCCCTCAAATCAAAAAAGAAGAATAAAAACCATTTTACACCATTTTCGGAACACGCATGCGCGCTAAACGTGTGGTCACTTAAGCAGAGATTAAGGCAAAACTGACTTGAGCCTGTGACGGCCACAATCCGTCACAAGAAATTTCCTTACACGACCTTTTTGTAACAGTTCTGTTTTTGGGAGACTTTTTGGCAATGTTGAAAGAATGACAAAGTGTAATAAGTTGTTTAGCGCGCACGCGGTGACTGGGGAATTCATGGCCTACAGTCGACGGAATTGATCGAACAGTTGCCGCGCTTTTCAGGAAAGTCTCCGCGCTCATTATAGAAGAATCATCCAATAATCTTTATCTCGCGGTTCACCCTTTCATAGTTGTGATGATGGGGATGTCAGATACCCGAAAAAGATTAGAGTTTTCGGGAGATATCTCCAGTTTCTGGTTAACGTACACGTTGACCAAGGACTTGTTTGGATAAAAGCCTTGAAATTATCAGAGTCATTCTGAATTCGAAAGGGGGAGTTGAGAGAACGTGGAAATGATAACTCTTAACTGAGGAATCCCTTCAGGAAACGGCTATTTCTGAAGCCTGACTCCTTGACCAAATAGTGAAGGCAGCTCTTTTAACAGCCACCGATATATCTGCATGTTAACAAAGGTTATCTCCTCTTCTTTGCAGATAGCTGATCGGTGCGAGAAAATTGATTTCGTGGAAGTCATCTTTCAAAAGACTAAACGAAGAATACGAGACCTCAAAGAAAAAGAAGCAAGCCTTGGACAATTTGTTGGATACGGGAAAAATCTCTCAAGCCACATACGACTTGTTCAGCAAGGAAATAGCTGAAGCCATCGCAGACATTGAAAACCAGCGGAAAGACTTGGTGCAAAAAATGAACTCAAAGATGACCGAACTCGGTGAACAAATCAAAACCTTGGAAATCCTTCTTACAAACTTCGAGATCCAACACATAATCGGCGAAGTCGAAGACCAAGTCTACCAACGTGAAATAAACGTGCTATCAATGGGACTTGACACCTCAAGGCAAGAACTGTTCGCAATGACAGAAGCATCAAACCAGCTTTCAAGCAGCAACCCATTTGCAGACAACGAAAATGCGGAAACGAAACTGCAAGAACCCATCATTGAATTCATAAAAAACAAGGAAGCAAACGCAGAAGCTCAGCAAGAAACTCCGGAGGAACTTGAGACACCGCAATCAGCAGAGTCTGGAACTGAGGGTGAAGAGAAACAAGCTGCATAGCAGCGCAGAACCATTTAACCCTCCCTTTTTTGTTCTCAGCAAAAAAAAACATCTTTTTTTTCCGAAACGGCATAATAACACCTAAGCGCATCCTTGCATGAGCGTGTCATGATTGCCCACGGACATGATATTGACTTTTCACGAAAAATACAAGCAGTATGATCTTGGCGAAGGACACCCATTCAGAGGAGACAGGTTTCAGAACGCGATGAGATTCTTTCAAGAACAACACCTATTTGACCGCCCTGAAATCTCCATCGTTACACCTAAACCAGCGTCAACCGAAGATCTACTGAGGGTACATGAAAGAGGCTACGTTAAGTCAATCTTTCGATTAGCCCAAGAAAGGAAGTCATACGATTTTGAAACACCTGTCACCCCAGAAATCCTCGAAGCAGCCCTGCTCATTGTCGGTGGTGCAATCGAGTGCGGCAAGCACGTTCTGGAAGGTAAGGCAAAACGTGCAGTTTCCATAGGTGGAGGATACCATCACGCTGGGAGAAGCTACGGCGGCGGATTTTGCCTTATCAATGACATAGCCATCCTGATTGAACACCTGAGAACCAGTTACAACGTTAAACGGTTTCTGGTTCTTGACTATGACGTTCACTTTGGAAATGGAACAAGCGACATCTACTATCGAGACCCAACTGTGCTTTACACTTCATTGCATCAGGACCCACGCACAATCTACCCGGGAACAGGATTCACATGGCAAATCGGCGAAGGAAAAGGAGAAGGCTACAACGTAAACGTACCGTTGCCACCCGGAACCGGCGACAAAACATACCTTCACGCCTTAAACGAGATCTTTGTGCCACTGGCTGAGGAGTTCAAACCCGAAATAATCATTGCAAACGGAGGAAGTGACCCACACTTCGCAGACATGCTCGGCAATCTAAGTCTGACAGTTCAAGGCTTCTTTGACATCTCACGATTAATCAAGAAAACGGCTGAAAACGCATGCGATGGAAGACTGGTTCTGATTCCGGGTAGTGGATACAATCCAAGAGTCCTGCCGCCTTGTTGGTATGCACTCATTGCAGGAATGACAAACATGCAAGAGATCAACATCAAAGAACAGCACCCCCCGCCAACTGAACCGCTTCAATGCCGCGGGCAAGTTGAAAAGTCAATCGATGAACTGAGAAGGCTGCTCAGAAAACATTGGGCGTGCTTCGGCGGTTTCGCAATGTCGGGTGTCCAATAAAACACGAGTAGGGCGTTCAATGATTTCGCTCAAATGCTTGGCAAACCTTGAGGCTTTAATAGTTAGACATTATTATCAATGATTTCTGAAAGATGCCCAAAGAAGGCGTTCTCATGGAAGACATGAAGAAGACAAGGGAACTATTTCCAATCACAAAGACCAAGACGTTTCTAAACCATGCTGCACAATCTCCTCTACCGAAACCAGCTGCAGACGCAATTCACAAGTACGTTGACGAAGCCTCAAACTCTGACGTAACTTCGACTGAATGGGATGACGGCGGAAAACCATTATTCGCAAAACTAGTCGGAGCAACCCCCGAAGAAACAGCCTTCGTCGAAAACACGTCTACGGGCTTGAACATAGCTGCAAACGCACTCAACTATCCGTCAGGGTCAAAAATAGTCACCACAGACCTAGAATATCCTTCAGTCGTCTATCCTTGGCTTCGAAAGAAACTTGGCGTGAAAATCTGCTACGTGAAAAACGTCAACGGAAAAATCCTGCTAGACGACGTGGAGAAAGCAGTTGACGACAAAACCGTTGCCGTAGCAGTAAGCCATGTTGAATACTCCAATGGTTTCCGCCACAACCTGCGCGTATTAAGTGAAATAGTCCATGAACACGGAGCATACCTGATCGTTGACGCCATACAATCAGTCGGAACCATGCACGTTGACGTCAAGAGAGACGACGTTGATTTCATGACAACCTCATGCTACAAGTGGCTTCTAGGCCCAATTGGTGCAGCGTACTTGTATGTTAAAGAGGATCTGATCGAGAAACTTGAACCTCCATTCGTAGGATGGGCAAGCGTAAAACAAGAAGCCTTCAACACCGCGGATTTCTGGGACATATGGCACATGGAGCTTTCAAAAACAGCAAGTCGCTTCGAAACTGGCACGCCAAGTCGCATAAGCTACGTAGGAGCCAAAGAATCAATGAAGATACTGCTAGATTTTGGAATCGAGAACGTCAGAAGAAGAATCCTGAAGCTAACAGACTATTTGATAGACGCATTGAAAAGCTTGAAGCTTGAAATTCAAACGCCACAAGAAGAGCAATATCGCTCTGGAATAGTCAACTTCAAAATAGGCAAACCGCAAAAGGTAACTGAAAAACTGGGCAACAAAGGCATAATCGTCTCGGCCATATCCAATGGAATAAGAGTTTCGCCACACTTCTACAACACGGAAGAAGAGATCGACAAGCTTACCAGCGCAATCAAACGGTGCAGCTAAGATTGATTTTCCAAGATTCGCTTAAGTAGCCCTATCGCAGACCACGCTGCTAAGGCGCTTGTTTTCCGATTCTGCGGATGAGGGTCATTAGAGAACTTCAGGAGCATATCACCATGCTTCCATCTTACCTTTATTTCATGAGTGTTTCGGGTTACTTTTGGATCAGCAATTATCATTACCCTCACCTTCGCCGGCTTAACAGTTAAAGCCAAGATAGCAGCAACGTTCATTTCCCGAGGAAAACGTCTAGCCGCATCTTCTGCCACGCCCTCGTAAACCAACTTCTCTTCCCGAGTGACTAGCTCCAAAGCCTTTGGATTCTTTCTTGAAGTCAAGACAACCTCTTCAATCCCAGCTAACGAGGCACTGAAAATAGCATCTAAACCTCCGATGGCTCCTGAAGGTATGTGGACCTTGCTGCTTTCCACATCCATGTCCAAGAGTGCTCCCACGCTCATCACTATCACCTCAACTTTCGCGGCCAAGATTCTAGGTAAATAATCCTTGGCAGCTTGTTGAGATGCTGCCTCAACGATGATCGCTGGTTTGCGCTTGATCATTTCTTCGAGGCTTTCGACGAGTGTAGCTGGAAAGTTCAGCGATTTCTTGAGTGCTTTTGCTTTTTCAATGTTACAGTCATATAGGACCAATTCGTCGCAAGGGACGATCCTTTTTTCAACTGCGGTTGCAATCAATGTGCCTATTGCGCCACAGCCTATGATCCCGACTTTTTTCATTCTTCAGCGCCTCAAGCGAAGGCTATCAATATTCAGCGACAAAGCGAATGTTCTCGTGGAGCTTTACTTCTCTGCCTTCACCCTTCTTAGATATAACTTGAAAATCTGCAACCTTGCATGTTCCAGCTATGTCTTCTCTACTCTCCTTAATCGATTTCGAATCCTTTCCTTCTGCGTAGATCGTCAGTTTCTTGATCTGCGTGTTTAGTGGGAGGTGTTTTTCAGATTTTTCCCTTCTAATCTCGTTCATTACGGCTATTACGAGGTCACCGTGATTTTCTGCCTCTTCATCCACGCATTTTTCATCTGGTGTTGGCCAAGCCAATAGATGTATGCTCTTGCACTTTCCTTCTGTAGCGTACATTATCTGATAGATTTCCTCTGTCACATGCGGCGTTATTGGAGCAAGCAACTGCAGAATCCGAGATAGTACTGTATAGAGAGTGTATTGTGCTGCTCTTCTCTTTTCTTCACCGTAGAATTCCGGTTTGTACAGCCTATCTTTCACAGCCTCGATGTAGCTGTCACAGAAAACGTGCCATGCAAAGTTGCGAGTCTCCTCCAATGCTATATTGAATTGGCATGTGTCAAAGGCTTCTGTAACTTTCTCAGTGAGCCTTTCAGTCTTGCTTAGAATCCACTTGTCCAATGGTTGAAGCGGGTACTTCACGTCTTCTCTCAGCGTGAAGTCCTCCAAGAGACTGCTCACGAATCTTGCAGCGTTCCACAGTTTGATTAGGAAACGCCAGCCATATTCAACGTCTGGCCAGCGGAAAGGTATGTCTGATCCAGTTGCACCGCCACCTGCAGCCCACTGTCTAGCGGCATCAGCACCATACTTGTTCAGAACTTCTGGAGCAGCAGCATAGTTCTTGAGCGACTTGCTCATTTTTCTGCCGTCTTCACCCAAAACCATGCCATTGATCAAACAGATCTTATACGGCGTTTCATCGAATAGTGCCAAGTGCCTTACCATGAGATAGTATGCCCAAGTTCGTATGATGTCTATGCCTGATGGGTGCAGATCTGCTGGAAACAGTCTTCTCCAGTCTTTGCGGTCAGGCCAGCCAGCATGAACCGCACATGATATTGACGAGTCCATCCACGTGTCAAAAACATCTGTCTCTGGAGTGAACTCGGAGCCTGCACACGAGGGACACTTATCAATGTGAGGTTTTTCAGCTTTCGGGTCAATCGGAACCCAACTCTCCTCAGCCAAAAGCACTTCGCCACAGTTCTTGCAGTACCATACCGGAATTGGCGTAGCGAAAATGCGTTGCCGACTTATCACCCAGTCCCAGTCAAGCGAGCGTGCCCAGTCTACCAAACGTGTTTTCATGTAGTCAGGATACCACACGACTTCGTTTGCCGTCTTCTCAACCTTCTCCGTCAGAACCCGTGTTTTCATAAACCATTGCTCAAGCTCAAGAATCTCTACACGCGTTTCGCACCTATCGCATGAACCAATTTCCTGTTTGAGCTTTTCAGTTTTCTCAAGCAGCCCCTCTTGCTCCAGATCGTTGACTATTGCCTTCTTCGCTTCGCTTGTGGTCAATCCCGCGTATTTTCCTCCGTTCTCGTTTATTCTACCATTCTCGGTTAGTATTATCCTCGATGGAAGCTTATGCGTAAGTACCGTTCGCACGTCTGCCTTGTCTCCGTAAGTGCAAATCATCACGACTCCTGTGCCGAAGGTTGGATCAACTGTCTCATCCAAGATTATTGGAACAGCGCGATCTATGATGGGCACCATGATTTTCCGTCCGGCAAACTTGCTGAATCGAGCGTCGGTGGGACATACAGCAACGGCCACACATGCGGGTATGAGTTCTGGACGTGTCGTCGCTATCAAAAGGTGTTCTTTGCTCTTCTCAAATGGGAACCGTATGTAGTGAAGCGTGCCTTCATGCGCCTCATAGTTCACTTCAGCATCTGCTATCGCTGTCTCGCATCGCGGGCACCAATTCACTGGGTGCGTGCCCTGATACATGAAGCCTTTCTTATGCAGAAGTATGAAGCTCAATTGAGTCCGTCGCCAATAGTCAGGATTCATGGTTCGATATTCTGTCGTCCAATCAGTGCTACAGCCAAGACGCACAATCCCCTCTTTCATTATCGCAATGTATTTTTCAACCATCAGCTCGCACAGTTTCCTGAACTCGTTAGGCGACATTTCCCTTTTCCTGATTTTATGCTCCTTTTCGACTTGAACTTCAATGCCTAGACCATGGCAGTCCCAACCCTGAGGGAAATACACGTTGAATCCCCTCATCCGCTTGAATCTAGCGACAAAATCAAAGTATGACCAGTTTAACACGTTTCCCATGTGAAAATCGCCCGAAGGATAGGGCGGAGGAGTATCGATGCAGAACGTCTGACTCGTCTTATCCTCCCTATCAAAATGGTAAATGCCCATCTCTTCCCATTTACTCTGCCACTTCTTCTCAATCGACAGAACATCGAACTCTTTAGGCAACGCATTCATTTTCCATCAACCATACCCAAAGCGCAATCTTCAATTATGCCTAGGAAAATTAAATGTACAGAATAAAAAGCCTTCTGGATGCGACTCTACAACCATTTTACATCGTTTTTCTTGCCAATCGATTCTTGCGCGGGTGTAACTATGATCTTGACACTTTCATTCTATTTCTTGCTGTGAAACAACAGCAAAGCCTGTTAGGTTTTCACTGTTCTGGCAGGCGCTATTTTTCTCAGCTGCAGAGCAGATTCTACACAAAAAGAGGGAGAGGTTATTTGGGCTCTTGATCCGCGATTTTTGTAGGCTGACCAAATCTGCTGAATTTAGCTAGCACCGCCTTCACTGTATTGAAGACGAGTGCGGCATCCTGCGGGTAGATCTTCGGGTCTCTCGTAGTGTCGATCAGCTTCATGAGCTCAAAGATTGAGAAGGTTTCATCCTGAACTACTGTTGCAAGATCTTCAACTCCGCTTGTCTTTGCAAAGATCTGCAACAGGTCTTTGGCCCTTGGACTGAGCTTGTCAAGATCTATTTGAGTCATTCAGATCCCTTCTTGCCTTTGGGTTGGGATTCTTTGGTTGCTTCCTTTGTTCCTTCCTTGGCTATGATGATTCCTGCTTTTGCAGCTATTGCCAGTTTAGCTGTCTCAGATATTGGCAGTTTTCTCAGAAGATCGTTGACGTCTATTCCCTGATTCTGCAACGCAATGAGCATAGCTCCAAGGTCTGCTCCCATCTCTGCACTCACAGGAATGCCTAGAATGTTGCTTTCACCGCTTGTGACCAAGTTGATTCTGGCGACTTTCAGTCCCTCGCCAAGGGCAGCAAACTGTGCCTGCTTGATGATTTGGTTTGCTCTGATGACTTCCAAGGATAGACCCGCTTCATTATATTGCTTCAGGGCTAAGGCTTTCTTTTCAGTTCCCTCTGCCTCTGCAAAGAGCTTCTGCTTGTTCACGTCTGCTTCTGCAAAACCCGTCAGCTTTGTGACCGCAGCTGTTCCTTCTCCTCTTCTTACGTTGGATTGGGCTTCTCCTTCGGCCTTGGTTACGGCAGCCTGCTTCTCAATCTCAGCATTTCCCACAGTCAAGATTCTGTTAGCCTCTACGGTTTGCTTGTTTGCCTCCTGAGTAGCTTGGGCGATGTTTTGTTGTTTCTGCTGATCGCTTTGCCCAATAGCCTGATCCTTCTGAATCTGTCTGATTCTGTATGCCTCTTCTGCCTGAGCCTTCTGTGTCTCTTTCTCCTGATTAGTGATTGCCTCAACTATAGCTGCGTTCTTCTCATAGTCTGCCAACTGCTTCCTTGTCTCCGTCTCGATCAGTTTTGCCTGTCTAGCCTCAATATCCTTGATAATAGTGTAGCCCTCAATGTCTCTGAAGTAGATGACTTCCAAACCGGCAATCTTGATTCCCCATTCAGCCTTCAGGATAGGAGCCACTTCGTCCTTCACTGTCTGGCTGAACTTGGCTCTGTCCTTCATAATGTTGACGACGTCCATCTTCATAGAAGAGTTCCTTGCAACGGCTTCAATCAGGTCCTTGACGTCAGCCTGTATCGCAGGAAAACCCGTTTTCTCTTCAGTTTCCACTTTGCCCAGCTTCTCTGCAGCAAGATCAGGATTCTCTATGTTCAACCAACACCTGACGTCACCCGCAAACTTTGCCATATCGATGTCTCTCAAAGGAACGTTCGGGATCATGAGCTTAATGTTCTCCAGCGGCAAGATCGATCTTTGCATTAGATAAGGAACAAACCAATAGGCAGCTCTTTGCCCTTCCCTAGAACAATATACTTTTCTGCCCTTCCTTCTGACGACGATGTGAGCTTCATGCGCTCTGACAACAGTGTAGCTTCTTGAAATGATGACAATCACAATAATGACAGCCAAGAAAGCTATGCCTGCAAGCATCGCTATCGTCACTGAATCGAAGTTCATCTCATTCTTCCTCCATATTGTAGTTTAACAAATCAACCCTACCAAGGATTTAAAGTTTAATGAAACAAGCGCACCCGCTAAAAGAGATGATGAGAAACAAGAGCTGCTTGATGCCAGAGAGAAGGTGTAACATTATGAAGTATCACTCAAAACGCTTTTATACCGACAGGGCAATTACCCTCTCTAGGTTTAGGGGAGCTGGGAAAATGACCCGGCTGAGAGGACAGTTGAACACTGTCGACCCACAGAACCTGAACCAGATAATACTGGCGGTGGGAAAAAAAAATAAAACGACCCAATGTTTCTAGCACAGTCGAATCGAAGATACTAGCAGAAATGATAGTGTTTATCGCCCTAGCAAACGTGCTCTACATACTAAGCAAACTGTACCTTCCCTTCTTGAGACTACCAGAAGGCGGAACCATAACTATCGCAAGTATGGTCCCTCTACTATGGTTTGCATTGAGACGAGGCCCCAGATGGGGAGTAGAAGCAGGAATAGTTTACGGACTCGTACACATGATCATCTCTGGAGACATTTACTATCCCACACAAATCCTGCTTGACTACCCCTTAGCTTTCGGCGCCTTGGGCTTGGCAGGCGCCTTCCAAAAGCGACCCGTCATAGGGGTTGGAGTAGGAATCCTTGGTCGATTCATTTGCCACTTCATATCAGGCATCGTTTTCTTCGGACAATACGCTTGGGAAGGCTGGAACGTCGTCGCCTACTCAGCTGCCTACAACGCAACATACTTGGTTCCAGAGTTCATAGTTAGCGCGATAATAATCTTCACACTGCTCAAAAGAGATCTGCTCTACATCTACACTTAGTCAATCAAGAACTTCCCCTCTTTTTCTTGAAGTGAACAATGCCCGCATCGTTGGTAAAAATCAAAAAGAGATTCTCTCAGGCACACTGTAAACATTCATGCGATTTCCACGCACAAATCCTATCAACGTCAAGTGAGCGTTCTTTGCAACTGCTATGCCTGAATCTATCGCCGCAGCCAAGGAGCCCACTATTGGCAAACCTACTCTGGCTGCCTTGAGAACTATGTCCCCTGACAATCTTCCGCTTAAAGCAAGAAAACATCTACTGAAAGCAGTATTATCCAAAGCACAGGCACCAATCACCTTGTCAACCGCATTGTGCCTACCGACATCCTCAGCTAGAGCTTTGAGAGTTCCATCACTCAGATACATTGCGGCAACATGCACTCCGCCTGTTTTCCTGAAAATCTTGGCATCCGAGTTAAGACGACCAACACCTTGCATTATCACTTCAGCTTTGACAATCAAATCAGACTGAATCTTGGGTTGTCTTCCCACAGATCGAAAGGGCAAGCGACCACCGCAAGCTGAGAAGATTACACGTGAAAAGGACCTTGAGAGCCTCAACCTCTTATCTGCGCTGATGTCTTTCTTTAGTTTGACCCTGCAGACTGTTTCTTCCTCGCTCAAAGACAGCCCTTCGATTTCGTCAACCGATTTCAGGATTCCTTCTGACAGAAGGTGACCGATTGCCAGTTCCTTCAGGTTTGATGGTGAACAGCGAAGAGTAGCGTAGGGAGTCTTGTTTATGACGATCTGTAACGGTATTTCTTCAGCCACATAGTCGATTACTTCGCATGTTTTCCTAGATGGAACGTCGATTCTCACAATATCAATCTTCAGCATGATGCTCACTTCTTCAATTCCGACAAAACAAAGTCAACGATCTCATCAGCAACATTAACACGTGAAACTGATTGCAGACCTCGCCAACCTGGCTGACTGTTAACCTCAACGACAACCGGACCTTTCGGGCTTTCAAGAATATCTACGCCAGCAATCTTGCAACCAACAAGTTCCGCGGATTTGATGGATAGACCTTCGATCATTTTGTCAAGCTCAATTGGGGCTGGATGGGCTCCTTGGCTATAATTGGTTTTCCAGCAATCTGCCATACGCCTCATCGCTGCAATGACACGATTGCCAATTACAAAGGCTCGAATATCTGAATGACCATGATTCACGAATTCCTGAAGGTAAACCACGCCATGATGAAAGGTTATGGCCCTAAAGACAGTAGAAGCCACATCTTTGTCTCTTACTCTCGTTGCGCCTACTCCTCTGCTGCCAAAGAGTGGTTTAACTATAACATCCCCGCCCAGTTCACAAAAAGCATTCATTGCTTCATTGACGTTTTCTGTAGTTGCGGTGCGTGGGACGGGAACACCATTCTCTTCCAAGATTGCGAGGACATCATACTTATCGACACAATGTTCAATTGCTTCAGGAGAATTTATGACGTATAGACCCAGACGTTGAAGGCGGTAAAGGACATCCATTCTGAAAACCAGTTCGTCTACGGATCCTCGACCAATTGGACGAATCAACAGAGCATCTAGCTCTTTCTGGACGTCAACGTTAGCAGCTTCGAAGTAAGGCGCACATCCGACACGGGCAACTAGGCGAGAAAGGCAAAAGCATTCGCTTGAAATGCGGCGTTTGGCCAGTGCTTCTCGGATTTGAGTTGAACTCCAAGAGTTCTCATTTCGTGTTGCGATGCCAAATTTCAAGAACGAGCCTTCTGCAAGCTTGAACTTGTGAGACTGCTTGATGGGCTAAGGTTCTTAAGGTTTCCGTGAAAAGGCAGGCCTAGAATTTGTGAATATACGGAATTAGCTGCTCAGCACGCTCGTATCTTTCAGAGAGTCTTAGATCCAAGTAAGCACCATAAGCATTGAAGTAAGGTGGTCCTTTTCGTGAAAAGAGAGTTAAAACTCTTCCGTTGTGACCAATCTTGAAGCCGTCTTGGCATGGTTCATGACCTCTTATCAGGATTCTAACATTAAGCCTATCTAGCACTTGCCGTGTTACGTTCTCGCCAAAAAGTCTTCCTGCGCCCCGTGGCGATGCAGAGGTCCCCTTGATCATTTCATCTGGGTCGCTCCACAACAAGTCCTCCAGAAAACTTTGCTTGGGGTGCTCATTATGAGCGAACGCCAAGTCTTCAAGTCGCTCTACTTGCGGAGGCAAGCCTCCATGGACCAGCAGATAGCGCTCCTCAACAGTCACCGCAAGGTACAAACAAGTGAATAGATTGTTGATTTTCGAGTAGACCTCTGTCCAGTTTTCGCCAAACCTCGTTTGGAGCTGCGCTGGCAAATCGTGTGGTTCCGCCAAGAGATCCATGGGTCCTTCATGGTTTCCACGCATCAAAATGACTTGCTCCGGAAAGAGAAGCTTCAAGCTTGACACAACATAATATATTTCTGCTGAATATGCCCCACGGTCGCCATAGTCCCCAAGGAAGACTAGAACAGCGTCTTCTTTCCGACTCAAAATCCGAAAGAAGCCGCTTTCGTTAAAGATATCAACAAGGCTTTCAAGATCTCCATGTAAGTCGCCGACTATCAACGCCTCTCCTGAAGGCTCAAGTTTGGCAAGTCTGCCTAAGACACCGATTCTTGTGGTGTCTTTGCTCTCCTTACAGATCAGTTGCGTGGTTTCCTCAAGCAATTCGGCAAAAACGTCGCATCGAACCTTAAAGGCCTCCCTAACTATTTCCGAAAAACTAGTCTGCAAACGCTACGCCTCAGCTATCCTACGCGTATTTTCTTGTTCATGAAGTTGAAAACGTTCTTTTCGATTTCAGTCTTGTGATTTCGGATTTTCTCTACTGTTTCGCTGTAGGCTCGTTCTCTTGTGATTTGTTCTCCTTCGACTATTCTCTTTCGCCGCTCAAGTGCCTCGACCTGTTCTCTAAGTTTTAACAGATCTTTCTCAATCTCTGCCACCTCGATAGAAGAAGAAAGCTGCTTTCTACGCATCGAAACATCGACGCTCTTTTGATGAAGACTTGCTAGAGAGTTCTGGTTTAGAATGCTTTCCAGAACCTGCTCTGCCTTTCGCGTCTTTTCAGGTTTCAGTTTAAGTTTATCTTCAGATATGGCCTCCCGCATTTTCTCAAGGATCTGCTTTAGTAGTGGATAACCAGCCTCTTCCGTTGCAAACGCGTCAAAAGGATCCTCTAGGTACTTGCCCAGTTTGTTGATCTCTTCCAGTGTTAGACCGCTTCCTTCGCCATGGAGTGCAAGTGATTGGAGCTTTATGAAAGGTTTTTGAAGATGCTGCAAACTGTGCTTTATTTCCACACTCAAAGCATCTATTTCCATATTCATTTGGTTTAGCAGGCTCAGGGTTCCCTTGTTCTTTAGGCTAGCCATTCTCTGCTCTGTTTCAGCGATTTCTCGTTCAATCTTGGCCTTCTCACTTTCAGATGTGGTCTTTTGTTCTTTCTGGACGACGGCTTGCTCTTCAAGAACTTGGAGTTCACCAATAATCTGAAATGTTTCCTCCAGCGTCTTGGTCTTAACATATTCCCTTGTCAAGAAACCGTTGAGTTCTCTCAAAGATTCTCTTGCTTTCTCGAAAACTGCTTGAAACTTCCTCCTGTCAAGAATGAAGAACGGGGAAACACGAGGAAAAAAGTTTTTCACATCCGTCTCTGTAACGAAAAAGGCTCTCTGCGTCTCCTGTACGAACCCGTTGAGGTTGTCATAGGTGACCTTGTCTGGGATCCTTATCAGTTTCGTTCTATCAACAAAAAGTCGTGCAAGTTTGTTCAATGCTCTGGCGCGTCCGTAAACTCTCATGTTTCTCTTTTCGATCTCTTTCCCACTGTCCTCCAATAGCATTTTCGAGACATCAGACAGATCCTCAAGGCTTTTGCGCATGCTGTCAAGCAGTTTTTGACTCTTCGAATGGATTGGTATAAAGAGTGAACCCGTTTCCCGTTCAAGCCAAGCCTTAATGTTCTTCGAGTTGAATTCCAAGACGTCAGACAAGCGCTTTCCCACTAAGGAATATGCGTCAGCGATATTTATCTTTCAGCATGCCCTCAGACCACACTCTTTTCTGAGTAGCTACTCTTAAATAGCTACTCTACAAGAAGGGGTGAGTCACGCCTAGAGGGATGGAAATGAAAACAAAAACTGTTGTAGCCATAGTTGTCTTCGCTGCCCTTGCCATCGCCCTTAACCTATCTCCTTTTAAAATTCCGGCTCCTTATGCGCCGTTTCTCATATATCAGATCTGGGAAATCCCGATAGTTACAGCTTTCCTGCTCTATGGCGCCAGAGTAGGGTTTCTAATCACGGTTGTTAATACTCTGACACTGATGGCTTTATACCCAGGAGCTCTTCCTACTGGACCACTCTACAATTGCGCGGCCGTTCTTAGCATGCTGTTGGGTGTCGGAATGGTGAAGGTTCTTCTGGAAAAGCGGTTACCAAAGCATGGTGTTATTGTTTCCGCGTCGTTCACGGCGGCTGGTGTTGCTTTAAGGGCAGGTTTCATGGCATTGCTTAATTACGCGTTGCTTCGTTTTGCACCGCCTGTTGGTTACAGTCTTCCTGAGGAAGCGATAGTTGCGATGGTTCCACTTGTGGTGCTATTCAACGTAACGTTGGCTCTTTACACTATTCCAATAGGATGTTCTGTAGCAAGATCCGTCAATCTCTATATCAAATCCTAAGAAGCCGATTGGCAAATCAGCAAAACGACTTCGCAAGTGCATCGACGTTGATTTCACCGCTCCTGAACGTGTGGCCTGTCTTCGCATTATTGACTATCATAATAGCTGGCGCGAAGAGATTAGGATCGATCTTGTAAAAATCGAATTCCGCTTTTTTGAAAATCTCAAAGAATGGTTTCCCGTAATCCTTGGAGTACCTTGAAGCAGAATTTTGTACGATATTCTCTAGTCTCTCCTCATGGTCGTGTTCAACAGCATAATAGGCAATTCCGCCGTAGAGTATAGCGTCATTTGCTCTCCCCATTGCGTTTGCGAATACAGGATGGATTGGTGGTATAGGAGCGCATCCCCACGCACTCAGGATCACGCCGGGATCTAGCCCCAATTTTCTCAGCTTGTGAATCCCAGTTTCAATTACTCTCCCTGATACTTGGGTTGCTCCAGCGATACTAGCTGTCGGAGTTAGGATTAGCGTCAAGTTTTCACTGCTGATCCTGCAGTCCTCAGCGATTCGTTCAACTATCCTCGCTGGTGGAATTCTATCAGTTTCAAGAACGACAACGGCTTTCTCAAAGCTGTCGCGGTATTTTATTTCGCGGTAAATCCCCTTCGGTTTCAAAGCTAAGGCTCTTGCCGGCCCAGAACCTATCGCAAAATAGCCTCCCTCACTTATTTGCCAACCTGCATATTGAGAGCCCAAGGTTGCGATAGCCGGATGGTCAGTGTAAACAAATATGGATGGAAGCTCCAAATCTCCATATCTCTTGTTGGTCAAGTCTGCTTTTCCGCAGCCTCCCATGCAGATTTCAGTCACAAGTCTTCCCACTTCAAAGCCGCCCTTCGCATCTATGCCAGCATCTACGATTGTTGCCCCAGAATCTACCTTGCTCACCTTAACGCCGTAGAACGCGTGGTTCTCAACCAGTTTTCCTACGAGAGTCCATGCCAGACGGTTCACGCTCAGATTCCTTTCCACTTTGCAGTTCTCCTCAAAGAAACCTTTCGAAATGACTTAGTTGTGGGTTCTTCTCTTTCAAAACATAAAGCTTGCCATTCCCGTTCTCTGCAAGATCCCCAAGGAAGACATAGAATGGCTTCCCAACAATTTCGCCTTCCTCAATCTTGACTTTAGCCTTGACACTATCAATCGTAAAAGTAGGCAGAACAGACTCCAAGCATCCACCGATGATGATCTTACCGCCCTCCATGCAAGCACCAACTCTTCCTGCACAGTCCTTCTGAACGTATATCGTTCCGTCATGCATTCGAAAACCGGTGAATTGACCGACACTTCCATAGATCTTCAGCATGCCACTCTTCATGTGTGCTCCCGCTTCATTTCCTACAGTCCCATAAACAATTATACGTCCTTTAGCCATGCCTTCATCGCTTCCTCGGTATGGGGCGCCCAGATAGTCTCCGACATTGCCATGGATCTTGATTTCGCCACCTTTCATCATAGAGCCAGCCCAACTGCCCACGTTTCCGTTTACGATTATCTTGCCACCTTTCATTTCTTCTCCCAAATGCATGCCGACATCTCCGTTAATGATTACTGTCCCACTCGTCATGCATGCTCCTATCCTACGAACTTTGCTTACATCACCACAGACTGCTATCGTTGAATCTTCAAGCCCAGCTTCCTCTATTCTGAAAAGCTCTCTGAGTTTCTTCTGCTTGTTTCCTTCCCAGACTTTCGAGTCTACTATTTCTCTGCAATGCCCATTTTGAAAGATGTCAGGATTCACGCAATCAACAGTTATTGGAAGCTTGAACTCTCTCAATGGGTAAATGGTTATCATTTAAACGTCAGCCTTCACAATTCGAGGACATGAAACTTCGACATATTCCTCTGTCACTGGGTAGTTTTCGTATTCAACCGTCCAATATTCCCTGAACCTTCTCTTCATGTCATCTGTCAATTTAGCAGGTTCCGAGGTCTGCACGTCAAGCCACATTGTAGAACCCTTCACATGTTTCACTATTTCATCGTTTTTGACAACGATCTCGCCAGCCTTAATAGTGTAGGCTGCATGCTTGAACGCCTTACGCACAGTCTTGTATTCTCTTGCAGGATCTGTGGTCTCAGGGTTCACGTGGTATATGGCTACGTCTGCATCTGCACCGACACCTAGGTGTCCTTTGTTCTTGAGACCTAGAGCTTTTGCTTGCCCAGCTCTCGTGACGACTGCAATCTCGTAGAACCCTAGCTCACGGCTTATTGAAGGGAGAAGACTAGCGCATCTAGCCCTAGAATTAACTCTCTTCAAGGTGGCTTCTCTGGCCTTTCTGCTCATTAGCCAAGCAAGGATTCTAGGATACTGGGTAAACGGTCCAGCATTCGGGTGATCTGTTGTCATGAAGATTCTCCACGGATTCTTGACAAGCAAGGCCAGTTCCAAGCCTATTGACCATTGGATTGCATGGACGTAGCTTTTGCGGCGATAGTGGAAAGGCACGATGCCTGCGCTTGTCTCAGTTTCAACATCGTGATTTACCCATTTATTCTTAGTTAATTCTGAAAGCTCAAATTGGAATGGGCCATCAGCCGTCATGGTGGTTGTGTCGCCGAAAATGATTTGGCCCATATCCAACGTTACATGACTGTGACAGTTGACATAATTCGCGATTTCTTCTGCACCCGATTTCAGTGTTCGCCAGTCCTCACCTTTGAAAGCACTAAACTGGCAGTGAGTGATGTGAATCACCGGCTTGTCACCAACAGCCAAATCCTCAACGCACCTCATCGTCTCCAAAGCAGTAACGTAATTGCCGGGCTGTCCAAGATTATTCGTATGAACGTGAATAGTGTGAGGCAAGTTTAGAAGCTTATTCGCCTTGCATAGACCGCGAATGATTTCACGCGGTGTTATACAGAAATATGGAACCTGATCATCCAAACTGTGAACATTATGCCCGAAGCCCCATGCCTCCAAACCCCCGGGGTTAACAATTTTCACTGCATATCCTTTTGTAGAAGTCATTAGCCAACCGACGTGTCTTGCAAGCTCCTTCATTTCTCCCTGTCGTAAGTATTCGAGCACAAACCACCAGTCGCCCAGAAGCGGGTATGTAGCTTTGTCAACCATTGGAGTGTCATTCAACTCTTCATGCGTGTGTTTAGCCTCCAGAGGAGCCATTGAAGGATTCATTATTGTAGTGTAACCCATTCTTGCATATCGATAGCCAGTAGCAAAAGTAGAGGGAATCGAACGTCCAACTCCCGATCGTGTCACAGACGTCTTACATTCAACGTCTCTGAAGTGGTCTTCGGGCCTCAAGAGTCTTCCAGTATTGACTTCCGAACCAGCAATGTGGCAATGAATATCCACTCCGCCTGGCATGACTACCATCCCTGAAGCATCTATCTTGTGGACTCCGCGCGTATTGATTCTTTCGACAATCTTGCCATTTCTGATTGCAATATCCATTTTTTCGCCGTTGACACCGTTGACAGGGTCATAAACGAAACCGTTGCTGATCAGAAGATCCAACTATGACGCCTCCGCCTTGTCAGCGATTCTCTTCTTTTTGACTTCGGAGAGTATTCTCATTAGGATCTCTTTGTCTGACAGTATTCCTTTTGGCGGCACAACCACTTGTTTGAGCGGAAGTGGTACATGATCCATGCGATAAGCTGTTCCAGCGGCTTCTATCCCGACAAAGGCTGAGGGAAAAACGATGTCAGCCATTTGTGAAGTGGCATTCATGTGCGGGTCTATGACTATCAAAGGGTTCTTGACAAGATGCTTAACAGCTTTTCTCGGCAAGTTTGCGACCGGATCGGAAGCCACAACCAAAGCCGCATCTGATTCCTTGCGCAACAAAATGTCAACGGCCGTTGTCTCTCCCGGATTATATCGCGGATAACACTGTGAGAAGTCAACTGCAAAGGGATAGCCTGTTTGCCAAGTGAAAACAGTGTCTGCACCTGTAACGTTAAAGTGTCCTCTCATGGGCATTATCACAAATTTCGTGCGTCTGTTCAAATCCCGGGTTAAGGAGAGGGCAGCATCCACATTCCTCAGCTTTCCATTGCTCATTGTGAGTCCAAGTCCGAAAAAGATCACACCGAATTTGCAGTTAATCATTACTTCGGCGACTTCCTCCAAGTATCCTACTGGTACCCCTGCAACCTGGTCAACGTCAAGCTCTTGATCGAGAACTAGGGCTCTAAGTGCTTGAAGTAGCTCGTAGTCTCTGTTGGGTTCAACTTGGATGAAGTAGTCAGCTATTTCTGCGGATCTGGTCTTCCTTACATCAACCACTACTAGTTTTCTTCCTTCCTTCAAAAGGGCTGGAAATGGCTCCTTTGTGGTTGGAGATCTTGAAAGCTGTCCCTCTTTTGGCCAGACTCTTCGCAGTACAGTTTCGACCTTTTTCCTAGCGTTTGATGCTTTAGCCCTGTTAAGGTAGCTTTTCCATTCGCTTCTTTCGAATCTGCCTTCTGAAAGGTTCGTGTATCTTTCGATGTGCCGGGGATGAGCACTCCAAGGGTTGCTTCCCCAATAAACCATCAAGTCTGCTCTGTGCCTTACCTGCCCAAGCGTGCAGGTCGAAATGCCTACGTCTTGTACGGCAAGCTCAGATGGTCCATGGCAGACTGTTGACGTATTATCGATTACTCCACCAGTCTCCTCTGCCAACTCGAGTCCGACGCGTATAGCCTCACAACTCGTTGAACTCCAACCATAAAACAGGGGGTAATTTGCTTCGGCAAGTATCTTAGCAGCCTTTGTTATGGCCTCATCAAGAGAAACCTCAACCAATCTGCCCCTTCGCCTGATTAGGGGTTTCAGAAGTCTATGACGAGAATATCCCAAGAACTTTGATTCACACATTGCACAACCATTTTTGATCTTGGCAATTCTCCCGCCTCGGATGGTTAGCTCTATGTCATCGCACAAACATCCACAAACGGGACACGTAATAGCCTCTAAACGAAGCACCAAAGCTTTGGCGCACCTTATACTTGGATGCCTAAACTTCTTGGTTCAATCATTAAATCTTTTGGTTTATCCAAGATCACAAGTCTTCTCCAAACGTGAGCATCCGCCAGCGAAGTGTTGGGTTTGAAGCCTGAAGTGATTCTTCAGTCTGCCTGGCAAATTCGAAATGATCTCGGATACTGTTAGGTCAGGCGAACTCCATTTTGGATGCTGCAATGAAAATCAGGCTTAGTGCTGAAAGGATGATTGTTGGTATTCCGAACAGGGCGAAAACGAAGCCGCTGTATGGCAGCGCTCCCCACGCTGTAACGCTGATCAGGCCTGAAATCATTACGAGGCTCGCGCCGATCAATGCCGTCTCGAAATACTTCCTCCTTAACGTGAGGATTCCGCCCACTAGCCCAAATGCGAACCCAATCAACCCAAATGCTCCAACAAACCAGAACCCCCACGGCGAATAGTAGTAGTAATAGTAGGAGTAGGAGGACGTGGCAAGAATTGCCATGCTAATCGTTGCGACAATCACGCATATGCACGCTGAGATTATCTGTAGAATGCCTCCCGCCACTGGAAGACCTGATCTCCTAATCTCTACTGGTTGAACGATTCTAATCGGTGTACCGCAGTACGCGCAAAAACCAGCGTTTTCCAGAACTACATTTCCACATTTGGGACAATGCCAAGTCATATTCCATCAATCTTACTACGCGAGTTGGATATTTAAATTAAACTCGAGAGCAAGTCAAACCGTGAATACGCGTAAGCTTGAAATCGAGACAAATGAAGGGCAATACACGCAAGAAGAAGCACCAGACGATTGTTGGCAACTATTTTCCAAATTGCCTCTTGAGAAGCATTTTCAGACTCAAAATAGGCTTATCTACTGCCGGGACAATCTGTGCCGGAATTCCCTTCATGGACGGCATGCCGATACTATCAGTTTCAGGACAGACTAAGACATTCGCCCACGGACCATAAGGCACAAAAATCACTCCTGGATGTGAACCACACAGCGATCTCAAAGCCTTGATCACGACAGAACCATATTTCGTTGAAACCAGAACGTTAGTCTTCTCTTTAATCCCGAGCTTTTTCAAATCCTCTGAGTCAACAAAACAGATCGAAACGCTTTCCACATACTCTTTTGAGGTTTTCCCTTGTTCCTTGCCGACGCCTTGCTCTATTGTTCGACCAGTAACCAGTGTTACTAGCAGTTTAGACTTCGCTTGCATTCACCAGCCTCAGTCCTTCTTCTTTAGGGACTGGATACCCTTAAATCTTGATGTGAAAGCCGTTAGCGCGCGCAACAACCATGGGCATAATCCTTCAGTTCTTCACAGGCATGTATTTCCCAATAGATTACCTCCCGACTTACCTTCAGCAAATCGGACGCGTCATTCCGATGACCTACGCGACTCAAGCAATTAGAGACGTGATGATTCGCAATGCTACATTGAGCGACATATCTTTGCCACTAACAACCGTTACGATCACAGCACTTGGCGTGTACGCGGTTGGGGTTCTTCTATACAAGAGATGGGTTCAAAAGTGGCAACTAGGGCCTGTATCCACCGAGAACACACAAGGCCAATGCAGCTGCGATAATGTCTGCAGTAGTGCCTGGATTCAAAAGGTTACTCGACTTCCTAAGTTGCAGATCAAATCGCCTAAGACTTCTCTCTCCATTCGGAGTTTCAAGCCCTCCAAGGTTCAAAACCTCTTTAGCTCTAGATGAGATCTCCATAGCTTTTTCAGGACTTGTCTTTCTAGCTATAAACGTGTCAGGACAATCCGCCAGAACACTCAAGAAAGTGTGAATTATAGCCACATTCAAGTCATCCGTCTTTCCAATGTGCTTGATCAAAGTGGGATAAGCAAGATCAAATGTCACAGCATAATCGTTAACCCATTCAGAGCAAATCGTATCATACTTCTCAGCCATCTTGAAAACCGCATATAACGAAATTTTCTCCTCAAGAATCGTGTTTATCGAATCAGGATCGTTAACGTCGAGTCTCGCAGCTTTGCCAAGCCCACCAGGATTAGCGATCTTTATTGCTTCATAAACAGCTACAGCATCCTCAGGCGTCGTCGACTCCACAACGAGCCTCAACTTCTCTCTAAGCTGTGGAATCTCCAGAGCATTTCCAGTTAGAATCATGCCAGCAGCAACCGCGATTGGCGAAAGCAAGATAACTGTGCCAAGCAGTGTGTTGCCACCGTGCTGCCACACGTTAATGTTTGCCACACAATCTCTGATGATGCTCCCGACGCCAACATCTACCACTTGAATGACGCCTTTGGAAACTGCAACACCTCGCGTAGCAGCGTACTCAAAAGTAGGTGTCGCAGCGACGGCGGAAGCTAGAAAATGCTCGTAACGTGTCCTCTCAAAGTCAGTAACTACAGTCACGTTTCCAGGTTTATGGGCACTAGCTTCCAAGAGAATAGCCAATTCTAGACACTGTGAAACACGCGTGGCAGAATCATGCGGATCAATTTGCATAGTTCATTCTCATGAAGCTTCGTGTGGAAAGTTTTATTAACGTTGTGTAAAAAGTTACACTCTAATGGAAAAATTGACATTGGACGCCAGAATTCTATGGTTCCCAAATATGTCAGCAACGTTTTGCTCTTGGCCTTAACAGGAATCTGGGTTGCTCTAGTACTTGCCTGCGTCTGGTATCCCGCCTACCCGGTTTTTGGAACTCCTGCAGTCATCACTTTGTCTAATATCGTATTCTCAGGTTTGACCGCTCCTATGTTGGGGCCATTATGGGGAGGTCTCTCAGGCTTTGTCTTCGGATGGATTGTCCCATACGTGAATCCGCAGACATCTATTGGCCTACTTACGTTCCTTAGCCCGACGATAGCCGCATTGATGAGTGGTCTAGTGTTGTTCAACAAGTGGAAAGAGGCAATGCTGATTTTCGGCTTAGAAATGGCAATATGGTTTTCGCACCCCTTCGCATGGTATGGAGCTATGCCGCTCATAACTTGGCAGTACTGGGTTGTCCTAGCGTTCATCGTCATTCCTCCAATAAGGAAATGGATCATCAACTCCATCATCAGAAGGGATTTGCATAATCTGCCTCTTGCCCTATGGTGCTTGGCTTGGATCTCTCGAATAGGCGGCGACGTTGCAACTGGAAACAACATCGGAGTCTGGGTACTGAATTGGGGCGTTCCTGAAATGTATCCTTATTGGGCGCCGATGACCATTTACTACGCCATCGCAGATTCCATGAACTGCCTTGCAGGAGCCATTATTGGAACTGCCGTGCTTCTAGCTTTGAAAAGAGCGAATCTGAAGGTCCTCGCAATAGATCTGCTGGACGCGGCAAAATGAATGGAAGAGAAGGCGACATCGTAGAAACTGATGCAAGAATTCTTTTTGACGTAAAAGGCTTGATCCATCCTGCGAATCGAATAGTCGCCTTCATTCGGTATTTCCCAGATCTGGAAGGAAAAAGAAGAAAGAACGGAATAGCCTTTGAGAAGATCTACTCTCTTCCAGAAAGATACGCGCTGTTGAAGGCGAGGTTTCCACGATATCTCGTCTATGACCCTGTTCTTGATGAAACAATTTGTGAAGTCCCAGTCAATGAGATTAAGAAACACTACAAACCCTGTGATGGCCTTCGGGAGCTACATGCTTCCAGCCACTTGGACGAACTTGGAAGCAAAGCCTTACAGCTGACAGATGCTTTGAGAGAAAGAGCAAACATTCCCCATAACTCGGTTGGAATTTCCGGCTCGATTCTGATTGGGCTTCACACGCCAAAGTCAGACATTGACCCTATAATCTATGGTTCCGAAAACTGCTACAGAGTCCATTCGACGCTGAGAGAACTCCTGAACAGTGAGAATGAAACATTCAAATCCTACACTAAGGAGGAATTAAGGACCTTGTTCGATTTTCGTTCGAAGGACACAACTACGGGTTTCAAAGATTTTGTTCGAACTGAATCGAGGAAGGCCATACAAGGCAAGTTTATGGGAACGGATTATTTTGTGCGTTTTGTGAAAGACTGGAATGAGATTGACGAGAAATATGGTGATATTCAATACAAGAATGTTGGCTATGCAAGAATCAAAGCCGTGATCAGTGATTGTTCTGAGTCGATTTTCACGCCCTGCAAATACAAGATCGAGCAAGTGACGGTTATTGAAGGAACTGGTCTTCCAATACAAGAGATTGCGTCTTTCCGGGGCAGATTCTGTGAACAAGCAAGAAACGGTGAAACCGTTGTTGCTCAAGGAAAAGTTGAGCGTGTCATTGACAACAAGCACAATCGCGAATGGTTCAGGCTTCTGCTAGGAAACAATCCGTCAGACTTTGTGATTCTAGCTAAGCTAGACTAGAAAGCAACTTTCAAAACCTGCTCATAATATCTCGCGCAATAAGTCAATGCAACCTGATGGAAGTGCCCTTTTGAAGTAATGACTTCTTCCAGATTCCCTTCCACATAGACCTTTTCTCCTCTATTTGCCTGCAACCGAAATTCTTCCATGTAGGAGACAACGCGAGTCACCTCTCCAGCATCTTTTCCGCAAAGAATCTCTAGAGGCTTAACACTGTAGACTGATGGAATGAAAGGAGCATCACTTGCTTCTACAATGACGCAAAGCATCCTAGCCCAGCCTTTCTGCACGATTCTAGTCTCTGGATCATAATCACTGGTGATTTCAACCCAGTCCTTCACGGGCTCAAATTCTACCTTGATGATCCTTCCGCTCTTTTCGTCGCTGAACAACGAGTAGATCATTTTCCTGCGTTGATGCCACACAAATTCTTTTGGATTGAGATTGCGGAACCTCCAAGACTTGCCCCTCAATG
Source organism: Candidatus Bathyarchaeota archaeon (assembly GCA_022865885.1). Taxonomy (GTDB): domain Archaea; phylum Thermoproteota; class Bathyarchaeia; order Bathyarchaeales; family Bathycorpusculaceae; genus DRUK01. Next base: position 77,607 of record JALHSQ010000055.1, on the reverse strand, counting down.
ATTTGGCTGTTGCGAATTCGTTTGTAAGCGGGAAAGAGCCATCTTCATACAGCTTCTGCAAAGTCGTACGTAATCTAGCAGTTTTCTCTCTTCCATAGATTGTAAGGTCCACATCCGAGAAGTCTGGATGATGGAAATTGTGAAGCATTGAGCCAAAGACTCCAAAATTGTCAAAGTGCAGACCCGAATGCTCCGTTACTAGTCCTAGAACATCTTGCATAGCCGTTTCAAGTTTATCTCTAGGTTTTCTGAAAATCAACTTCTTCAGAGCCGCTTCCGGCTTTCGAACCTTCACAATGTCGTTGTGGCTGACCCCAACAATGTTCCGTTGCAGCATCTCATGGAAAACCAAATACCTTGGAAATCTGTCGTGGACTAGCTGCCAGCCCTCATCTTCATAGAATTTGTAGAAAACGCTATGTCCCTTGTTTCTAAACGCCTTTGGATTGTCAGACTTGAATATCGATGCCGGCGCATATTCAGCGTCGCAGATGTAAGAATCTGATGGATGTGAATATCCGAAAACGCGAAAGATCAACCCTTCCTTCGTCACAATTGCGTCGCGGTCTCGGAGTTTCAAATCGGACAAATACTCTCTTCCTCACTGACGCCTGTTCCAACAACGACTTGATAGAAAGCTTCACCCGTTTTGGTGTTAGCTGCACGCTCCAATGTTCCCGAGACCTCAATTTTGTCGCCTTTTCTCGCAACGTTCCTATAACAGCCAATCATCGAAACCACAAGTCTCGGCATCAAACCCTTTGAAATCTCAGACCGCGTATTAGATGGTTTGTAGTCTTCTATTTCATAGGTTGCTGGACGAAACATTGCTTCACTGTCATCTTTGACTGTACAACGAAACCTCAATGGATGAATTCGGGAATACTCAAGCGCACCATATTCAATGCTGACCTCTTCCGGTTTTCGAACCGCGTTGTACATGAAGATCTTGCGACTATAGCGTCCCCGGAAGTGTCGAACAGCATCAAGTCTGTTCTTGGTTTGATAGGTCAACGCTTTTGTCTTAACAAGAACATCTATCGTTCTCTCCAAGACGCGGAAATTTTTGGCTCCATAGACGACTATGTCAATATCGGATTTGTCCGTGTACATGTCCAAAGCTATAGAGCCGTGAACGCCGAAATCCTGAATGGCAATACCGGATTTGTCTGACAGCAGATTGACAAGATCTAGTGTCGTCTCCTGCAGGCTGTCTCTGCTTCCAAGCTCAACTAAAGAACGCAGTGACTCTCGTGGAACGTAGACTCTCTTCACTGTATCCAAAGGAGCGCTGATCACTTCCTTTTTCCTGAATGGACAGAAATACACGTATTCTGGGAAGTTGTCTCGAAAAGCACTGAGGAAGGCCCTATAGTTATTTGCTGTATAGAGTTTCTCGGCTCGTAAGAGGGTTACTCCTCCATATTCCCAAGTTCTTCCCAGAAAATCAATATCGAAAAGTGTCTTGAATCTCGTTGGTATGTATTTCAAGAAGGCGAAAACCCTGTCATTTGGGTGTTCATACCCGAAGACGTTGAATATGAACCCTTCTTCAGTACCAAAAGTGTCACCATCTGTAGGGGTCCATGTTGCGAAAGTCGTCCAAAAACACCTTTGAAAAAGATGTATTTAACACTCAGAAAAATCTATTGCATAAGAAACAGTTTTTAAGATGTACCTAACAGTCAAGTCTGAGTGCACGAATTGAGCGATGATCTGCATCCGTATGTAGTTTTCCTTCCATCTGAACAAAAGACAAAGATCTTAGGAGCAATCTTCGGTTCAAGGGCAGCCGTTGACATTCTGAACTTCTCACTTCATCAAGGCATTTCAAACAGGATTTACCAGAGGGATCTAGTCACCAAGCTTGCTTACTCAAATAAGACGGTTATCGGGAATTTGAAGTCGCTCACTAAGCTGAAGATCCTGAATGAAGATATGGAGAAAACAGAAAAGGATGGACGAACGGTGTGGGTCAAAGCTTACCAGCTTTCAGATACAGGCAGATGGTTTGCTCTTCTGCTTGCAGACGAGAAGGAATTGTCAGGGAAGGAAAAAGCCGAAATACTACTGAATCTTTTTAGGGCATACGTAAAGTGGGTAAGGAACCTCTCGGAAAAACTTTCGATAAACAACAAGACGCTGGTCGAGATCTTCTCGGAAGAAATGAAATGATTCGAGGGAGTTGAAACGGTAGTAATAGCGGTCGTAGGAAGCAAGAAATCCGGAAAAACGACAACAATAGAAGCCCTGACTAGAGAGCTTTCAGAAAGAGGCCACAGAGTCGCTGCGGTGAAACACGTCTCGGAATCGGACTTCACGATCGACACTAGAGGAAAGGACACTTGGAGATTCGCACAGGCAGGAGCAAGAACCATTATTAGCGTGTCGCGAGGCGAAATCGCTACAATAGAGAGAACGGATACGATGAACATTCCGATTGATGAAATCCTGCAAAGGTGCAGAGACAGCGGCGCAATCTTCTTGGAAGGATTCAAGAGAATTGTGGCCAAAAATAGGCAAGTGTTCAAGATCATTGTTGCAAAGTCTGCTGATGAGGCTTTGGAAGCGACTAAGGATTTCGAGCCAATACTGTGTTTTACGGGACCCTATTCGACAAGAAGTCTAAACCTGAAAGCGCCATATGTGGACGTACTCGAAAACCCTGCAGGGATTGTAGACTTGATTGAGAGGATTATTGCAAGAGAACACTCATGAGTTGTGCTCTTAAGATGGGTTGTGGGGTTTGGAGATTTTTTTGAGAGGGGAGAAAGGAGAATTCCTCAAAAAGTGATTGTTTCTCCAAACCTTTCCACCCGATACTTGATGAGTTCTCTGTCTCCTCCTACAGAGCTTTGAAGGCTTCAGACCATCTGTTGTACAGTGACAGCATGTCTAGAGACACACTTGGCTTTCTCTCTTCCAGGATTTGCCTGAAATCGTCCATCGTAAGCAGTCGTGGTTTAGCTTGTTTGTTGTTAGCTTGGCCAGTTTCGAAGAATTCGCCTATGAGTTTTAGCTGAGCTGATTGACAAACGTCTCGTATGTCGCTTCCTGAGAAGCCCTCTGAGATTCTGGCCAGTTCATGTAGGTCAACGTCAGTTGTTAGTTGCAGGTTTGTCGTGTAGAGTTTGAACATCATAAGTCTGGTGTGGTGATCAGGAAGGGGCACGAGTATTCTTTTTTGGAATCTTCGTATGAATCCCCAGTCCAAGTCCCATGGTTTGTTGGTTGCGCCAATAACGTAAACGTGGATATTCTTGCCTTTGTCAACAATGCCATCCATCTCTTTCAGGAATTGGTTCCGGACACGGATTTCTCCACCAACTTCATTTGAGTGTTTTCCCATCAGGGATTCCAGTTCGTCAATGAAGACTATTGATGGCTTGCCTTCTATTGCAGACTTTCTTACTGAACCGAAAAGCTTCGCAACGTTCTGTTCTGCTTCGCCTAACCATTTAGACATTATCGAGGCAGCATCTATTGAGACAAATGTGGCGTCTATCTCCGTGGCTACCGCTGCAGCCAGCAAAGTTTTGCCACAGCCTGGCGGTCCGAACAGCAGTATTCCTCTCGGCCACCCTAATGGGAAAAGATCGGGTCTTTGAACAGGATAGACGATTGCTTCTTTTACTGCTTTCTTCGCTGGGTCTAGTCCTACCACTTCTTCCCATTTGACTTTCGGTTTTTCCATGACTATTAGTTCTTCGTAGGTTGATTTTCCGCCTTCATGGGTTTTTCCGGTGCATTCAGTGTTGTTAGTCTCTCCTGTTCTCGGTTCAGTTGACATCACTGCTCCCTGCAATGCTTTTATTCGTTCTTGGTAGGCTATTGCCCTTTGTATGTAAACTTTGTTGAGACTATATTCAGGGTAGAGTTGACTCAACTGAAGAAGGCTTTCTATGGCCTTTTGATACATCGTTATGGCCAAGCCTTTTGAACCTTGCTTGTCCAGGCGCACCGCTTCCAACGCGTGTCGAGTTGCCGCTTTTTCGAGTTCCTGCGAAGCACTCACTTAGTTTTCCTCCTACTCACCTGTCTTTAATTCAATCTTGATTTTGCCCTTCGTCCCTAGACTCTCAAGGGCTTTTTCAATTTCCTCATGCGAGCTTTCCAATTCTACTGAACAACGTGTTAAATCAATTTCACCATTACTCTTCTTGACGTAACCAAGAAGTGCATCTTCCAATGACGGCCTTTCAACCGTCAACGAGATTTCCTTAATCTCAGCTTTCGTATAAGAAAGGAGGGTTTGAGAAGAATCAAACGTGGATTCTTCAACGGTTTCATGGTTTGTCGCTTCTGAACATGTCGCGGTCAAGGTAACCATCTTTTTCAGCGTAGTCTGTCCAGTCTCAAGGGTTCTTATTGTGGCGGGTGGTTCGGGAAGATCGTCGGCAATTTTCCGCTCAAGAAGGCCTGTTACTTCTCTCAGTATTTCTTCTCCTCCAGGCGTTTTTCTGTCAACAGGTATCATTGATTCATCTGTCGTTATCTTTGTTGAATAGAGTGTTTCGTTAATCGTTTCGTTGACAGTGCTCAGCTCGGTAGACACATCTGGCAAGAAGGCAAACAATTCTTGAGAGACACTCTGAAGCAACCGTAGTGCGGGCTTGAGGTCTGTAACTACGTCGCTTAGTTCCTTGATTGTTTCAAGTCTAATGATAACCCGTTCGATAGCAAGTTCAACGTTGTAGAGGAAGGTTATCAGTTTTCGGACTTCTGCGACTTCATTCGCAAAAATCGCAGCTCTCTCTCTGTTCTTATTGTTTAGTGCTGTGATGCATGTTTGAAAAAGGGCTTTGTCTCTTTCCCTGAGTCTAAAGTTTGTCTGTTGGAGCTTGTTGCGCTGGACTTTTAGGGTTTGCACTGATCTGGCAACGGTTTCACAAAGTGGTGGGGGGTTAGAACGAATGAATCCTTTGATTTTCTTTTCCTCCACCCGTCATCTTCTTGTGGTTGGCTATATTCCAGTCTTTCCGATTTCCTTCACGTACACGACCACGGGTGGCTCTGGAAGCTCTGGAGAGGAATAGGCTACAGTGGAGCTTCTGGAGATCTGTTCTTTTGCTTTTGTGCCTATGTTCTCAACTTTGCCTAGCTTGTCGCCCAGCAGAATGTTGGAGAGCTTGTTCTTTGTCACTTCCAGGTCGCTTTTTTCTAGGTTGACGTGTTTGAGGTTGTCTTGGATTATGGTGAAGGCTGATTCATAGTTTTTGTCATCTATCTTCCCTACTTCGCGTTCAATTTCAAGATGTATTAATGCATAGTTCAGCGCCTTGATCTCTTCAGCACACCTGCTGATCTCTTTGTCTATGTCTTCTCCAAGTTTTTGGGCTTCGCTTTTCAGTTGGGTAAGTGCGCCGTCGAAGCAATTATGCAGTTGATCGTAGAGTTCGGGTGAGATTTTCTTCTTTCCAGACAATTCGTGAAGGGCTTGGTCTTTGCGCCATATGAGGGGAATGTGGTCACAGAGAATTCCTGCTTCTGATTTCATCTTTGAGAGAAGGGTTACTCCGGTACCATCGACTTTCAAGTGTTCTACAGAGTGCTTTATGAATCGTCCGTCACCTTGCTCCATAAATACAGAATCGAATCTTCCGCTAGGAGTCACGACGAAGGTTGCTACTTTACCAATCACGCGTCCGTATTCGTCCTCAACTTGCTTTCCAACAAAAAGAAAAAGATTGGAGTTTTGCGACATTTTTCTCCATCCTCACTCTTACGAGGTTTCGGTGGTCTTTTCGCCTATTGCGCTCGTTGGGATTCCTGGCATTCCTGGGGGCAAGTCCGGGAATTTCTCTTTGATTCTCTGCTCCGCAACTGTTGATGCTTCTGTAAGTATTTGGGAAGCATCCTCATTCACTGAGGCAAAGTTTAGTGTCATGCCTGAACCCTGGCCGGCCTCCATCATTATTCCGCTCAGCATATTGCCTATTTCGCCAAGTTCATTTTCAGCTTCAGGGAAAACGCTCACTAGACCTGCTCTGACTGATCTCAAGACTCCAACTGCTGGTCCTAATGTGGAGACAACATCTCCAAGCTCTGCCACTGTACGTAGTCTCAATACTATCTGTTCAAGCGCGAGTCTTGCATTTATTATGAGTCTTTCCATCTTGCGTATTTCTGCTAACTCGTTGGCAAACACGTTTGCGCGTGCAGTGTCATGCTTCGTGTAAGCGTCAACTATTCTAGCGAAAATTGTCTTGTCCCGTTGGCCGAATCTGTCGGTTGCTTGGTCCAGTTTTTGCACTTGCAGTTCTATGCGTCTGACGGCAAAGTCCAATCTTGGTTTCAGCGGTCCTGGTGGCTTTACTGCCTCTTTAATGCGGTTTGTGAATGGTTGTTCTTCTCTTCTAGTTTCCCATTTTTTCGCGAATCTCTCTGACAAGTTAATTACCTCCAGAACAGAGGTCGCACGGAACAATCTTATACGTTGTTAATATGTTGGAAACATGCGGGTATATATGTGGGGCTATATGGCAGAGTGAAAATGTTTTTAGGCTTTAATTCAATAACTAAAAGAGCAGGTTGCTGGTTTTGGCGTAATAGACAAAAATGTGTAAGTTAGACTAAAAAGAGGCGTGAATTGAATTGCTATTCAAAAGGTGAATTGAATGGGTGAAAGAATAAAGATCTTCATATTGGTGGCTATCTTGGGGTTCTTTGCAGGAGTCGTAGCAGACCTAACTTCAGCATACGTGATCCCGGCTCTGATGACTATCCTACCGTCATTCCTCAGCGCTAGATACTTGCTATCTGGATTTGCCGGTGCCTGTCTAACACTTGTCCTAGTGAGCGTTTGGGCCTACATAACCGGATCTCAAGAACGCTAGAACCTTCTCCCTTCTCCTTTCTTTGCCCCAACCGGAAAAAGCATAGAAAACCCGATCGATTTTTCCCCAATTTCACTCTACTATTCTCTTAGCTGTTTTGGACTCAGGAGCGGAAAAAGACGTCATCCGCAAGGCGTCCGCGTACCTCGATTACCTCATCGTCCAGCTTCTTGAGTGATCTTCCTGCTTTATTTGCATTCCCTGACGGGTCTTGTATCCAGTGACGGGGATTTAGGCAACTCCACGAATACGTTCTCGTCTTCCGTTGACCTGTGATTGATAGGTATCGTTACGGTGAATGTGGTTCCTTTACCTATCGAGCTTGCTACTGTGATTTTGCCTCCATGCGCTTCGACTATGCGTTTGCATATCGCTAGACCAAAACCCATCCCCTTCGCCTTTGTTGTGAACAGTGGAGTGAAGAGCTTTTCAATCAGATCTTTCGGCATACCCATTCCCGTGTCAACAAAGAGAAACTCCACGTTGTCATTCGATATTCTATTCCTTATTGTTAGGGTGCCCCCTCTAGGCATGGCATCTATGGCGTTCTTGATGATGTTGATGAATGCTCTCTTGAGTCTTCCCGGATCAACCTTAACCATTGGCTTGTTTTTCGTCAAGTTTACGACTTGAATTGTCTTTGGGATTGCAAGGATTGACAGAGAGTCTTCTATCATAGATCTAAGGGTGACAATCGTCGTATCCAATCGTATGTCTCGCGAGTATTCCAAGAGATCGTCAACGATTTTGTTGGAATATTCGATACACTTCTCAGTGAGTTCAAGCATCTCCATTCCCTTAGAATCCAGCCTTGCGCCGTATCTTGTTTTCAGGTAGTACGTTGCATTATTAATGCCTGTAAGTGGATTTCGCAAGTCATGTCCGATCATGGTGGCTAATTCTCCGATGGCAGCGAATTTCTCTGATTTGAGAAGCTGCTGCTCCATTTGTTTGCGCTCAGTCAAGTCTTTGGTTATTGCCACGAAACCTGTTGGTCCGCCAGTCTCAGTCTGGATAAGACTTGCGGAAATCTCTCCTGCGAATTCGTGACCATACTTCGTCAGAAAAGCGCATTCTCTGTTTCTGATTGAACCTTGTTTCATGATAAGCTTCATGAATTCCCTGATCTTTGAGTGATCTCTTTTGGGCACCAACTCAAGACAGTTTTTGCCCATTACCTCTTTTCCAGAAGAATAGCCATGCATTTTCCACAGTTGATCATTGCATTCGATTATGTTCCCATTAAGATCAACCGCGAACATAGCATCGGGAGAAGCCGCAATCATGCTTCTGAGCTTCTCTTCGCTTCTCCTCAAATCAGTCGCCTTCTCTTCAACTTTTTCTTCGAGACGTGTTGAGTATTCACTCAATTGATTTTTCGCTTGGTTCAGCTCCTGAACCAGACGCGCATTTTCTATAGCTGCAGCGGCTTGATGAGCGAATAGCTCGATAGGAGCAAGCGAGTCCTTTGTGGGACGTCGACCGCTTGCCGGATCATCCATGCTCATTATGCCTACCACTTGCCCTGTAGGCAATTGCAGGGGAATGTACAACAGATCATCTGGGTTCCAGTCAATCACTTCCTTCTTAGATACCTTGCTGGGAAGCACGTTCTTGAATTGGTCTTGGACAAGAGGATCGTTCCAAGGAAGATAGTAGAAATCGCCTATGCGATAACGTTCAAACAAAGAACCTAAACGTTCTCGCCACACGTGTCCTGGCGACTGATGCTCCATCAAATAGATCTCCTCTCTTGAGCTTAAACCAGCAGTCACCACGTCTATGGTGTTTAGATTTTCGTCTCTCAAGGATATTACTACTCTACCCCAGCCTTGTTCATGGACGGCTTCGGCGATAGCCTTGAGCCTTTTGCGCAAGTCCACGGTGCGAAGCATGACTGCTGAACTTCTCATCAGGCTCTCCAGTCTTGCGGAAAGGTCTCGGTATCTTGCTTCACTTTCCCTCAATATTCGCTCTGTCCGCTTGCGTTCAGTTATGTCTCTACTAATGGTAAGAGTAGCCAGTGGTTTTCCTTCGATGTCTTTCAGAAGACTCATCGTGGTTAGTGCTGGAAATACCGTGCCATCCTTCTTCGAATGATTGATTTCTCTTGTCCACGAACCCTCCGACAATAGTGTCTTTGGTGCAGTTCCAGTTTTTTGCAACGGTTTGTCTTGAATGGCACTAAGATTCTTGCCTAACGACTCATCTTTTTCGTATCCATGCATTTGCTCCCAACCAGAGTTGGTGAAGATGATTCGACCAGACATATCCGTTATCGCTATGCCATCGGTACTCTGCTGAACGGCGATTCTTAGGAGTTCGAGCTGTCTCTTGTTTGAGAACGCCCAATAAAGGCGGTCGAAAGATGATCTGCTCTCGCCAAGCATTATCGAAGGAGTGATTATTGTTACCGTAAGCACCGCAACCAAAGTGTCTACAATCCATTCTGGCAAAAGTGAAGTGCCGAACTGGAAGGCCGTCACAAGCGGAAACATAAAGAAGCCGATGATGAATGAACCGACCACCAGCTTGTGGCCTGTTATCGTAGAAGCTTTTGCAATCGTTTCTCTGAGTTTCCAATACCTCCAGAAAATCCAAGAAAACACAGGATAATAACTGATGAAGAAACCAATTGTACCTACAAAATACCAATCTGCCACCATCCTTTGAGTCGATATGGCGCCTGGGACAAATGCTGCTAGACCCATCATTGCTGCATAGGTCATAATAAATGAAGCTAGATCAAGTCTCAGCCTTCTAGTCTTGGATGAATCCGCAGACTTTGTCCAAACATGATTTCCCAGTGGCTCTGAGATAGATTTGGCGATGAATATGAAAGCAAAAAAGCAGGATGAGTAAAAAGAAGCCGCCACCAAAGGCTCATGGAGAAATTTGTAAAGTACGTCCAGAAAAGAAGCGCAGCCCCAGAACAGAAGAAACAGCGGAATGTATGGCCTAATGTGCCTCTTACGATACACAAGAAAGGCAGAGGCAAACCATATCGCAGCCGACGCTAACCCAACGATGCTGCTCATCAAGTCCAGAGACGACATTTCAGCAGCTTCCGTAACGTGTTATTCATGGAAAGTAGTCGCGGACAGATGCTTTTAACTCATATGAAATGGAAATCCTGATTTCAGACAAACGGAGCGATTTCACACGAATCCTGTATTGTAATGTCACATTATGCTATTCTTTGAGGAAGAGTTGAAAAAAAATCAAAAGAATCTTTTGAACGCTAATACTGGTAGGTTCTTGGATATCTGCGAATTCAGCTCTTGCAGCCACGATGAAGGTGTGCTTAACATGCTTAACAACGAATACATGCAAAACCATGATTACAACAAGCCTACTAGAGCCATATGAGCATTCCAAACGTCCCTCTCTCTGAAAACGGCAATATTGCAAACCTATCATAGAGCAAGTTCGCCAAATCAATGCTAGCAGCAACAAAAGGTTAAGCTAACCGTATATCGAATAAAGAGAAGTCGGAATACTGTTGAAGAAGCGACGCTAGATGTGTGGGATATTTGGCTTTGCACTCAAGAAACCAAGACCTCTAGCTGACGCTCTTAAAGTCCTTGAAAAACTGGAAGTCCATCAGTATCCATATGAACCAAGACCGGTTGGGGGATACGGTGCAGGTCTAGCTTTCCTACAAAGCGATGGAGGAATCGCGCTTGAAAAAATCGGGAAACCTGGTGAAGTATCTCCAGCAAGACTGCTGGCAAGTACCGTCAAAACCGGGGAAACACGTGTTTTGGTTGCTCATGTGCGGATGCCAAGTCCTGAGTTTATGGACAATGCAAGGTTCAAGGAAACGGCGCAGCCTTACTTCGTCCAACGAAACAAGAAGTGGAAGATCGTCTCAATCCATAATGGTAAGGTGGAGAATTATCAGGAACTCAGAAAGAGTCTCAGAGAGACCCCCGTTCTTGAGTCTGAAAAAGTGGAGCTTATCGACTCAGAAGTGATCCCACATCTTTTCGATGAACTACTAAGCGAAAAGGGAGAAGTAAATGAGGCCTTGAACGCGCTTTTCTGTGCGATTCATGGTTCTGGGGCAATCTGCATTTTGCTGATGCGCGGAGAAGACGCTTACTTGCATTTCATTCACAAAGGAAAGACAAGAGGCTTGACAATATGGGCCAATGACCAAAACGAAGTAGTCTTCTGTTCTAGGAAAGAACCGTTAGTCGAAGAGTTCAGCGGTATTCTTGAAGATGGCAGATTTAGGGAGAGAATTTCGATTCAATATCAAGAGGACGTTGGCCTTAGACTTTCTTTTCCGGTTCCAACGTAAAAGAATAAACCCTTCTACAACTTTAGGATTCTAGGCATTCACCAATGCACGCGAAGAATCCAAATCCTAACGTCTTCCAACTCCTTGCCAAACCAGTACGTGAGGCCTTAGCCGAACTGGAATTCTCAGAACCGACTCTACCACAGACACTGGCGATTCCGCAGATTCTTGATGGAGAAAATATACTCTTGATTGCGCCTACTGGTAGCGGGAAGACGGAAGCAGTTCTCTTGCCGATCTTCTCCAAACTGGTCCAACAGGAAGGAAAAAAGGGAATATCGGTTGTATACGTAACCCCGCTTAGAGCCTTAAACCGAGATTTGTTGAAGCGCCTTGATTTTTGGGCTAACAGGCTTGGCATTTCAATCGAGATCAGACACGGCGATACTGATGTGAAAAGCCGCAGAAAGCAAGCAATCTCTCCTCCCCAGATGCTTGTGACAACTCCAGAAACTCTGCAAGCTATTCTCCCAGGCAAACGCATGAGACAACACTTGAGCCACCCCCAATTCGTCATCATCGACGAAGTGCATGAACTCGCATCAAGCAAACGAGGAGTCCAGCTTACAGTAGCATTGGAACGTTTAAGCAACGCAGCGGGAGGCGAATACCAGAGAATTGGGTTGTCAGCCACTGTGGGTAATCCTGAAGAAGTTGCAGGTTTTGTTGCAGGAACAAATAGAACCATCAAGATAATCCAGGCGACACTAGACAAACGCTATGCTTATCACGTTGAGAACCCAAATCCAACTGATGCCGATTATGAATTGGCTGGAAAGCTTAGGACGTCACCAGAAGCAGCAGCTAGGGTTAGACGCATAACTGAACTCGTTGACAGCCACAAGTCAACGTTAATCTTTGTGAATAGCAGGCAAAACGCAGAGATGCTAGGTTACAGGTTCAATCAGCTTGGGAGAACAGATATTGCAGTTCATCATGGCTCATTGTCAAAGGAAGAACGTACACAGATTGAAGATGAGTTCAAGGCGGGAACCCTGAAGTCTCTAATCTGCACGAGCACTCTAGAGTTAGGCATTGACATTGGCAACGTCGATCTGGTTGTACAGTACCTCTCACCGAGGCAGATCAACAGCCTAATTCAAAGAGTAGGACGCAGTGGCCATCGCTTGAACAAGCTCTCCGAAGGCATAATCATGACGGCCTTTCCAGATGACACATTGGAATCCATTGCTGCTACCAGAAACGCCTATGAAAACAAGCTTGAACCCCTTCTGATTCATGAAGGAGCTCTAGACGTTTTGGCCCATCAAGTTGCCGGGTGGCTGATGGACAAAGGCGCCATGAACCTAGAAGATGTCTTGGCCGCTTTGCGGAAAGCCTACCCCTATCGGCATCTTTCACAAGATGCTCTCATAAGCGTAATACACTTCTTAGACAGTCTAGATGAAATAGAATTCGATCAAGAAGGAAAAGACTTGCGAAGAAACCGAAGAACCAGACAATACTACTACGAGAACCTGAGCATGATACCAGATGAAAAACGTTATCCGATAATCAACGTGATCTCAGACAGAAAGATCGGTACCCTAGGCGACGAATTCATGGCCTTGCATGCCCGCATAGGACTGAATTTCATCGTCAAAGGAAGAGTTTGGCGAATCGTGCAAATCGAAGAGGAAACGGGAAACGTCTACATTGTCCCATCAGAAGACCCGCTAGCAGCGATTCCAGGTTGGGATGGTGAGATGATTCCAGTGCCTTTCGATCTGGCACAAGAGACGGGAGCGCTGCGAGAAGAAATCTTGGAAGCGTTAAGAAACTACGGAAATGCCGAGATAGCAGCGGAAACACTTGCAGAGAAACTGAACACAGACAAAGCCTCCTTGCTCGATGCTGTCCGAGAAATAGAAGACCACGTGAAGCAAGGGGCACCGCTACCGACGCAGAACAGAATCGTCGTCGAAGCTTTCGACAAGTATCTAATAGTGCATTCGTGCGTCGGCGAAACCGTAAACCGCACCCTTGGCGGCATTTTTGACACTGTACTTTCAAACATGGAGATCATAATTGGTTGGTGGAATGACGCATATCGTATTTTAATCGAGACAAGGCGCAAATTGACGTGTGAAGACGCAAAAAAGATCTCTGCGACTCTCTTCAATCTGACAGATGAGGAAGTTGAGAAAGCTTTCAACGACTATTTGAAAGCCAAGTTTCCTTTCTCCGACAGGATGAGATTCGTGGCTGCTAGGTTCGGGGCGCTACCGCGTGGAAAGACTATGGGATATGAAAGACTGAGCCAACTGTCGCACCAATTCGCGAACACGCCAATATACGATGAAACTTTGCGTGAGGCAACATTGGAAAAGGTCGATCTTGAAAAGGCCAAAGAGATAATGAGAGAAATCAGAAGTGGAAAATGGAAGATCAGCACAGCATGTCGCGCTGAAAAGCCAACACCGTTGGCATATCATATTCTTGAGAAATACGCTGATGTATCAGAGTTGATGGCTCCCGAAGAGATCTTGCTGAGCAACATTGACAAGATGAAAAAAACGATCGAGGCCCGAACAGTTAGATTGTCGTGTGTGTCATGCAACGAATGGATCACTGAGAATAGAATTAAGAGCTTACCAGAACAGCCTGTGTGCGGAAAATGTGGATCGAGACTCCTGACACTCCTTTATCCAGGTCAAGACGTTGAGCATTTGCAGGAGATCTTGACGAAAAGACACAGTGGGAAGGGATTAATGGAAGAAGAGCTTAAGGAGTTGACTCAGGCCAGACGAACAGCTGATCTTGTTTTGAGCTACGGCAAGAAAGCAATTATAGCAATGGAAGTGAAAGGAATAGGCCCTGAAACGGCATCTAGGATTCTTGGAAAAATGCATCCTGAAGAAGGCGAGTTCTATATGGATCTGTTGAAAGCGAAGATTCAGTTTCTACGAACCAGGGAATATTGGAAGAACAAGGAAAACCAGACAAGAAGTTAGTAGTGCAAGCGTGATGTGTTCTTTCATCTGTTTCGGGTTTTGATAACATACACTTCACCGTCTATGGTGTTCTGCGCTTGTACAGTCATAATCGCAGCTGCACTAGAAGCAAACACACTCTCGCTGCTCAAATCGAGCTCGAATCATCTACCACTCGCGACAGCAGGATTTCTTACCAGAATACACTCTGGACTATGGAATCGCAATCTCTCAGTGTTAACCACGGTAGTTTTCCGATTTCTTGCGTTGATTTCGAGGGCAAAAAGCAGAGTAGCGATGATTTCCTCTTATTTAAGCAATCATGTGAGTGGAGGCGGTGGTGGCAACGGTGACTTTTCCGGTTGAAGACTCTTCGTTGTTCTGAGGATTATGCCTCCAACCAGCTTCATTATTGCAGAGGCAAGAAACATGTAAGCACCTAGACCCAAACCCCAAGATAGATTCACAAATCCAAAGTCGCCAATGGTCCTTGTTTGTGTCCCCTGAAGAGGCTGTTGAGCCACAGTTTTAGCCATCTCTGAAGCCTCAGAAGGAAGGGACATTCCCATCGCGTTTGCCAGGGATTGGATCATGAAAGCTAGTTGTATGATGAAAACGATGAGAAGAACAAATACAACTAAAAAGGTTATGCCGCCCATGAGATATTTATTGCCAAGGCCCTTAGCTGTTTTTGCTCCAACTATGTCCAACAGACCAAGAACGATGCCAGCGAGAAGAAGAATGCCTAAGGGTATTTGAAGGCTGAAAATTGGAGATAATCCATTGCCACCGACCAGCAAGTTCACTAGGACCCCTCTTTGACCGTCTAGAACCAAGAGATCAGCTTCTCCCTGAGTTGAGATCAGCGATGTCTGGACGTTTGCCCTAACTGTATACCACGGCAATAGCATCCCACCCACTGTCAATGCCATTGCAATGATTCCGAGGGCTATACCTGCAGAGGCCCTGGATCCCAAAAGTGAAGGAAGCTTGAGACCGCCAGTTTTCTTGAGTTTGACTATACGCCACACCTTCCATAGACACAAGAGAACGGTGACGCATACGAAGAACAACAGGAAATTCGATGCAAACCAACTCAAAGTAAACCATGTTCCATCGACGACTGAAACGCTTTGGCCCCAAGAAATGGAGTTAGACCACCTTTCATAGTTGTCTCCTTGGCCAGGACCATAAGGACCTGCGAAACCAGCTGCTGCATCAGCCAGCTTTTCCCAGTTTCCCCATCGACCACCGAACTCGAGCCAATCTTGAGATGGCCCATGCCCACCTGATCCTAATTCTCCAAGCAGAACAATCTGCAAGTCAGAAGGATTCAAAACGAACCCATCCGCGCCCACCTCGTCGCCTTCTAGGCCCAATTTGCCTTGGTATGGGCGGAAGTAGTTGGCGTGAGAACCTCTGGCTACGTAGACTCGTGGATGAGTAGTTTCCAGTTTTTCCACGTCGCCCCATGCGGCTCTCTGTCCTCGCAGGTGTTGGGAGTAGACTGCTGAAACGGGGTTCTCAGAACTGTCAAGAAGGATCTGGATCATTTCCCAATCTCCTTCGTGTACATTGAGAGGTGCGTCATTGTATGCATAGAAGAACCAGTATTGAACAACAATGGATGTAGATTCCTTTGTGACTCGGCAATAGACCGTGTAGCCAATAGACGCTCTTTTCTGTTCGTAGTCTGCCGCTATCTCCGTCAGGTTTCCAAGCTTGTTAGCCAAGAAGTAACCTTCGCCTCTGGATGCTATTGCACTGATTGTCGGTGACATGTCCACTGGTGTAACGGTTTCCCCTGATCTCAACTTGAGAATAGAGTTGTTCAGATGGTAACTTATGACTACGGGAAAGAATCGTTCTCCAGACTTGAACTGAAGGTAGGGCAGATACATCAAAGCAAGCTCCGTTTCTTTCGCGTCGGGTATTCCATCATTGTCTTGGTCAAGTTGGGCTTGAGCCGCGGAGAACTGACCCACGAACACTAGGAGCATTAATGCCAGAAGGACAATACAGGAGAGCTTAAAAGGAGTAAGCTTTTGATTTTTCGCCATTTTGATCAGCATCCATCTACCGTCTGGAGCGCGTCGAGGCTGAACAGAACATGTAGCGGTATTACCATTTCAATTAAAAAGCTTTTGCAGAAGATTGCAGACAAGACAGTCGACGTAAGGAAAACTTGGTTCCGGAAACGCGTTAAATCCTTAATAATAAGAGATTTTCTCAAAACACGTTGTTGCTAGGGGTAAGCATGAGAAAGGAAATGGATCATCAAGCTAACCTCAAGCCGACTTTGGGGTTGTTTGATGCCACTGCCATAAGCGTCGGTGCCATTATCGGTGGTGGGATATTCGTAGTTACGGGTATTGCTGCCAGATATGCTGGTTCCGCCATCGTTATTTCCATGCTTATCGCTGCAGTCATTTCCTTGTTGACGGCGTCAAGTTTCATCAAGCTAACAGCATGGTCACCGAGGGAAGGGAGCATATATGAATACACGTATCAACTGATTTCGCCATTTGCTGGATTCCTGACTGGATGGATGTGGATACTATCCAACACGTTCGCAGGGGCAGCAGTTTCTCTGGGCTTTGCATACTATGTGAATGCCCTTTTCCCAGGCTTTCCCCCAAACATTGTTGCAGCGACCATCTGCATAGCCTTCGCATTACTGAATTATCACGGAGTACGCGAATCAGCACTTGTGAATAATCTTTTGGTTGTTGCCAAACTGCTTCTTCTTGCGTTCTTCATTATCTACGGTTTGCCGTATGCGAAACTGTCCAATTTTGTCCCTTTTGCACCTTTTGAAACAGGTGTGCTGTACGGTGCTTGTCTCATTTTTTTCGCCTATGGTGGTTTTGCGCGTGTAGCTGTGATCGCGGAAGAAGTAAAGGATGCTAAACGGAATGTTCCTCGTGCCATAATTCTGTCTATGGCAATATCCACTGTTGTCTATGTCTTGGTTAGCATTGTGGCTGTAGGGTTGGTGGGAGCTACTGGACTTGCAGGTAACCCTGACTCACCGTTAGCCGGAGCTATTGGAATTACTGGAAATGCTGCGGCAGTCTATGCGATCTCGCTAGGGGCAATACTTGCGACTGCAAGCGTCCTTCTCACGTCATTGCTTGGGGTGTCTCGTATGATTTACGCGATGGCACGAAAAGGCGATCTTCCACGAATTCTGAGCAGACTGCACTCAAAGTATGATACTCCTTACTATGCCGTTTTGATGACGGGTGTTCTCATGGCGTTGCTTGTTCTTCTTGTGGATCTCACTAAGGTTGTTGCGGTGAGCACTTTCGCGTTGCTTTTTTACTATACTTTGACAAACTTCTCTGCTATGCGATTAGAGAACAGAGATAGGGTATATCGACGAATTGTTCCTGCGTTAGGAGCGATCACGTGTATGGTGTTGCTTGTTCTGATCATATTCATTTCACCGCAAGCGTGGGTCATGGGTATTGCTGGGCTAGTGGTTGGCACAGTTTACTACACTGGAAAAAAGAGGCTTCACAGGAAAACTTCATAAACAGATCTGCCTGCGTTACTTCTTTTCCTTTCTTCTCAACATGTTCTCTAGAAACGGTCGCATTTTTGCATTTTCAGCTTTAATCCTATCTCTGCCCAGTCTTTGCATTTGTGCATTCATTTCCCTGATTATCTCGGCAAACCTTACTCCTTCTGCTGCGGACACATATTCGACCCTGAATCTCTCTGGGCTCATTCCAAGCTTCTGCAGCATTGGAGCCAAAGCATCCATCCGTGCCTTCATCTTATAGTTGCCGCTAATATAGTGGCAGTCATACGGCAAGTGACATGCTCCAACTAGAACCATGCCTGCACCTTGTCGAAAGGCCTCAAACACGAAATCGCGGTCTACCCTACCTGAACACATCACCCGAATAGGTCTTATCACTGGCGGATACTCAAATCTGCTTGTGCCAGCCAAGTCTGCACCAGCATAGCTGCACCAATTGCAGAGAAAACCCAGAATCTTGTCTTCTGGTCCTATCTCCAATGCGGCCTTGATCTGTGCCGTGATCTGTTCATCAGTGAAGTGCTTCTGGGTTATAGCGTCGGCAGGACACTCTGCAACACATGTTCCACAACCATGGCACATAGCTGTAAAGACTTCTGCGACCTGCCCGTCCGGAGCTCTTATAGCACCATAGGGACAAGCCTTGGCACATACCCCGCACTTCACTTTTGAGTTACGACATTTTGACGCGTCAACTGCTGCTACTATGGGCTGAATCTTCCACTTGGATTGCGACAGAATCGTTGCTGAACGGGCTGCTGCACCCATGCCTTGAGATACGCTGTAAGGTACATCTTTGGGTCCTTGACAACCTCCCGCCACGAAGACGCCGTCTGAGGGCGTGTCAATTGGTTTCAGTTTTGGATGGCTTTCCATGAAAAAGCCGTCGCGGTCGCGGCTGATGTTGAAAACTCGGGCTACTTCTTCTGATCCTTGACAGGGAATCGCTGCTGTGGCCAACACAACCATGTCGCTTTTGACTTCTACGGCTTCACCATTTTCCTTTTCTGCTCGTACTACCAGTTTCTTTGTTTCTGGGTCTTGTGTGACGTTCCTGTTGGTTAGTTTCACGCGGATGAAGTTGACGCCGATTTCATTGGCTTTTCTGAAGAGTTCTTCGTAGCCTTTTCTGTTGGCTCGCATGTCGGTGTATAAGACGTTGATTTTCAGTTTGTCGCCGTATTTTTCCTTGAGTAGGACAGCGCTTTTCAGTGTGAGCATGCAGCAGAAGCCTGAGCAATATTCGAATTTGTTGATGTCGCGTGAGCCAACGCATTGAATGTAGGTTAAACTGTCAGGCATTTTCCCGTCGGAGGGTTTCCAGATTGTGCCAATTACCTGTGTTCCTGAGTCTATTATCCGTTCCAGCTGCAAAGCTGTAACGACATCTTTGTATTTGCCGAAGCCGTAGTTTTGCAGATCGTATGGCTCATAAATGCTGTAGCCTGTTGCAACCACGATGCAACCTGCTTCGAGTCTTTGCTCTTCTGGTTCTTGGTTAAAGTTCACGGCTTCAACGGGACACGTTTCTTGGCATTTCCTGCAGCTTCTATCTTTGAAGTACAGGCAAGCTTCTTTGTCTATTGTGTAGGTGGATGGCGTAGCATCGGGGAATGGAAGATATATGGCCTTTCGAGTTTTTGTACCAGCGTCAAATTCGCTTGGAACTTGCACCGGGCAAACCTCAGAACATTTGCCGCAACTTATGCACTTGTTCTCATCTACGAAGCGTGCTTTCCTCAGAACCTTGGCCTTGTAGTTGCCGATCACTCCTTCAACTTCCTTCACTTCGGAGTACGTAAGCAGTTTGATGTTGGGGTGAACCGCAACAGCGCCTATTCGTGTAGCAACGCATGAGAATCTTGGGCAATGGATCTGTTGAGGACAGTTGGAGCATTCGAAAACTGGAAACGTCTTGCCTAACTGCGCCATGTGGCCGCCAATGATCTCGGCCTTGTCAACGAGATATACTTGGTAGCCCATTTCTGCCAAATCAAGAGCGGCGCTGGCGCCAGCTACTCCTGCTCCGACGACTAGAGCTTTGTTTGTGACAGGCACTTCAATGACGTTTAGAGGTTCAAGCAATTGTACTTTGGCAACAGCCATTTTCACGAGTTCCTTGGCCTTTTCTGTTGCTTCCTTAGGCGTGCTTTGGTGGCACCACGACGAGAATTCCCGGATATTCGCCATTTCGAACAGGAATTGATTCAACCCCGCCTCAGCAACAGTTCGGCGAAAAGTGGGTTCATGCATTCTTGGAGAACAAGCAGCGACAACCACTCGATTCAGTTTGTGGTCTCTGATGCCTTTTCGGATTTCTTCCTGACCAGGATCTGCGCAGGTGTAACGATTCGTCTTGACATAGACTACATTCGGCAGTTTTCGAGCGTATTCGCCAACCTCTTCCACGTCAACGACGCCGCCAATGTTAAGGCCGCAGTAGCATACAAAAACGCCAATCCGAGGCTCTTCAAGCTTGGAAGTTGATTGTTCAGTCACTGCTTTTCACTCCTCTCCATGACGGCTCCGATTTGGGCCACGATTTGCTTGTCAGAATAGTTTGGAATGGTGATGGCGTCCATTGGGCACGCAGAGCTGCAGATACCACATCCCCGACACAATCCTTCAGTGACTTTTGCTAACTTTTTGCCTTCAACGTTCTCGACGTTAATAGCTCGGTAACTACAAGCAGACTCGCAAATCCCGCAACCACTGCACAAGTCACCGTTCACCTCTGCAACAAGCGGCTCCACAACCCACTTTTCCCTGCCCACAACAGAAGCGGCTTGAGCCGCAGCTGCACTACCTTGGGCTACACTATAGGGAATATCCTTCAAGCCTTGGCAAGCGCCTGCCAAGAATATTCCCGGCACATCGGTATCTGTGGGTCTTATCTTGGGTTGGCATTCTGTGAAGAAGCCATCCTTGCCTACATGTATTCCAAGCATTTTTGAAAGGTTATTCGTTGTGCTAGCAGGGATTGCAGCATTTGCTAGAACGACCATTTCAGCTTCAGCTGAAACAGTCTTGCCGTCTTCAGTCTCGCCGTACACTGTCAAGTTCTTTGTTTGCGGGTCTTCAGTTATTCGACGATTTTCTAGCTTCACTCGGATGAACTTGACGCCTGATTTCTGAGCTCTATTATAGAATTCCTCGTAGCCTTTGAAGTTGCTTCGCATGTCATTGAAGAATACGTGTACTTCGATCGCGTCCTTGTATTTTTCCTTCAGCATTACGGCGTGTTTTAGTGTATACATGCAACAGAAACTTGAACAGTATTCGTATCTGTTAATATCGCGGGAGCCTATGCATTGAAGGAAAGCAACGGAGTGGGGTTTTTGTCCATCGGAAGCGCGGATGACTTTTCCAGCCGTCGGTCCAGCTGCCAAGATGAGACGTTCGAATTCTAGGGCCGTGAAAACATTGTCAAATTTGCCATAGCCAGTCCACTTTGAGTCCTCAGGATTGTACATGTCATAGCCGATAGCGAGTATTATGGCTCCTACGTTGACTTCGATTTCTTCAGGTTTCTGGTCGAAGTTTATGGCTTCTCGAGCACCACAGGCATCTACGCATTTGAAGCATTCTATGCAGTAGTCTCTGTTTATGGAATAGATGAGAGGAACAGCCTGCTCAAATGGGACGGAAATTGCTTTTCTCACGCCTAGATTCATGTCTGCGTAGTTAGGATACTCGATGGGGCAAGCGTCTTTGCATTCTCCGCATCCCGTGCAGTTTGCAGCTATGACGTATCGTGGGTTCTTTCGGATCCTTACTTTGAAATTGCCAATGTAGCCATTTACTTTCAAGACGTCAGCGTAGGATATTATTTCAATGTTGGGGTGTCGTCCGACATCAACCATTTTTGGGCCTTCGATACATATGCTGCAGTCAAGGGTTGGAAACGTCTTGTCCAGCAGCGCCATGTAGCCGCCGATGGTTTCAGTCTTCTCTACCATGTAGACCTTGAAACCCATGTCAGCCAAGTCTAGAGCTGCGTTTATACCTGCTATTCCGCCTCCGATGACCATGACTTTCTTGGTCATCGGCAATTCGACGGGCTCTAACGGTTCAAGGAGCCTTGCTTTGGCTACTGCCATCTTGACGATGTCCTTTGCCTTTTCGGTCGCTGCTTTGGGTTTGTCTCTGTGACAGTAGGATGAGAATTCCCGTATGTTAGCCATTTCGAAAAGCCACGGGTTCAACTCCGCTCGGGAGACACATCGTTGGAAAGTCTGCTCGTAAAGCCTAGGGGAACAGCCTGCAACTATTACCCGGTCAAGTTTGTGTTCTCTTATTGCGTTTGTTATCTCGTCCTGCCCTTGGCGACTGCACGGATAATTCGTGTGCGTCGCATAAGTCACGTTTGGCAAGGTTCTGGCGTAATTCGTCAGCTCTTCAACATCTATGACTGAGGCTATTTTGGTTCCGCAATGACAAATGAATACTCCTATTTGCGGTTTTTCCCTTTTGTGCGTGCTTATTCTAGGTCCTCGCTTAATCTTCTCCCGGACACCTTTCCTGGTCATCCTAGTCCTCCTTCAGCCCCAGTCTCTTTCTTACGGATTCCCTTGCTTTCAGGGAACCTCTTGTTTTCAATTCCTTACTCATATCTACAGACGAGGTCAGTCTTTCTAGGGCCTTGTTCCAAGCTCCAGAACGGATACAAGAATGGCTTATTCCGGTTCGCTTGAGCTCTAACGCTCCGTCTGCAGGACAGACGATTTTACAGGCTCCACAGTAAACGCAGAAGGCCTCGTCGACATGTACCTTTTTGTCCTTAGCAGAAAAGACAAGTGCACCTGTGATCGGACAGACATCCAAACAATCGGTGCAGTTCTCAGGACAGCGTCTAGGGTCGATCGTAATCTTCCCGTGAACGAATTTTCGCACATGCATAATGCCTTCAGGGCATTTGATTTCGCAGACCCTGCAACAAGGGCAGAAGTCTTTCTGGATATCGATTTTGACCTTAGCGTTGACTTTCTCTCGTTCGGTCAAAGAGTCGAGGCTTTCAATAGTCTTCCCATCAGGAGTCACCCACGATACTTTGATCAGATCCAGCGGGCATGTTTCTTCGCATTTCACACACTCTGTGGGACATTTGCTCTCATTTACCTGAATGTCTCGGATCAACTGAGGGAAGCTTTCCTTTTCAAGCACAGAAAGAGCATGTTTACCGTCCAACGTTACTCTTACTGCCCCGAATGGACAGAGCACGTCACATATTCCGCAAAAATTGCATTTAGCCAAATCTATGTCAATTCTAGCTTTTTTCGCCTTATCTCCCTTGGTTTTGGCTTGCTTCTCAAAGGTGATGGCTTCTTTTGGGCAAGCTAAGCTGCAGATCTGGCAACCTACGCAGCGGTTCTTGTCAAGTGTGAGCGCATAATTCTTTACGTGTAAAATCCATTCTAGTTTTAATGCTTCTGCCGTGTCTTTCTTTATGGTTCTTAACGGCATCTATTGCCCACCAGATCCACATCATTAAGGTATGAAAGGCATAATGTGAATTAGGCTTGCCTTCGCCTTAATATATAGTTTAGCAGTGTCATTGCGATGTTTTTGTTGTTGGATTTGGGGTTTTCAGCAGTAGTGGTACGTTAGTTACGGTTTTTGGTGGAAGGACAAGGGCACGCTCCAAGTCGCTTCATCGTCTTACGCCGAAAGCGTGGAGAGCCAACGTTGACAATACGACACAACTGAGAAGCAAGATGGATCATGACTTTCTTGAAGCTAATCTTACCTCGCAAAATTGAGGTACGCCTCCTTTTTTTGGTCTTCTCGGAAAATGCGGGCTTGAACAAGACAACCACTTCTGGATCGTAAATCCCATCGCCCCGCGAATCATGCACGACCCACTCCAGTGTCGCAGGCTGCAACATGTTCAACCACACATTCGGGGGTTTTCACTGGCGAATCTTGGCGCAAACCGCAACATAGCATCTAAGGTCATCTCCTTCTTCTAATGCAGTGATCTTCAGATCGGAGTCTTTCAGCAGTGCCTCAAATCTGCGTTTAGAAAAGATCCTCTTCAGTCCCGTGACAATAATGATAGAGTTATCCTTTGAAACTCGTTTGATCTCAGCCAGAGTCTCGAGTTGATCTGTAATGTTCTGAAGGACAGTCACAGCGAAAACACAGTTGAAAACTGCATCCTTGAAAGGCATCGTGTCGACGTCAGCACGGATGAGTTGCACGTTCAAGCTTCTTGAACGGTTTCTTGCCATGAGCAGGATTTTCCTCGAAATGTCTAATCCGACGATTGCTTTTGCCGCGTAAATGATGTGATCGAACAATAGTCCTGTTCCGCAGCCAGCATCCAACACTAGACCAAACTTTTTCGTTTTGAAATTCCTGATTGCTGACTTGTACTTTTCAGCTTGCTCTTCAGCGTAGCGCATATCGTACAGGTGCGCTGTTAGATCGTAGCGCTGCATCACTTTTCGTTTCTTAGCCCATCCGCTCATGGCCACTCCTCAGAAATCTTATGTGCAGATGAGCCTTCATAAACTATCGGCGAAAAAATAGTGCTAGATCACAGACATATGGCTGTTTTAGTGAATCCAAACATTGCCGAAGCTGAAAAAGCTGCAAGAGAAGCAGTTTCTCATCACAAGATGCTTCTTGTCGTCGGAAGGTGTATCGTCAACTATCTTGGCAGGGCGAAATCGGAGCTTGAGCCCGGAGACCGTATCCTGATAATAAAAGAAGACGGCTCTCTTCTCATTCACCGTTCAATAGGCTACGAGCCTGTCAACTGGCAGCCTGCAGGCTGCATCTTTCACACTAAAATCAAAGGCGACGTGCTGGAAGTTCAATCTATCAGACATAAACCGGCCGAGTCTGT
The DNA here is from genome assembly GCA_022865885.1 of Candidatus Bathyarchaeota archaeon. Classification (GTDB taxonomy): domain Archaea; phylum Thermoproteota; class Bathyarchaeia; order Bathyarchaeales; family Bathycorpusculaceae; genus DRUK01. Next base: position 53,135 of record JALHSQ010000055.1, on the reverse strand, counting down.
GCATGTGTTCTTTGACAAAATCCAACTCGTTTCTGTTCTAAGTCTTGAGGATTCTGGGGAATTCGCCCTTCACGCGACTGAGAAGGACATGCATAAGGCTATTTTGAAGGACCCGTCGCTTCTGGAGGAAGGCCTCAAACTGATAAGCTACGAGAAAAAGGTTGAACCCGGCTTCGTAGACGTCTACGGCATAGACAAGCTTGGAAAGCTTGTCGTCGTAGAAGTTAAGCGCAAGACAGCAAGCAAGGAAGCAGTACTTCAGCTTGCAAAGTACGTTGATTCGGTCAAGGAGAGGGCAGATCGTGGAGTACGCGGGATTCTTGTGGCGCCGAACATTGCCAAAGATGTTCAAAGACTACTTGCGACGCTCGGGCTAGAGTACAAGCATTTGGACCCAAAGAAGTGTGCTGACACGTTGAGAAAGACAGAGACGGGAAAGCTGGAAGCTTTCCTGAGATAAGAAAGGACGATGGGAAAACTAGAGATCTTGTTGTCCAAGAAAGTCTCAAATTAATGGATTGACATTCGGCTTAGAACGTTGATAATCTTGAACCTTTGGAAAGACATTCCCGTCGGAGACAAGCCGCCAGAATTGGTTAACATGGTTGTTGAAGTTGTAATGGGTTCAAGAGACAAGCTTGAATTTAATATTCAGTGGGAAGCGTTTGTTCTTGACAGAATAATACCTTCTTCCGTGGTTTTTCCAGTTGATTATGGTTTTGTGCCGCAGACGTGGTTTGATGATGGTGACCCGCTTGACATAATGGTTCTGACCTATGAGCCTAGTAAAAACCAGAGTGATTGGAGCGTTGATCGTTGAGGATGAGGAAGGCGAAGACGCGAAGATACTAGCAGTCCCAGTAAATGATGCTAGGTTTGATGGCTACCACGATATGACTGACGTTCATCCTCACTTGATCAAGGAGATTCAAGAGTTCTTTGAAACATACAAGCGATTGGAGCCTCACAAATGGGTGAAGTTCAAGGAATGGAGAAACGCTAAGGAAGCAAGAGAAATAGTGACGTACGCAATGGACAAGTACAAGGAATTCATAAAGCAACGATAACAGAAACAGGGTCCTATGCAGCGTTCTTCACGAGTAAGTAATCAGTCATTCTTTTCTGGAAAAGGGCATTCCTTACGAGTTCACTCTTGCTTACCCATTGCTCCAGTGGGATTTGGAATCGACTGGCAATCCATTTCAAGGCTACTTCCAAAGTGCTAAACCTGTAGGGTGCTTGTCGCATGGCATTCCTAACGTTTTCTCTCACTTGCCACACGCCAACAGGCATTATGTATCCTGGACGGGCTTCGCGTAGAACGATAACTGTGGCTTGCCTTCTTTCCTTCACCAGTTGTTCGCATACCGCCAACCGTGCCGAATAGTAGCAGCCACCTATCTCCGCATAGGTTGTCCTACCATTATGACCCTCCCAGTCTCCGAACATGACTACACGTGCACCATCAGGGTTCCATGTCGTGCCAGGATACCACGCCTCAATGGCCTCATAACTCCAAGGCGAGGGAATCATCAATATTTCGAAGACATTGTCCAAATAGCGCGATTCATAAAGCCGATACTCACCTATTTCCGGGTACTGCCTGACTTTTCTCATCAAATCCTTTGAGAGTATATCGTCTACGGCTGTAATGCTCCAGCGCGTGGGCACCATGCGCCTATTCTCTTCCACGCCGAAGGCTCCTACGCTGAAGGCACGTTGGATCTTCGTAACCAAGACCCCTTTGCCATAAAGCTCCTTGACGGCTTGGGTTGCTTTCAGGTCGCCGTCGCTGTAAGCTTTCTCTACATGCTGATCCCATCGAGTATTGCCGAGATTCAGGTCACGGATCTGCGCTGATGGACCGAAAGGTTGGACTTCGTCGTCGAGAAAAATGCTGCCGCGTGGCTTGTTCTTCAGAATCAATTCGATGTCTACGGGGTTTACTGCAAGGGCGAGTTCACGTGTCTTCTCTATTATCTTTCCTGCTTCATCGAATTTTTGCACATGAACGCGGTGCTTGCCGCGCACCAGCATTGAGCGAAAGCCGACGATTTCGTCGATTGACTTCCCGAACCAGTATTCAGGCAGATCATAGAGACTTGTATTTCCCTGAACTGGGGGGACAAGTGGTCCAGCGTAGACGTTCGGGTAGCCGATTCTGCCTATGAAGACGCTTGGTGGTGATGCACCTGCAATGTCCTCGCTGTCCATAAGACGGACGCTTTTCAGGTAATAGTTAACCTTGACTAGTATCGGGCAACGGCTCTTTCCGCAAAGATTTCTTGAGCCCTTGCATAGAGCACATTGACTGCTTGCTGATGGTCTGGTTGTGATCTTCAGGCCTTCGTCGACATTGGATTTCACGCTCTTCAAGAGCTCATGCAACCATGTTTTAGAAGCATTCTCGTTGAATGCGGGCTGGGAAAAGGTCAATTTACGTCATTACCGGATAGTGTTGAAAGTAGCTCTTATGTTTTCTGAGATTGTTCTGCGCTTTGAATCTCGCGAAAAAGCGCGTGTTTTATATGTGGTCTTCAAGGACCAATACTTGTGGCGAGACCTGCAATGAACGAGAAAGTCAGGTTCTACAAAGGAAAGCATAGAGTCAAGGTGCTGACAGAAAGCAAGGGAAATTGGATAGTTGAGGCCTTGGAGCCTTTCGGCGACTTTGTCAACGGAGTAACAGTGAAAGTCAAGGTTGGAGAGAGACGTATCATAGCTCCAAACCTGCTTCATACAAGAAAAAACTTGCCTCCGCCCATCAAAGAGCACTCTTATGAATTAAAGATGGAGAAGAAGCTGAAACACCTGATCGCCGAAAAGGAGACGGAAAATCACAAGGCTGACTGATCGACAAAAGAGCATATTGTACCGTGACCAACATCTGCTTCTAAGTCACATGGTACGCCTCCAACAACTGCCTAAATAAGGTCCTGAGAAACAGTAAATCTCCGTCAGAATTCAGTTCTTCGGAACACGTATTCAAAGGTTCTATCGTAATCGGAACTTGCGTAGCACTAACATACGATTTTCCAAGAAGTAGTGGCGCCCTGGCCGGGATTCGGACCCGGGTCCTGCGGGCGACAGCCGCATATACTATTCCGGCAGTGAGGAATGACTCCTCTGTGTGACCGGACTATACTACCAGGGCTATCTGCTTGGCCTAGGCGCCGTAGCAACTAAAGAAATACGATGATTAATTAAGCTTATTGTGCTCTAACTGCCCACTGATTTTTCATGGGAATTTCTTGAAAACAGGAGTAAGTTTTTCTTCTAAGTAAAGTGTCGGTGTAGCGAGCAAACTTCTGGTAGAATCCATACCTGCATTTCAGGAACTTACTTTCTTCTGAGACAAGTTTCGCCGCCAAGTAAAGATTCCTACTGCAACCATGCTTCTAGTTAGGTAAAATCTGGTTTGAGCGCCAAAAAGAAGGTGTTTGCTCAGTACACTGGGTCACTAGCCAAGTCAGACCGAACTGGTTCTTTCTTTAGGTTGTACTTTTTCATTGCAGATGCTACTAAATCTAGAAACCAACCTTGAGCAGTAGGGGAAACATATATGTTTTCGACGAGCGTATCCAAGTTGACATCAACGTACTCGCCTTTGTCAATAACATCTTGGTTTAAATTCAGATTTTCACCTGCTGAAGGAGGGTTCTTCAAGATAATCGCCCTCAATTCTTGCTCATGTGCGAAGCTTTTTCTCTTGTGTAAGAATGGGTAGAAAATGTTTCCTTCAGGCAACCAGTCAGTTTTGTAGTCTATGTAAGAAACTTTCCCAATGAAGACTGGTTCCTTTGCCTCAAGACTGAAACACTGTGTCAACCTTTTGAACGTTGACTGAACCGCAACGCCTTCACAACTTTTAATGTAGAGTCCCCAAAGTGCTGCTGATTCATAATCGCTCAGATTCCAGCAATTTATTATAACGAATCGCCTAAACTCTTCGCTGGCTCTTGACATATTTCGTAACGCTTGCTCGGGTATCTTCCCTTTGTAGACCAAGGGTCGAAGTTTTATGTTAGCTTTTGAATATGATCCTTCAAATCGGTCGCCTAGCTTATCAGACCTGCTGAAAAATAATGCTCTTCTTTCCAGCAATGACACGAATTTTGTGAAATCCATGTATCGCCATATTTTTGCATTCTCATTAGATGGTTTTTGGAAAACCTGATGTTCTGCGTACTTGGCTTGCATTTACTCACACTTGGATTTGTTCAATAAGGCACCTATCTGATTTTCACTTCTTCTTTGAGTCCCTCTATGAATGGATTTAAGATCAGGGCAGTGTTGCCTTTCTCCATTAATGGACTACTGTTCAGGACTACTGCCTTCACCGTTTGTACCTCACATCTATTCCTATGATTTGAAACAGGTGGTTCTAGATTTGCTTGCGAGAGCCATTTTTGTCAAGGTATCCTTTCTCATCAAGGTAATCTGCAAGAGCGTCCTTCCATCCTCTTGCTCGTATGCCATGGTTTGAGAGTTTTTCGCTTCGTAATGCTGAGAAGATGGGTCTTTGAGTTTTTGTTTGCAGCTGGTCTGTCTTAGTCGGTGTTATTGCCGTGGTTAAACCTGCGAGTTTCAGTATTTCTTCTGCGAACTGGAACCATGTACAGTAACCTTGGTTTGCTGCGTGATAGGTTCCGAAGGGTAGCCCTTTTTCCACGATTTTCTCAATCGCCGTGGCTGCGTCTTTTGTGTAGGTAGGGCTCATCCACATGTCGTTGACTACACTGAGAGGTTCATTTTTCTTTGCTTTGGTTATCATTGTTTCGACGAAGTTTCCTCCTTTGCCGCTGGCCCCTGCTACGCCGAACAGGCTTGCAACTCTTATGACGTAATGCCTAAGGTTCTGTTCTGTGTAGAATTCTCCTGCAAGTTTTGAGATTCCGTAAGTGTTGATTGGAGTCGGGGTGTCGGTTTCCGTGTATGGTGTGGATTTCTTGCCGTCGAAAACGTAGTCTGTGCTTATGTAAATGGTGGTTGCTTGGATTTCCTTGGATATTGTGGTAACGTTTTTGGCGCCTACGGCGTTTACGGCGAATGCTTTCAGTGGTTCGTCTTCGCACTGGTCGGTCTTGTGGAAGGCGGCTGTGTTTATTATGAGGTCTGGGTGATCTTTTTTCAAGACTTGGCAGTCGTTGTAGTCTGTGACTTCCACGTTTTGGTGGGTTAGACCGATGACCTCATGTTTTTCCCGTAAGGTTCTCATAAGGTCTGTGCCGAGTTGTCCAGTCGAGCCTATTATGGCTATTCTCATAGTAAGGTCCCATTTATCTCGACGTTCTTGAGAAGAGTGTGCATTTCAAGAAGGTGAGTGTACCATTTTACAGTTATTGTTCTGGGGTCGTCTGCATTGAGTCTTCCTTCTTTGAGTGCAGTGTACACTTCTGCTGCCCCCTCTTGTAGCGTGTAGATGGGTTTGTAGTTTAGTGTTTTCTTGATTTTGTCAAAGCTTACCTTGTAGCTTCTTTTGTCGGGCGTGCCGTACCATTCATATGTGAAAGGCAGGTTGATGGATTCTGCTACAAGCTTAGCCAAATCGAAGACCTGAACGTTCTGTTCGTTGCTGCTTACGTTGAAGACTTGACCATTCACTAGTTCTGGGGCTGATTCTAGGACTTTGATGAAAGCGTTTGAGGTGTCTCTTACGTGTACGAAGGGGCGCCACTGTTTTCCGTCTCTCATGATTGGTATTTTGCCGTTCTTGTAGAAACCTAAGACCATGCCGTTTATGGCTAAATCAAACCTCATTCTCGGGGAAAACCCGTAGACTGTGGCTTGTCTAAGCGCCGTGACAGTGAAGTGTTTATCAGCCAGCGGCAGGATTTCTTTTTCAGCCAGCATGTTGGCTCTTGCGTATGTAGTCAAGGGGTTCAGGCTGGATTCTTCTGTTAAGATTCCTTCTTGGAAGCCGTAGACGCTGCAGGTGCTGGCGAGAATGTAACGTTTAACGCCGTGTTTCTTGGAGAGAGCAGCCACTCTGGCTCTTCCCTTGTGGTTGATTTCCAATGTTTTCTGCGGGTCGAGCTCACCGCTCGGGTCATTTGAAAGAGAAGCCAAGTCAAAGACTGCATCTACACCCTTCAGGATGCTCGGTGCAAACCACCGTATGTCATCCTTGACAAGCGTTATTCTTTCAGCTATTTCCTTTGTCGAGTCCGTACCGAAAAAGAGCCTGTCCAAACAGGTTACGTCATAGCCCTTGTCAAGCAAAACTCTTGAAAGGATGGAGCCTATGTATCCTGCTCCGCCAGTGACTAGAACCCTCATTGCCTTCTCCTTCTACTTGTGCGGTGGGGCAAACCAATCCCATGGTTTGCCGACCCGAGGGTCATCTTTCTTGCCGTTTACTTCAATCGGGATAATTGTAGGATCGTTCCAAGGCCGGCGGATTTCGTCCGGATTCTTGTAATCATAGAGCTTTGTTACGAAGTAGGCCGTCAAGGATGGTTGGTCGCTAACTGTTTTTGTCCCGTGTAAATACTTGCCTGGAACTCTTACGAGTGTGGGTTTTTCGCTGCTGGCTATGACTTCAGCTAGTTTTCCTGTTTCTTCTTCATAGGCACAGATTTTCATGGCTCCTTTCAGTACTAGGAAGTAGTCTACTTGCCCTCTGACGTGTTTATGCCATGCTCTGACGATGTGTGGATAGCTGACGCTTATGTTTGCCTGCGCTATCTTATCGTCTCCGAGTAGTTCCTTCCAATCTTCTCTCAATGCTTCCGCAAAGAAGCCTCTCTCATCTGGAAGGATGCTTATCTCGTAGGTTTTTACTCCACTAAGTGGATGTTCTTTCATATTTCTGCCTCCGAATAATCTCCTACATGCAGTTTGATTGCTCCAGTCTTGTGACTCTTAGTGATTTTTGCATTCTTGCCGATTAGGCTTTCCTCAAGCCGGTTCACATCTCTTATCAGGGCTTTTTCCAGAATCACACAATACTCAACAGTGGAGTTTATGATTTGCGCATCGTCGCCAATACTGGTGTATGGTCCAATGAACGAATCCTGTACCAACGTGTTCTTCCCTATTACGCAAGGCCCTCTCACGGTGCTATTGTTTATCTTTGCACCAACAGCCACGCGGATTCTTCCTTCAAGGCTGCTATCGCTTACGTCTCCCTTGACGTCCTTCTTCACGTATTCATCTAGAATCTTCGCGTTCGCAGACAGTATATCATCTTTCTTGCCTGTATCCAGCCACCATGACTCAAGCACTTCAGCCTTAACATCGAGTCCCATGTTTATCATTTCCTGCAAGGCATCCGTTATTTCCAATTCGCCCCTCCATGAAGGCTTAATCCTGTCTATGGCCTGGTGAACCTTGTTTGAGAAGAGGTAAGTTCCAACTATTGCAAGGTTACTGGGTGGCTTCTGAGGTTTCTCCACAAGCTTTGTGACCTCTCGTTTCTCGTTCAGAACTGCTACGCCGAATTTCGTTGGGTCTTCTACCTCTTTTAAGAGTATGAGAGCGTCAAGCTTTTCCTGTTCGAATCTCTTGACTAGATGCTTTATCCCCTGACCTTGCAGATTATCTCCTAGGCACATCAAGAAGCTGTCTTCGCGTAGGAAGGTTTCGGCGGTTTTTACTGCGTGGGCTAGGCCTAGTGGTTCTTGTGGAATATAGGTGACTTTGAAGCCCCATTCTGAGCCGTCCTTAATGTATTCTTTGACGTATTGACCTGTGTCTGGAGCGATTATCAGACCCACTTCTCTTATGGCTGTTTCTGCTATTTGGTCTAATACGTAGCCTAGAATTGGCTTGTTGGCTACAGGTATTAGTTGTTTGGCTAAGGTGAAGGTTAAGGGTCGAAGCCTAGTGCCTTTGCCGCCGCTCAGAACTAACGCCTTCATTTGAATCGCCAATACTTGCTAAGAGGCGTGCATTTGCTTCTTAAGTATTGCCGGATTACAGTAATGTTTGCAAGCATGATCGAACGTAGCTGGTTGGTTCCACATGTTCTGGAATGGAGAACCTCGTTTTTTCTATTGCAGATCTGCTGTTGAGCTTTGGTTTCCAACGCAATGCACCGGGCTCACTGGTAATTCCCAGTTTGTTGGAAACTACGATTATTCAGGTTGCTGCGCTGTTATCTGATATTGCTTTGGCGTTTTTCTTGATCAGTGATTTCAGACCTTCCTGAAGCGGGGTTTCAGGGGTATATCCAAGCATTCTCTTGGCTTTTTCTACGTTGGCAAAGCTATGCATAATGTCGCCTACTCGAGGCGTTTCATTTATCATTCCTGAACTAGAACCTGCCAAGCCCAACATTAACTCGGCCAGGGTCCTCACGTCTGTAGGTATCCCTGACCCAATATTGAAGACGCAGTCGCCGATACCCGGCTTCTTCAAAGCCAAGATGAAAGCCTTCACGACATCGTTCACATGCACAAAATCTCTTGTCTGCGACCCGTTTCCATAAATCGTCAAGGGGGATTCACTACGCAAGCATTCAGCGAATCTTGCCACTACTCCGCCCTCACCTGCAGAGCTTTGGCGAGAACCATAAACATTGAACAGACGCAAGACAACCGTTTCAAGACCGTATACCTTATGGAAAACCTGGCAGTAGTGTTCAGCAGCCAACTTGGAAACAGCATAAGGAGATATGGGCATAGTCGAATGTTCCTCATCAATAGGCAGGTAATGAGGCTCACCATACACGGCACATGAAGAAGCAAAGACAAAACGTCTGACACCGGCATCTGAGCAAGCTTTCAACAGATTCAGAGTCCCATTCACATTCACGTCATTTGCCAAAACCGGATTTTTGATGGAAAAAGAGACACTTGCAATAGCAGCCATGTGAGCAACAGCGTCGAATCCCTTAACCAGCTTGGTCATGGATTTGCCGTCACGAATGTCACCTTTTACGAATTGAACCTTTCCACTACCAATCTGGCCCTGTAAATTCTCGATTTTGCCTGTTGACAAATCATCAACAACGGATACCTTCCATCCCGTCGTGACAAGCTTTTCTGCGAGGTGACTGCCTATGAAGCCGGCGCCGCCTGTCACAAGAATCTTTGGGGTAGTCAAGTTTATCCATGCACCACCTGGAGCTAGCAGATCCACGGAGTGTTCACACGCATCAAGGTCAATAATCTTACGAATCTCAAATTCATAGATCATCCCTCAAAGCCAGACTCATGGACTGATTCCACGCATTTCTCATTTTCTTCTCAAAAGGGTCATGTTACCGCTGTTGTTCAAGGTTTTGACTTTTTCGAGAGGTTGATCCAGATCCCACTTGTTGCAGTCACCCTGCCACCATCCCAGGAAATCGAATTTCCCATTAAGTCTTACGAGCGTTTTGAATTCTTGCGGAAAAATGTGCTTCAAATCCCTCTTATGAACGAGCATCTTTCTCACTCCGTTATCATTGACTTCAAGCGTCATTTCTTCTGTAGAGATCTGGTTTATCACGTCCTTGAAGTGAGACTCGTAAGTCGTTTCAACTGTTATTCCGTCTCTTTTCATGGTCCAACTCTGTTTTGGGGCCTGTGTCCAGTCAAAGCCCATGTTTTGAATGAAGTAGAGGCCACCGCTATTCAAAGAAGCTGCCAAAGAATTCAGGTGGCTTAGGAACTTGTCGTTTGACTCAACATCCAGTGAACCCATCATGATGAAGGCAAAATCCACTTTCTCTTTCAGCCTAAACCTTGTCATGTCTGCTTTTACGGTTTTGATCTTCAATCCTTCTTCTTTGGCTTTCGCTTCTAGGTACTTGAGCATTTCAGGACTCAAGTCAAGTCCAACTGCATCATATCCTCTTCGGGCAATCTCTCTTAGCTGGAGACTTGGGCCACAGGCAATGTCAAGAAATCTCTTGGCTTCTGTCTTGCTGAATTCTTTGATCAGTTTCTCAAAGCTGTCAACTTGCTCTTTCGGATCAATGAAGCTAAATGCAATCTCGTAATAGAGAGGGTTCTTGTACGCATCCATGATCTTGACTCTGAGTCTTATGCTAATTAGACTTTCCAATAATCTGAACAGACAGTAACACTCTGCAGCAAGTCTCTTCCTTGATGTTAGGAAAGAGTGGACTCAGGATCCTATCTGTGAGGCTTGAAGGCGATTGCGCGTTTGTGTGTAGGCTTTTTCTTCCAGTTCTTCTAAGTCTATGGCCTGTGTTTTCCTTTGCAGCCTCCAAGATGTATCGGCTAGCTTTCTTCGCCAGCGGGAGCCGTCCTATTTGCTCCGCGCTCATTCTTGAAATGTCTTGTTGATAATTGTCCAGAAAAATCGCTGCCTGAGCGAGGCTGCGCGTCTCTGGCCATGAATTCCTGAGAATACTACTCTGAATGAACGCAGCTTTTCTCAGAACCTCTGAGGCACGCAAATTTGCCTCAAGACGACCTCTTGGAATGTAGCGTCTGGCAGCGTAGGGCATTCCGGCTTCATAGCCTAAAACGTAGCCTTTGACCTCCGGCGACACTAACTTCATCTTCCTGAACTCGCCGACATCCAAGTTCCCGTACCTGTCGTCGTTACTATACAGTGTTTTGTATTTCGGGAGAAATGCTTAGAAGTGTTGTTCCATTGTGTGCATGAATTCTTGTTTGTTTCGACCTGGCTTCAGAGTTAAGCCCCAGCAGTAAACGAACTCTGCGCCAGCATCCTTCGCTTGCTTGTATATCGCCTGCATGTTTTCGTCTGTATCGCCAATGAATGGTAAAACGGGGTTGAAATATATGCCTGAATGAATACCTCTTCCTCGAAGTGTTTTGATAGCTACGAAACGTTCTTGCGTTGCGCTGGCTCTGGGCTCGAATATTCGCTGCGTAGCCTCGTCTGCCAGTGTAATCGTGAAGTTCACACATGCATAGCTGCCCTTGTTTATTTTTTCCAGTAGGTCAATGTCTCTCAGAGCATTCTTGCTCTTGGTTAGAATAAAAACTGGAAAAGCGTAGTCATAGGCTATTTGAAGCAGTTGCCGAGTTATCATTACTTCGTTCTCTGCTGGCTGGTAAACGTCACAAACGCCACCGCCAATGTGAAAGACAAGCTTTGCTGCTTGATTGATCTGAGTTGAGTCTCCTTCTGTTTGTAGGTAGTCAAAGAGGGTTGAGGTCTTTTCACGGTTAATTGCGACGAAGCCTTTCTTCTTCAGAAACTGCTCCAGCAGGATGGCTGGTTGATCTTGACGCGTATATGCTTGTCGAAGCCGGCATGCATATAGTAGCTTTCTGATTTGCCATCGCAGTATTTGCAGTCATGAAAGCACCCTTGGTAAGGGTTCAGATAGACTTCGGCCCATGAGAAGAGAGAAGGGGTAGAAACTCGGATGATAGTTTTGGCTTCGTATCGCTCTATTGTCATCTCACTCAAAGACACTTCTTCCTCAGAATGATTCAATCAAATGGTGGTTTCCGGTTGACTAGATAATTTCTAGGCTCTTAAGCATCATGTTTATGCTGGCTACTATGAGCATTGCAGCGAACACAAGGTGCAGGTTACGGCCTGAAAGTTTCTTACTCGCATAGGCCCCGACCTGGGCGCCAAGGACTGATCCAAGACCCAGATAGAGTGCAAATTGGGGGTTCACGTTTCCTTGTTGCAGGTGGCCAGTGACTCCTGTTATGGATGTGAAGATCATTATGAACATGGAGGTTGGAATTGAAAAGTGAATTGGAAAGTCGAGTGCGTAACACATTATCGGGACGAGGATTGTGCCTCCGCCGACGCCAAGTAAGCCGGATGCCACGCCTCCAAAGAAGCCTAGGGCGAGGCCTAAGAGCAGTTTGTTCCAGTTTCTAAGCAGGGCTGTTTCGAAGACTGGATCCGTCTGCATGCATCGCTTCTCTGACTTTATGGACAGCGCTTTGAAAATCATTTGTGCAGCCACGATAATTAGAAAAACTCCAAAGATGGGTCCGAGCCACGTCTTTATCAACGACACTTTCGTCAGTTCTGATCCGGCATATGCTCCTGGAGCCGTGGCAAGAGCCAATATAAGACCGATTTTGAAGTAGACTCGTTTCTGTTTAACGTAGTTGACGGTGGACGCAATCGAAGTGAGGATTATCGTGGCTAGGCTGGTTCCTATTGCGCCTATGACGGGGAAACCGTAAAGCAAGTTTAAGAGGGGCACTATGAATATGCCGCCTCCGACACCTGTAAGCGCTGCCGCTATGCCTATCAAGAATCCGAAAACGGGCAATAACCACTCAAACATGCGCGTTCACTCTGGAGTATTGGAAGCCTTTGCTTACGCTATTAAGCTTATGATTTCGCAGCGGTGTCAGCATGTAGGGTTTGTCTGCCTTGAAGATGCCGTCTGAAATGAGGTTTGAACTCACACCACAGTGAAGACTTCAGCCGAGACTCTCCCACAATCTTTTTTTTCTCTTGAGAACTAAAATGAATACCGAGCTTGAAGCTACTGCAAAGAGCAAGATGCCAGTTAGAAGAACTTCTGGTATCACTGTGACAGGATATTGGCTGACAAAGCGCGCGCCAAAGTAACCCCACCACTGGGGTTCATCCAGAACGATGTTGTTGGCGCCGGGGGTGGGATTTGAACCCACGTGGCCCCGAGAGGCCACAAGCTCTTAGGCAACTTGTGTTGTCTCCAGGCTTGCTCCATACCTGGCTAGGAGACCCCGGCACAAGGAACTACACTTCACTTCGTCGTGTTCACGTTAGCTTCCGCTTGCAGTGTCTTTTTGAGACAGGCCACATTTAAAGTTTCAATGCTGAACCAGTAAGAGCACGGCTTGTCTGAATCGCGTGCGAGTAAGGGGGAGACATCAACGTGTGTAGGCTTGTTCTACTTTGGACTTTTGTGGATTCCCTAAAGCCATTGAAGTCTTTTCTCTTTAGAACCCAAGGCAGAACCCTAGAAGACTTGAAGCAATCATTCTGCGTATCTTTCATTCTTCAGGTGGTCTGCAAAGTGTTTTAGAGAAAGCGGTTGCACAATGTCTTTGCTTTTCAAGCTTATTATGAAAGAGTCGACATTCATGATCCCTTCCCATTCATTTTGGATCTCCTGTATAAACTTGGAATAGCCGGAATAGTTTCTGTGGATTGAGATTGATATTCTATCGTAACCTAGCCCGTTGCCAGAAGCACCAAAGATAATGTTTGGATGTCTTTCTGCGAAGTCCTTGGCCTTTTGGAGATTGACGTCAGGATGCTTCTGGTAGTTCCGTTTTCCAAGGGTTACGGCGGTTATTTCGAAACCCAGCTTAGCCAGATTGGGAACGGCAGTGTATTCTATGAGCCCTTCTTTCTCAAGCCTCATTCTAACTCTGGAGACAGTAGGCTGGGAGATACCTATTGCCTTGGCAAGCTCCCTATCACTCCTCCTACTATTCTTTACCAGCTCCGAAATTAGCTTAAGCTCAATGTCCTTCAAACAGACCCCTTCGGACTCGTTCAAGTCTACGTCTACGAAGAGAACCCTAGAAGAGACTTAAGAAACCTTCTATACTTTGCGAAAAGGCGAGAATTCTGCAGCCGCATTCGCTACCTAGGTCAGATTCCAGCATCTTTCTTGAGAATTTCTGCTTTGTCAGTTTTCTCCCAAGTGAAGTCTGGGTCATTCCTTCCGAAATGTACAAACACTGCTGTCTTTCTGTATATTGGTCTAAGCAAATTCAAATGGTCTATGATAGCTTTAGGTCGCATATCAAAGTGTTTCTTTACCAGTTCAAGGATTTTCTCGTCAGGTATCTTTCCTGTACCGAACGTGTTCACCATTACGGAAACTGGTTGCGCTACACCGATAGCATACGATATTTGTATCTCACATTGATCGGCCAGACGCGAAGCCACAACGTTTTTGGCGATATACCTGGCCATGTAGCAGCCAGACCTGTCAATTTTCGATGGATCCTTTCCCGAAAAGCACCCTCCGCCGTGACTTCCCACGCCTCCATAAGTGTCGACGATAATCTTTCTTCCTGTCAGACCTGAATCTGCCAAAGCTCCTCCGACAACGAACCTTCCCGTTTCATTAATGTAGAATTTTGTTTCGTTATCTAGCATGTTTGAGGGTATGACTTTCCGTATGACCTGACCCAGTATGTCTTTCCTCATTTTTCCCCTGTCAACAGTTTCAATGTGCTGGGCAGCAATCACGACGGCCTCCACTCTTCTTGGTTTTCCATCAGCATATTCGACCGTGACCTGCGATTTGCCATCTGGTCTCAGATACGGCAGAACACCGTTTTTTCTGCATTCAGAAAGCTTTTTCACCAGATTGTGTGCAAGGATTATTGGCAGAGGCATCAATTCCTTCGTCTCATTTGTTGCATAACCAAACACCATTCCTTGATCCCCAGCCCCCTGTTCATGAGTCTCGGTCTCATTAACTCCCACTGCAATATCTGGGGATTGTTCCGTTATTGAAACAAGAACGCCACAGGTCTCCCAATCCATTCCATCTTTGGCATTGTCGAAACCTATTTCCTTCAACGTTCTTCTCACGATACGAGGTATGTCCACGTAGCAGGAGGTTGTGATTTGACCAGTGACTATTACGTTTCCCTGCATTACTAGCGTTTCACAGTCAACTCTGGCTTTGGGATCTTGGTCAAGGACAGCATCCAGCACAGCGTCTGATATTTGGTCTGCAACCTTGTCAGGATGGCCCTCCGCTACTGATTCTGAAGAGAACAAGTATCTTCCATTGTTTATCATAAGAACCATTCAGTGATGTTTTCAATACCTGTTTTTAATCATTTCGCACTATCCTAAGGCGTGCCATTCGTGATGTTCCATCAGTAAGGTTACTGGCTATGACCTAACGTATTTTCGCCGTGTCTCGGCGTCGCCCTTACGGCATCATCAGATGGAAATTCATATAGCTCGCTACCTTCACAAGAGTCAAGATGTGACGCCCATGGGTACGAAGGTCGCCATAGTCAAATTTGAAGACGACGTCTTCAGGTCCTTCAAAAAAGCGCTTGACCTCGTTGGAAAAGTGAGCGACTTGAACACGTCTGAGCGCTCCGTCGTCATCAAGGTTGGTGTTTTCGACCATAAGGCAGAGAACCACTCAAGCGTCAGTGTAGTTGACGCCATAATTAGGAGCTTCGACAAAGCCCAAAGAATCTACTTGGCCGAATCAGACAATTATCGTGGGAAAGCCATTGAACGACTTCAAGTGTGGAAAGAGCTATTCAATGGCCGAGTCATCCCATTCAGTCTTTCAAATGATGCTGAAACCAAAAGAGTTGAGGTTGCAGATGAAAAGATGCAGCTCTCTCACATACTGTTCAAACCCAACGTTTTCGTTAGCACTCATATTCTCCGCACCTTTGAAAGAGGAAGCATAATCAAGAACCTCTTTGGGCTCGTACCAGACGTGAAGAAGGCGCCGCTCCACAAGAAACTCGACACTCTACTGCCGGGCATCTGCGAAGCAATAGGGGGAATAGACCTAGCCGTCATAGATGGCACATACTTGTATAGGGGCGCAGGAGCCGACCCACATGCCACGAAAGACGCTTCAAAGTACAGAGTGAAAATGAACACCCTGATAGTTGGCAGAGACGCAATCGCCGTGGAGACAGTCGGAGCAACACTTGCAGGTTTAAAACCGGACAAAATGCCCATACTCAAAGAAGCCGTCAAGAGGCATCTCGGAGAAGGAAACATAGATAATATCGAAATCGTCGGAAGCTCCCTAGAGAAAGTCAGAGTGGAATTCACCAAGGCAGCTAGAACCTTGAAATGAGGACAAAACAAACCAGCGCGCATTTTCCTTTTTATTCCTAGCGTACGCTCGTCCAGTACATAGGGGTTTTCGTAATAGTTTCTGCAGACTCGAATCGTGAGTGTCTTGCGCCAACATAGCAACTTCGAACCAGCTTGACTACGTCAGGAGTGTGTTCGTATCATAGGTGAGCATTCCAACGGAACAGTAAGGCAAGCGTATTTCAATAAGGTCTGAAGACTTTTCTTTTTCGAAAACTTTGCGTGTTATAACGATGTTTGGTTTGACTTTGCGTCCTTCTTTTGGCACGCGCTACAAATTGTGAAATCTACGTTATTTTCCAATCTTGCCCGAATGTTTCTTCTTCTTTTGATCATTCTTTTTCTTCATTGAAGGCATGCACTAATCTCCACGAAACAATACTTACTATCATTAACGTTACAGTATGAGTTTAAAAGGCTTTTCGTCAATCAAGACTCGTACATTAGAAAAAGGGAGAGCGAGAGAGGTATCTCTGCTCGGTCCAGAATGCAAATCCCACCGTCCAACGCCTCACACATTCTTTTGGATGAACCCACGCTATCGGGGTGTACTCTGGTTTTTCGAAGATGTTCCCGTTATCGAAGTGTCTTCAGGCAAGTTCAAACCCTGCTTCCCCGAGTCTCTGTGCTTCTTGCACGTCTTCGGCAGATGCTGAATGAAATTCATCACTTTCGCGTGCAGCAGAACCTCATTGCAACTTGGTTAGCAAGACACAGAGTATAAACCAGAGTCTGGCCTTCTCTTCAAAGGAATGGCCCCTAGACACCGCGGTATGGTGAGTTTCATGCATTTGGTTGACACGCATTGCCATTTGAATTCAGAATTCTTCGATGCGGACCGTGACGATGTTGTTGCTCGAGCGGTAGGCGTAACCCGAATGATCGTTCCGGCAACCGAGTTCAGGAACATACCCAAAGTGCATACTATCATCGAACAGTATGAAGGCGTTTATGGTGCAGTTGGCATCTATCCCAGATATTGCGCTGACTGGGAAACATCGATGTAGATCGGTTGCGACAAGCTGCACAGCATGAGCATGTGGTGGCCATAGGCGAAATCGGGCTTGACTATTCTTGGAACAACAAGTGCCCACGAGAGACCCAACAAGCTGTGTTTTCTGAACAGTTGAAGTTGGCAACTGAACTCAATCTGCCTGTCATTATTCACAATTTTCAGAGCTATGCGGACTGTCTTCAACTTGTAGCAGCCTCTCCGTTGGCAGGCAACGATCATGTTGGCGTCTTGCACCATTTCACAGGTGATTACCAAACAGCGCAGCGCGCAATAGGCTTAGGTCTCTATCTCAGCTTTGCAGCTCCCGTCACCTACAAGAACGCGAAGAAAGTTCCTCCGCTTGTCGCAAGCTTCCTTTGAGTCGCATTGTCGTGGAAACAGACGCGCCTAATATGCCGCCCCACCCGTATCGTGGTACACAGCGAAAGTTTTCTCGAAATGAACCTGCTTACGTTCGGCTCATCGCTCAAAGCATCTCGTCCATTCACCGGAAAAGTCTTGAAGAAACAGCCAAAATCACGACTGAGAATGCTGTGCGCCTATTTCGGCTTTGAGTAAAACAAGACTGCACGTACTCTTAGAACTCCCACAAACATGGTCGAAATCCTGATCATGGGAAAAACCGTGCACAAAAGGGTCAACTAACAGGCTGGGTTTGTCACTTCTTTGAGACCAAAACGCGATAGCCGCTTTCTCGCGCCGAAACCTTAACGTTGCCAAATGCTTCCTCAAATAGACTACAAAATCGCTCTCCTGCAATCTTGGATTTCACAACCATCTGAAAGAGTGCTTTGCTCGTCATCATTTCGGGAGCGTGAGAGATAATTGCTTTCACTGTCTCCATGCCAGCACTCAATGGCGGATTTGAAAGAATACAGTCAAAAACTATGTCATTAACAGGTTCATACAAGCGTCCACGCCTGGCTTCGACGTTATGAGCACCGTTCATGGTAGCGTTTTGTCTGGCAAGCCAAACTGCCCGCTCGTTCACATCGACAAGCATCACTTGTAAACTAAGGTTGAAGACCGCTGCTGCAATACCGACAGCCCCATAGCCACAACCAACATCCAGAACAGAACCCTCTGCCGGCAGAACCATACTTTCAATCAGCAACCTCGTACCCAAGTCAACACGTCTCATAGAGAAAACACCTGAAGCCGTCAGAAACTCGAACCGTCTACCGCGAAGACTGGTCTGAACTAAACCGTATCTCGGCTTCGACTTCGGATGCTCCGTAAAATAGTGATCTGCGACATCAGTATTTCTGATCACGGTTTCTTTTCGCCGCTCTTCCAACCCTTAGGATAGGTTCCTCTCGGCATCAGAACACGCTCAACTTTGGCAACAGCTCCATGCTCCATTTCAAATATCTCATCCGTGCTGGCAGCAGCCTTAGCCAAGGCAACGGCTTCACCCTTCAAGGACAAGACTGCGATTAGCGAATCCTTTTTTATTCCAGTTTCAAGCGATAGAACACCTGGGGCAGTGAGGCAGGCCCCGTGGCAAACAGCGTCTACCGCCGAGTCTCGAACATGGATCTTTGGAATCAACTCTAGACAACGCTCCATCGGCTGAATAAACCGCTTGAGAATGCTTTCGTCCTTCTGCTCCTGCCATTCCATAAAGCCGTAGGCCATATCGTGCAATGTGACAAACCCCTTGGAGTCCTCAACGAATGGACCTGCCCTTGTCCTCCGCAGTTCTTGCATATGGGCACCGCAGCCCAAAACCTCGCCCACATCATAACACAGTTTACGAATGTAAGTTCCGCCTTCACAGCCAACCTTGAAAAGAACATTTCGCCCATTCATCTCAAGGGAATCCAGATAGTAGATCCTTCTAGTTCTTATCTGCCTCTTGACAGAAGCCCTTAACGGCGGACGTTGATAAATAACATCCTCAAACTCCTTCAAAACTCTCTCAATACGTGTCTCCTCAATATTCCCGTGAAGCTTCATCACGCAAATGTATTCTTTACCGCCGTGAAGAAGCGCCTGAACAACCTTCGTAGCTTCCTCTAGAGTAACTGGCAAGACACCTGTCACTTTGGGATTTCTCTGGCTAGTCTAAATCTTTAAGCCTCTAGAGTCCCGCCGTGACCAACTGCAGCAAGTTTGAGGATACGCTTAACCCAAGCAGCCACCTCGTGACTAGTGGGACCAGGCGGCTTATCCAGATTGATGACGCCATACCGCACATACTCTTCAATTGGTCTTTCTTCAGGAACGTGCCCATACTTGGGGTCTGTTCTATCCTCAGCCTTCAACAGCAGCTTGCGTCCTGTCTCCCATGGAGCAACGCTTCTAGGCATGTTAGATCTTCCCGTAGGAATAGAAAGGGACTTGGAAATATAAGAGTTGGCAATTTCTATAAGTCTGTTAGCTTTTTCTTCTACAAGATTGGAAAAATGTATTGTGGAATATCTTCATTCTTAGAAGATTAAGAGTCTAGGCTCATGTTAAAGATGCCTTGACCATCTGGGGCATAGCGTCTAGTTTACCAGAAGACTTCAGTGCCGCAGAGACTTCGTCATCAGAGGCATTACGTTTGACCTCTATCTTATCCTGCAGCGGTTCAACATGATTAATGTTCACTCTCCTCCTCTTCACGCCTGTCACCGACTTCGGACCAGTTACCATTACGAAACTCTTGTCCGCCAAGTCAACTATCACACACTTCTTCCCCGCTTCTCGGCCAACAAGCTTCACGCAGATTCTACCAACCTCAATCGCAGGCAAAGATGAACCTCCCTCAGAATAATACAGAGAACCAGCTAAGAGGTATTTAACAGTTCACTTTAAGCCATGAACCTCTCGACGACGCTATAAAGCACACTTGTTCCGAACACCAAGCTTCCAATGGAGATACTTTCGTCGATTCCATGAATTGTCTCTTGCATTTCACTGTAGGACGTGTCTGACCTTACAGGGTGAAAACCATAGCATACGCTTCCGACATTCCTGAAGAAGCGAGAGTCAGTACCACCAGTAAGCAGAATCGGCGCCGCAGAACAATCCGGTTCAAACTCCTTCAACACCCGCAAGATCAGATCATAAAGCGGTGTCTTCATTGATGATTCGGAAGGCTCACTAGCCTGAATTATCTCAAACTCTAATTTGTCCAAGCCAATATCCATCAGCAATTCCTTAATCTCTCTCAATGCTTGTTCTGGTGTCTGTCCTGGCAACACTCGACAGTCAAGAACTGCTTCGCATTCTGAAGGGATAATGTTCTCCTTGACTCCGCCGCAAATCATAGTTGGCGTGATAGTCATTCTAAGCCTTGCCCGAATCTCTTCAGCCATATACTTGTCTTGTTGAGCCATCACATCCAACAGCTGATCAGCCCTTTCAGGATGCTGAAGCAAAAGCGTCAAACCCTGCTGCAAAAGTTTATCCTCCTTCGCGACAGTATTCAGGAACTGGCTTACGGTAGGTACGAGCGTGATTTTCGAACGATGGTTTCCAAGTTTTTCGATGACTTTATTCATGCGCATTATAGCGTTGTCGGCTGCTCCCGGAACTGAGCCATGCCCGGGTCTTCCCTTTGCTCTTATCCTAAGCCATAGGATGCCCTTTTCAGCCGTTTGAACTGTGTAAACGTTCCTGCCACCGATTGGAATTGCTAGACCTCCCCCTTCGTTTAGCACGTAGTCTGCAACGATTTTCTTTGCATGATTTTTGACTAGCCAACCTGCTCCTGCTTCACCTCCCTTTTCTTCATCAGCAGTCGCAGCCAATATGACGTCGCCTTTGAGTTTCACGTTGTTTCTCTTGAGAAGACGCATGGTTGTGACTTCTACAGCAGTCATTCCCTTCATATCTAGCGCGCCGCGTCCCCAGACGAAACCATCCTTCACTACGCCTCCAAACGGGTCTACACTCCACTCTTTAGGGTTTGCAGCTACAACATCCAAGTGCGACAACAAAAGCAAGCTTGGTTTTTCACCTGTTCCTCTAAGTCGGGTTACAACGCTACCTCGTCCAGGCGAAGATTCAAACAATTCGCACTTGAAACCATCTTTCTCCAAAGCTTTCGCAGTGTATTTTGCAGCCGCTATCTCGTTTCCCGGCGGGTTGGTGGTGTTTATGCGGATCAATCCACTCAAAAATTCTGTAACCTCTTCTTCAATTTCCTTCAGTAGCTTGGCACACATTTCGAAAGCTCACCTTTCTTAGACCGTATTGGAGAAGGATTTGCTTAAGACTTTATTCCTTTTGTAAGCCTAATGGCGACTTCCGTTCTCCAAGTTGAACGGAGTCCATCCTTTTCTTCCCAGGGTTTTTGTGTATTCGCCGAAAGCTATTCTAGTTGGCGGCAAAGCATGTTTCTAGGAGACAAGTGGAGTGTTCTGTGCGCAGTCTCAGATTCCCAGCAAGCTTCAGAATTGTGACCCAACAAAGATTGTGGGTTTGATATCCGATACTCATGTACCTACACGGGCAAGGAGCATCTCAGAGAAAGCCAATAAGGTTTTCGAAAACGTAGATTTCATAGTGCATGCAGGTGATCTGGTGGAACTTGCTGTTATAGAGAAGCTTGAGCAGATTGCGCCTGTATTAGCAGTTCACGGAAACATGGATGAACCAGAGACTCGCAAGCAACTCCCAAAGATAAACTCGTTCAAAATCCTTAATTGGAGAATCGGAGTAATGCATGACCCAGGAGCACTTTTTGGAATCAGAAAAATGATCAAGATTGCCCGACAGAACAGCTTTGACGTTCTGGTCTATGGGCACACTCACAGTCCGCATGTGAGGTGGGAAGGAGGCACCTTGTTCATAAATCCCGGTAGCCCAACGAATCCCATTCCACCGTTCTTGGTCAAGCCAAGTATAGGCTTGTTGAGGATAACGACTGGGAAGATAACGCCAGAAATAGTTCAAATCTAGGCTTGGGGAACCAGAAAACAACTCGCAACGCAGGAAGTCATTGTCGAGAGTTTAGTCGGATTCTGCGGAGGACAAACGTAGAAAACGAGAACAGCATTATCATTAGCATCAACAATATTGTTGGAATTGGGAACTCTGGAATTACACCCGACCAATCAGAGGAATTGTCGTGGATGTTGCAGTGCGCTCGAATGGTGGCTGTGGGACTTCCCGCGACTACTCCGGCGTCATAGGTAATATTGAATGTGAGGTCTGACGCGAGTGCTTGTGGAGCTATTTGCCAAGTCGTTGTATTTGACCCAAAAATCACTTGAACGCTATCCACATAGTGGGATGGGGTTTCAGTGTTATGATAGATGGTCATGTTTAGAAGGGTT
Organism: Candidatus Bathyarchaeota archaeon; assembly: GCA_022865885.1. GTDB lineage: Archaea > Thermoproteota > Bathyarchaeia > Bathyarchaeales > Bathycorpusculaceae > DRUK01. The sequence continues at coordinate 31,133 of JALHSQ010000055.1, read as the reverse complement.
CTGCCACCATCACTATATACAATGACGCTTCGCATCTGTGGCTGATCAGCGAGAACCGGTCTTGCCAAAACGAAGCCTATCAAAGTCGAAATGACTAATATCATCACAAGTTTAGTGTGCTTGCCCACGTTAGCTTCCACCAATTTTGGTTTTAGTAGGCTCAAGGTATAAGATTTGTGTAAGCATACGCATAAAATAGAACACCGACGAACAGGGCTGTCAGCCATAACCATAGCGTTATACGCATCAACCTTTTTCTTCGTGCGCATTTTTGAACTGATGGCTGCAAAACCCAAGAAGCGACGAGAAGCAACGCTAGAAGGTCGGCTAGCACGCCGACGGCAACATGCGTCAAGGTTATCACGGACAGTATGTGCAGAGGCTGAGTTTTGATGATCTCCAAACTAAACAGGGAGGGCAGCATGATCAGCAGAAGCGAGAACACGCTCAGCAAAACCGCAATGAGCATCGTGGCACCATGCAACAAATACTTATGCCTCCGCTTCAGGCCCAAACTAACAAGAAGCAACACAAGAAGGGCAATCTGGACGATCATGTTGGCTTGCGGAGGGATTAGTGGGTTCATAAGCTTGGTTCAGCTTCCAGTTTGTATCGATCTGCCTATAAAGAGTTTTCACTTTAACCTATCTCTCTCCACTATGCTGAAATGTCGTTTCACAGTGAATCTTAAAAGCGATTTTTGATTGAGTGACATAGTAATGGTGATTCGTCATGGAACGCTGCAAGAATCCTTGGCATAACGAGTGTAAGGGTAATGATATCGAAGTCTACATTCAGTTTCGAGGAGAGAAACTGCCGATCTGTAGGCGATGCTGGAGCAGATTGGCTGATAAGGATTTGGAGTGGTGAAAGATGGAGAGGTTTAATGTGAATACTGCCAAGTCCTTTCTCGGGAGGAATGTTAACCTTCATTTGAAAGATGGTTCAGTAATAGTGAACGTGTGTCTTTCTGAAATTCAAAAAGACGAATACGAAAGAAACACGTTCGTCGCATGTGTCCCATATGGAAATAGAAACACCTTCAGAATCCCTCTTAGAAGCGTGGCATGGGCAGAATTGCTGAACTTGAACCTTATTCTCACAAGCGATTAGAGATCATGTAGAGCACATTCACTGTGGGTACCATGGAAAACTAAAAAAGCAAACCAGTTCAACAAAGCTTATGCATTGTTCAAGATGCGGTCTTTGCTGCGAAGAAACCGAGATGTTGCTGACTGAAGCAGACGTGCAGCTACTAGAACAGGTTGGTTACGTTAGGAAGGATTTTGTGCGTTACGATTCGAAAAACTTCGCTCAACTCCGAAACAGTGAAGGACACTGCGTTTTCTACGATCCTAATAAGCACAGCTGCAAGGTCTACAAACTGAGACCTTTAGGATGCCGCCTGTATCCTGTGATCTATGGTGAAGGAGAAGGAGTAATCACTGATGACATATGTGCAATGAGACGCACAGTTTCCAAAACTGAGATTGAGCGCAAGGGAAAAAGATTGATCAGGCTTCTGGATGCAATAGACTGCGAAGCTGAGAATCGCCACGGTTCAACCTGATCAGTAAGCACCGATTTCACATGAACGCTTCAATCATTCTTAAATAACGCTTGGAAAACTCATTCACCGGTGAAGAAAATGCCTTGCACGGTAGTCACTGGAGCCTTCTGGGGAGACGAAGGCAAGGGAAAGATAATCTCTTATCTGGCTCTAAAAGAACCGCTTGACGTTTGCGTGAGAACAGGCTCAGTTAATGCTGCTCACACAATCTGCTACCAAGGCAAACGTTACGCGCTGCACATGGTCCCAGGCGGTTTCGTCTACGAAAAATGCCGATTGCTGATTGGAGCCGGCACCAACGTTCACGTTGCACAATTTCTCAAGGAAGTTGAGGAAACCAAAGTCAAAGACCGCATAGGCATAGACAGTCAAGCATCCATAATCGAAGAGAAACATTCAATGCAAGACAAGTCAAACGCGCATCTGAAAAGCTTAGGTACAACTGGTTGGGGCGTTGGCCCAGCATTAGAAGAACGTGTACGCAGAACAGCAAAACTCGCAAAAGACAGTCCAGACCTCGAAAAGTATCTAACTGACGTTTCAGAAGAAGTAAACAAGGCGTTGGATAAAGGGAAGAATGTCTTGCTGGAAGGAACTCAAGGTTTGATGCTTTCGCTTTTCCATGGCACATACCCATATGTAACTGGCAGGGATACAAGCGCCTCAGCAATATGCTCTGAAGCAGGAGTAGGCCCGACAAGAGTCAGCAACGTTCTTACTGTGTTCAAGTCGTTCATTACACGTGTCGGAACAGGCCCATTACCCGGCGAGATAACGAAAGAAGAGGCCACAAGAAGAGGATGGTTTGAAACAGCGGCAGGAACTGGCCGCGATAGGCGATCTGCGCCCTTCGATTTCGAATTGGCAAGAAAATCCGCCATGATCAATGGTGCCACCCAAGGAGCAGTGACGAAGCTTGACTGCGTGTACCCCGAATGCAAAGGTTCCAAGACATATAGCGAGTTGTCAAGAGAAGCCAAGAAATTCATTGAAGAAATAGAAAAACAAACGCGAATACCTATCGTGCTAATTGGAACTGGACCAGATGCACTGGACCTCATTGACAGAAGATGAAGACTCAGCAGAATACAAGCTCCAAGATGACCAGACATTAGAGATACGTTTTCTCCGACCGAAAACCGCAATATGCCTAATCTCCTCCCATCGCACACTTCTGGCAGCCGACATGTCTAAAGGAATTAGGAGCTCAGTCGAAGCAGATCGTCCTCAAGCTCTGAGGCTTCGCCTTCCTCTTGGTGTGCTAAACAAGGATCTCAAACTGCTCTTTGCATGCAACCTTGCAGGATCTTTCGGCGATGGACTCTATGCCTACCTTTTACCTGTTTACATGACTGATACTCTGAAAGCTGGTCCAGTGGAAGTTGGGATACTCTATGCCGTAACGAGTTTATTTGCAGCATTGACGCTGCTTATCGCAGGAGTACTGGCGGACAGATACGATCGCAAGAAGATCATGATCGCAGGGTGGATTGCATGGCTACCTGTGCCTTTGATTTTTGCCTTCGCGGGTAACTGGATTCAGATGCTGCCTGGGATGGTAATGTGGGGTTTTTGGCTTGGCGGACCCACAACTACCGCTTATATCACGTCCATAGGCAGTAGGAACAAGCTAACGTTGACTTTCACGATGATTTCTGCTGCTTGGTCAATTGGATACACTTTCTCCCCTGCATTAGGCGGATATTTGGCTGGGATAATAGGGATGCGCAGTGTTTTCCTTTTGGCCTTTGTCTGTTATGCTGTAGCTTGCTCGTTTCTGACGCTCACCAGAAGCCAATACCCGACGAATGCGTTGCAACGTGCTTCAGGTGAGAAATACTCGCTTATCAGGCTTCTAAGAACGAGAAAGCTGCTCAAACTCTCGGCCTTCTTTGCTTCAGCAATGTTCATTCTCATGATGTTCCGACCGTTCATACCAAAGTATCTCGTGGACGTATACCATTATGGCGCGCTGGAAATCGGCGTTTTGGGTTCTGTTTCCTTTGCAAGTTCGGCAATTTTGGGAATACTCCTAGGTAAACTAGGGGACAAATGGAGAAAGTCTTATGCACTTGCTCTTACGATGGCTTCTTGCAGCGTGTCTTTGATCATGCTGTTGTTGTTTGGTGATTTCCGCATTCTCTTGGTCACTTCTTTGTTCGCTGGGGGTTCATATTTAATGTGGTCGTTAATGAACGCTGTTGTTGGCCCTCTTGCACCAGAAGCCTGCAGTGCCAGATGGGTTTCTGTTCCCCAAACGATAAGCATGTTTAGCTCTTTCCTAGCACCATATACCAGTGGCATCCTATATTCAGCCTCACCACTTTACCCGTTTGTTATATCTATTGGAGCGACAACGGCTCTGGCTCTGATCGCGGCAACAGGGGTTCTCGAAAAATGAGTGGAAATTCGGCGACGTATTATGCGATAGTTTTATTTCCATGTTTTCAATTCGGTCTGTCAAGGTGACAGAATTGAGCGAATCCAGTCAAACCCGTATCAAGTACTCTTCAAGCTTTGTCGTGCTAGTATTCGTGGCTGGACTGCTTGTCGGAGGTGTAGCAGCAGTCTTCATTTCATACAGGGAGATCAGCAAGCTAGAGAATGAGACTACAAACCTTCAGAGCCAAATCTCCAGACTGAGTGGCAACCAGACAATCACTAATCAGAACATAACGATTTACCAAAACAACGTGTCACTCTCACAATTATATGAGAATCTTAAAGATTCAGTTGTTCTGATCCGCGGAACACAAAGTATTGGAACCATAGAGGGCTCAGGATTCATCTACAACTACTCAGGAGCCATGGTCATAATCACAAACAACCACGTTGTCAGCGGAACCACAGAATTGAGCGTCACATTCTCAGATGGAAACGGATATCCTGCGATCGTGAATGGCACTGACCCATACGCTGATTTAGCAATACTTTCAGTCGTTGGCGCTAGCCAAGCCGAGTTTAAACCTCTCGAGATAGTAAGCTCTTCAACGTTGAGAGTGGGCGACCTTGCGATAGCCATAGGAGCCCCCTACGGTCTGGTCGGCACAATGACAACCGGCGTGATAAGTGCACTTGGAAGAACTATCAGAGAAGAAGCGTACACAGGCGGCTATGCAATAGCAAATATCATCCAAACCAGTGTACCGATAAACCCAGGAAACTCTGGTGGTCCCTTGCTGAATTATGACGGCAAAGTGATTGGGATAACAACAGCTATAGTCAATGAGTCGCAGGGCCTAGGTTTCGCAGTGCCTTCAAACACGATACTGAGAGAGAAGGAAGCACTCATTAGCAGTGGAACGTACAGAGGACACTCCTATCTGGGCGTGAAGGGAACAGATATGGATTACGCAGAAGCCCAAACCTCTGGCGTAAACGTGACCTATGGCTGGAAGATAGCTCAAGTCGTGCCGTTTGGCCCAGCCTACGATGCAAGCATCATGAGCGGTGACATATTGCTAGGAATAAACGGGACAGTGATCAAGAATGGCGACGAAATGTCAAGTTACCTTGAGGAACACACATTACCCGGAGAGACGGCAGTCCTAGATGTTGCAAGAATGAACCAATCTTCGAACGTGACCGAGTTCTTCCACGTTTCGGTGGTTTTGGGGATAAGACCTTCTCAACCTTAAACTCTGCAATCCAAGACTCTTTGCAGAGGCAGGATTGTGATCAGGAGACTTGCGAGAAACCAGACTAACCCTTCTGATCCGAACAAACCAGCTAAGCAAGAGCGAATATCTCCATGTCTAACCTAAGCCTGATCGTGTAAGCTTGCTCACTAAGCGGATGGGCAAAGGCGTAACCTTCATTTTTCCTTGTCGAATGTCTCTAATCATGGCTGACAAGTCGTACCCATAGTCTTTTTGGCACTTGCTTATCAGCTTCCTAGTTTGTCTGATACCGTACGAGAAAACGAGCCTTAGCAGTAGTCCTTTTGCACCGCTTCTTGTTATGAAATAGTCTTTAAGCATTATTTCGCCCCAGTGTAGATTGTGTTCCCAGCATTTCAGGAGGAGTTCTGATTGTATAGGTGTCATCTTCTCCAACGAGAATGATTTGACCTTGTCTTTCAATCCTCCCTCAGATACAAGGAACAATGGGACGATGAGGCTTCTGAAAGCTGCCAACTCCTCAATCAGCCTAATAGTCAGTTCAACGTCACTTTCGGTTTCGCCAGGAAGCCCAATTATTAGCGTGGCCAATGGAACCCAATTGTTGTCGGAAAGTATTTCAAAAGCTCTTACCACGGTTTGCGGCCAATCTTCAGGGCTAAAAGGCTTGCATTTTCCCGCCATGTGACTCCTGATTAGTTTGGGGCTGCCTGTTTCAATGCCAGTCTGGCCGCCAAGCCATTCTCCGCCTTCTCCCAGATGGAGTATCTTTGATATTCCCTCAATGAGATCTGGCGCACTTGCAACCGAAGAGAGAGCGAAGTGACTTATTGCCACCGAGTTAACACCCGGGTGGTTTCTCACTCTCTTGAAAAGATCGATCACGGCTTCTTCGTTAACCTCTAGACCCTTGGCCTTGTATCGGAGAACATCCTCAGCATGCAGCAAAGGTCTTCTTCCAGCTTTCAAGTTGATTTGGACTTCTTTCAGTATGTGGTCGACTGACAAACAGCGAAAGCGTTGAAGAGTAGGTACACAGAAGTCGCATCCTCTGCCGCATCCCCGAGCGATTTCGACCACGCCATCTATCGTTGGCTTTTCAATTAGGGGTATCTCTTCTTCAGCCACGATCTCGCCGTAGACTACTTCAGGCAACAGCTCGCCAGTGAAGGCTTTCTCGAATATTGAACTGACAGCCTTCTCGCCTTCTCCAATCACTACACTATCTATTCCTAATCTTTTTCGGACTTCGCTGTCCTGCAATTGCCAAGCTCCAGGTCCGCCAACGACGATTCTAGGCTGATATCTTTTGATAGCGGGGTGGTTTAGGAGTTCCTTGAACTTCAGAGCCATGTAAGCGTCTCCGCCAAACAGCTGCGTGAATGTAGACGTGGCCGGGCCCATTCCTAAAGGATCCGTTTCTGTGATGCCTATGACCTTGGTGTTTGAACCTATGACTTTATGCAGGTATTGTGGGTGAGCGACTATGATGTCATCCCTTTCGAAACCATTGCTCATAAGTGCTGCTTCGATCTTTCTTAATCCGCATGGAGCGTACTTGACCGAACCATCCTCATTCGTTTCAACCGAAGGGCAGATCATGGAGAAGTAAAACCTGTTGGGCACCAGACCGGTGGGCACGCAGGCGCTGAAGCCTAGAAAGATTCCTCCATTGTACTCGCTCATCAGAGTGCGGTCGGCTGTTAGAACGATTTTGTAACCATTATCGTGTCGGTTTGCCAGCGCTATCCCTCTACGGGGTTTACGCAAATCACTATTAGTCGCTGTTCTTGACATATATCTCTTTAACGCTCATAACCCTGCTGCCAAAGAATTATCAAAGCTGTCTCGAACGTCCAGTTCCGTTCACAATCTGGAGGGTAAGTGATAACGAAACCATTTGAATCATTCAGGATTCATACGATTCCTGGACATAAATTTAATGAAAGCTATTTATTGGAATAGAGCTAAGCTTAGGACTATTCAACACTGTGATGCGTATGCTGCTTTTACTAAAGGTGCCGCTTTCTACCTCATGCACTCAGCCTACACACGCACGAGTGTTGATTGTTGGCAAGCTCTTGCGTTAACACTGGAAGGCGCGTCAGAAATGAAAGGAAAGAAACTTTCCCGTGATAAGATAATTCAAACGCTTGTCGGTGTTTTGGAACCGTTGGAATATGTTCACGCTTTTTGGGAGGGAGGAGCCGCTGCATTCAACCGCGTTGATGAATGGTCAGATATTGATGTCTACGTCGTTATCGATGACGGCAGAGTTGACGCAGCTTTCGGAGTGGTTGAGAAGACTTTGAAATCGCTTTCTCCCATCAGACAGAAGTATAGTGTGCCACAACCCGGATGGCAAGGCGTCCATCAAGCGTTCTATAGACTCCAGGATACAAACGAGCATCTAATCATAGATCTCGCTATCCTAGAACTCAGTTGCCCAACCAAGTTCCTAGAACCAGAGATTCACGGTAACAATGTGTTTTACTTTAACAAGTCGGAGGTTGTCAAATTCTCCCCTCTAGACAGGGATGCGTTTGTTGAAAAGATCTGCGCAAGAGTGGAGAGACTACATACGAGATCTGTTATGTTCAACAATTTCGTTCAGAAAGAAATCAACAGAGGCAACTACCTTGAAGCCATTGACCTGTACTACAATGTTACTCTTGCCACTTTAGTAGAAGCACTGCGAATCAAGCATAACCCATTTCATTATGATTTCAAGATGCGCTATGTGCACTACGAGCTTCCACAAAGACTAATCGAGAAACTTGAGCGCCTGTTTTTTATCAAAGATAAGAAAGCCATATATGAAAAATACCGCGAAGCAAGTAAGTGGTTCAATCACGTCCTACGAGAGATCAATCGAAAGAGAATAGAAAGCCTAGTAAAGGATTCGAAATAACGTTGCCTGCGTTTGAACTTAGGCTGGCTGTCAACTTGACTTGCCACTTTTACGTGTGCAGAAAAGGTGCTCAAATTGGTCTCTTTGTTGCTAATCGTGCGAGAAAGACTCTGGTCCTCAGAGGAGCTTTTCATTTCTAGAGTACTTATGATCTTGCATCCTTAGTATTCTCAGAAACCTTCTGGGACCTCGTGGCGTTTCTTTTTCGCAAATCTTTATCTCTCCATCAAAAACATCAAGTATTGAATGAAGATCCTTTGATGAATGCATTTCGGGGTCGACCAATGCTAGAATTGTAAAGTCTTTTCGTTTCAATTGAGGAATGAGTGAGTTTAGCCATTTTCGCGTGTTTATGGGACCGTGTTGTAGTAGCACGTCTGAAACGACGTCGATACAAGCTCTTCTCCGAAGATTGCCGGATGACGCCGGCAGTTTGTTTAGTGCCGACAGAAGAGTAATGCTGATTTCCGTCAAATTCTCGACACCTCTGAGTTTGTACACGTTGGATCCATCTCCTATTATTGCGTCCGCTTGAGAGTTGCATATAAACAGTCGAAAATCTGATCGAGACGCTTCAGCTGATGTCTCCAAGCCACTTGTTCTTGTGGCTAGGTAGAACGTAGTTTGCTCGCTATTCAGTCCAGTTTCGAGGAAGCTTCTAACTATTGAAGCTCTCTCATCGTTGGGACCCGAAACCAAGACTGCGGCTGAATTTTGGGCCATGCCTCCATAAAGTAGCTTGTCTAGTTCTAGGAAGCCTGTCGCAACGACGTGTTCATTGTTTCCACAGGATTTCAAATCCCGCTGTTTTACTGTTATTATCATCTGATCCGACTGGGATGCCTTGTACTTGCCGTTTTCATCCAGATAGAATACAACAGGCTCCAGAGTAAATACACCCGAGGTTTTTGGTCGTACAACCAATTCAATTTCCTCTGTTTTCAACGAATCAAGTTTTTTCCCTCGCAAGTTGAAATGGTTGTCTTCCGTTTGTATTTTTGCAGGTTTTGATATCACGTCAAAACCTTCGGGAATCACGCCTCTTATCTTCGTTAAGAGTGCTGATCCCTTTCCCACATTTACAAGCTCTATTTCCAGACCTATCTCTTCGCCTACACTCAATTCTTTTTGGCTAACCATGACGTTAGCTCTGACGTCTGCATGCTCAAATCTCTCCAGACCGACAGCCTCCTCGTAAGAAGGTGTTGGGACAGTCAGCGTGGTTCTCGTGGAGGCTATTCTTGAACCGCTTAGCAAACTCGAAAGAGATATCGCCAATTCGCGGACCTCTCTGACCCTTCTCAGAATTCCAGCTACCTGTTCTTTCTTTTCAACGTGCTTGGCTTTCTCAAATGATGCTACTGACTTCTGCAACGCCTTCTCTGCCATCATGTAATAGTCTGCTTTTTCCTCAGGATCGCTCTCCCTCTTTGCATGGTCGATGTGCCAATATGCGTCAAAAAGCAGTTCTGTTGCCTTTGCATACTTTGAGGCCTCTCGAAAACGCGCTTTCGTGTAATGATCCGAAGCGTTCTTAAGGTGTATCTTGGCTGTAAGGTATTCAGCCTCGTTCATCGCATTAGCGATCCTCACCCCTATCTCAAGTGCCCTGCAGAATTGACTGTGTCCCTGGACAAGCTTTCTTGATCTTTGGTTTGAAGTGAATTCCTTAGAGCTTTCAAAGCGCTCCGATGCTTCTTTGTATTGGTTTGGAGAGCCTTCAGTTTCGGCCTTCATCATTCTTTCCCATGCCTGTGAAACGAGAATCAGAAATCTAAACTCCTTTCGATCTCGTTCATACTCAAGCTCATTCTCAATCTTCTCGAGATTCCTCACTGCTACGCTATACTTCTTTGAGCTGGCCGCGTGGTTTCCTTTCTTGTCAAGGAGTCTTCCATCTTCAAGGTTGATTCTAGCTAAACAATAATGATACCTTGCATCCGTCCCTCTGAGAATGTTTCCTGCCATTGTTCTCTCTTCAAGGCTTTCAACTGCCGGAAGGTAAGTTTCAATGGATTCAATGGTCTTCTTGAACTGCTGGGCGGCCTGACTGAAGGCTCGTATAGCTCTTTCAGGTTTGTCTTTTCTGCTCAGATCCTCTCCGTACTCAACCATTGCCCATGCTAGGTAGCTGGGACTGAGATACCTCCAGTGTTCCAAGCGCTCTTGAAGCTGAGCAGCTTTCTCAAAATGATGCCGAGCCTCGCCATGGTTTTGTTTTCTGTGACTGTCTCTAGCCAGCTCTATTTCACTCCATGAAAGCATATATTTCGAGTGCTCTTCGAAGAAATCCTTCAGGATCGGGATTCTCTCGGCAGATTTCTCATAGCTCTTTGAGGCTTGCTTAAATCCTTTAGCGGATTTGACATGCTCGGAGGCCTTATCGTAGACCAATGCTATTTTCCAGTAGCATTCTGCCACTCGACTCATGATTGCGAGCTCTCGGTAGTTTGCTAGCGCCCCCCTGTATGATTGAAGAGCTCTTTCCAAATCAGCTCTGTCGTTGGTAAGATTGTAAAGCCGAATCAAGAGATTGCCATGGAAAAATCGATTCTCTGCAATCTGAGCGATCAGGGCGTCAATTGAGCCTCTACCCCTGTAGAAGCGCAGATCCCTGTTTCTTAGTTTCAATGATGCGTTTGAGTGGGCAATCGCTTGTTGTATGATCGACTGCTTTGTCATGGGTTCCTCTGTCAATTCAGCCAGTTCGGACCTTATTGTGGCCATGAGATTGTGCATCACTCCGCGATTCCAGTACATGAAAGGCTGGATTTTGGACGTGATCGCTAAAGAGTTTCTCCTTTGTGCAAGAGCTTCTTCCAGGATTTTCTTTCTTTGTTTCTCACTAGTTTCAAGTTTTGATTGCGCCGTCAGCATGAAGCTATAGATATGGTGTGCGTACAACATAATCTCGGGATATCCTGAGTCGGAGGCTCTTTTCATCATTGCTGGTGCCTCCTTTAGAGCTTGGCCTAGCATAGCGCGCTTTTTGCGCAAGTCTGTCTCGTTGATCATTATCGAACTGAATGGCCCAACCTTAGATGCATCCTCAATCCAAGCAAGATCGCCGCGTGGGCTTACAAACGATATTTGACTGAACAGCTTCTTTGCATTTCTTGCATAATCTGAAGCTTCCTCGACTAGTCGCAGTTGTTTGTCAGCGTCTTCAGTCTTACGTATCGCCCAAGCGGTGTGATAGGCTAACCAGTCAAATGCCGACCCCATTAGAAACCTATCAGATGTCTTCTCAGCAATTCTCAGTGCTTTCTTGAAATTCCCTATAGCTTCGTTTGACCCCTCAACTCCAAAGACAATGTTGGGACCAAAGAATGGATGAAGAATCTCGTGGAAGGCAGCGTCTTGGTTCAGTCTTCTCGCACGAGACCAATAGGAGAAGACCTTTTCATATTGTCTTTCTCTGTCACTTACGTCGAGGAAATTGTATGCGAATACACTAGTGCAGATCAGAAATTTAGCAAGAGCCTTGGCTTCCTCGTAAGCATTTACAGATCCGGAGATTGAGGCTATCGCTCTTTCTCCAAAACCGATCGCTTCCTTCGCCAGTTTTTCTCTCGCTGAAAAGCTCCAGTCCAGGAAGAATGCGAGGAAGACGCTGTCAACAAGTCGATTGTAAGTTTTTGCGCATTCCAAGGCGTCCTCTTTTTCCAAGAAACCTACGAGAGCTTCTTTGGCTTGTCTCCAGCTGTCGCTAGCGTGGTTCTTCTTTTGGGTCACATCTGATGCGAGCCAATAGTTGATTAAGGCAATAGTTGCGCTACAACGAAGCTTCCTAGGATTCTGACCTGCCTCTTCTGACTTCAGCAAGCATCTAATAGCCTTCTCATAATTCTCGATTGACTTCTCGCATCTTTTCCTGAACTCTACATTGTTTCCTGCTTGGAAGGCTGCACGATAGAAAGCATACCCGGTATTCTCGGATAAAATTGCCAATTTATTCGAGTCCGCTACAGAAATCATGCGCCTGATTTTTGCGTAGCAATCTGTGGCTCCAAGCCAGTCGTATTCTTCTTCTCTGGCTTTTGCCTGATCGAGTAAGATCTGTGTCCTTGATTTTGGCAAGGATGCATTCTTTGAGGTATTGGTTTGCATCTTCTTCAATATTACGCACTCTTTCTGAAATAAGAGCTTTAGGCATTTCGTCTTTCGGATAGTTCCTCATCGAGAATATTGCGTCTCAGTCGTAAATGCAGAAGGTTTTAAACAAGCGCGCGTTAAATAAGACATTCTCTTTACTAGTATTGGTGATAGCCAATGTCCACGCCTAGATTCGTGAAAAGCGTAGTAAAGACATGCCTCAGGATCGGGAAAGGAGACAAGGTAACCATCTTCGCATGGCGTCATATGATTGATTTGGCGGAAGCGTTTGCTTTGGAGTGTGAAGAAGCGGGAGCAATGGCTTTGATCGAGATTGAGACCGACGAACTCTACTATCATAAGGCGCTGAATTCGCCTATTGAGTATTTAAAGGAGAGCAATCCTTTCAGTCTAGCTCTGTTGGAAATAGCAACTGCGAATATCTTCATATCGGGCCCTGAGGATCCTGAGAGGTTGAAGCTCATCAGCCTCGACCGATACAATGCCATGGTTGAAGCTGAAAAACCATACTATGATAGGCTTTTGGAGAAAACCCTCCGGTCTGCACATATAGGTTTGGGATACGTTACATGCCAAAGAGCCAGAACGTACGGTCTAGATTTTGATGAGTGGAAAGAAAACATTCAAGCAGCTATGGATGTTAGATACCAAGAAATGCAGATTTTGGGAAACAGGATTGCACGTTTACTAGAAAAAACCGATGAAGTTCGAATCAAGACAATTGGAGGCACGGACTTGTCACTGCAGCTGGAAGGCCGAACTGCACTAGTCAATGATGGCGTGATTGATGACGAAGACATTGAGAGAGGGGCGGATTTTACTGCTTTGCCAGCAGGTCAAGTTGTCGTGGTTCCTAAGGAAAATAGCGCCAATGGTGCATATTTCTCCAATGTCCCTGAAGCAAACGCCGGCTTGTCCATTCGAGACGTCGTATGGAAGTTTAAAGATGGGAAGTTGACTTCCTTCAAAGGAGGCGACAACGTAGAGTGCGTTAGAGCGCTATGGAAAAAGGCGCGGGGAGAAAAAGATCAAGTAGGTTCGCTGAGCTTCGGCTTGAATCCCAAAGCAAAGACGGGATTTCTTTATAATCCGATAGTTCTTGGAACGGCTACTCTAAGCCTTGGTGACAACAGAGAGGTTGGCGGAAAAATAGAGAGCAGTTTTGCATTTCACTGTACAGTTGAGGAGCCTTCCGTTGAGTTAGATGGGAAGGAGATAATGAGACGCGGCAAGTTGCTACTCCCTTGATTCCCACGACTTGCCTATGAAACAGTGAAGGTATCTCGGCCATGGTTGACAGAAAAGAAATGACCAGGCGCAAGGAGCTTGGTCCAGACTTGACCTTGGCAGTTGAAAAGCTTGTCAAGGAAAGACTCGGCCGTTTGGAAGGGGCACTTCTGTTGGGCAATAAAATCTACAAGAAATCCACCTCCGAAGAGGCTGAAAGGTATCTCCGAGATAGAGTCATCCCGCATGTTACCGTAAGACTCGCCCTTGAGAAGAACAGCCTCGAACTTATGGAAACCGCCAATCTCATGGTCGAACTCGAAAATGTGGGAAATTCGCCTGTCCTGCTCACGCGCGTTGAGAGAATAGTGCCAAATGGTTTCGAGTTGGTCAGCAGTCCAGATAACTATCTCTTAACAAACACTTCTCTTGACATGCGTGGCAAGAAGCTCGATCCGCATGTCATTGAGAACGTCCACATCACTTTAAGAGCGGCTAGAAAAGGAACGACCATTATTGCTCCGAGAATACTGTTTGTGTCTGAAACTGGTCGCAGCATGTCTTGTAAGCCCGAGCCGGTTTCTATCGAGGTTTCAGAGACCATTCTACCAGATCGGGTTAAGACCGGATTCAAGGATCTTGACAACTTGCTTCTTGGGGGACTTCCTGAAAACTATGCAGTCATGCTGACTTCGGATTCTTGTGATGAAAGGGATCTGTTGATTAGGAGATATCTAGAAGCTGGAGCGGTTGAGCGTAATGCAACATTGTACGTTACGATGGACGCCAGGAGCGTCCGAAACCTTGCTGAAGAGTTCAAATCCAATTTTCGTGTTCTTGTGTGCAATTCCAAATTGGATGAAGCACTAGATGGCTTACCTAACATTTTTGGATTGGGCGGAGTCGAAAATCTGACAGAAATGAACATCGCGTTTGAGTCTGTTTTTCGGAAGCTTGGTAAGTCGAAGAATGGTCTCGGGCGTGTTTGCTTGGACATTGTTTCAGACGTTCTCTTGCAGCATCATGCGGTACAGACTCGCAGGTGGCTGACCGCACTGATTCCGGAGCTCAGATCTAAGGGTTTCACCACGTTGGCCGTAATGAACCCACATATGCATGCCCCAGAAGAACTGCACGCTGTACTTGGCCTGTTCGATGGAGAGATCAGCATATATGAAAAAGAAGAACAGAGGAGTCTAGCCAAATATTTGAGAATCAAGAGAATGCATAATCAGAGATACTTGGAGAACGAACTGCCTCTTAGAAAGACAAGGTTGATGACTACACCTGCCACATTACCCTGCTGCACCCGAGCCCCGAACCTCTAGAATAGGCTCGTCTTGAGCTTTAGAAAAGAGAAGTGTTGAGAATGCTGGGTTGCAACCTGCTACTACTTCTCTTCGAACAGGGGCATGTTGGGGAAGACTTCGATCCCATTGCGGTCTATCGTGTAAGGCACGAGGTTCGGATTCACTTTCGTCCCTCGCATCTTCTCAATCTGTAAGGCGCGTGTCGTGGTGCCTCCTGAGAAGAGAGTCTGCATCATTATTACGCCGTGAACCAGATACTCCTCTGGTATAGCGTTTCGTTCAAGTCCTAAGTGCTGAAGTTCTGTGGTTAGTATTGTTGTTTTGTTCAGGTCAGCAAGTGATTCGATGAGGTCAACAACGGCGGTTCTTCTCTCGACAGGATCAGGAAAGCGGTAAAACAGTGCTGTTAATGTGTCCACAACTATTCTCTTGGCGCCGACATATGCTATTTTATTCTGCAACTCGCTAGCCAGCTTCTCTATGGGCAATTCCTTTCCCTTGAGGCTACGGGTTTCTTCCTTGTAGATTTCTTCCTTTAGCATGCTCGCTTTTGTTGCTCTGGTTGCATCGATGAAGGCGAATTTTCTATCCTTCTCCGCACCTGCAAAATCCCAGCCAAAAGCTCCCATCTCTGAATAGAAGTGGTTCTTGTTCTCATCTAGGCTGACGAATACGCCGTTTTCTTTGTGGTCTTTTATTCCTTTGTAGAGAAACTGTGCAGCAAGAATGGTCTTGCCAGTGCCAGGTCCGCCGATGAGAAGGACAACTCTTCCATCAGGTAAACCACCATTCATCAATTCGTCAAGTCCATGAATGCCTGTGGGGCGTGTTTCCACCAATATCACCTTTTCGTTGTTTTCTACTCTCATACTGCTATATAGAACTTTCCCATATGCTAGAAAACTTGGCATGGGTTCAATCGGGGAGGGTTTCTTGTTCGAGCGGCACTATTATTGCGCGTGCAAATTCACCTCTACAGACACAATCAGCAATAGCAACACTAGGAGAACACGGAGAGAAAAACCCAAAACACAGCCGCTACGAATTCCTCTTTTTGAGTGAGAATGCAGCCCCAAACGACGGCAGGGTTAGTGCAAAAGGATAAGGGGGGTCAACAACTAGAATTGACATAACATTCGTTCTCACCCCCCAATGGGCACTGTTTCTCCGCGCGCGCCTTCTCCAATAATCCTTGACGCGCCTGAATGTCGCCTCTTGTAGTCACAACATGTGAGTCTCGTTTTTAAGTCTCAGAGCGTGCTTCTATCATGTGATGGAAGATGAGCGAAAGGATTTCAATCCCTTCAAGAGCAAAACAAAAGCTGGACGTCATTGAAGGAAGCCTTACGTTGGGCCGGCATACAGTTGTTGAAGGAACTGGAGCACCCCCGAAGGTTAGAGTATCGGGCACGATCTATTGTGAAGGACACAATGTTTTCGAATGCAACATTGAAGCAGCGGATTTCGAAGGTGAAGATGATGTGACCATTCGAGGCAACTTGACTATAGAAAAGAATGTGGACCTTGAGGATGGCCGTTTGGAGGTTTTCGGGAACTTAACCGCGAGACGGGTAGATGTCGACCGTGAATTATACGTAGACGGAGACTTGCATGTCGAAGAGGTTGATGTTGGCGGAAGCCTTAGAGTCAAAGGACAGGTTGATGCTACGAAAATAGACGTCGGAGGGAGCTTCGAAGCAAAAGGGAAAGTTGTAACTGAAAGAGTAGATGTTGGCGGAAGTGTCTTGATCGAATCTGATGTCAAAATAACCGAGGTCGACGTTGGGGGAACTGCTCGTGTCGGGGGCGGAAGAATCTGCAAAGTCGATGTCGGCGGCAGTTTTGAATCGACCAAATCATTGGAATTTGACAGGATAGATGTGGGCGGAACCGTCCGCCTTGCGGACAAAAGCAAAGGAGGAGACGTAGATGTTGGGGGTTCACTCACAACTGAAGGCGAACTGGAATTCCAAAGCATTGAAGTTGGAGGCAAGGTGGAGATCAAAGGGTCCGGAACAGGCTTCAAAATGGAAGTGGGTGGCAAAGCGCAAATCGACGGACGACTAGTGCTGTCAGAGGATCTTGAAGTAGGAGGCCGAATAGAAGCACGGGAAGAGATTTCAGCAAGGAATATAGATGTTGGCGGAACGCTAACAGCAAAAAAAGCTACCGCACAGCAACGGATAGAAATCGGCGGTTCAATAGAAACGACGCAAGGTGTCTTCGCCAGTTTTGTTGAAATAGGATCACGAGGCAGGATTGCTGGACCAACAAAAGCGGATCAGATCATAGTCGGAAAAAACGCGCGCGTTGAAAACATTCTAGGAAGAAGGATCCTCATGAAAAGCGGCGCATACGCAGAAAATGTCTACGGTGAGGACCTCGTCATTGAATACGGTTGCCACATTAATGGAGAGATAAAATATACAGGATCATTGAGGATCGACAGGAACGTTTCACTTGCCAAAGAACCAGAAAAAGTAGACACCCTGCCTCAATCTGTGTAACCCAAGTCTTTTTTCCTTGGAATCCACCCACTTTTACCCGGGGTATATTTACTAACCTGTACCAGCATTAGTGGGACTATACAAACAACTGCTTGCAATCAGGAGTGTGGCGGCTTGTACGATGACCGGAGAAGAGCAAAGTACGACATTTATGCTGACATAGTTGAAACCGTGGCTAAGAAAGACCTGTGTCTTCTGACAAAGGTTTCATATGGTGCGAACTTGCCAGTTGACAGAGCTAAGACCTTCCTGCAATTGCTGGTTTCTCACGGATTCATCCGGGAAGTAGACGTGGGGGACCACAAGAAGTACAAGGCGACGAGGCGAGGATTGGAATACGTGGAGACATTCCGCAGAATGAAGAAGTTCTTCGCTGCCTTGGAAGAACCAGTCATCGTGGAGAGACCAAAACCTTCGCCAATTGCTCTGCCCGGACGTGTCAAAACTGGGGTTCCGGATCTTGACTCTGTGCTATTTGGCGGGATACCTGAAAACTACGCGGTCATTCTCACTTCACCCTCTTGCGACGAAAAGGATCTACTAGTCAAGAGATTCCTACATTCAGGCATCAGCGATGACCAAGTTGTATTCTACGTTACAGCAGATATATCGAAAGCCACAATGCTGACGAAGGAATTCCTGCTAAACTTCTACCTCTTTGTCTGCAGCCCCCAAGCAGGTGAAGTATTTAAAGGCTCTTCAACCGTTTTCAAACTCAAAGGTCTGGAGAATCTTACAGAAGTCAATATCGCTCTAGACTCGGCTCTACGTTCACTAAACACTTCACCTGGGCGCCATGGAAGAGTCTGCCTTGACATAGTTTCAGACATTTTATTGCAACACCATGCAGTCAATACCAGAAGATGGCTATCAGGAGTGATTCAGGAACTAAAAGCAAAGGAGTTCACGACTCTGGCAGTGATGAATCCATACATGCATCCATCTGAGGAAGTTCAAGCAGTACTTGGACTCTTTGATGGAGAACTAGACATATATGAAAAAGGATCTGGAGAGGATAGTGCAAAGTATCTCAGAATAAGGAGAATGCTTGGACAGACCTATCAAGAAAACCCCATCGTTCTGGGAAAGGACAGTCTACGAAAACAAGGTACGAGCTAAAGATGCAGAAAGAGCATTCTTGCCCAACGCGAATTATGCAAGATAGAAGCATGCGCCATTTTCACGCAGACGCGCAAAAACTGGCTAGATACGAACGCCAGCCAAAACCTAACCCTGGAGCGCGCGCTAGAGTTGTTGAAAATGGTAGCACGCGCACTAAGGCGGCAAAGGAAAGTGACTTCCGTTTTGCCCGAATATCCTTCAGGATACAAGGGAGAGCAAATTCCGCTCGCGCGGCAGCTAGGTATTAGGAAGCTTCTGTAAAAGATAACGTTTAAGCGATGGAATAGCGAAAATGGCGTCTGTGGGTCCACCTACGTTGAAGAATTCAAACATCAACAGTGCATTCGTAACACTGAATCGCGTATCCAAGAGCTATGGTAATTTGCTTGCTCTCGACAATATATCCCTCCGGGTTCGAGAAGGAGAAGTCTTCGGATACATCGGCCCCAACGGCGCTGGAAAAACAACCACCATGAAAATCCTGATAGGTCTCCTAAGTGATTTCCAAGGAGAGGTATACGTCGGGGGCTATCGAATGCCCACCCAGAAGGACCAAGTGCATAGACTACTGGGATATCTACCGCAAACCGTCGCTTTTCAGGAATGGCGCACGGTGGATAATGCATTGAGAACTTTGGGAAGACTTTCAGGGCTGGGTGAGCGTGAAGTCAACAGCCGCATTACTGACATTTTGGGCGTTTTGGGCCTACTTGGCGTGCGCCATAAAAAGATAGTTCAGCTGTCAGGTGGCACAATTCAGAAGGTCGGATTGGCTCAAGCACTTCTGCACAATCCAAGGCTTCTGGTCCTAGATGAACCACTGGCAGGATTAGATCCGGCTAGCCGCTATCAGCTTAAGCAGATTATCACGAAACTCGGGAAAGATGGAACCACAATTTTCTTCTCTTCACACATATTGAGCGACGTTCAGGATGTTGCCACCAGAATCGGAATATTGAGTCGAGGGCGCCTCAAGCAAGTCGGCACACTAGATGAGTTGAAGTCACAGTTACCCGCGAGAAATGCCGTGGAAATAGTGTTGTCTCATGATAGCGGGAAATGGCAAGGGCTAAAATCGGTTGAGGGAGTCAGTAATTTGGAACAACCTTCCAAGGGCAAGCTTGTAGTGCATCTTGACGGCGAAGCAGACGCAGATGAGACCATTCACAGTGTTATTCAGGGCTTGATCAAGTCGGGCAACCGCATCCGCAGTGTGATTCCGTCGTCTCCCACGTTAGATGAAGTGTACCTTAAGTATGTGGAAGGAGACGAGAGCTCATGAATTTCCTTCAGCTACTTTTCATTGACGAACTGCGGGGATTCTACAAGTCTAAGGTTATGATCTTTCTGTGGATTGGGCTTCCGTTGATTACTGTCCTAATGCATTTCTTGTATTCCAACACGGGACAGACAGTTCCATTTACAGCTATCTCAGCGATTGTCGTGTCAAGTCTAGCAGGCACTCTTGCATCGGTGATGCTTGTCGTATCTATTATCAACGAGAAGAATAGACATGTCTACGAATTGTTCCTGATAAGACCTCTCAAGAGACGACATATAATCATAGCCAAGTTTCTCGCCGTCTACTCCTGTGTTACCGTCGCGAGCTTTCTGGCAATCGCCATGGGAATCGCCGCCGACTATTTTGCTTTAGGAAGACTGCCTGAGGCCGTCTTAAGCGACACCGTTCAATCATTAACCATCAGTCTGTCCATGATGGCTATTTCAAGCGCTGCGGGTATATTGATTGGGGTAGTTTCTCCTTCCATCCTCGTTGGAGTAGTCCTGGTTATATATGGAGGAAACCAAATCTCAGTTATACCGATCTTGCCGAGCATTTTGAACATCGACAACCCCTTGTTGTTCACGATATGTGCAGGAACAGTTACATCTGTTGTCTTGCTGATTCTTGCCATTTACGCGTTTAATAGGAAACAGTTTTGATGCAAAACCACAGTAGTCATTTTCCTACAGAGAACGTAAACCGACTATGGAGAATGCATTCAAGACAGATTGAACGCTTAAAGCTATAACACAGCGCTCCTTTTTCTGTTCGAGTTGTAAGGTGGACTACTACATGAATCTTGTAGTGCTTAGCGACTTTGACGGAACAATAACGAGAATAGATACGGCCGAGTTTGTCCTTGCTAGATTCGCACAAGGAGACTGGCAAGTGTTCAATGCGCAATTTGAAAGCGGCAAAATCACGCTCGAAGAATGCTTGAGGAGGCAGTTCTCGTTGGTAAGATCTTCGAAGAAACGGATACTAGACGAACTGGCAGATGTTGTCACGCTTCGGCCAAACTTCGGAGAACTGGCGGAGTATTGCAGGAAGAATCTTGTTCCTACCACAATAGTGAGTGCCGGGTTGGATTTCGTGATAGAGCATTTCCTTGAGCTCAATAATTGGCAAAAACTTGTAGAGATCTACATGGCGAAAACCAAACTCAGCACTAAAGGTATAGAATTCACTTTCCCGATGCTGTTCGACAAAACGTCAGCCAACTTCAAGCAGGATCTAGTGAGACGCTGCAAAAATGAATCCAAAAAGGTACTCTTCGTGGGCGACGGCTCGGGAGACTATGCTGCGGCAGAAGAAGCTGACTATCTTTTTGCGATCGAAGACTCGAGATTGGCAGGATTGTGTGAAGACCACGAAATCCATTACAAAGCCATAACAGATTTTGCGCAAGTAATCGATGCAATCCGAGAGCTCAAGAAGTGAGACCTCACTCGCATGATGCATGACTGTGGATTGCTTGAAGGCGCGCCTCTAAGTCTTGGTTAATCGAATCTCCCTTTTTGGTCGCTATGTGGCGAAGCGAACACGGCATCATGCATTGATCCTACTCGAGTTACGAGCGCTTTGAAGTTACTCTTGTTGCCGCTCTGTTTTCGCGAGTCAATAAAACGATACTCTAAAGAAACGCGGCAGACATATTATGTTCAAACAGTTGATAAAGACAACAATGGAAATGATAGTAATGGATAAGACTACTATCAGAACGGAAGAAGACGTTATCCGTTTTCTGGCTGACAAGACGGAATTCGAAAAGAGAGTCTTGGTGGCAACATTCAGGATTCCACGGGGAAAAGTCTGCACGTACAAGAGAATCGCTGAGAAAATTGGCAAACCACGTGCCTATCGGGCTGTTGCCAATGCACTGCACAAGAACCCACTTCACCCTATTGTTCCTTGCCACCGCGTTGTCAGATCTGACGGCAAGTTCGGAGGAGAGAAAAGGGGAGCCGCTTCCAGAAGGAAGCTTGTGAAAGAAGAGGGAGTACAGATCAAGAACGAAAGAGTCAAGATAGATAGCAAAATCCTATTCTGACACGAACGAGCCTTTTCAGTTCAAGGTTTTTTCAGAGCACAAAGTCGAGATCAGATATGCGTGTGCTGAAGCGTTGGTTTCACTTGCTTGGGTTTGGGGTAAACTTTACCCCAACCAACCAAGAACGACAACCTAGTACAGGAGAAATACCTGCAAGTTGTATACTTGATTCAGCACACACATGGTAGACAAGAGGAAGGGATAGTTATGTATACGGGTGGTATCGAAATCGAGTAAAAAGCAGCAATTTGCGCGTATCCAAGCACGCATGGCTGTTCCTAAATTCGTTCGTGAGCTGGTTTGTGTCATAGGCTTGCTTGGTTCGTGGGTGGCTGCATGGCTCTTGATGCTAGAATCATCGTCTATAGGGCATGAATCAACTCGGTCGCGCCCTAGAGAGGGAATTCAGGAACACTCTAGCGCGCTATGTGAGGATTCACTCTACTTCGTTGTCGGTAACAGTCCCTGTTATTATTTTCGCATTTGAAGCTTTGCTTGAATCATCTATGTTACGTCGAGGGACCCTGTTCTGTCCATTTTGGGGCATGCGCTTTCGGGAAGGAATCAGCTCGCGGAATGTATGGTTTGATGTCGATTACTGGTGACTTTTCGAACGCATCAAGTCCTCTAACCGTTAGGACGCAATCATCTACCTTCAGAAGCTCAACTACGCATAGACCTATTGGGTTGGGGCGAGACGGGCTTCTGCAAGCAAAGACGCCTTTTTCTTCTTGCGTAGCATGTCTTCTTGGGAAAACCAGTAAGGTTTGTCTGTTCTCAGCATCGTCTCGAAGATGATGCCAGTACAGAATGATTATGTGAGAGTAGTCTTTTATGCCTTTGAGTCCTGCGCAGAATTCAGGGTAGATAAGCACTTGAGCTTCCTGCGTTCCAGCTTTGTTCACGACGCCGACGAAATTCAGCTGTACTGCCGCACTCATGTAGCGTGCCTCATGCGATAGACGCTGCGCTGTTTTGCTTTTCCCGGTTTTTCAGAAAATTCTCAATTTTCTTAACGATTCCCATGAACGCTTTTGAGGCTGCGGAAGCTGAATCTGCGACTATGAAGGGTAACCCTTTGTCCGAGTTTTCACTGACTTTCTGATCGATTGGAATACTTCCTAGAAAAGGAATTCCCATTTCTTCAGAGACTTTTCGTCCACCCCCAGACTGGAAGATGTCTGTTTTAGTTCCACAGTGTGGACAGATGAAGCCACTCATGTTTTCTATCAGGCCTATGATGGGTATCCCCAGTCTTCTCGCAAACGTGACAGCTTTCTTGACCACAACTTGGGATACGTCAGAAGGAATAGTCACGATCACGACGCCGTCCATTTCAGGCAGAAACTGAACAACGCTTAACGGTTCGTCGCCAGTGCCGGGTGGCAGATCAATAATCAGTATGTCCAAGTTTCCCCACACCACGTCGGATATGAATTGGCGTATTGCAGTGATCTTGAGGGGCCCACGCCAGATAACAGGTGCTTCAACCTCAGGTAGCAGGAAATCCATAGAGACAACTTTCATACCTAAAGGACCCAGAACTGGTTGGATGGCTTGGTTTCCTATTTGCAGTCTTTGACCAGTTAGCCCCAGGATTTTGGGTACGCTTGGTCCATGTATGTCTGCGTCCAGAATGCCTACGCGGTTACTGTGTCCATGTGACGCAAAAGCCATTGCCAGGTTCACGGAGACTGTGCTTTTGCCGACGCCGCCTTTGCCGCTGATTACTGCTATCTTGTGTTTGATCTTGCTTGTTGTAGCTTTCAGTTTCTGCTGTTGTTCCAACATGTGTTTTCTTCTTTCTTCAATTAGGTGTTCTCGGCTTGCTGGTTCCATGAGAAGGACCTCAATGAGATGTTTTCGGGATAAAGGCTTTGAAGCGTGAGTTTCTAAAAAGGTTTTGTCTAATCTAGGCACCGTAGTTGGATCTGGATTCCCAATTTTGTTTTGTGGTTCATAAGTGTTTTAATCGTTAGTGGCGCTGTAGTGGTTGCAGGGTGGAATTGCTTTGAACGGACAAATGCTTCAGGCTTGCAAGGATCTAATTGACGATGCAAGAACTGGGTGTGCTGATCTTGTTTTTAAGGAGATCTGCCTCGAGATTCTGGCAAGAGCAAGTCATGTTTTATCGAAAAGACAGTTCAAACTGCTGGTCACGTATGCCAGCGAGAAAATGAAAGAAAGAAATCCTTTTGAATTTCAACAAGTAGTAACCATAACCAGATAGATCGAGTGTCGCTGTACTCATGTTTGAACATTGCGAACTGTAATTTACTCTTATAATCGCTTCGAAGGCGACCCGAAGGGACCAATTCCTCCCTGCACTAGGAACTGGTCTTCACTTTTTCTTTGGCTTGTGGCAACAGTAGTAACCATTTCTGGATTTCAAACATCTAAGGTTGACGGTGGCTGGGGCAGAATTCGGGTTGAAGTACGATTGCTTGGTGTTAGCCAAGCTTGTAACCGATTTTTCGGAGAAACTCTTTTCTTTCTTTGATGTCTTTCTCGGATTCTATGCCCTTGCTTTTTGATCCGTCGATTACTCCGATTATTCCTCTTCCCTGCTTGGTCTCCGCGATAATAACCTCTAGTGGGTTCGCGGTTGCTGCGTATATTGTGCATGTTTCTGGCACCTTTTTTATCTGGTCTAGCACGTTTATGGGGTAGGCGTCTTTGAGGAATATTATGAAGCTGTGGCCACAGGCGATCTCGAACGCTCTTTCCTTTGCCAGTTTTCTCAGATCCTTGTCGTTTCCTTCATGTCTCACCAAGCATGGGCCTGAGCTTTCGCAGAATCCTATTCCGAACTTTATGTTTGGGACAGCGTTGACCAGAGCCTCGTAGAGGTCTTCGACGGTTTTTATGAAATGCGCCATTCCCAATATTACGTTGCAGTCTTTAGGTGTTTCAATTTTGACTGTTTTGAATTCAAGCACGTTAGAAACCTAATGTGGTTATAGGTTTGATGTTGTTCTTAAGATTTAGGCAGTCTTCGCTTTTGGTCGTGCAACTTTCGCTGCAAACAGTATTGCGCCAAGTGTGACTATGATTGATGACGCGAAGAAAGCATTCACGTAGGCCGTGTAGGGAGAAAGCCCAAGACTTTTGGTCTGGATGTCTGCAAGAGGTCCGCCTACGAGAAGCCCTGCTGGACCCCAGCTTAGAGCCATCACAGTGTTGTACCTGCTGAACAGCCTACCTCTTCTGTCTTCTGGTATTAGATCTCCAGCAAGGGCGAATCCCACTGTTTGTATCGTCCAGAATGAAATGCCGTTGAAGCCATAGACTAGTGCCATTGTTGGAATGCTGGATGCTGAGCCATATAAGAGGGGCGTCAGAAATGCTAGCACTGATCCTACGAGAATAACTTTGACTTTGCCGATTCTGTCTGCGAGCCACCCGCATAACAGGCTTGCAAGCATGCCGCCTAAGGTCCAGGTTGTCAGTATGAGGCTCATTTCAGCGTCGCTTGCGTTCAATCCTTCTGGAAGCTTGATGAACAGGAGAAAAACTTGGCTCACGCATGCGGCGCCAACTATTAACATGATCAGAGACGCTAGGAACCACTTGTAGGTCTTCCCATCATAGCTTGCGGAAGTCTTTGCGCTTGCAACTTTGGCGGCTTTCTCTTCTGTTCTTCCTACTGGTTTTTCTGTTGATCTGGAGGTTATCCACATGAGTAGCGTGCTTGCTGCTAGCATTACTATGACAATGTAGAATATTGTTCCTTGCCGAAATCCTTCTCCATCGTTGTAGAGTAGGCCTGCGAAGATTATTCCTATCATTCTGCCTAGTGATGCGATGAAGTTGAGGACGCCAACGATTCCGCCGCGGGTTTTGCTTGTTGTCATGTCAGTTAGAAGCGAAGCCCAGCCGACGTCAGACATGGACCAGAAGAATTCGAGGAACGAAAGTCCGATGATCAGGGATACTCCGGCTGCAAAGCCTGCGTGCGAGTCTAGTAGTGACCTGTGGACAAGGAAGACTGCGAGATAGGATACTGCTGCGATGGATTCGCCTGCAACTATCAGTCTTGTTTTGAACTTGTAGCGGTCTGAGATTCTTCCCCATAACAGGTTTTGGCCGAGTGCGGAGGCCATCATGTTGAGTGTGCCTAACAGGGCGGTGTATGTGACTGTTTGCATGAGATTGAAGAGGTAGTTTATCATGAAAGTGTAAAATATGCCTCTTCGGACGAAGGATAGGAACTGGAAGAGGCTCAGGTTCAGGAATATGCTTTTGCGTGTTGACTGTTGCGGCTCATTCGCTTTCGTTTCAGTTCCCTCGTTGGGTCTGATCAAGAGTTGACTGTGACTCTAAAGTGTCTTTTGTCGGCTTCTAGCGTCTGTTTCGCATAAAACGTTCAATGGACAAGTTTTATAAGCAACTGTATCATGGCATAGTTCGTCGTGCAAGAAGCGATTTTTGCATAGAGCAATAGAAGGAGTTGAAATAGAGAAATGGCAGAGAAAGAGATGCATAAGGCAGTTTGCGCTGAATGTGGAAAAGAATGCGAAGTCCCATTCAAGCCTGATACAAGTAGGCCCGTTTACTGCCGAGAATGCTGGTCGAAGAAGAGAAACACGAGAAGACGATTTTAGGTTAAGCTAACAACTTCATTCAGAAAATCAGTTTTCCCCCCTTTTCTAATGTTTTAGTGGTAAACTTTTCATGTGAAACATCATTCTGTTTTTGAACAAAACCTAAATATCCCTGCAAACTGAAGTCAGTTCAGAACGACATGCTTGGGCCGGTAGTTCAGTTGGTATGAACGCCTGACTTGCACTCAGGAGGTCTGGGGTTCAAATCCCCACCGGTCCACTCCAACATCGCCAACTCAACACTCCGGTACTCTGAAAGTCTCTAGTTCTCATTTGCGCTTTCTTAGGATCTTGTTCTTTTCGTAGTCACAGTAGAATTCGAATCCTGCTT
Source organism: Candidatus Bathyarchaeota archaeon (assembly GCA_022865885.1). Lineage (GTDB taxonomy): Archaea > Thermoproteota > Bathyarchaeia > Bathyarchaeales > Bathycorpusculaceae > DRUK01. The sequence goes on along the minus strand of JALHSQ010000055.1, from coordinate 4,480 downwards.
CTGCAAGTTTGACGACTTCCTCTTCTGAGTGTGCAACGGCTACGGTGAATTCATCGTCTTTGAAGTTGATTAATTGCGTGTACATCATGGTACTGTTTAGCGACTTATGGCCAAGGATTTCTTTTACGTGAAGTATGTCTCTGGTCTTGTGGTATTCCATTGTTGCTTTCCAGTGACGGAACGTGTGGAAAGTTATTTGGCTAAATCTGGAATTCTTGACTTTTGCAGCTATTCTTTTGCGTTGTTTCGCAAAGTTTCTTCGCATAAGATCAGCGTTTGCGCTGAACACCGTGTTCGTGTTCTTAGGCAGGTTGTTGAGCATGTCTACGAGCTTGAGAGAAAGCGGCAAGATTCTTGGGTTGCTGTTTTTTTCAGGTGTAATCCTTATGGAGCGTTGTTCAAAGTCGATGTCGGTCCATTTCAGCAGTCCGCATGCTTCTCCTGATCGCATACCTGTTTCTTTGAGCAGCTGGAGGTATGTTGAGACTCTGAGACTGCAGCCAGCTATGAGCTGATCTATTTCAGCTTCGATTGGAATGAATGGAAACTGCCTTACTCTTCTGTAGATTGGTGGCGTCCAGGTTTTTCCTAGCATTTTTAGGAAGCTGTCGTAGGCTTCGACTGCGTTTACTTTGCTGCTTACACTCCATTCTTGTTTCGCTATGATTCCCTTTACTGTTTCTTTGTCGTCAAGATCTGCTCCTAATCTTACTAGGCGACTTAGACGTTTTTGTTCGTCCTTTGATAGTTGCAGGTGAATACCCTCGTTTCAGCAACCAAAAGCTGTACTCAACGATTTTGCCCTTGGCGTCTGCTGCTTGCGTTGTGCCCTCCCGCTGGGCCTGTTCCTGTCGGGCGTTTACTGAAGTTTTTCGACTCCTGTAGGAGCTCGCATACTTGACAACTAGAAATAGAGGGAAAACGACTATCTAATTGCCAGTTTCGGTTTTTTCGTAATGCTTGTGGGTTGGTGAAGCGGTAACCGCAGTCTCGGCAAAGCCAACGTTGAACCGTATTTCCGTCTTCGAGATAGCGCAGACCGCTCTTTGAGGTCAAAAACCAGCACAAATCCAGAAAGAAAAAGCAGCTGCACCTCAAGTACCTTAAGAGTTGAATACAGTCTCACTTGATGCCAAATGCTTGTAAAGAGCCTGAGAACGCGCATTGTGGGCTTTTCTTCGTCGAACTAATACAAGCGAGGTCATCAGCAAGATTATAGCAATCGCCGCGGCAACCGAAGCATAAACAAGCCAAACAGTCAACGACTCAACAGAGATTTCTCCGCCGGTAAAAGCGATTAACGAAAAAATGAAAAAGGTCAAGGAAGCTACAATTATTGCTTTGCCTAATGAAACGATGTACTTGAACAGATTCCTTTTTGAGAGTCCCTTAAATGTATCGTGGTCCAACATTCGCACAGATTCATAAATAGGCAAGAAAATCACGATTCCAGGCGCAACAAAAAACAGAAAAACTCCAAAAAGCCCAACTAAGAGCAACAAGCTTGAAACTGCACCGCTCCAGTGATAAGCTAGGTAAACGGGAAAAGCTATTAGAAATAGCCCCACAGGAAGGACATACATACCGACAATCCCCGAAAGAATCATCGCTTCATTTCCGGGCGGCTTGATTTTTCCAGGCGAAAATATGTGCCTCTCCTCATTCATGTCTGTAATTCTTTGTTTTATTGTTGGATGAACATTGAAGAACTTAGCGAACCGGACTTCAAAAAACTTTACCAAAACCCCCCGAGCTGAACTGAATCGCCTTCTTCTCTCCTGCTTTTCCTTCGCGATAGTCTGCGATGTTGATAATGCCTTGTAGTTGACAAGTACAGTTTTTGCCATTGCTGATTTCAAGCCTGAACTTCCGTTCAGGAACAGGCTAGCTCGTGCGTCAGCCAGCAACTCTCTTTTTCTCAATCCAGAATTAATGACAAAAACCGGAACCACCAAAGTTATGATTGCCATCGAAGGCAAATCGATGAAAGCGCCTACTATGTCGGGGGTAAACCCGTAAGCTGCGTCTACAACAACTACAACTATTCGCAAGGCGAGAATAGCGACAATCGCGTATTTGATTGCGTTCTTCAAGTAGTCTCCCCACGTTGCAATTCCGACATCTCGGTTTTTTATGTGAGAAAGTTCATGGAGAAGCACTGCGTCCAGTTCCGGACTCTTGAGGTTTTCTAGTAGTCCGGTTGATACTAGCAAGTGGTTTTGTCTGAAAAAAGTTCCGAACACCATGCACAAAGCCTTGTTGGACTCTTCCAGCAAAATTTTCGGTTGTTTTTTTAGTCCCATCAGATTGGACAGATTTTTTGTTCTTTGGAATAATTCGCCTTCTGTTACTACTTTTGTGTGATGCTTGCGAAGTATCAAATTAGGTGAAGCAAATATGAGGCAGACTAAAATTAGGAAAAAAGAAAGGTATATTCCCCAAACAGTCCACAGAAACAGGACGGCAATCGTTGACAGATTCTCTGCAATGTCCGGAAATACACTTAGAGTCGGAGGAGGAAGTAAAACCATGTAGAACAAGAAAGTGCCTAGAGCTGCGATAACAATGATTAGTCGATAATAAGACTCGAAAATGCTTACACTCTTGTTTTTGTCTTTGGAATCTTCACACTGAGTCAACGGTTCGCCTTCTAAACGTTCTTCAACGAAAGATGACCAATCTGCCAGATATGTGTTGATTATGCGATTATTTCTTTTAGCTCAGTGCAGATATATGGTTTTCATATTCGAAAAACAATATAGCTAACTGCTGTCCCGGGAAAAGAGGCACGTCAAATATTATGTATTAGTTTTAGCTAATGTAAGAGTAGCTACGGATGGAATAGTTGAGGCTCATTATATGGATCCTAATACTGAGGAAATGGATGAGAAAAAGATTGCATATGAGGCGAGCAAGCGTTACGTGGTGGACAAGTATCCTGAGTTTGGAGGGATTTTTGACGAAATGTGGAATCTCTCAGTTTCCAACTCTAAGAAACAGCCAGCTTCTTCTCCAGACTTGAAGAAGGATGTTGGAGGGCTCAATTTTGTCTTGGACAATAGTGTCGGACAAATAATAACCATAGCGCTCCCATTCATTTCCGGAGTGGTTTCATCTATTCTATCGGAAATTATACTTCAGAAAACCAGACTCAAGTCGAAGGAAACCGCAAAGATAGCGGAAGATAAAGCTGAAAGAATTAGGATAAGCCTTAATGTCAGCAAGGAAACCGCTGATGAATTGCTGCCTTATATTTTGTCGGGCATTGCTAAGGTCTCAGCTGGCGTCAAAAAGAGCCAACAATAGAATATCCCATCTCTCTATTCTGAGGACAGGAAACTTTCGATTTGAATTTTAGGTAGCGATTGGCGTATCTGTCTATATATCGTATGGCGAGAGAAAGTTGAGTCGTAAGCTGAAGGTTATAGAGGCACAAGAAGCCTAACCTCCATCTTTCTTCTACCATTGAAAGGCTATTAGAGTGTAGAACCTTCACGAGGTGCGCTTGAATTTTGAAAATCAGAAAAAGGCAACAGATTCCGTGAGAGAAGGCTGTGTGGAGACGTCTCCATCGGCGACGAGGATACCTCACCCCGACCACTATTTGTTGACTTCGTAGCTTTTTCTCATCAATTTCTAGCGCGCAATGCGGCGATAAAGGCTTGGACTTGACCCCGTTTGGGTATTAATCCCCACCTCTTCACGATTAGAGTGAAGACGTCACATTATAGGGAAACGCAAGCAGAAGGTCTACATACACTTTGGGCACAGTCTGTTTCTCGACTTTATGTCCTGAACGAATAGTCTGCCGCACCCCCTTCCTTTCTCAGGGTATGAGCAGATGAAAACTCCACGGCTTTTCTCGTCTTCGGTCTTGGGGTAGATTGTCCAATAGACCTCCTTTATCACACAAGTTGGGGTCACCTCTCTTATTTCGACCGAGGCATCGCTTCCCAACTCCCACCCGTGTCTAGTAGCTGGACGGATGTCGCGATCAGTGACAATCTCTTCGCCAACCTGGGATGAGAGGAAGCTTTTGAGCGACTTGACATCTGGGTCAACGCTGAAGTAGACAACTTTGGACACGTATCCGCCTGGGCAGGCATACGCTCCAATGACATTATTCAAGTCGAACCAAAGATCCAAGAAAGAGGAAGGGCCATCGCAATGTCTACGGCATCGTCCCTGGAAGGTTAGGTATTTCTTTACAAACTCCTTCAACGACTTATGATTCGTAGCCAGCTGTTCATGCACGAGGCTGTGGTATAATTCGCTTGAAAAGAGTGCCTCCCAAGAGGACTCTGTAACGGAAACAGTCTCTGAGAAGCCAGTTAGTATGTGATCAACTCTCCCGTCTGCATATTCAACGAAGACTTGAGGGATAAGATAGTCTTCTGACCAATCGCCGTGCTCTTCGACAAGCCTGTCAGCTTCCTCCAGTTGCTCAGGGATCTCTATGTCAAGAACTCGGAGCGGAACT
>JALHSQ010000054.1 GCA_022865885.1 Candidatus Bathyarchaeota archaeon | reverse complement strand
GGTAGGGCGAGGTGGCATTCCGAGGCCATGCAGCATCTGCGTGGCAGGCTGTGAAGTCTGGATGGGATCGTCCCTTGGTGTCTCCTAGTCCATCCCTCCCGTCGCATGTGCATCCACCGGACGGACAGGGAGGATTATGTCGCCGGGCATCATTCTTCGGAAGCTTCGACGGATCTGACCTTTTCATTCAGTTCCGATGCGGTCCGGCACTCGCCTTTCTTCAGCCAACCATGTCTTAACCCCCGTTGCGTCCACTTCTCGAAGGTGCTATCGGTGACGAAACCGTCCGCCCAGGACACCTTGTGCAACTGCCGCAAAGGCTTAAGAAAGACATATCCCTGTGCTATGTCAGAGAATGTCACGTTTCGTTGAAAGCAAAAGTAGTAGCTGTCACCGTCCCTTAGTTTGGCAAAGGGCGTTCCCTCGACATCGAAGCCAACCGGTCGGTCGTCGTTCAGTTGAAACACTCGCTCAAGGAAAGCCAGAAAAGGCGTAACTTCGGTGTCTTGAAACCCCTTCACCATGGGATACTGTCGGTGCAATGCTACCTGAAATACCCTGTCTTTATACCTGCCGTATAGGAGAGCACCCAGTCTTGCCGGCCTCAACAGAACCAGCCTATTGTTCAACGCAAGGGGCTGCCTGTACCTCGTAAAATCATGGTGTGCTCCGACCTGGACTAGTGCCTTGCTTCTCTTGTTGAAAACCTCCCTGCGAAGGACTCTTGCCATGTAGTCATCACGTCCGATGCACATAAGCCAGGCTAGGATACTATGAGGCGACTCAAGGTAGAGATCCCATCCGGGAATATCCTTGTCCAAACCGACAACTTTCAGTTTTTCCGCCCCAGGTGGAAGCGCTCGGTTTACTTTCCAAATGGCCTTCAGCTGATCCATGTACTCCTTGTAACCCCAACTGGGCCAGATGTAGTCCCTGAATATCTGCTTGGCCTTTTCCTCATCGTACTCCTTGGCCGTGACGAGCTCGTTAGCCAAGTCGGTGTTCTTGTACTTGATCATCTCCATCGCAAAACAGCAAACCCCGGCCTGGTGGTAGAGGCCATTCATCAAACTTGAGATGAACTCGCAGTTCTCGCGTACTTGGTGGCCTTCGCCGATTATGACGACATCGTGCTCTGTGAACTTCGAAATTACGTAATCCTGCGGGGATTGGGCATGCTGCCGCAGATACTCTTTACATACAGCCATGTCGGCCCGCGAAGCGTTGGCGACGTTGAGTGCTTCGGAGGAAGTCACGTTTCGTGCATGGGTAACCCACAGGTTCAGCAATAGCGTCGCAAGGACCGACGCACAAAGCGTGAGTGACAGCACCAGTGTGACTGCACGTTGGCGCAGGCAATCCGGCCTGGAAATCACGACGGAGCCGGCAATATAGTCGTGCCACCCGCGCTTCTGCTTGGAAAAGGCCATCCACAGGAATCCAAGACCTAGAGAGAAGATACACGCGCACTTGCCTACGATTTCCCGTACCAGGAATCGGGCCCAAGATAGAGAGCGGCCGTTTTGGCGTCTCAGGGCCAGCCCTAACAGGCACTTGCCGGGAGTGTGCCCTTTGGAGACGAGGTTCAAGAGGACACTTGCGCCGAGCAGCATGATGGCCATGGCTTCAAAGGAAAAGGAAGCGGGCACATCGAGCCAATCAAGGAACGCGTCAATTGTCCAGGCAAGCAGTAGTGGAATGGCGACATCAAGGCTAAGCGCTGTGGCGCGAAGTGGGAGCCCCGCATTAGCGCCAAGCGAATAGCGCTCCGGGCATATCAAGCCAGGCAAACAATTCCCACCAGTGTTGTCACTGCCGGTCCCCAAGTCCCTGGCCATGGAAGCCTTCTTTCTTCGGGCAAAGCCTACCTGCATTCGGCGGCCTGTCAACCATTTCGCCTGAAAACCAGCCCGCAGGTAGCATCAACAGCCGGGCGTAGACAATGCGGCTATCAGCACAGCCACCCACCCTCTGTCCACCCGCATGGCGAGGAAGCCGGGTGCACCCTGGCGAAGCGACCATGAGTCT
>JALHSQ010000053.1 GCA_022865885.1 Candidatus Bathyarchaeota archaeon | reverse complement strand
GCAGCTGACGGTGTCCAGTACGCTAACGACCAGGCTGAAGCTGTAGAGAACGCACACATAGCTGAGTACGCTTTCTGCTCTGACGCCCTGAGCACTCCGTTGTGGACAAGCACAGGATTCAAAGCGGTAAGCAGAACCTACTCAGGTGAAGAGACGCCATACGATGGCCAATACTGGGAAGGATTCGTCAACGTACCCGGCTACGGTGTAGACAGCGGCTACAGTTTCTTGAACATGCACACAACAGACAATGAATATGGCAACTATCCAACCAACAACATGACCATCAGATACGGCTTCAAAGTCCAAGGTGTCAAACAATTCAACCCCATATACGCTGAGTGGCTGTGGGACAACACAGTAATCGACTTGGTCGGATATGACAGCCTCCTGGGCAGAAACCCATACGACTTGGGCGAGTTCATGCCTATGGTTGCGCTGCAATACTCGGCCGGCACCTACGCTCACCCGCTGTATGGGACGTGCAGCAAAGTTGTTTTCACCTTGAGGCCAGACGTTGAATGGCAGGATGGAACACCAGTCACTATTGCGGACATTTTCTTCACGTTCGTGGAGATCGACGGAATACTGGAGAGCAGAGGATTTGCGCCGCCATGGTGGATCAGCAACGTGCAAGACATACTATCCTTGAGAGTCTTGGACCCATGCAACTTCGAGGTACTGCTGGACGTTAAAAGTGTCTTCGCAGTCGGCTGGGTCGGCGGCAACCGCATACTTCCGAAGCACATTTGGAAGCCAATATGCACAACCGGCGACCCATCAACCGATGAGCCGGATCCAAACATGATCGGCTCAGGCGCATGGAGAATGAACGAGTATGAAGCAGACCACCACATACTATTGACAGCCAACGCTGCAAATAAGGCAGTCAAAAGCCCACTCGCAGGCTCGACGCCAATCACTTCGGTCATGGGCTACTACCGATACGCACCAATAATCGCCTACGCAAACGCTACCAACGACTACTCGCACAAGTTTAACGTGTCAACCAGCATCAACTCGATTGACGTGCACTTCGTCAACGGGAAATCTGAAGCGGTTGTATGTGACTTGAACGCATCATTGTATTGGAACGGTACATTGCTCGACACACAAACACAAACCGGCGTAAGCCTCGACCCAGGCGACTTCATATGGCACAACCCATGGAACGTAACCCCATACCTTCAATCCTATGGATTGTGGAAGGTGGTTATGAACGCAACGTTCCCAGACAGACCGGGATCATACGGTGCTGTAACACACTTCTGGGTCACGCTGAAAGAAGACATCACCGGCAGCACATGGTACCAGGACGCAGGCTACGGAACATACGCATACAAGAATGAGTTGGTTAGCGGCGACTTCAAAGTCGACACCAAAGACGTTGCCGCGGCATGCAAAGCGTTCGGAACTGCCCCAGGTAACTCCAGATGGAACACTGGAGCAGACATAAACAAAGACTACGTGATCGACGTCAAAGACATCGCCCAACTCGCCAAGAAATTCGGCTGGGGAGGCAAAAAGCCCTTAGAAGGCAAGACCTACGGAGGAACAGGCCAAGATTATGCGTGTTCGTTGGTTCAGAATGTTGATGGGAGTTACGCGTTCGCAGGCTGGACAACGTCTTTCGGGGCTGGACTCTATGATGCTTGGCTGGTGAAGACGTACGCGGACGGAAACCAACAGTGGAGCAAGACCTACGGAGGAGTAGTCCATGATTATGCGTACTCGTTGGTCAAGACTAGTGATGGGGGTTACGCGTTCGCAGGAATCACAAGGCCTTTCGATGGCGACAATGATGCTTGGCTGGTGAAGACGGATGCGGCCGGGAACCAACAGTGGAGCAAGACCTACGGAGGAACAGGCGATGATGTGGCGTGTTCGTTGGTTCAGAATGTTGATGAGAGTTACGCGTTCGCAGGATACACAAACTCTTTCGGGTTTGGCGGCTATAATGCTTGGCTGGTGAAGACGGATGCAAACGGGCACCCTGGGTAGACTGGGTTGGTTTGCGTGGACTCCACGTCCAACACCATCAAACTCTACAGGGGAGCAGCAGACCCCTACTGGAAACTTTGTCCGCGTCCAAATCTGGAAACGCCGATAACTCAGAACAGACTTTACAACCCTCTTTTTTTCCATTTTTTTTGTCGTTGGCAACGATAACACGGATAGCTAGGCGTGTTGTCCAATCAAGACTCCTGTAACTGTTCCCGCTAGGCCTGTTATGGCTGCGAATACTTCGCTGTTCCATCCTCCCCAAAACCACAAGGTGAGCAACCTCGAGGCAGGAGAGGCACACGGTCATTCCCAGCGTGAATTTGACGCGGTAAACGATCTTGTCTGAGGATCTGATGGTTATGATTTGCTGTTTTCCTGGAGAGCCCTTCCGCTCTACACGTCTAGTCAGTGCTCGTTTAACCCATTCAGGCATGGTTCCTCACCTGTTCTTGGAATGTTCCTCGTCCGAAGGTGCGTCGTCCGCGCGCGCGAATTTCTCTGCCTTGGGCTCTAGCCACCTGACGCTTGATCGAACAGCTTTTCAAGCGCGATGATAAGTTTGAACCTGATCTGCTGAGGCTGAGTATCCAATCGAAGGATTCTTCTGCAGAATGCAAGTCGGGAATCGATACGCTGTATTAATTGTTTGTTAACCATTACGACCCTACCTTCCCCCTACATGGTATAATAGTAATTGTGAATTGTGAGGGAAAAAGCAAGCATGGCAACCGTTGGCGAAAGCAGAAAGCCTAATGCGCAAAAACGTTGAACGTCAGAAGGGTAAGATTATTCTGCGTCCGCTTTCGTCTGCAACGTTGAACCCCTCACATTCGGCACCCCTTTCGTCGGGTTTAGCGCTGGCTCATGTTGGCGAGAAGCGCGCATGCGTGTTCCTAAATTGGTGTAAAATGGTATTTATTCTTCTTTTGCCTGTTCGCGTCCGATGCGGGCTTATTTTGTGGTCAGGTCTTGGCCGTGCTGAGGATGGAAGACCATGGATCCGGGCATCAAGCCGATCTGATCATCGTCGAGCCTTACACCGCGACCTTCAGTTTAACCCTCTGCAGTTCGAGAAAGGCGGACACTGCAAGAAGACCGAAAGCCGATGTGAGGCGCGTGCGGTAAAAGCATAACTCCTTCGTGTGCACGCTAGAGCTGATCTTGCTGATTTTTCGGTTTTCTAGCGAAAGAAGCCCTAGAAACGCCCCAAACAGCCTGTTAAACATGCAAAAAAGGCTTAGACGAAAGAGGAAGAGGAGTAACTGATAAAAAAAATAGAACTTTATCCCCAAACCCAAAACCCCAAAACGACGACGGCCAACTTACACCACAAATTGTCCTCAGGAATAGTAACAATCCATATTCAAATTTCTTAACCGTTTTATACTGATGAGAGGCACTCACAGAGTGAGGATACTGAGTTGGGTACTTGGGATTCTTTGCATAAGCAGCATGTTGACGTTTTCATAAGGATTAATCTCCTTGAAAAAGCTCTACTTGGCCTGCTTCAAAACCGTGCAACAGGAGACATGAAGGGAGCTGCAAGCCTGCAGAAAGACTTCCTCAAAGCGTTTGAACAAGGGATGATACTGCATTTTGCTGTTGAAGAAGAAGCCCTATTTCCAGTCCTGGCAAGAGCGGGAGAGAAACCTAGAATACTAATCTCCGAGCTTCTTGCTGAACACAAATCCATTATGGAAAAACACAACATGATCGTGCAGACTGCAGCTGTAGACAAAGATAAGATCTTGTTAGAACTGATACGTGAATTAGCAGATCACGCTAAGAAAGAAGAGCAGAGTATTCCATCAATCATCAGTCAATTGACCCCAGAACAGCTCAATAACATCGATCAGGATGCGAAGCGCCTAGGATACCGTCTGTAACCGGGGGTTTTTCCGTAGTAGAAACCGTATGCAAAGGCTTCCGGTAGAGCGCGTTCTCAGGATGCGCGGTTCATCTATAGGCGGACGATGGATTTGAATCTCAACCTTGTCGCGGAATAAACCCCAGATGAGTGCATGGGAGAGAAATTGACTAAATGTACATTACTTACCCGGAGTTACTCTGAGTTTTTCAACCTTTTCCTGGCTTGGAGTCGAAATTTTCAGTGATTTGTTGAAGTCTCCCTTGCCAAACTTCACTGACATGTCTCCCAGTTTCTTATCTGAGTGATAGGCAGTCAACTCGGCAGCTTTTTCAATGGCTGCCTTGGTTTTGGGTCCTTGCAGCAGAGTTATCGGGCTACCCGTGTCTTGAGCCTCAAAGCAATAATCGTTTGCTGATCTCATTCGAAGCAAGAGGTGGTTCTCAGCTTCATTCCTGCCGACTACGATCTTGTTCTTTCCAAACCTGAAATGCCGTCCAATCTTCAACAACTGCACATCTTTCAAAGAAACACTCTTTCTGTGCTCAAACAAGTCTCTCAGTTTACAAGCGAATTCCCTATATGTTAACAAGCAGCCTCCACCCGGGCATGAATAGTTAGTCACTTTCAATTCTTCAGCAAGCCTGATTTGCTCCTTTCTTGACCTGCCCTCAATACCTAGGAGCTTCTCTCGATCAACCAAGCCTTTTTTCTCGATTCTGGTCGGAGGCAGCAGTTTTGCAGATAGCGGTCGCAGGATCTCTCCCTTCAAACCTGCCTCTTCCTCTATGAGGCCCAGAGTTCTTCCAAGTTGAGACATGGGTCTCTGTCCAAGGACTTCACCTGTAAAGATGAATGACGCGCCTATTTCCTTCGCATATTTCGACGCCTTCTTTAACATGAATATCCTGCAATCAATGCATGGGTTCATATTCTTACCATAGCCAAACCGTGGTTTTCTGACAATCCTAAGGTATTCCTCGCCAACACTGACCATTTTCAGCTTGATGTTGAGGTTCTTCGCCACTTCCGGGGCTCCACAACCACCTTTCTTACATAAGCAGAAAGGGCTCACAAAATTAACTGCTTCCACATCTATACCTTGACCTAGTAAGAGTTTCGCGGCCAGTGTGCTGTCCAACCCGCCTGAAAGAAGGCCCAACGCTTTTGTCTTCTTGTTTTTCGATGCCATGGTTTTCGCGTTAATGAGTGGCAATGCGCACTATAAGGCTTATTGGAATGTTACGGTCAATGTTGCTTGTCCAATTATGGTAATTCATACCGAAAACAGTAACCTTTGGTTTGCTTAGCGACTCAACGACTGCCAGTCTAGAGCGAGAAGGTTCTGTCCACACTATCTTCCGAGAGGTGATTCTGTAGACATGATCCGCATTGTTGAAGTGATGAGGTACCTTCTAGTTGGCAGTAACAGCGTGTGCAGAAAGGACTGGTTTATCGCTAACCGGCAGAGATTGATTAACGACTTGGCTTTTGTCTCGCGTAGACTTCAACCACATAGTTGTCCGGGTCACAGAATGACACTGCGTAATATCCTGGTTCAAATTGAGGATGCTCTTCGCATGGGAACAGGGCTTTGAACCCGTTCTTCTTCATTTCTCTCTCGATATCATAGACAGCCTTCTTGTCCTGAACGAGGATCGCCAAATGATCCGCCACGACGAACTCCTCTCCAGTCGGAGCCTTACGCTTAACCCTTGGTTCCCGCAACTCGCCCACCCAAACCGAGAAATTCTGGTTAGTGAATCCTACTCCATCTTCAGTGTCCATTATGATCTTGAGGCCAAGCCCTCCTAACAAAGCATTGTAGAACTTTCTCGAACTGTCTAGGCTGAGAACTTCGATTCCAACGTGACCTACGATTGCTTGAGTCATCTTGTCGGAAGCCATAACGTCACCCGCGACGACTAATGATGTGCCTTTTTCGCTTATTAGCTTTCATGCTAATGAAGCTACCACTGTTTGGGTTTGGTTGGTTGGATAAAGTTTTATTCCAAGCAACGTATTAATGAATATCTGATGCGCGAATAATTGTTAGTGAACCGAGATGGAATCTTCCGATTTGATGTCAACTGCTTTGAGATTCAATGAAAGAATCAACCAGCGAGATCTTGAAGGCTTGGCCGAACTGATGACTGATGACCACACGTTCATAGACAATTCTGGAGAAGTCACAAGAGGCAAACTTGTCATGAAGGAGGGTTGGAGAAATTTCTTCAAGAAATATCCCGACTACCAAAACATATTCACTTGTGTGACAACTCAGGACAATGTTGTTGTCATGGTTGGTCACTCTACGTGCTCCTACAAACCGCTTGAGGGTCCAAACATATGGACTGCCAAAATACGTGGTGGAAGAGTCTCCGAATGGAGAGTGTATTGGTTGAATCAAAGGTAAGGGCTAAGTGTCTCCGAGAGACTCTCCGCAATGAACCTCAGCTAGGGTTGTTTCTCAGGGGTTGGTTTTGTGTGTGTGGGGGTAAAGTTTTATCCAACCAACCAAAACGACGGTGAGGAGCAGGAAAAAAGACTGGGCTGAGGTAGTATGCTGGATTCGGGCAATAGCAGAAAAAGAGAGCAGTATATAAGGGTAGTATACGAATCGAGTATACGGTCGCGTCAATTCCTTTTCAAAAATCTATCATAGGATAGCTGTATCTTTTTTGAGATGTCTTTATCTCTTCTTTGCTTTTCCAGCGCATTGGGTACTGCAATATTTGTTTTTGTTATCTAATGTCGTAAAGACTTTTCCGCAAATTGAACATTTCTTTTGAATGATTCCCATTCAGTAGACCTCACCACTACAGTTACGATTCAACAAATATAAGATTGCGTTGGGTGGGGGTAAAGTTATATCCTTAGATGATAGGCGCGCGCTAGTTGTTGTTTTTGAGTTTTTGTGGGTTGGAGCGCGAGCGTGATACGAGCGCGACATTAATGGCTTGAAGCAATTGAGATGAAGAGTCAGAAAGAAAATAGCGCGCTCTCTCTTCAACCTTGCGTCTAAGCTCTAAAGGTATCAAGGATTCTCCGAGGATTGTTTTTCGTTGGGGACGTGACGATGAAGAGATTAGAAATTACCTCAAGTATCGCAGAGAGATTCGAAACCTATTTGCATCATAGATGGTTTAGATCGACAACTGTACGCGCGCTAACCGCATTTCTCTCCAGCTTGTGTTACCAGGTTTCTTTGAAGAAGACGCCCAAGTTGCGGGGAAGCCTATCAAGGTCCTCGACTAGGCTTAGACGTTCTAGTTTTCTAAGCATCGTGGCTGGCACCTTATCATGCGGTACACCCTCCAAGAGCAAAGCAGTTTCCTCCTCGGAGAACTCCTCTTCCTCTCCAAACCACCCTATGAAATCCTTGTTCAGTGGACAGACTCTCTGGCAATGCATACATCCAACCACGCAGTTATGCCAAGAAGCAGCCATCCAGTCTGGAAATGGAACGTCGCCCTTTTTCTCATTATGAAAAACAATGCATCGCTCACCCCGCAAAAGAAAACGATCTGATGAAATCGCACCAGTAGGACAAGCTCGACGACAAAGCTCACATCCCTCACAGTTCTCCATCATCACAGGTTCCCGCCAACCATCTTCCTCGCAACGCAAGTCAGAGTAAACGGCAACAAGCTGAAGAAAGCTCCCCATACCAGAAACGTAGCAGATGTTATTCCTCCCGTACTGACCCAGACCACTTCGAACAGCTAACTGCTTAAGAGGCAGCATAGTTCTCGCGAATGAGAACCCTTTTCTGCCAAGAATCTCAGCTATAACGTTCTCAAACTGCTCTTGTACACCGTCATATGAAGTGTAAGTAGGCGGAACAATGAGAGCCCGTCGATCCCCATTCAACGTGAAAATCGCTCGGGTCTGAGGTCTAGGTATGGCGGCAACAATCACAGACTGTGCTCTTGGCAAGCTCTCAGGAGCCTGAAAACGAAACCAAGCCAAACGTTCTTGAAAGAAAGCATCGTCAAACAAGCCTTTCTTGCGCAAACCATCAAGCTGTTTGTGCAGCAAAGCTACGCGGTCAATGGAAACCAGTCGTGCTTGATAACCACGTCCTCTCAAATCAGCAAGCAGTTCGCCAATAGACTTGTCCATACCAATGACAACGTGTCTGGAAAAATAAGGATAATGGTCTGGTCTAGACCAGAATTCATAGCTTTCCACATTCGTCGTCTTTTTAGTTGGTTGGGGCAAAGTCTTGTCTTGGGTTTGGGGGTAAAGTTTTATCCTAAACCAAGTCCATATTCTGAACTTATCAGGAAAGAGTCGTGTGAGTCTGGATGTACAAAGTTATTCTTGAGGTTGTTCGGGTTCCGCAAAAATGTGCTGCCAACTACAAGGTCGGCGACAAGATTGTTGTAGATGATGCGAGCATAGACCTGAAGGAATCAACCAACGTGTGCCTCTATGCCTTGAGTTCTCTGATGCCATATCTCACTCCTCTTTCAAGGGAACTGGCTGAGAACGATTGGATGAGCAAAGTAGCCGAGCTTAGCTGTCAAGACCCTCACAACGCAGTCAAATTCAAGGTGACAAGAATCAGAAAGTAGTTGGTTGGACGAAGCTTTGCCCCACCAACCCAATGATAAGCGTCTTTGTGTCGTTGTTGCATTGCTACGATTATGTCATATTCGTGGAGACATTTTTTGCTCAAGCTTTCTGGGGCTTCTTTCAAATATTGATCTCCGTTCATTCTGGACAAGTATTCTTTGACTTGCTCTGATACAGGGATGCCAACCTGTAAACCCTTGGAACCAACTTGTGAGTCTGGTCTCAGCTTCTTCAGCAGTGCTTCTGCTAGTGGGCTTCTGTGAGCGTTTCGGGGGCAGACGAACAGCAACTTCAGGGCTTCTTCATTCCTCAAGCGATCTCCTCCTTTTCATTACGAATCCGTTTCTAAAACTTTCAAAACCAAGCATTAGAACACGATGAAACGGTTATTTTCGATTTCTGAACAGCGAAACTCCATAATAGATGCTTACAGCATATTGTGTCGCTGGGTCCGCGGGGGGCAAGCTCTGGCCTGCGCCCGTGATTCTTTGAACATCTTGGTTTGAAATACAAATAAATAGTGCGCGCAGAAGTACGTTTTTCTGAAAATACGCGGAATCGTCATGCTTCCTGAGGATGCGTGCGGAGCTTCCTAAGAGCCGCGTCAACGTTTCCCAGTTTTAGGGCCTTGAGCGTTTTTGACTTTGGCATTCCATTCTCGTCCCAGCCGGCTTCCTTGTAGTATTTCTGTACGCGCTCTCTTACTTTGGTTCGGTTAGCAGTCTTGCCCTTGTAAGGCCCTGAAGGCAATGGTTCATAGAACCTGCTCGGATTGTCGTCATGAACTTTCGGGTTCCACTTCAAATCTGGTCCTCCCAGAAGCAACAGCGCCCTTTGTATCTGTAACGTCTTTAGCCCGCCTCGTCTTGCCCAATCTTTGCGCGCCAGACTCAGCCCTGTGACCGCATTATAGAAGTCAAACTTGAAATTCCTGGGCAGACCAAAACCGTTGAAATTGCACAAGACCGCTGAATCATTGAACACTTCCCACACTTCACTTCCTTCGCCATCTATGGGCAAGTCAGTCATTGACGTGTGATCGCCACACTGAACCGAACACGCATACCCTATATCAGTCGAAAAGTCTTTACCGCTGCGGATGCCATGTGCACCGATCCCGATGCCCTTACTCTGAACAGCATACTGCAGCACATCTCTGCCTTTCATCTTTCCTATCTTCAAGGCCGCCCGATATGTGCCCTCAGCCAGCAAGTCACCTATGCCCTCTCTTGAAGCTATTTTCTTTGCCAGAATCGCAAAGGCTTCGGCATCTCCCCATTTCAATTCTACGCCGTCCAAGTCTTCCTTGGACAGGATGCCTCTTTGAAACAGTTCGGCGGCAAAACCCAAGACGTTGCCTGTTTGAATGCCGCACAACCCTAAATCATCAATCAGCGAAGCCATATACACGTTTTCTTCAGGAGTGAACAATCCTAGGTTAGGCCCAAGATACGCCTGCAATTCATAGTCAGGATTATCAGTTATCGCTCCCTTAAACTTGCCAGTTTTGACCATCGCGATTTTCAGGCAGTTCGTGGGACAGCCAAAGTCGCTCCAAGCCTGTTTCACCCAGACCCTGTTCTCAAACTGGTCAACGCCGTAGCCTTTTTCGTCGTGCCATTCTTCCTGCCAATTCCTGACTGGTTCAGAACTTGTATTTGCAGCGAAATAGTAACCGCCACCTCCTGTTCCCCACCGTCTCCACAGCACATTGTCGTAGGCGTTTCTGTCCACAGTGTTAATCATCCGCTTGACTTTTGCTAGGTCAGCAACTTCAGGCAATGGGCCCGTGCCTTTGACAGCGATGGCCTTAAGCTTCTTTGAACCCATGACTGCTCCGTAACCACCGTAGCCTGCTGCATGCGTCCACTTGGCCGCAACCACAGCAGTGCGCACTTTATGCTCGCCTGCAGGGCCGATGTACACCTTTGCAGGTTCTTTCCACTCGCCATAGCGCGGATAACGCTCATTCAACAGTCGCCTACATTCCCTGTTAAGCAACGTGTTTGTTTCCTTGCAATCCTTACCCCAAATGCGGCTTGCATCCCTGATCTCAACGTCCGAGTCTTTGATGAACACATAAACAGGCTTTTCTGCCTGACCCGTAACAATTACGCCATCGTAGCCAGCGCAACGCAATTCGACCCCGAACTCGCCGCCAACAGTCGAACCCACAACGCCATTACTCTGCGGAGACTTACCTGAGACACAAATTCTACCCCCTGGGAAAAACCCTGTAAGAGGTCCCGGCAGAAAAAGGAGAACGTTGTCAGGGCCAAGTGGGTCCAGCTCCTCCCATTCGCGGATTAGTCTGTCGCAGAGGATTTTTGCTGCAAGTCCCCTGCCTCCCACGTAATCTTTCAACAATTCGTCGTTAAACTTGACGTGTTTGGAAGCGCCTTCTGAAAGATCGATCTCTAGGAATTTTCCTGTGTAACCCAACATTAGATGAACTCCTCCGCCTTTTCTCCATACAGTTTGGTTGCGAGGTTCCTGGTTTGTTCTTCAGGTCTGCGCGCATAGAGTTCATACGGATGGCCTCTTCTTGTTACAGTCCGCAAAACATTCCATTCTCCTTCTTGGCAGACTTTCACGCACTGCGGATTGCCATTACACAGATCACAAATCACGATTCTCTTGTCTGCTGGATGCATATGTGGAATTCTCCCGGGACAAGCTTCTATACATTTTCCGCAGCCCGTACACTTCTTATCGTTCACCAAAACTGCGCTCGTTCTCTTGCTCACCGACAAGGCGTCAAACGGACAGGCTTCAACGCATGGATAGTCTTCACACTGGGCACACAGGTGAGGAAAATCCGCGCCTGGAACCAACATGAAGACCCTCACTCTGGATGCTTCGGGCCATATCCTTCTCTCATGATGAAGCGAACAGGCAATCTCACACTTGCGGCAGCCGCTGCATTTCGAAAGATCTCTCGCTATCCAAATAGGCTCCTTCTTTGTTGCCAAAACTGTGCCATCCTCAAAAGTTCTAAGAAAATGTCTGGGGGTCTGCTTTGATTTAAACATGACGTTTCCCTAGGCCAAAGCTAGTTCTGATCCTTGAATTGCTGATTGAAGGTAAGTATGCATGCACAAAACCAGCGAAGACAAAATGAGCAGACCTTGAAGCTGTTGGCGAGATCTTCCGTAGACTACTTTATTCTGGCTAGCGCGTCTGGTACTTCTTATATCAGATTTCAATACCTAAGATGCGGACTGGATGGGCAGAAGCATGAACAAGACGAAGCATAGAGTTCCGATGCCAATGGAGAAGAAGGCTAAAACTCTTGCCGGGAAAGCGATAAGCAAGAAGGTTATGGAAGGCGAATTGCTTGGAAAATTTGCAGATAAATTATTGGCTGCAAACGAGCTTCTCCAGATGATTGAGCAAAACTTCAGTTTACTCCCTCAGGTATTCCGTGGTGTTTCTTCATCAAAAGCTTCAATCAGATACAGCTGCGCCAAAGTATTGATGAATTTAAGCGATGCATACCCTGAGAAATTGTACAGATACATGGACTCTTTTGTCGGCCTTCTAGACAGCAAATACAGGATCCTCACTTGGAACGCAATGGCCATAATCGCGAATCTGGTTAGAGTTGACAAGAAGAAAAAATTTGACGCCATATTTGACAAGTACTACAGCTTCTTAGATGATGAATACATGGTAACGGTAGCGAACGTTGTTGGCCATTCTGGCGAGATCGCGTTGGCGAAACCCTACCTCATTGACAGAATAGCTGATGAGCTTCTGAAGGTTGAAAACATCTCCTTGACGCCTCATTTGACAGAAGAATGCAAGAGAGTGATAATTGAGAAGGCGATTCATTCTTTTGATCTGTTCTTCGACAGAGTCAAACAAAAGAGAAGAATAATCTCATTTGTTGAAAAATACTCTAATAGTCCAAGAAGAACACTGAGAGCGGCAGCTGGGGATTTTCTCAAGAAATGGGGCTAGCATAAGAATGCATGCTGCAGTCTATGACCAGCGCGAGCGGTCTGCAAATGCAATGCTCAATGGATTACTGGACCAAAGACCCCTGGCACGTCAAAGGAATACTCTGCCACAAGAACTCAGAAGCTAAGTCTACACCAACGCTGAACACGAACTCTCCTAGTCTTCTAGTGGCAATAATCGCCTCAAAACGCGCGCGCTTTCCAATAATCGATTGCGTTTGTCTTCGACACTTAACTGGCACACATTGAACTAGTTCAATCAGAGATAAAGAAACCTTTTCATAGTCTTTGCGCTTGTAAAATCGTTGAATGAGGAAAAGATTGGATGAGAGGAGAATTAGTTCGAGTTTTTACGGAGGATGGACTTGAATTACAGGGACTATTCTGTCCATCTAGGATTACGAAGGTAAATGAAATAGCTGTTCTTCACATTCATGGGTTTAATGGAAATTTTTACGAAGAAAGATTTGTTGACCACATCGCTGATAGACTTACAGAAAATGGAATTGCTTCTTTGGCAGTGAACACGAGGGGGCACGATTATTCATCTAATTTCATTAAGAAGACGGATTCGGGTCTGACTTACGTTCAGATTGGTGGCGCTCACGAAATTTTTGAGGAATGCATTTATGATATAAAGGCCTGGATTGATCTTCTCCAAGGACGCGGCTACACTAACGTAATACTTGTAGGGAGCAGCTTAGGAACCTTAAGAGCCGTTTTTTATCAACACCAAATCAAAGATGAAAGAGTGCATGGACTTGTACTGATTTCACCTGTAGACCACATAGGACTTCAAAGAACCGCCCTAGGGGATAAATATGATGAAGCGATCAGCGTAGCTAAGCAGATGATTGAACAGGGAAAATCCGATGCATTTATGCCAATGATCTATTGTCCCCTTTGGCAACGCCCGATTGACGCAAAAGCCTTCGTTAGCGCTTTCGACCCCAACACAAAAAGCGCGATATTCAACTTTCATGACCCAAATGCTAGATTCGAAGAACTGTCAACCATAGAATGTCCGATACTTGCCACATATGGAACAGTTGGAGAGGCAGTTGTTGATAACAAAGTTGAGGAAGCCCTGTCGATTATTAAGAAGAGAGCAATATTAGCCAAGAGGTGCGACACGGCATTAATTCAAGGTGCACCTCATGATTACTTGGGCTGTGAGAAAGAATTGTCAGAAATCATTGAGAAATGGATAGCGACAGTTTTTCCGAAATAACGCCAAAAAGACGGCAAAAGTGGAATCTTTTGTTCGCGCGCTAAACGAAGACCCCGTGATTGGAGCGGCACACACGGTGCTGGGTCCTTACTGGTCAAAGAAACTGGGGAAAAAGGAAATGCTAGCCTATCAGGCTTCACAGAGAGGAGGCGAACTGACTGTGAAAATTCTTTCGCCGGGTAGGGTCGGGTTGATTGGCAATGCGGTCATTATTTCGAAAGGGGAGCTTTATCTGTAGTAGCATGAGTTTGAGTTGAACGCGTGTTGGCGAGTTCTGTTTCAGTGCATGGTTATTTCGTTCTGTATCTGTTTCTTTCGGAGAAGAAATCTATTACTCTGGACTTGTCCAAGAATTTCGCGCTGTGCTTCGCTTGGGCAGGAATGACGTATTCATCGCCTTTCTCACAGATTCGTGTTTCACCATTAATGGTCAGTTCCATTCTTCCCTCTATCATAATCCCCCATTGAGCGTAAGGGTGACAATGTTCTGGTACTTGGACAGAAGGGTTCATTTCGAAGAAAACCAATTGATGCTTCTCGCCCTGTAACACCCAAGCTCTAATGCCATTCAACTGAATATCTGCTTCTGGCAGGAGTGTTATGACCTCGGGAAAACTCTGTACACATTTGCCTCTGGCATCGCCCAAACGTTCCACCCGAGAAAAACAAGCAAGAAGAAGAAGTATTAATGTTTGCGCTCTTGCGTAGTAATCTCAACCGTCCGATTTGACTGTCCAAGATGTGGCTTTCGCCTGTAGCCGAGTATGTGGGCGGGTTTTCTGGAGTTGTCTGTCGCCCTATTTGTCCTTGCTAGTGGTTCGGTTACTAATGAAATGGAACCAGTTGGACAAGTGCTTGCGCATAAGCCACAGCCAAAGCATCTGGTTTTGTCGTATATCATTTGGCCGTTTTCTAGTCGTCTGGCTCTGAATTGGCATCTTGTCACGCATTTTCCGCAGTTTATGCACGTTTCAGGATCAAGGGCGGCGATGAACTTGCTCGCGGCGACGACGTCAGGCACTCCGAATCTTACGAGTGCGCTCAGAGAGTGGCAGCAACATGAACAACAACTGCAAATGACTTCAGGCTTCTTTTTCCCTTTAAACGTGTAGGTTATGTGGACGAGTCCTGCTTCGTGGGAGCGTTTCAAGGCGTCAAGTGCCTCTCCCAAGCTGGCTTTTCTCGCCAGTCCTTTCTTCACGAACTCTTCTGCCTCTTTGTCTAGGCTGAAACAAACGTCAAGCGGAGCATTACACCTACGAAGCTTTTTTCTACATCCACACTCGCCTATCGAAATCAGTTCTGCCTCTCTGAGAATCTTCTCCATTTCCGTTAGGTCAAGAATCGTCTGCTTCCCCTTTATGCGCAGGTTAACTGGAATCGTGACTGCAAGCTCTATAGAATCAAGCGTTTTTTCAAGTTCCCCTCTGGTCCAATCAGCCAACGCGTCCACCGCAACTCGTTTCAACTAGCGATACGACCAATATTTCTTTTGTCGACCGACGTGGTGGGACTTGCCCCCCCCCCGGCACTCAGTGGCGGAATCCCGCAACTCTCCTCTTCTGCTAATAGCTTCAGTCTACTGATCTGATCTTGCGAAAATGCCGTTGAGAACAGAAAGCCAACATGCTCTGACAAACTGTAAGTCTAATTAGCCTCAGAGGAACATATCCTTGGTTGGGATAAGTGATGGTAAGACTAGTTCAGAAGGAAGAAACGCTTGATCCTGCAGATTGGAATGCTATGAGAGCCCTTGGGCACCGAATGATCGACGAGATAATGACTTACCTGCAAGAGGCGCGAGAGCATCCCGTCTTTCAGCAGATCCCTGAGGAGATATCAACCAAGCTAAATGAGCCTTTGCCTGTTGAGCCACAGGGAGCAGAGAAAGCCTGCGAGGACTTCTTGAACAACGTTCTTCGCGTTTACCAGACAATGAATATTCACCCGCGCTTCTGGGGTTGGGTTATAGGCACTGGCACTCCGATGGGCATGCTGGCGGATATGCTGGCATCAGGAATGAATCACAATGTAGAGGCTGCATATACCGTTCCATATCAAATCGAGATGAAAGTTCTAGATTGGCTGAAAGACATGCTGGCCTACCCGAAAGATGCATGTGGACTCCTTGTTAGCGGTGCCTCAATGGCAAACCTGATTGGATTGACCGTTGCGAGAAACACCATGGCAAAATTCGATATGCGACAAGAAGGTCTCCAAAAAATTCAGCGCAAAATGACTCTCTATGGTTCAGAGGAGATGCATAGTTGCATTCAGAAAAGCGTGGAGATGCTGGGTCTGGGCAACGAGGCTCTGCGCCGAATACCCGTGAATGCAGACTACGAAATCGATATTGAAAAGCTTGAAAATGAGATAAGAAAGGACAAAGATTCAGGCTACCAACCGTTCTGCGTTGTAGGCAACGCGGGCACCGTAAACACGGGAGCTTTCGATGATCTCGATGCCGTTGCTGAAATCTGTGCAAGGGAGAACTTGTGGTTTCATGTGGATGGTGCCTTTGGTGCGTGGGTCGCGCTATCGCCAGATCTGAGTCATCTGGCGTCAGGTATGAAGAAAGCTGACTCCTTGGCTTTTGACTTGCACAAGTGGATGTACATGCCTTACGGTGTGGGCTGTGTTCTTGTGAAGAGAAGAGAAGATCAACTGCGGACATTCAGTCTAGTTCCCGAATACTTACGGCATGATGAAAAAGCTCCAGTATGGTTTAGTGATTATGGAATCGAGCTTTCACGCGGTTTCCGCGCATTGAAAGTGTGGATGTCTATAAAAGAGCACGGCGTCAAGAAGTATGGACGACTGATTCAACAGAATGTGGATCAAGCGCACTATCTCGCTAGGCTTGTTGATAGAACGCCCATGCTTGAGCGAACTGCGCCCGTCTGTTCGAATATCGTCTGCTTCAGATATGTCCCTAGCAGACTCGACGAGCACAGTTTGAAAGAGCTTAATGAAAAAATCATGTATCAACTTGCCTTCAGCGGAGCTGCTGTAGTCTCAAGCACGGTTATCAGGGGGAAATACACGCTTCGAGTTGCCATAGTGAACCATAGAACAACACGGGAAGATCTTGACTTCCTCATCAGGGAAGTGACGCGACTTGGCAGTGCCTGGGGCAAAGCAAGATAGGCCCTCGCAAAGTTGCAGTCACCGCGCTTTGATAAAAGTACTTGTCCTAGTGGCGGGCGGGGTGGGATTTGCACTCCCCACCAGACACGGATTCCGAAAGACTTCCTCTGCTCCCTTTTTTTGTATCTCAGATTAACAGAATATAGGAATCGTCTCGTGCGCACTATCAGATTCTATCAATGATTATGTGCACCGTTTTGCTGACGTTTCGAGTCTCTATTGATCTCTGTTCGAACAGAGCCTATTCAATCACGGTTCCGCATTCAGTAAGGGTGGCAGATTGCTCCATAGCGCGAGTTCCATCCAGCAAATACTGATTTCCATAGGGTTCATGCAATAGATGGTATACACATTCGTTCATCTGAACTTGCCTCGCTGTTTGAGCGCGGCCTTTTTATGGTTGGCAGATTACATGAAAGAATAGAGCAAACTGCTCAAAGGGATTCAAGTGAAAGCAAGCAGCGCGCTCGGAGGGTTGCATGATGCAAGATGCTGAAGCATCTCTTACATGGCTTCACATTTCAGATATCCACTTCGGTAGCCCAGGCGAAGTTGCATGGCGTGACGCCGCCTTGCGTGCCCTTCTGAAGACAGTAGAGACTGAAGGTAACAAAGGATGGCGTCCGGCCTTCATCTTCTTCACTGGAGATGTAACCTTCTCAGGTCAGTCTCCTGACTATGATAGTGCACAGGAGTTTTTCGATCAGCTTCTTGACAAAACCGGGCTGAAGCTCCTTAAGAAGGAGAGACTCTTTATCATACCGGGAAACCATGACGCAGCTAGAGAAGAGACGAAGAAAATTCAGCTTCCCTCATACGTCCAAAAACCTAGTAACTTGATCCAACATGATGACTGGATTGAGGAATTAATTGCTATTCCCAGGTCGGAAGACTACGATGAAGCTTCTGACAGGTTTTTCCGGGATGAACCTACCCTAAGGTCCTGCTTGCGAAAGTTCCAAGGCTTCCAGCATTTCTCAAATGATTACTTGTCGAGGGCATTTAGCGAAGGAAAACCATATTTAGTTAGTCGGGTTGACGACGTAAATGGTTTTAGAGTTGGTATAGTAGGCTTTAACACAGCTTGGTTAGCCGGCGAGAAAGAGAAAAACTATAGGCAACTACTTGGTCTACTTCCAATCACATTGGCTCTTCAAGAAATAGGAAAGATGGGCGACGTGGACTTAACCTTCGCTATGTTGCACCATCCGATTGAGGATCTTATTGAACACGAAAGTGATACTATCAAAAATAGACTGAGGGAATATTGTGATTTTGTCCTTTGTGGTCATAGGGATTATCCCGAATTGGCTGGGGTGCTGTCTGCACCCGGACACAAAAAGGTGGCTTTTATTCGCGTAGGACCAACCTACAACGGCCCGCACTTCCCTAATAGATTCTATTTTGCACGCTTCAGTATTGAGCGCAAAAAGAAATGGCTAAACTTCAATCCGTTTCAATATTCAAAGAATACCAACGAATGGATTCCAGACGGCGAAGCGATTGCGAATCTGCAGAAATTTTACGGTTCGGAGATTCTGGACTTAGGAACGGCAGCTCCTATATTGACAAAGGATCCCTCCCGCTGGCCACACTTACAATCACCTTTGTCACCAGTGACATCGGAGACGCTCAAAAGAGCTGAGCAAGAAGCAGAAGATGATTTGCAAGAACTCGAAAGGCTAAGGGAGTGCTTTGGACCTGGTAGTCGGGAGTATTCTGAATACTGCAATGCGCGGAGCTTTCTAGGAAATCTTCCGGAGTGGCGACACTTGTATATGTCAGTCTTCGGGGCTTTTCCGAGGCCTAAAAAGGAAGCGAGGCTTCTAGAAGCGCTGGACAAAAACCTCCGCAACTTGGACGCCAAACCGAACGGGTTGCTGTTCCACGTAATCTCAGGCGACTCAGGCTCCGGCAAATCGACACTAGCTAAACTTATCATACGACGGCTTTTCGAGAAACACGATCTAGAAAGGTTTCCTCATCTGGTGAAAGCGCTTTCGCGCCTTCGAGTTTTCGAGATCAGCAAGACGGGTGATTGGGATGCCTTAGAAGATTCGCTCAGAGCTGATGCAGGTTCCTCGGCCACCACAAAAGACCCAATTTTCATGTTGTTTTTTGACGACTTGTTCGCTGAGCTAGATCAAAAGCACGTTCAAAGGCTATTCGAGATTCTTCAAAGAGTGGCAGAAGCTGCGAAAATATACTTTCTTGTCACTTCGCCAAGCTGGCTTTTTCCTCCTCGGGTACAGGTCTACAGGCGCGACTTCGGGCTAGTGGATATTGACGAGACACAGATTAGTGGATTAGATCTAGAAGATCGCGAGTCTCTAAAAGCACAGTACCGTGGAATTTACAGAGACAAATGTCGTGCCGATCTAATCAAAATGATCGAGGATGAAAAAGATGTGATTCTGATAAAGCTGGCCCTACATCAAAACTTGCACTATTCGGATTATTTGAAACGCTTGTTCGTCGCCCTGCAACGTGAGGGGCTACAAAGGTACTCAGCTGCCCTACTTCTGTCGTCCATACTATCACGGTTCTACGTACATTTTTCCCTCCCCCTGATTCAGGAAATAAATCAAGAATTCACCCTTACACCACAAGAAAAGTTGCCAGAAACGGCAGCCGACTACGAAAGTTTCGCAGTGCAGGGTTTCAAGCTATTTCGGATTCGCAAAGGTACCCACGACCAATCAGATGTATCAGGGTTGCCTGACACGATTGCCCCACTCCATGATCGAATTGCTCAGGTCATCTATTCAGCGTGGGGCAATGATAATGTGCCTTTGCTAGGACTTAAACTATGGGAATTGGGCAGCAAAGTCTATGAAATAATGAACAGACTGCCCGGAACCAAGCCGATTTTGGCTAACATATTTCGGGGAATGTTGCGAATGGCACAGGGTCAAAACCAAGACTTGGAGCTGTTTGTCAGCCACTTCGGACCGGTCCAGCAAGGCAGGTGGGCTTTGCTGGATTATCCAGAGGCCAGCTACCGGTGGATCACATACTCACAATACAAAGTAGGGCTTACTGAGAACTTCCTGCAAACTTGGAGCCAAGCACTGCATCATATGATCACTCGAGATACTGCCGAGCTAGCAAAGGTTCGACTCCTGTGTTGTCTCCTCAATCCTCGCGACCCGATCCTTTCTAAAGACATGGATTGGATGGAGGGTCTACCAGCATTGGGGGAAGAATACTTTCCTCTTCTTCACAAGTTTCTCGATGAATCGTTGCGCTTGCAGCCACTTCAAGTAGACCTATTGAGTAGCTATTTGTGTCAATTGAAGGATTGGCTCTATAGGTATCCTAAAGCAACTAAGTCGGCGCTATCTTATAGATATTTGGTGATTTCTTCTTTGGTCGATGCGGATATTGGAAACCTTAGAATCCAGAAGCGGCTTAATGAAGTTGTGAAGGAAATTGTGAAGAGCTATCTTGTGAACATAAGCTACGAACATAAGACTTACAGAGTGTTGGGAGCAAATCTATTTAGGAATATCAATTGGTCTCGCTCTGACGCAAAGGAACTATCAGAAACAATTCTGCCATACGTTCAAGATGAGAGAAATTGGTTCCGCCCTGTGTTGTTTGAACGGTTATTGGATTTCATACGCGTTGGTGAATTGGAACAACCTTCAGGCAAAGAGCTTTTTGACCTCTTGGTTGAAATTTCTCTCCAAATACCAAAGGCATCCAGCCTGACCTTTGTTTGGCAAAAATTCTTTGAGCATCTTAGAAGCCTCAACATTGTGCGTCCCCTTGAATGCCAGCAGACTTTGACGCATATAAGAGATCGTTTGTTTTCCGAGTCCTTGGAAGATTTTATGAAGACTGCTGGGTATCCGGATTTCATTGAAGGATTCTTGAAGCACGTGAACAAGATACAGCTTGAGTACAAAGCAGACCAATTGGCAAGAGTGTTAAGACCTTTAGTCGAACTCCACACCGAAAACCCAGCGACGAAATATGCCTTTGAAGCTGCAATAGATCTTACTTGGCTCAGTCTCGGATTATTCGTCGGTCAGGCAGAAAATGACATGGATAGGCAACTTCGGTTATGCTTAGCAGAACAGGCAAACCTGCCTTTGGAATTGGTCCTCAAGGATTTTACAGAACTACTGGTAAAGGAGAAAATTAGCATTCCCACAACCCTCTGTTTCTTGTTGACAAAATACCTAGAAAAAAGAAGAAAGAGCGAAGTCTCCGTCAGCTTCCTAGAAAACTGCAAAGAACGAATTTACCCCTGGTTGCGGAACAAAATGAGGGCAGAAGAGGATGTTCAGAGAAAAGCAGTTCCCGTTTTTCTTCTAGCCTGTTCTGATATCCTCTTCTCTCCAGAGTGCATGAAAGGCCTTGAGGGTTTAGCTCAAAAGGCTGTTGAAAGAGGGCACATTTCCAGATTTATTCCCTTTAAATATTTAGACTGGTGGCTGAAGGAAGAGGTAACGCGGGTCACTCAGGAGCAACGTGTTGCCCTGTTGGACGCTTTTTGGAAATACACTCTGGAACTGAGTAACTTGACTGACATGAATAAGAGATTCGTGGCATATGATGAGTACTTCCTATTCCTACTAAGTAGATACGAAATCGAGCAGGATGTGCATTGGTGGGGTCGAGCTGTACAGCAACTGGTCAAGTTCTATGCTGGCTTGTTAGAACCTGCGTCCAGAAGATCGCAGTGGGTAACTTTGGGGAGAAAGAAAGTCAAGAGAGAAACTATGGCATTCCAACAACGTAACTGCTTAGAAAAGATTATGGACACAATCTTGGGAAGGCTACGTTCATTAGAAAGCGAACTTCGTAGGTCTTTTGTAACAGCCGCGAAGGAAGCTTTGAGACCTTATGAAGCTCAAGGGTGGGCAAAGCGTTGGCTGGACATCCTAGAACCGGACGTTAAGACTGACCACACTCAACTGTTTCTTGAGTATTTGAATTCTGCCGAATCCCGACTGCCAATTTCCGCCGTATACGACATCCGGAATCATGCTACACAGTGGAGCAAGGCAATAAAGAGGTCAGGACTGGATCCAATCATCGAGGTAGGTAAGATATGGAAGTGGTTAGACCGAGCTCGACCTCCGAATACCTCAGCGTATTTGATTGCGCCGTTATTCGAGTCGTTCCCACAGGAATTAGAGCATTTTGAATGTGGACATTTAGTCAGGAAGATCTTGGAGAGCGGGGATTTCGATTTTGGATCCAAATCAGTAGTGATTCGCTACTACATAGAATGGCTGGAAAAGATCAAACAGGAGATCAGAGGTAAGCAGATTGAGGATTTGGAACGGATTTCAAATTGGTTTCTTCAGGAAATACTCAGTGCATCGAACATTCAATCCATCATGTATGGATTCCAAACTCTATTCAGTGCTGCTTTGAAATATGACCTAAAACTTGATCCAACAAAAGCGAGAAACACTTTCTTCAGAGCTTTGGAAGCTTGTATTGATCTTGAAGGGGGAGGAGCACTAGCTCGGGACTATTTCGCATGGCTCTTTCACCGAAAGGACGATTGCGAAATCGAGGATTACTTGGAATGGATCAAATCGCGTTTCTCAGGTGCTCAGAGTCCTTATGTCTTGGCTCACTTGGTTCAGTCACTACCGAGTCTGCGTGCTCACAGCAGCAGTTCTAGCGAGTCGGAGCGAATATGGTGTGTCTTGAAACTACTGATGTCAAAGCGACTTGACAGCCCGGGAACAACTGCTGCCATGGAAAACTTCTTCAACTACTTAGTTTACCTTCAAAGCGTATCACCTGCGGATAAGGCAAGCCTAAACAAGATATCTCAGGAGTGTTATCAGTCGTGTTTGGAATCATGCAGTCACCCTCGCGTGATTTATCTAATGCTGAATTTACCGATACTTAATCAAGATCTGAGAAAGTCGATAAATTGTCCTTCACCCAACGAAATCATGGTTTTGTGGCGAAAATTGCCATCAGCTGTTAGATACAATCGAAGCGATGATAGTTTCGTCATGTTAATTCGGGAAATCGATGGATATCTGAAAGGAGAAGGACAGGTTAGAGAAGTGTTTCGCCAAGATCTACTCAATTATATAAAGGAAAGGCCAGGCCATTGGCTTAGCCCCGAACTCGCTAATATACTTATTGATGATACGGATTACATTGATCAACATCCATTTTATGTCCGCGAGATATCTTCGATACTGCTGGATTTGATTAAGCTTCAAGACGATCTGGAAGAAGTCGCTTTCCTAATTCGCCGGTGCCTTAATCCAGTTCATGAGCGTCTTTTGCTTGTGATGTCAAAAGAGGAGCAAGTGGAATATGAGGCTTCTCTCATAGAGTCCCTTGGAATGAATCTTCATAAACCATTTTTCGAAGCATGCCTATTTCAAATGATTACAAGCTGTACACGTAAGGTTCACTGCGAGCGGCTTACAAGACTCGTCAGAAAGTATTTGGAGCAGGCTAGGAAGTTTGAGGAAGTAAGAATCAAAGAACACCTGCGGATTGACTCCAAAGAAATCTTGGAAAACTACAGCAAGTATGTGAAAGAATCCGAGACTGAAATGGAAGAAGCATTGCAGCGGAATGTTGGAGAATCCTTCTTGGTAAGCATCCAAATGAATGCAAAAAGCGTGGGAATAGCTAAATGCTTCTCAGCGTTACTTAACATTTTTGGGAAAGCTTATATTTCACAGGATGTTGCTACCTCTACCTTAAAGGCACTAATTTTGAGCCAGAATATTGGGCAATGGGCGGATATCATGGAGAGTTGCTTTCGATTTAGAGAGCTATTTGGTTCGGAAGCGCTACTCTGCCCAACTTTGTCAATCGAAGATGCTTTTGAACAACTGAGGTTGAATGGCGAAGGCGGGTTAGTGCTGGTCCAGCAGCGGCTACGTAGCGAGCTTAGCGTCTCTAAACACTGATCGATGCCATGCCTTACTTTGTGGTTCAAAACAATGACGCGATGGAAATCAATCGATAAGCGGCTTGCTGTCGAGACTGCCTTCAGCTTCCTCAAAACTCAATACAGCTCTTAGCGTGCGCTAATGTCCGGTACGGGCCAAGTGGTTCTGGACGTGGAATCGTGCAATTGCAGAAATGAGTAGGGTGGACTGCCAGCTAACATGGTTACGTAGCGCGCGCTCACAAATTCTCTAATATTTTCTCCTTTCTCCTTTCTTCCAAGCCTTGTCCCTTCGATTATGAGTGCAGCAGGATCACACTTGTCTGCCTTCTCAGCAAATTCATCAGTCATAAAGCTAGCTGGGCCATGTCTTCTCAAATCACCTGTGTACACTATCGTCCCTGCAGAAGTATGAATGAGAAAGCCGTAGGCTCCAGGAACACTATGGTCAACATGAATTGGCTCAACAGTAACATCATCGTACGAGATTTTCTTTCCTGTTCTGAATGTCTTATAATTATGCTTGCCTAGAGCTTCTTGTTCTCTTTTTCCAGGCTCAAAAGACTCAATAATTCTTAGTGTGCATTCCCCGGCGTGAATCGGTATTGATTCGTCTATGTACTGCAGATGCGAGCAGTGGTCCATGTGTGCATGTGACAAAAATATCGCATCGAACTTTGGCTCTTCATATTTAAGGTCAGTGAATTTCAGCATTTCTTTTGAATAGAGACCTTTTATCCTTGGAAGTATGCCAAGCTCCAAGTCATCGGTAGCACCTGCCACACTTCTAGCAGTCAAAAATCCCGTGTAGTACTCTTGGCCTTTTGCAAAGGACAGACCAAAATCAAAAAATATCCTTGTTTTTCCATCTTCCACAAGAATTTTATTTCCACCGATTTCATTAACTCCGCCAAAGATGATTAGTTTGACCATAATCTAGATAGACGTTTGAGATTATTTAAAACCAAGCCACAGATTCTGGATCGTCTCAAGAAAGAGATCTTGACAGCGTCGCGCGCTTTTTTCAGAAAACATATGACGATAATTCATTGGTTTAGTATTTTCATAGTGAGAAATAACAACCTGTTTATTGTGGGAAAACTCTCAATGTGGTAGACGAATCGTTAGGCCTGAATTTGGTCCAGACGGAATTTTGAGAGCCGGCTCTACACCTTGTGATGTTCTAAGATCTTCTAGTAAGGCTTTTGCAGCGATTCTCTTACCAATCATTGCTTGCGATATCGGTCGTGGCTGTTGGACTTGTTTTCCTCTATACACTTCTACATCTGGGACCCCATCTTCGATTGCTCTTAAGCAAAGACCGCGAGCATAAAAACGATTAAACTCACCTTCGGCAAGAGTCTCCATGGCTGTCACAGGGACTTGAGCTATAGTTGTCCCTCCGCTACGCGTTCTTTTTTCCTCTTGGGTTCTCATATAGCCTCTATTTAGAAGCTGGCCTGCCAGCCAATCGTCGTTGTGATTTTGAATGGCTTCTCTCAGAATGTTTCCCCAATTTGCTTTACCAGCAGAGTTCAGACGTGGGCTTATGTATAATTTCCTATTTAAGATATCGAGCTCCAACTCTTTAATCATAAACTCACGAGTTCGGTTATCGAGATTTCCATAGTTTATTCCCATATTCTTTTCCCCTTTCTGATTCCAAACATTTTTCTCAGATTACAAACAATATATGTAACTTTGTGCTTATAATAACGTTCTCTTCAGTCGGTTTACATTCTTTGCTAAGGCAGTTAAGCGAAGATCAAGCCCTCATTTCCAAAACCGTCTTTCCCAAGTTTTCAATAATAAATATTCGTTCTATAGAATAATCTATTGACTGAAATATGCAAGCCATGCGGTAAGGAGATTGTTGATGAAAAGAGAAGTAGATCGAATAGATGCTGTCCCTTCCAAAAGACTCTTCCTATCGATAATTGCTGATTATGACTTAAATCGCTCCATATGTGAACTTATTGATAACGCTCTTGACATTTGGGTCAAGAATGGAAAGAGTATGCCCATAAACGTTCAGGTAGATCTTGACAAAAATCAGCAAACAATTCTGATTTCTGATAACGCTGGTGGTGTAAAGAAGGATGATATGCGCGTTATTGTAGGTCCT
>JALHSQ010000052.1 GCA_022865885.1 Candidatus Bathyarchaeota archaeon | reverse complement strand
TGGAGAAACGAGCCTATGATTGCGACGAAGTTTGAAGACCTGCTCAAGTGTGCAGGATCCAGCCTGGCGCAATCCAGGAGTATTCGCGATCTCGGCGACTTGACGACCTATGCCCCAATCTTGAGCGCCCTCAGAGAGCCGAATTTGCTGGATAACTCGAAACTAGCCGTTGTCGGCACTCCATGTCAATTATCAACGATTCGGAAGATGCAGCTGCTACACATCGTGCCAAGCCATATGGTGCAATTTACTATAGGTCTTTTTTGTTTCGAGAATTTCCTGATGCACAGCGATGGAAGGAAATATCTTGCAGGCAAAATCGGGGCGGATCTGGATCAGATTGAAAAGATCAACCTAAAAGATGATTTTACGGTCAAGCTGAAGAACGGAAGAGTCATTCATATCGATTTGGATGATCTCGGTCCGATCGTTCGCTCAGAGTGTCTGGCTTGTACAGACTTCTCCAATTACGTCGCAGATATTTCAGTTGGGGGAATAGGCTCTCCTGATGGGTATACAACTGCTGTCGTGCGGAGTCCTGCCGCCCAAAGACTGGTAAATCAAGCTATCAGTCAAGGCTACATTGAAGAGATCCAGAGAAAAGGAGTCATCGAAAAGATCGAGAAAATGGCTGAGAGAAAGAGACAGCGTGGACGACGAGTGCTCGCAGAAAGAAGGACGACATAGCGCGCGCCCCTCAAGGACTGCTTCAAGAAGCAACTGAACCAAAACAAATGAGCAATGGTCAAACCGCGTTCCTTCTCAACGGCATTCTATGGCATTATCCTAATGTCGCGGATGGGTTAAGCGTACGCTAGATCTTAATAGGTTTTTTCGGTCAGAACATCAGCTGTCTTCCCGTCAGAAATATCTAGATACACTCCTGAGAAAAAGCTAACACATATTAGAATCCATTTTTGTCCGAATTCAGCAACAGAGACTGTGTGAAAACTCGGCTTGGTTTCAGAAAATTGCTATTTTTATGATTATAAAGTTGGACTTCAAGACGCATTCTATACATACAAGACGCAAGTTCTTGAGCTAGATTTGACTTTTCACACAGTCTCAACACGCCAGCGCGCGAATCTTCCTATGCCAAGTTCAAGAGCGGGGTGATTGTGAGCAGTACAGGAACGATCAGCAGAGCCGTCATGTTCGTCAGTTTCATATAGATGTTAAGTGAGGGGCCGGCTACATCTTTCAACGGGTCACCTACAGTGTCGCCAACAACTGCTGCAACGTGTGCCGGAGTTCCTTTCATCCAGAATCCCTTAGACTCTATACTCTTCTTTGTGTTGTCCCACAAGGCTCCACCGAAAGTGAAGAACGACGCCAGAAGTGCGGCTGTGCATGTTCCCCCCAGAAGCATGCCACCTAGTGCATGTGGTCCAAGTATGACGCCCACAAGAATCGGTGCTGCAAGAGTTAGGAAGGTTGGGAGCATCATTTTCCTCAAAGCGTTTTTTGTGCTGATATCAACGCACTTTTCGTAGTCTGGCAGTTCCTTTCTTTCGAGGATGCCGGGGTTCTCTTTAAACTGTCTTCTTACCTCGTCGACCATTTGAAACGCTGCCTTACCTGTCGCCTCCATCGTTAGGGATGAGAACAAAAAGGGCATTGTGGCACCCATCAAAACTCCAATAACAAAGGTTTGACTCATGACAGACGAGAAAAGCCCTACTTTCTGGGCATAGGTGGCAAAAAGTACAACGGTTGACACGGTTCCAGATGCTGTTGCAAATGCCTTTGCGTAGGCTTTTGTTGTGTTGCCCATGGAGTCAAGTTTCTGCAACGTTACGTCTGTTCTTGCTGACATTCCGGTCATCTGAGCTATACCCTGTGCATTGTCGCTGATTGGTCCAAACGCGTCGCCTGACATGATTATTCCAATAGCAATGTCAGTTCCAAGGTTTGCAGCGACGACGCCATAAATGCCGTAGATGGGGCCATTTATGATGTAGGAGAATAATATTGAGCTGACCATGAACATGAATGGAAAGAATGGGCTCTGCAGAGCGTAAGAAATTCCGGTGATAATGTTGATTGCT
>JALHSQ010000051.1 GCA_022865885.1 Candidatus Bathyarchaeota archaeon | reverse complement strand
ATTGGGAAATAAAGGAAAAAAGAAAAATTAAATTGCCAAAAAAAATTGAAGGAAATTTTAAATGTCCCAATCCCTTATGTCCAACAAACAGAGAATATACAGCTCCGAAAACTATTTTTACAGTTGAAACAGGTTCAAAGCTTGAACAGACGATTCTTAAATGCAATTATTGCGACTCATTGACATATTATGGAACACTCCAACAATACCTAAGCACTAATGGTTTAACCATTGAAGGGGGTGGATTAGTGAACCAAGAAAAAATTGAAAAAATTTTCTTAGATGCCCTAATAAAGGGTGGGGCTCTTAGGTTTCCACAGACTCCTGATCAGCCTTTCATTTTAAAAAGTGGTCGAAAGAGTCCATACTTTGTAAATCTTGGTACTCTAACTGATGGTGAAAGTTTAGCTAAGCTCAAATGGGCTTTTGCGAGTTACATTGCTCTTTTAATCGAGCGTGGAGATCTCCCCGACTTTGATTATGTTTTTGGTCCCAGCTACAAAGGGATTGGATTAGCTGCATTAGCTTGTGAGGGTTTGAAAGAACTCTATGGAATGGATAAACGTTACATGTATGATAGGAAAGAAGAGAAAACCTATGGAGACGTCTCAGCTGACCAGATAATAGTAGGGGCAGGGTATTTTAAACCAGGAGAACGAATTTTGGTTGTAGATGACACGATAACTACAGGCGCAACTAAGATTGATACATTTGAGAAGCTTAAACTATTGAAAGATCATAAGGTGGTTGGATTAATAATTGCAGTTGATCGTCAAGAAAAAATGGGTGATAGCGTAAATATTGAAAATAAAACTGCAACTGAAAACATTCAAGATGAGCTTGGAATTCCCGTATTCAGCATTCAAAACATTAAAACAATTTTCAACTTAATTAAGGATAGCCTTGATCCAGAAATGAAAAACCTTTGGCTTGAATATTATAATCGTTATGGAACCATGAAACTAGAATAAGCTTAATCCTATTATTCTTCCATTACTACACCTAATTCATGGAGTATTTTGACATACTTGTTGTAGGTTCTGGTAGTGGAACATCTATCGTTGATGCAGCTTTATCTCAAGGCATGAAAGTTGCGTTAGTAGAGCGAGAAAAACTTGGTGGTACTTGCCTAAACAGAGGTTGTATCCCAAGTAAAATGATAATTTATCCAGGGGATATTATCAACATTATTAAAAATGCAGGGAAGTTTGGAATAAAAACATCTATTGATGATATTGATTTTACATTTATTATGGAAAGAATGAGAAAAAGTGTTGAAGAAGATAGAAAACATATTGAAATTGGCGTAAAAAATTCTCCAAAATTAAAATATTATCACGGAACAGGGGAATTCATAGCTGATTATACCATGAAAGTAGATAATGAAAAAATTCAAGCTAAAAATATTTTCCTAGTAACAGGAGCCCGGCCAGAAATTCCATCAATAAAAAACCTTGATAAAATAAAATATTGGACAAGTGACGATATATGGGAACTCCAAAATAAACCAAAAAGCTTGATCATCTGTGGTGGAGGATTCATTGCGATTGAAATGGCTCATTTTTTCAACAGTGTAGGCGTAGATGTAACAAATTTAAGTAGAAGTCATCGAATTCTTAAAAATTCTGAACCCGAGATTTCTGAGACCTTAACTCAAAGTATGAGAAGTAGAATGAATGTTATAACAGGTGTCGAAGTAATTGAAGTTAGAGATAGTAAAGACTTCAAAGAAGTGATTGCTGTAGATAATTTTGGGAAAAAGCAGGTCTTCAGAGCTGAGGCACTTCTCATCGCAACTGGATTAAAATCAAACGCTGATCTAATGAATCCTACAAAAACGGGAGTCCAATTAGACGAAAATGGTTGGATAAAAGTTAATGAATTTTTTGAAACAACAAAAGATAGGATCTGGGCTTTTGGTGATGCTATAGGTAAAGGAATGTTCAAGCATGTAGCAAATCAAGAAGCAGAAGTTGTTTGGCATGGATTTAGTCAGGGGCATCGACACGCATTCAGATTTGATAATATTCCTTATGCAGTTTTTTCCTGGCCAGAGATTGCTTCCGTCGGTTTAACCGAAGAAGCAGTAATTAAACAGGGAAAAAAAGTACTTGTTGGTCAATGGAATTACGCTGACACAGCTTATGGATTAGCCATGGGAGAAGAGGATGGCTTTGTTAAATTTGTTGTAGAAGAAGAGACTTTAAAAATTCTTGGGTGCCACATTATTGGGCCTCACGCTTCAATTCTAATTCAAGAAGTAGTAAATTGTATGTATTGTGGAGATGAAACCATATATCCAATTATTGATGCGATGCATATTCACCCCGCTTTATCCGAAGTAGTTCAAAAGGCAGCATTCAATCT
>JALHSQ010000050.1 GCA_022865885.1 Candidatus Bathyarchaeota archaeon | reverse complement strand
GCACACAAACAGAATTTTCTTCGTAGTTTCCACTTCAGACAGAAGTATAATTAGAGTATCCTAGGTCTAAAAGGGTTACAGTGGCCCTCCTCGATCATCTGCGCTACAGCCAGTAACATGTCCTGTGCTTCCGCCACCGAGTCATCATCTTTTCGTTTTGCACCCTGTCGATTCTTTATGTAGGACTCAATTTCCGACTTCAGAGATAGAAGATCAACATTGATCTTTCCAGTTTTCACCAAACGATATTTTTTGGTTATTTCTTCGAAGCTCGTTTCCATGATGAACGACCTGCCCGCCCGCATTCTACCGTTGACTCTACTCTTCTTGGGATATTGCGTCTTGAAGTTCTTTTTCTTCAAAGCTTGCTGAAAGCTTGATCTTCCCGTTAATGACAATTCCCATGTCTTGAACTCCGTACTTGGAAGCTTCTGATGATTTGCTCGACTTCATTTGAACTTCTGTCACGTCTTTGAATCTTGATGTTACACGTCCGATTTTTTCGATGAAGGGTGCGAAGTTACAGACACACGAACCTAGTGGGACGAAAACCTCGATCTTCACCTTGCCTTTCCTCAATACTTACCATCCTCCAAGTGCATAGACAATAATCGCAATGCCAGCTGCGACAAAAACTATTCCAAAGATCCTCGTCACCCATTTCCCGACGCCAGCTATTTTATCGCTCGCTGCCCTGCGCGCGGTTGCCAACAATGCACTCAGGAAAACCACTGGCACAGCATGACCTATACCGAACACAAAGAGCAAAAAGCCGCCGTGAAAGGCTGTTGGCGCAGTAAACATGGTCAATAGCACAGCGGGCAAGACTATTGAGAGGGTACATGGGCCTAGTGCGACGGAGATGATTAATCCAAACAAAAAAGAGCCTATTGCATAGTTATATTTGGAAAACCGCGTCAATGAACTTATTTTTGCCGCGTTTAGTCGTTCGTTGAAAGAACTGCCAATGCCCGTCCTCAAGCCAAGCTTTTCAAAGATGCCGATATTGTTAATTCCAAAGACAATGAGAAGGATGCCTGATATGCCATAGAATATCCTTGAACTGATTAATGTGATAGGAATGAGCGCGCAGATTGCGTAGCCTAAGACGAAGAAGACCAAGCTCATGGCCAGTGCAAAGCAGCAACCAATCACCAATCCTTTTCGTATGCTCTTGCTTATGCCTACTGAATAGGTCAGATATACTGTGATAAGGGAGATTGAGCAAGGTGAAAGAAAAGTTGCTATCCCCAAGAAGAATAGGCTCAGAGATTCCTGAAGCATTTCAGCAGACCTACAGAAGTTGGCTTATTCGTGAAGACAACGTTTCAAACGATGTCTCTTCGGCATAAACTTCAGCTATGTTGAAATTCCTGTCGATCAGAACAATCGCCCCATCTGCAATCGAATATGAGCTATAAGCATTGACTATGTCCGCTTTTCCATCATCATAGTCATTTCCCAGTGTCCAAGTTACTGCATAATCTGAACGGATTTTTTCCAAGCAGCTTGTCGCGCAGGTCGTCGCTGCAACCGTCACAACAGCTACTGGTTTCTTGCCACAATAGGTGGAGCACACACTCTTCAAAGTCCTTAGTTGGTTTTCATTTGTTTGGACAATTCCCCCACCACAGCTGACCGCCATGAAATGAATGGCAATGACTTTCCCAGCCTGCTGACTAAGAGAAAAGGGAACCCCATTTATATCAGTCAAGGAAAAGTCTGGTGCTGGCCTGGTAAGAGGGGGATTGTTTGTAATTCCGTCAGTTGATGAGGGGGGTTTACTGCTGGACTGCCACGCTACGTAGGCCACAAATATCAATCCAATCAGACAGATTCCGAAAACTATTTTGCCTTTCGGATATTTTCGCGGCTTCTTCTGGGCTTCTCTTGCCCTTTGTGTCT
>JALHSQ010000049.1 GCA_022865885.1 Candidatus Bathyarchaeota archaeon | reverse complement strand
ACATATAACGATGCCCCTGTGGCGCAGAAGCTTGTGGCTTTTCAAGTCAATGGACCTGCAAACCCTCTCTCGAATATAATAACA
The DNA here is from genome assembly GCA_022865885.1 of Candidatus Bathyarchaeota archaeon. Lineage (GTDB taxonomy): Archaea > Thermoproteota > Bathyarchaeia > Bathyarchaeales > Bathycorpusculaceae > DRUK01. Next base: position 2,761 of record JALHSQ010000049.1, on the reverse strand, counting down.
GTCGGATCAGCCTCTACTGGCCAAGATGGAATAGCTCAATTCTCGTTCAGAATTCCCTGGCCTAACGATGATCCTGAAAAGAAGGTCTTTGGTCAATGGTTTGCCATCGCCACAGTCAGTATCGCGGATCAAACAGTAATAGACAACTTGACTTTTCAAGTCGGCTGGATTATCAAAATAACTAACCTTGAAACTCTGAACGACCAGTTGAAGCCTCAAACACGATTCTTAAGACGAGAGGCGATCATGTTCAACCTTACTGTCGATAACATTGCACTGGCAGAGAAGTCGGCCACGATAGCCATAGACGTTCAAGACGCAACGAACCACCCAATAATTCACGTACAGAAGGAAAACCTGGTTTTCCAACCGGGCACGACCTATTTGACTGTTTCCTCACAAGTACCAACCACAGCGACGATTGGACAGGCATCAATTTCGGCGGCTGCCTATACTTGGCCACCAGAAAATGGAGGCGTTTTGTACAGTCCAGCTTTTTCGGCAACGTTTGAAATCATCACCAGAGACGTTGCCATGACCGCCGTCAAGCCGTCTAGCACGTTCGTAACAAGTGGCCAGACGCTTAACATCACAGTAACTGTAGAGAACAAGGGAGACGAAACAGAGTCCTTCAACGTTACCGCATATTATGACAACACGCCAATTGGCAAAATACTCGTAGCAGGCATTTCCCCCCAAATGCAAACAAACATCATCTTCGAGTGGAACACAAGTGGCGTTCCCTCTGGAAACTACGTGATTAGCGGAGTGGCCGATACAGTTGAAGGAGAAATCGAGACTGCTGACAACATTTATGTAGACGGAGCAGTCACCATAGTCCCTTCCATTTTGCCTTTCATTATTCCTGATTGGATAATTCTTCTGTTTATGTTCGTTGTAGCCTTGATAGCTAGCCTGATTTTGCTTCTGTTCTTGGGCTACTTGAGGAGACGGAGGAGAAGAAAGCCATCAAGCCGTCTATTCACTGTCGTAGCTCATCCACACATATGAATTTAAGAACTATTGCCTCGTCTTGTCAAGACTGATCGTGCGCCATTTTGCAGCGATTGGCCTTTCAAGACTGACGCGCTCAACTCTTCTTTTTAGAGCGTGAGAGAGAAGGTCTAATCCCTCTATTTGCATGCCACGCTTCTTAGGGCTAGTTTTGCAGGATTTGTCGGGCTAAGCATTGTCTGACTTGGACATTATCTGCCACAAAGCTAAGAGCAGATACACTGGAAGCGTTATCAGCAGCATGAGGGCGAAGAACAGCGCAATCAACATCTGCCATGATCCAGCAAAATAGTATGGTACTCCTAAGGTCAGCACAACTGCCAAAGACAGGCCAAAGGCGAACAGCGTCCAAATAACAGCAATTGCTTGCTTTGTGTTTATTGAAACCTCCACCATCCTCACCTCCTCTACTCTCAAGTGTTTGTGTTGACTTCTCCTTCTCCATAACCTTAACAGGATTCTCTCTAAATAAATACCTACGGAGGAATCTTCTATAGCTAGATTACTTGGGCATGCAACTGTCCAGTTTGGCACGAGTACTAATCAAGAAGAAGCCGATTTTGGAATTGCAGATCAAAAGCGCGCTAGGGTGACTATGTGTCACAGATGCAGTGGTCATTGACGCTAAGTCGATATCCTTAGCCTTGTATTCTGCTTATTGTTCTGCGTTTATGCTAGGTTTTCTTGGAGGGCGTTCACGTCAAGTGCATACCTGATCAATAAAATTTCTCTTTGCCAGACGTCATTTATTTCTGCGTTTTCCACTATTTCAGGCGTGCTGGTTATTATTATTATTTTTTGTCCGAGGGCTTGGTTTATGCCTGTTTCGATTAGGCTTGGTAAGCATGGCTTTGACGTGTAGCATATCATTCTTGTCCTTACTTGTGGGTGGCCTATTTTGTTCAGTTTCATTGCTAGCCACGCTAGTTTGAGTTTCAAGGCATCAACTTCGCCTGCTAGTATTAGAATTTCGCAGAATCCCCCATAATGTTCCGAAAACCTGAATATCGTGTTTATTTGTTCGATTATGAAATCTTGTGTGCTGTGCATTGGCATTATGAATGTTAGTGTTGGTTTCGGTTGGGGCATTCTAACCACTTTGTTTTGGGTCTTTCTTGGGTAAAAAGGAGTGCTTCAAATCTGTAATATGTCGTAAGAAATAATATTCTATACCCTTGCAAGTAGAAGAATACCGCATAACACATAAATGAAACCTCGAACTCTACAAAACTTGGGAGAGAACTTGAGCCTAGAGGAAATTGAGGATTTCTGCAAGTCCTTGAAGAGCTGTCCAAAATGCGGTTCGAGCGAAGGCTTTTGGCTCGCCGCAAACCTTGAGAAGAGCTACATTCAGTGTAAGCACTGCGGTGCTATTTTAGAGATCTGCGAGATTTTCTCACAATCTGAAGGGAGCAAAGATTCAAAAGGTGTTTCTAGAAGACTAAAATTGTAATCGCAATTGTTCAAGCGTTAAAGCTTTTCCCTCTTCTGGATACCGAAAAAGTCTTCAGCACGAGCTCCTACGAGCTTCAAGAGTTCTATTTGGCACCACCTTCAAATTCATAAAAATTTGAGCATAGTTGAGAATTTTGAGTGGAAAAGCCGTGATTGACGGAAGCCTTCTCCTTTCTCCCGCTTGGGCTGAAACTGTATGTGGTTGACTGTTTATAAAACGGTTGCTTTTGTGTCGGTATATATCGTTTTTGAAAATATGCCGTTTTGTGTGCTCATTACGTTCTCGAAACTT
>JALHSQ010000048.1 GCA_022865885.1 Candidatus Bathyarchaeota archaeon | reverse complement strand
TGGCTTGCGCGCGCGGAGCAAATCCCAGCGACCCCACCATCTTTTTCCAAATAGAACGCGCTCACAAGTTGTTCACAGCAACTTAGTTTTATGGACTTCTTTATGGTGAACAGACTGCAAGCAAAGCCCGAGAGAAACGTGGGCAAACTGTTCACATACATCCGATTGGTTAACAAATAATCGTGAGGCTCACAAACCACAACTCAAAATCTGTTCACGTAGCCTTTCTAGCGCGTGCTTTGCGGGCTTCTTCTCACGCGTGCCTTGCACGTGTATTGTTGTTGAACACATAGGCAGTTTAACACATTATTGATAATGTTTATTAAGACTTAATATTCAGTATATGCGAGTGACGGCAATGGAGCAGAAAGACCCTAAAATACTGATCATAGGACTAGGCCAAATAGGCTATCACAACGCAGAATACATGACTCGCCTCGGGTTGAACGTTGAAGGGTTCGATCTAGAAAGAAGTGCAATCCAGCGAGCTCTCAACGCCGAGGTCATCCGAAGAGAAGCAAAGGCATTCACCGGGTATGATTATTACTTAATTTGCGTTTCTACTCACGATCCAATGAATATGGCTCAACCGAGTTTTAACAGTCTTCTGGAAATAGCAGAACGCCTTGAACAAGAAGGGGAAGAAGGTGGGCTCGTATCAATAGAGAGCACCGTTGCGAAAGGAATTTCCAATCAGGTTCATAGCATTTTGGGGCACAGGCTTCACGTGGCTCATGTTCCCCACAGATTCTATTCTGAGGATAAGAAAGAGCACGGAGTAAGACAGTTACGAGTCTTAGGAGGTTGTAAATACTGTTGTACCCTTGAGGCTTTAAACTTCTATGCCGCGATCCTAAACATCCCTGTGCACACTGTAAAATCTGTGGAATTAGCAGAACTCTCCAAAATCATTGAGAATTCTCATAGGTTCTTAGAAATTGCCTTTGCTGAAGAGTTAAAGATGTTTTGTGACAATGAAGGTTTGGATTTTGAAGAACTGCAAGGAGCAATAAACTCAAAATGGAATATCAAAATTCTTGAAGCCCGAAATGGAATTGGTGGTCATTGTTTACCCAAGGATACACAGATGTTCTTTAGTCTGGCGAAAAATATTCTTCCATTCTCCACAGTGGCTGCTGCAATCCAATCTGATAAACTGTACCAAACGTTTGTTTCAAAAAGAGAGGATTTCCAAGTTATTTTCCCTAATAATTACATCTCTCAGAAAAAGCTCGCAACGAACTAAGAGCTGAAACTCCTTGAAACTCATCATTGCCGCCGGTTTTTCTACGGCGTTAATAATTGCAGTTGGCTTCTTCATAATTAGTCCAATGTTTTATAGAACTGCCAAGGTTGAAACCAAACAGCGAATCATGCTTAGCTTCAGCGTCTTGGAGTCTAACGAAATTGTAGATTGGTGCAAAAATTTATCATCTATTCTAAAAGCGTACGACATCAGTGCCACGATATTCATAGTCGGCAAAGTAGCCGAACAGAATCCAGAGTGCGTGTCATGTTTTAGCAGTAAGATTGACATTGGGAGCCAAACATTCAGTAATTTGAACCTCACCTTAATTCCTGATTATAATATTCAGCTGGAGGAAATAAGAAAGGGCAAACTGGCAGTAGACGCTGCAGGCAATTTGTATTCAAGAGTTTTCAGAGCACCAAACAAAGCTACAGATCAAAACATCTATTCGCTATTAAGCCGAAACGATATTTTAGCAGATTTTTCTTATGATTATCAATACAATGTCTACTTGGATACTCAATTCGTAAAGTTTGATGCTACTGTCTACGACGGCACTACTTGTTCTGCAAACTCCGTTTTAACACTTAAGAAAAATTCCCAACCGATAATAATAGATTTTGACAGCGAGTATCCTACGGAACTTATAGCGGATTTTATTGCATCGCTGAAAACTGGGCAGCTAGATTTTGTGAACGCCTCTGAAATTACGGGGCTCAACTTAACCGTGAGAGGTGGATAATAATTTCGACCACCAATACTCCTTTGTCTGAAATCTTGCTTGACGAAAAAGACTCAAACCAATCAAGTAAAGCGCGGATAACGCAAGACGATACAATTCGAGTAAGCAAAAAAACCTGGGTCATGCGCGCTTTTACTGTTGCCGCAATCACATTTTTCATGTTTTATAATTTGACAATGGCATGGCTAATGTGGGACCCACTTATCGTATATTCAACATTGATGCCATTACACACACTAGTAGTGTTTATTGTCGGCTGGGTTTTTTTCAAAAATAAGGCAACTGGGGAAGTTCCAGAAGATTTCGTATCAGTAATTATTCCAGTATACAACCAAGGAGAACTAATTGAAGACGTCGTAAACGCTGTTTTGAAATCCACTTATTCAAATATTGAGGTTATAGCAGTAAATGACGGAAGCAAGGATAGCACAGGCAAAATCTTGGATGCCCTTGCCAAAAAAAGCGCAAAACTCAAGGTTATCCATAAACCAAACGGGGGCAAACGAACAGCAGTTGCAGCTGGTTTTTACTCGTCTCATGGAGAGTACATCGTTCTAATCGATTCGGATAGTGTTGTCGACAATAGAGCAATCGAGAAATTTATGAAAACCTTCAGCGCCAATCCAAAAGTCGGCGGGGTAGTTGGCAACTGTAAGGTTTTGAATGCAGATAAAAACTTCTTAACAAAATGCCAAGACGTATGGTAT
>JALHSQ010000047.1 GCA_022865885.1 Candidatus Bathyarchaeota archaeon | reverse complement strand
CACTTTCTCAGCAAAGGATAAGTCGACCTTGCCAAACAAGGTCTCAAGAGTCTCGTATCTCCTCATGACTCACCTCAAGAGAGAGATACGCGACTCACCTATTACAATCAAAAGACGAATTTAGGAACACGCATGCGCGCTTAACGTGCGCCTAATCAATTTTTCTTGATTGACTTGATAATCTTCTTTGTCAGTTCTGTACACTGTTTCAACGCTGCTTTGTTCTTTAGGACTTCGCCCTTTTCATCACCTGCTCTGACGTTGACAGCTATGAAGGGAGGATGATCGTGTGAGACTAATGTCAACCCAAGAGATTCGATGTACTCTACAACAGTACGCAGTGTTTCCTTCTTGAATCTGCCCGTGCCTGACAAGGCAAAAACGCAGAAAGGCTGTTGCTTTGGTAGAAGCCTATAGTTTGGCTCTGTGAAGGTGTGTTTGTAGCCTTTGTGTTTTCGCATATGAACAATGGTGTCCAGTCTTTCCAAGAAAGCTAAGAATTTTGAGGAAGCCAACAGATACTTAGGGAATATGAACATTATCGCGTCGGCTTTTTTCATCTCTGCGAGAATCTGGTTTAGATCATCTGTCAAGACACAGTCTTCGTGCACGCATTTTTCGCAGAGAACGCAAAACTCAATTTTCTTGCTTGCTAATTGGATTATTCTGGACTTGGAACTTGTAGACTCGAGGATAGACTTGGCTAATGCGTAGCAGTTGCCGTTTTTTCTGTGGGAGCCCACTATCGCCAAAAGTTTTGTTTTCATAGACATAATTGAACCGATTTTCATTAAAGTCTATTTTGGTATCAACTGGCGGCTGAAAAGGATGCGCAAGTGAGTAAGAGAGAGTGGATGGTTGAGAGAGCGTAAACGTTTGGGTTTGGGGCGCGCGCCTCATTCTCGGCTACCGAACTTTTTCTTCATACATTCTTCGCAGAAATTCTGCTGATATTTTCGGACTCGCTGAGGTTGAAAGAGCTTTCCGCAACCGCTGCAGTTGATTTGACTGACTGGTTCAGGCTCAAGCATTCTTAGCCTTTTTTCAATCTCAGCCTTAACCTCAGGTTCTTCCTCCGTTTCCAAAGCCTTGTTCAATAGCGCTCTAGCCTGTTCGGTGCTCTTGTCTCCAAAAACCTGCATAAAAATGCTTACCAATCTCGTTTTACCGCTTATTTGCGTGGGCAACATGCAGACAAAATTTGCTGGATAACTCTTGGACTTATCCAAGTCAACGACGGCAAAGCGAAAACGCTTGCCCAAAGAATAGTCTTTTACATTATCATTCCTGCATACAAGCAAACTAAGTTTCATTCTAATCAGCGCTTTCAAGAAAAGACACAAGTCAACTTAATATCTGTAGCCTAACAGATTCTTTCTTTCGTATAGCATGCTGATTCCAAGGAACTTTTCACTTTAAACCGTGAAGTACGCATGGAAAAAAGAGAAAAATAGAGAAGTAAATGTGCCTATTCCGAGGTCTTACTTTTTCTTTTCTGGGGCTTTCTTCCCTTCTTTCTTAACTGGTTTCTTGGACACTAACATAACCTCGGGGTTCTACATATGTCAGTAATTTGTATTTAAGATTTGTTAAAGCTCACAGCCCAAGAAAAAAATGGTGCTTTATTTAAGCGGCGATTATTAAAACACGCGCGCGTGTGGTGTATACTCGATTTCGATAACATCTATCTATAGTAGATTCTACAGTATATCCTTCCTTATTCCATTAATGTCCATAGATGCATGCTGAATCGGGTATACAGTAATGGAAACCTATAGTTGGTTATCCATTAACCGTCGTCCGTCGTGGTCGTCGTCCGTCGTCGGTTTGTGTGTGTGTGGGTAAAGTTTTATCCCAAACACAACTATTTCGTACCTTTCGAATGTTTTGCAGGAAGCGAAACCTGTT
>JALHSQ010000046.1 GCA_022865885.1 Candidatus Bathyarchaeota archaeon | reverse complement strand
TATGATATTAACTGTGGCGTCCGTCTACTCAGTAGTGGCCTGTTAAAAAAGGATATCGAACCGAAAATTCCTCAGATCTTGGACGCGCTTTTTCGTGCAGTTCCCTCAGGTTTGGGGAGTCGAGGTCAATTCCGTTTGTCAGAAGCTGATATGAATAATGTGGCTCTAGAAGGGGTAGAATGGGCTATTTCCCATGGTTATGGATGGAATGATGATGCAAAACACTGTGAAGAAAATGGCACTATGTCCAGTGCGAATCCAGATAAAGTCTCCTTAAATGCTAAAAGGAGAGGGATGCCTCAATTAGGGTCACTGGGATCAGGAAATCATTTCCTTGAGATTCAATCTGTCGACAAAATATTTAATGTAGCTGTCGCCAAACAATTTGGGATTTTCAATGAGGGTCAGGTGACCATCATGATTCATACTGGAAGCCGAGGATTCGGTCATCAGGTCTGTTCAGACTATATTCATGTTATGGAAAGAGCGGTTCAGAAATACGGTATTACTATCCCTGACAGAGAACTTGCCTGTGCCCCTTTAACCTCTAGAGAAGCTGAGGATTATTATGCGGCTATGTCTGCTGCGGCAAATTACGCATGGACCAATAGACAGATGATAACTCACTGGGTTCGCCAAGTATTTGAACAAAGTATTGGAAAATCTGCAGATGATTTAGGACTTAATACAATCTATGATGTAGCCCACAACATCGCCAAAATCGAGGAACATAAGGTAGACGGGGTAACGAAAAAATTATATGTTCATAGAAAAGGTGCTACACGAGCTTTTCCACCAAATCACCCAGACATTCCTGCAGATTATAGATCGGTGGGGCAACCCGTTATTATTCCTGGAAGTATGGGAACTGCTTCATATTTACTTGTTGGCTCAACTAAAAGTATGGATTTAACCTTCGGGTCGACGGCACATGGTGCTGGAAGAATGATGAGTCGAGCAGCAGCGAAACAGAGATTCCGAGGAAGTGAGATTGAATCTACTCTAAAAAATCGAGGAATACTTGTTAGAGCAGCTAGCATGTCTGTATTGGCCGAGGAGGCTGATCAAGCATATAAGGATATTGATAGAATAGCCAAAGTAAGCAATGATTTAGGCATAGGTCTTCTTGTTGCGCGTCTCTCACCTCTCGGCGTGACCAAAGGCTAGTAATTTTAATTCATTAGAGCTTATCCCTACTTTCTTTCTACTCGATTATCTTCTTTCCAATACTAAAAGTTCTCATAGAATCTATATAATGTCAAATTCTCCGGTTTTCCTCTAGACTGTTAGAGCGCTCTGATTTGAAATCCAGTCGAAGTACCTTACTAATATCTAATCCTTTCTTTACTCTGAGGAGTTGAGGGATTTTTCCTATGCTTCCAACATTTTCCTCGCGAATAATCATTGCCCCACGAATAATGTTGCTAAACTTTTTGGCGTATTCCAGACCATTTTGTACAGATGATTTTACGTCTTTTCCTCTAACTGTGTTACAGACTGCTGTAGCAGCCCTATCTGCTACCCCTGCTGAATTCGCAAAAATTGTCACCGAGTTCGCTTCTCCAAAGCTAATATCATGTCCAACCGTAGCCGAACTTGTTGCAATGCCTATGAGGCACTCAGCTGGGTGAATTTTAAACCCAATTCTTTTTGATAACATATTCTTTCCAGCATAGAGAGCAATAATAAATGGTTCATTTGAGTTAGCGGAGATTTCTCCTCCATCTTCAACTATTGCTTTCTTTGCTCCCTGTTTTTGCATAATTTCAACAGCAAGGTCAGCGAATACTCCAACAACCGCAGCCCTTGGACCAATGTCAAATGGTATGGTAGATTTAGACATCAGCTTCACGATACGGGTAGCTTCAAGCTCGATTGGGACTGGATTAAGTGTATCAAAAAGTTGGGTGCAGATTGATGTATGTTTCCAACTCTATTCTATGTACTCTAATTGACGATATTGCAACATTTATTGCTCCCCTGTTATCGCTTTTGAAGAGGATGCTTGATTCT
>JALHSQ010000045.1 GCA_022865885.1 Candidatus Bathyarchaeota archaeon | reverse complement strand
TCCCGTTGCTGCTGCCGAGGTCCTCGAATATCCACCGGCCGAACGGGTCCTGGAACACCCTGGCGTGCTCCCGCGAGACGTCCCTGTTATCGATGACCACGTCGCATCGCGGACTCCGGCCGATGATTGTGCCTTCCGGATTCAGTGCCGCTTCTCGCCGCTCGCCGCCCCCGTAGATTGTCAAAACCGCTTCCGCCATACTCAGCATCCTTCACCTCGCAACGTCGCGCGGAGTTCCGACCACCGCAGCACAAAGCACCCCGGCGGCCAGGCCGCAACCTTGCCGCTTGGGCACTTCCAATGGAACGCTCAACTTCTTAACCACTTGACAATAAACAACTAATGCCCATTAGTCAAGTAAAAAACTATCTTCGAGTGTCTGGTTAGTCACCAAGTGAAGGCTGGGATTCTGAGCGCAGCCAGGCCCTGTAAGACCATAGCGCCGAGCAGAATAAATACGACACCGCCGAGGCGGTACAGCCACGAGGGGCGGCGCGCCCACCAAACCGCAAGAAAGTCCAACCTTTCCGCCTGAAGAAAGATAAGACAAAGACCGCAAGCGACCAGGACGACCCCGGCAGTGCAATAGATTGCCGGGACACCGACGGCCCGGAGCGACAGGGCGAGGGCTGCCCCCATCATACAAAAGCCCAAGCCATAGACAGGCAGCCACGCCCCGCCGAACCACTCACCAAGAAACTCGAAGCACCGGCGGTAAAGGCCGGGGTCTATCAGCATAAAAATCCCGTCGATTGTTATCGAGACTGCACAAAAAGCCGCCACCAAAAACATGTACCTCTCCTAATAGAACCGGCGCCCTGTTGGGGGTATCGTGGTTGAAGCTCCCGTGGCGAGAAGCCTTGAGGTCATCCCTCCTTTAGAACGCCGCGCCGAAGGCGAATCCCCCCTGAGTGTTGATACTGATGAATTGAGACCCAAACCTCGGGTGACCATCCTCAAGAACAATAAAAATCCACTCTTCTTAGGCATAGTTCTCCTCCGTGCTCAACCCACCTTCTCTCGCTCCACCACAGCGACCCGCGACCAGGCCCCCCGCTGATTTCTGGATTCACATCACTTCCCCCTCGCGTTCGAACTCGTGCGTCAACAAAGCATCGTCCAAGCGCTGGAAGAGTTGCTTTTGAGATTTTAGGGTTTCCATTAGGATCATTTGGCTCTTCCTTTAACCAATCATCTGCAACAGCCTTTATCTCGTTTAAGTTACCATTATATCTGCTAGCGGCAATAGCAAAATCAATCAAATTAACAAATTCGTCAAAATCAAGATTTCCCCTTAACTCATGATATGGTTCAATTGCTCCCCTATACCTTCCACCACCTAAATTCATAGGTGAATCCCTTTTTGGTGTAATTCCATCTGGAAGGAAATGATTTGCATCTACTATTATATTGTTATCATTTGGGTCCCCAATAAAAGGATATTCAACATCACGATAAGCTTGATCAGTTGGAGAGCTAAAATATTGATAAAGAGTAGGATCTGCAAGAGCCCTACATCTTATTGCAACATTCCCTGAAATTGCGTCTTTACCTAAAACATCTATTGTAGTACCCCCAATAAGCGCTTTAGGAGTAGATACCATATGAATTGATAGGTCAATAGCAGTACAATTATAAACCCCAGCATAAGGTGAAAATTCTGTTGGATCGATTCCCATCTTATAATAATTATGGGAATTCCCCCTTCCCAGGGGGGTAGGAAAGGGGGGAATTCCCCCTTCTAGGGGGGGTTTCCCCCTTCCCAGGGGGGGAATTCCCCCTTCTAGGGGGGGTTTCCCCCCTTCCCGGGCCGAATTCCCCCTTCTAAAGGCACTTTCTGACCCCCTAGGGGGGAAACCCCCCCTAGGGTCAATTCCTGCCAAACTGGGGTCTGGGCGGTGCGGGAAGTGTCTGGACTGGCGCAGTCAGAATCTGCGCCAATGCGCGAACATCTGGGGTGGACGAAGTCAGACGAGACAGCGCGGTTCGAACTGACAGTCAGGAAGCTATCGACCGCCATGTCGAAGTGTGTGCGTTTCGGTAAGACCGCAGCCTCTTTGGAATGGCCAAGTTGTTAGCGAGGACATTCCGATTGGCAAGGTCTGGACGAAACAAGGATGAGTAAGACTTTAGGATTCGACCTGTGCGGCGCGAAGAAACGAGAATGCGCCGATACTGGACGAAGCACCATAAAGTCGAAACGAGGCGAAGCGCAGTTTGATGCGAGGGAGGGGGCGGAGACAATCTTAGTCCGCAGAGAGAAGGACTGGGATTTCGAGCACTCACGAGCAAGGATTCACCAGAATCTGGTCAAACTGTGCTTCTCAGGTGCAATCCACCGCCGCACCCTGCGGGAGGCAGAATTCGCAGGCCCGAAGCCCGAATTCTGACTGTAGCGAGTAGATCCCGAGCTACTGCGTTCATGTGGTCTTGGCTGGCATCGACAGCCGCTGTGCACGTCGCCAAAAGCTGCGCTTCTGAGATCGTGCCCCGGCAGAGCCCCAGTGCCAGCTCTGGGGTTGAGGCGACCCGCCAGCAGAGTATGCTGTGGATCTGGAGATCCGCGAACGTAGTTTGAGGCTCCGTCCCACCAGCGCTAGAGTCTACCAAAACGAGGATGGTTTGAGACAGCAAAAATTCACGCAACTCGCCACCAGCAACATACCACAAAACGCAATACTACTTAAAATAGTATCGTTAGGGTTCTCTAACGGG
>JALHSQ010000044.1 GCA_022865885.1 Candidatus Bathyarchaeota archaeon | reverse complement strand
TGGACAAGACGTAGAGCAAAACATTTCCGCCGTATATGTGAGCAAGTCTTGTTCTGATTCCTATCTCGCTCAGTTTTCCGGCTGTCAGATATTGACTTGCGAACTTTCTGGTTTTGTCCGTAAGAACCAGAATGCGTCTGAACCTTTCTGTTCTAACCCTAAAAAGGTTCAATTCCCCAAAGACTTTGAAGGCATCGCCCCAGCCCCGCGTGGTCGTAACGTGCTTGTTTAGCTCGTCTTCAGTAACTTCTGCAACACCTGCCGAAGCTCTGGAAACTATATAGTCACTTATTTTGTAGAAAATCGCCGTGTGTGGGTTTGTCGACGTTACAAATGAACTGTCTGCAAGTAGCCTCAGAATAGGATGAGTATCTGGATCAACACTCCCAGCATGTTCCATCTTCTCATGCACATCTTCAAAAATGGTTTTTACAAGCTTACTAAATTCCTTGCAGTCGTCGCACTCGAAAAAGTCACTTTGCCCTCTTTTCATCAATCCGCATTTTATGCAAATCATGCTTCACGTCTCATGTATCTGATATCATGCCTGATTTAAAAGCTTTCTGATTATTGAATGCGGCAATATTGACAGGTCCTTGACACAAGGATATTTATGTTTCGAGAGTATGATTTAGCCATAACGATGAACAAAGAGAAGACTGCCTTAGCCCAGCTTGCCGAAATATCACACGAAAAAGTAGCAGTCAGCTTCTCAGGCGGTAAAGACAGTCTGGTCGCTTTGGATTTGGCTTACAGGGTTGGAATAAGAAAGGCAGTCTTTTGTGATACCTCGGTCGAATTCGATGAGACCAGAGAGTTCGTTAAACACGTAGAGAAGTTCTATGGCATGCATATAGACGTTGTCCGGGCTCCGGTTACTTTCTTTGAAATCATCAAGCACGTGGGATTGCCTTCACGAGTTTTGAGATGGTGTTGCGATGTTTTCAAATTCGGTCCGCTTTCAAACTACGCTGTTCAAGAGAGTCTACATAGTTTTATTACTGGTCTTAGAATGAAAGAGTCAAGCAAGAGAGCAAGTTATGAGAACTCTGACAGGAATCCGCTTGTTCCCGTCATACAAACAAATCCAATCCTGACTTGGACCGATCAGGACGTTTGGGAATATACAAGTGAAAATCGCCTTCCGGTTAACCCGTTGTATGAGCATTTTAAAAGAATAGGCTGTTGGTGTTGCCCTTTTAAGACAGATAATGATTGGGAAAAAATCAAAGAACTGTTTCCAGAAAAGGCCAGTTTTTTTGAGGGTATACTTGCTGACTATGCAAATAGAATGGACATAAGAGACAAAGAGACGTTCATACAGAAAAGAGGTTGGAAAATGTGGTCTAATTCTGTCAGCAAGATTTCGGTAGGACTCTACTCGCCTTGCCAGACGCAAAGAGACAAGGTAGACTTGATTTTCAGTGGCCAAAGCAAGAACCAGATTGACAGGATTATCCGATTGCTGCCGATATTGACTGATGATTACTTCTTAGTAGGGAACAAGCTGAGGATAACGATAAAAGACATAGATAAGAGGAGACTCAATGTACTAGTTGAAAAAGCGATTAACTGCAAAGCATGCGGTGCTTGCACTTCTTTGTGCCGAACAGGTGGGTTGAAGGTTGACCAAGGATCAGTCTATGTTGACTTCGCAAGGTGCAACAAATGCCAGGATTGTTTAAGAACGCATCCCTTGAGAGGGGCATGTATAATCCGAAACTACTCCCCAAAAGTTGCAACTCTCGTGAATTCGTAGTCTAATCGCATTAGAACTCACAATCTCACACTAGCGCACGCACTCTCAGTCTGAACGTCATCAACCGAAAGGTAACAGCCTCACAGAAAAGGCTAATCAACCGTAGAGGTAACAGAACCCTAACTAGCAGTGTAGATGGTGACATCCGCTTTAAGAGGAGGACAGTCAGAAGAGTGCTGGAATCGGAGAAGTACCAGTTTAGGCTGTTGTTGCTGGCGATCCGGGTCCTGTTACTAGAGCGAATTTTTTTGTGATCACCCTAGCGAGTATCTTGGCGATTTTCCATAAATACCATGTGAGGAAGCCGTTGGCCAGCCACAATTCGATATTGCTGTATGACCAGCCTGCGTGTATGCTTAGAAAACCTATTACAAAGCTGATCAGCGCCGTGAAGAGGAAATTTTCAAGCTTGAAATCCTCAGGTGCCGTTTTGCTGAAGTATCCTGCGAGGCTTGTGATGAGGGCCATGACGATGGCGACGGGTGCCGCTTTGGCTGCTGCCCAGATTCCGTGTGCCCATTGAAGGGGCACTTCCGGCGGCGCTTCTTCCGCAGCCATGACCGGGAAAGCCAACGCCAGCACCAGAAGGGCAGGGACAACAGCAAAGACAAAGAATGCCTTTCTCATCTGCGCGTGTTCACCTCCGTTAGCCAAGCTTGATAGCGATCTCTTCAGATCGACCTTGAGTTTCTGACCCTTGCGCGCGCACAACGGTTCTTTTCTGCTGAACTCTGCTAGTTGTTTCTATTTCTACCAATTTCTGAGGCCATCCTAGTGCCTTCAGTTCCATGAGCATCTTATCTATCTCGGCAAAGTTTCGCTTACTCGCCTTCAGACTCTTGTATACCATAGGCGGATCTTGGTTAAGTTTCCGCGCAATCTTGTACGCTGAGAATCCTTGTAGCCGAAGTTTCAAAATCTCGTACATTTCTCTTGTTATGCGCAAGCCGAATCTATTGTTTCTTGGCTGCTTATTCTATTTAACGATTATTAACACTTCATTCCATTAAACCGAACTAATAACAACCCTCTTTTTCAAGTTGCACCTATTCTTGTTTAGTTAGTTATGAGTCCTGACCTAGTCGGTTGGCTGAAACGTAGATTTGCAAGTGATACGTCGACCGAGACGGTTGGGATTCGCGGAGCCGGCGCCAGTAGTCAAGCAGATTTTGGCGACCCCATCAACGAACAGGATCTCCTCTTTACTGTCCAAAGGGAACCAGTGGCCTACCGGATCGTTTTCCAAGTTGCGCATGACATTTTTGACAATTGGTTCAAAGTCGAAGAGGTTGCGGAGAAGCCTGATCCCAATTTTGATAAGCAGGTCCAAATCGTTCTTGGGAAGTTGAATGCGAAGAGCGTTTTCACTCAGATGGCCGTTTTTGAGCGACTGCTCGGCTGGAGCATTATCGTTCAGGGTTATGCTGACAATGGTGCCACACTCGAGGCTCCAGTTGAGAGCCCGCAGGAGATCCGTGATATTGTACCTTACTGTCCGCTGCAATTCAGCGTTCAAAGCAGTGATGAGGACCAGAAAGAGGAAAGCGAAAGGTTTGGATTGCCGGTTTATTATACTTTGGCGCGAACTGGAATCAGCCAGGCTAAAGTGCACTTTTCACGCGTGATTCATTTTGCAACCCGGTTATTGACCCATCAGTATAAGGGCATTTCAGTCTTACAGCCCGTGTATGATG
>JALHSQ010000009.1 GCA_022865885.1 Candidatus Bathyarchaeota archaeon | reverse complement strand
TCGCTCGGCCCAAGAAGACTTGAGGCACCTTGGACCATGACTATGGCAATGGTTAGGGCGACGATGCTTAGTATCAGGGATTTTAGAATTGGATTCTTTGTTGGAATCTTATCAAAATGACGAAGCAAGGAATAGCTGACGAAGCATCCGATAATCAGACCACCAAGCAAAGATTCAACAAGAATCCCCTGAGTATAGGAAATTGAAAAGGCGGCTCTAAACTCCGCAGCGATAGGAAGCAGGGAAGTTGCGATGGTAATTGCCCAGAATGCTACCCCTCCCGCGATAGTCAGCTTGTACAGCTTCTTGTAGACCTCGTATGACGGCTGTGGCTTGCTTCGAACTGTGGCTCGGGTTTCCATGGTTGTTTAACTATCCCACTTAAGGAGACTTGGAAGCAATTGCGGATGGATTGAATCCTTTGACTATCAGCCATATCGCAAGAACCATTTCTTGCGGGAGTATTGGAAGATTCAAAACGATTTGGCCCGTAGACATAGGCTCGAAGAAACCGAACATGGTTAACACGGCTGATAACATGGTCAATATGGATCCAACAAGACCCCAGCCCGATAACCATCGAGGAACTAGTTTTGTTTGATAAAATATGTAATAATATAGCAGACACCCTATGGAAAAAGCCAGCAGCGACCCAACATTGCCCACCCAACGATATCCTGCTACTACCAATACGCCTAAGGTTTGGAAATACGATGAATCCGGAGCTCCAGCTTTTACAAATTCCTGGCTTAATGTTATTAGTAATAGCAGGCCAATTGGGGCAGCAATATAGAACACTCCCTCAATAACCCTGAAACAAACAGATCCAAGAGCTAGACCTTCATTGTATTTTCTTAGCACTGGATACAGCGAAATTGCAATACCAGGAGCTGCAGCACCACCGATAATCAAAAGAAGGGCTGCTGTTGCTACTTGGTTTGCATTTGTAGAAACATCAACAAGATAATTCGCAGTCTTCATAGGTCCCAGAAGTGGCAAGCTTAGTATACCTACAACCGTTGCGACTATAAACAATACTCCCGTAATTATTGCGGTCTTTCTGTTTGAATCCATTTTATTCTCCTTTTTTGAACGATTTTGTTATTTTCCATCTAGTTTGAGACCTTTGCATGCATGTTGGCGCGCGAGGAAATCCAATTGGTCAGTGAGGTTCCTATGCGTTAATTGTGCATGAAGCTCAAAAAGTTGTCTGATATTCTACCACGTCTTATAGTAAATCTGCTTGCTAAAGCAACCGCATCATGCTTTGAGATTGGCCTTGTTTGGGAAGAACTTCCTGTACGGTAAGAGCAGCCCCAAGAGGCTCAAGATTACAAACATCGTTAACGGGAGGAGCAATGAAAGGCTTGATTCAATGCTCATGGTAATCGCTGCGGAACCCATAAAATACGCTGGAAGAAACCACAAGGCATACCAAGCCCACTTTTCCCCCTTTCTGTACGCAGTCAGAGAGATAGCTGTGATAAAGAAGGCGAAGCCTAAGTCAGACAAACCTCCAAATCTAAAATAGAAAATATGCAAGTCGAAAAACCCCGGGTTCGAATCTTTCAGCTCGTTTAACGTCATGCCGATAATTCTCTCTACCGTCTCCGGGTCTGTGTTGATGCCCAATGTATGAGGCACCGCAGATACTAGGAAGATTACTCCAATAGCGAAGAGGAGTATCCACGCATACTTCTCGTAAACCTTCTCGTTCATAACCTGCATTTACCTCCATTTGACATATATGTTTGGCCATATGTGGTATTGTAAACTCTGTACAGATGACCTTCTACCATACCGCTTTAATTGAACATTTTGAGATACGTGGAACAGAAGGAGTTTGGTGAGTGATGAGTTTTTTCTTCTTCCCTTTACCAAGTCCCACACCAACACTGCAGTAGTTATTGGAACATTGCTCTGCAAGAAAAGACAACTAGAGTTCTGAAATGAGAAAAAAAGGGAAATGTGGGTGAAATCGCCACTTTGTAGTGGGTTCAAATCCCACTCCCTGCAATTCAACGAAATAAGTGCTTGAGTTTTATTGTTTGATTAGAAAAAGGAAGGTGGTGTGTGTGGGTATAGTGGTGCGGGCATCGGAATTTGAACTCGCATTGTTCCGTTGCTTCACTGTAAGGCTATGTGTACCGCTAAATTGGGGTCAGAATCCTCTGCCCGCTCTATGAGCCTTAATCTTCTCGGGAAGAATTGTGCCATGGGCTCAGCGGATTCCGATCGTTACACCGAATGCATCCTAGGTTTTGGACGTCTTCTTGAATTTAGAAATCACTAAGACAACTGCGAGGGCTATGACAAACCAGACGATGATATCGCCGATTAAGTTGAGCCAATTAACGGAGATCGGTGAACCTGGGTAGACGATTACGTAGAACCATGAGAGCGGCCAACCATGCCAAGTCGCACCCACCAGCCCCATAGGTGTCACATCAATCAAACCAGTGATCAGTGTAATCACCAAACCGGCAACAACAGAAAGAAGAACCATCAACTTCATTTTCATTGCATCAAACCCAGCTAAAGCTGCGTAATGGATCGATAACAAACTTCGGTGCGGACGATGAAATTTGAACCGTCGTCGTAGTAGTTCTCAGTTTCGTGTGTGTGTGCGCACCAGTAGACCCACACACACAGAAATCAAATTAGATGAAACTCTGAAACGGCGAAAATATTTCTTAGGGTTCAAAACCAGACCAAAATTAGGCTGACCCGTACAGCCTTTTGTATAGATAGCCAATAACTATTCCAAGAAAGAGAAACCTTGCTACATTAAACATTACGCCGATGAGGAAGTAATACAAGGCATCACCCGGCCCATGAAAACCTGGGGGATTTGGGATCAGGATTATGGCAATGACTAGGGCGATGAAGCTTAGTATCACGGATTTTAGAATTGGATTCTTTGTTGGAATCTTATCAAAAAAACGAAGCAAGGAATAGCTGACGCAGCATCCGATAATCATACCAACAAGCAAAGAATCAACCCAAACCGTTTGAATACTCCAATTTGAAAAGGCAGCTCTATACTCCGCTGCGATGGGAAGCAGGGAAGTTGCGATGGTAGTTGCCCAGAATACTACTCCTCCCCCAATAGTTAGTTTGTACAGCTTCTTGTAGAACTCGTATGACGTCTGTCGCTT
>JALHSQ010000043.1 GCA_022865885.1 Candidatus Bathyarchaeota archaeon | reverse complement strand
GCTCATAGGAAGAGTTTATTGGTGCTCACACACTTCTCGGCTGTACAGCGCGCGCGGCTCCATCAGGTAGGAGCTAGCATACGGATCATAGAATGACGGCTGATGTGCGAATTTTTATGGCACCCCGGTATTCGACCGCTGTAGCCCTGCAATCATCACAGACCACGACCTTCCGGCCAGGCAGGTCACCGTCATCCTCGAACTCAAAGAAGTAGACCCTACCAACTATGTTCCGATCACAAATGTCACAGACATATCGAACCGGACACATCGCTTTAACCCTCGCCACAAATTGTTTCTTGGGCTTAAATGATGCGTGAAATTCTTTTCTAGAAACAATTATCTCTCCTCAGATGCGCGATCCCCACAACCTATAGCGCGCGCGTTCCTCTGCTCGCTTATTTGTCTGGTAAGCGCGCTAGCGCGCGCTACAGCAGCAACTTCGCCGTAGAGATAGTGGGAACGACGGCGATCCCCGAGTTCCCAGTGGCTTTCATCCCATTGCTAGTCACCCTCGCAACCCTGCCCCTAGTCCCAATCACGTACTGGAGAAAACCACGTTCGCGGGGGAACCTATAGCGCAGGTAGAGATGTACTCAAAGACGCTCGCGGAAGCCGAGGTCTAGACAGATTTATCCTCGTCCAGTGTGGAACGTTCAACACCTCCCGGTACTGAAAGTAGTGAGTGTTCTAGCTTTTTTCGCATGTGTGAGCACCAGGGTACCCACACACACTGCTGGATGAGGCCTCCAGTGCAAGCGTGTGCCTACATGTGATCCTTTACATAGCGTGTGTTCTAGACAATCGACTCCATCCTAGAGCTCTCGGCCTTGGCGCCGAAGCCCCAGGCCCCTCGCTTTTCGCTGATCCGCTTGCTTTATTGAGTGTATTAGGGTTTGAGCTTATTCATTGTCTCGTTTGCGAAGGTTCTTGCCCGCTCCAGTCGCACTGTATCTGGCTTGCCTTGGCTCGTTTGAATCGATTCCCGGACATGTGGATCGCGATTTAATCGAACGATAGTCTTCATTAGACCATGGATCTCTCCTTGGCAGTCAAAAAAGCCAAGGATATTGGCTCCCACGGCGGCGTCCCTGAATTTCTGAAGCCATTCCTGCAATTCCGGAACACCTTCTGGTGCCATGTGTGTGACAAAGAGTGCTATTGTTTTATCCTTAACGTGTGTTTCTAGGAAGGTCTTAGTCTTTCCATCTGGACCAAATCTTAATATTGGAAACCCTAGAAACGTGAGGTCGTAGCCTTCAAGCGTTGTAACGTCTTCTACTCGTTTGATCTCTTTTGGTTCTGGAATCACACCATAAATGGCCTCAGCGACTTTCTTTGTATTTCCAGTCCGGGACATGTAAGCAACTAGGACCTTCATATATGCTCCCCAATACATCTCTGATTTGACGATATTTATGAATTGGTGTGTGTATACACTGGTGATCTCAGCCAGATTAGCGCGCGCGCCCGGGCGTAGTTGCCTTGTGTAAGGATGTAAGGCTAAGCACTCCTTAAGTTCAAGTATCCTCGACATTCGTTGATATAGAGGTGTGGATATATGGCTAAGATCTTCGGTTTCAGCGACGCTCCTCATACCAAGACCATTGGAAGGGGAACAACGTACAGATTTGTGGATGAGGACATGGGCTCCAAGAGGATAGGGGTTATCCTAGTTGAACTGGAGCCTGGAATGAAATCTGCCGAAATCCATTATCACAAGGAGAGGGAGGGAGTATATGTCGTGCTGCAGGGGAATGCCACGCTGCTGTTGAATGGAACTGAGCATCAGCTAAAGCCTGAAACAGTCGTCTATCTTTCGCCAGGTGACAAGCACGGCATAACAAGCACAGGGAGTGAGACCTTCAGAATGATTGAGGTTTACTCCCCCTTGGGACCTGACCGTGTGGTCGTTCAATAGAGGCAAGAACAAACCCTCTCTTTCTTCTCTTTCCCTTTTTCTTATACTGCATTACTCCGTGTCACATATGCCACACAAAGAAAGACCTAGAGCCCTCTAGACCTATGAGACGTGTTGGTGTTTGGAAGAGTGTAGAAGGAGAGTATGGGTGGGATTCGTTGCGCGCACGTTACTTTAGGTTTTGAGC
>JALHSQ010000042.1 GCA_022865885.1 Candidatus Bathyarchaeota archaeon | reverse complement strand
TCTTGTCTTCCGTTGTCGATTGTTTGTGCGTCGGCATTGCTCTTCGCGCAAGATCATCTTTGCATCACCTCCGCCGGCGGCGGTGGAAGTATCCGCACCTCGGGCGAGAAGATGGGCGTCTTCTTGGCTGCTGGATCGACTGCGATCACCATGTTCCCCAGCCACTCATAGGTGACGTTCACCGACGGGAGCCCATTCTTCCAAGTGCCGCCCGCCTCGTGCAAGAAGCGCAGGAGCGGATAAACGATGGTCACTTCGTCGCCGATCTTGATCTCCGTGAACCGGACATAGTCCCCGGACCACTGCACAGGTACGGCCTGCGACCCGACAAACGCCTTGACCTGGTCCCGCGGCGCCCAGTGCGGGGGGCGCAGGAAGAAATCGTCTTGCACTCCCGCCTTCACCGTCAGGCGCCCGGTCTTCGGCATGAACGACACCACGCGTCCCCATTTCGAGTCCCGGTTGAAACTCATGTTCACATACACGCCCGCCGGTCCGAGCTTCGATGCGGGATACCGATCAATCACGTGGCTCCAGGTCGTGTAGATGGCCCGCATCCCCTCGGGAGCGCAGCATCCTGCCAACATAATATAGGTGCCCTTTAAGATACTGTTTTCGAGGTCGTTGAGCCCGCAACAACTGCGGATACCGCCCTGAAGTTTCCTGACATCTTCGAGTCCCTGCCGGATCTTCTCCTCGCCGCACGCGCGATTGACCATCCTGTATTCGGCCTCGAATTCCGGCGTGACAATAAACACGCAGGGACTGATGCGGTTGCGCAGATACCGTTCGACATAATCGAAGTATTCGGGATGCCCGCCACGCGCGATCATGGCCGCGTTGGACATCATGTCGGACGTGAGGCAAGTCTCATCGGAGCCGTACCCTCCCGGCATGGCAGGAAACCAGCCGGCGCCCGTGCCGCGGCTGAGCATGAAATCCCACGACCGTTTCGCAAACGCGGTGTATCTCTCGTCGCCGGTGACGATCCCCAGGTGGGCGATTCCCCACAAGGCGTGCATGGTGGTGTGACTGTGGCCGTTGTCGATATCACCGTCGGCCTTGATCTTGATGCCGTCGGGCTGCGCTCCAGTCATGATTCCTTCGGCGTAGGCTTTGGCGAACTCCAACGCCTCAAGGTCGCCACAGGCCTGATAGTAGTTGATCAAGGGTTCGACAACAGGCGCGGGCATTCTGTTCCAACCATTCGGCACGGGGGTTCCGTCCTGTTTCATCGCGCCCATGCCGGCAGGAAAATAGCACCGGCCGGGAACCGGATAGACCGCGAGTTTTTTGAGCCGCAGCATGATCTTGCGGGCGGTTTCCTTCGAGCCCTCGTTGCCTGTGCGGCGGAAGTCCTCGGCCAGGGAATTAAGGATCTTCGTCGCGCCCCAGACGTGGTACACGTAGTCCTTTTCCGTATAAACCCTGTTGATATCCCCCTCATTGTAGCAACCGGGATGGGACAAGACCGTGCCATCCGCCCGCACATAGGCCAGCATTCGCTTGTGAAACGCCGCCTCG
>JALHSQ010000041.1 GCA_022865885.1 Candidatus Bathyarchaeota archaeon | reverse complement strand
GCGTACGAGCTTCACAAATACTCTATCAAACCTTCCTTGGAGCTTGACGTACTTGCTGAATCTAATAACTGTGTCCAAGCCATAAAGCATAGGGAAAGGAACATCTATGGCGTGTTATTCCACCCAGAAGTCAGAAATAGAAAAATCATAGAACAGTTCATATTTCTGAGTGAGCACTAGGCGTCTTGGCAGGATATTGTAATCCGAGATTGGATCATGGTGAACTTGGAATTAGCTTCTCCTTTTCATAATCAGTCGTGATCCCATGCAAAGCTGCACCTATTAGCCACAAACATAGAAAGGACAGAACAAAAACGGTAGCCATGACGACCACTATGCCAAATACTTCAATTCCAAGCTGCTGGGAGAATAGTCATGAAAGACACTGAGTTGAGGCTGGTATCCGAGCTTATGAAGGACAGTCGCAGAAGTGACAGGGAATTGGCGAAAGTCTTGGGGATATCGCAACCAACCGTTACCAGGCTGAGGACGAGGCTTGAGAAGGAAGGAGTCATAAAAGAGTATACGATGATACCAGATTTCAGCAAGCTTGGATATACGATAATGGCTTTGACTTTCATTGAGCATAGGAAAGAGCTTGATCCGAAGGAAAAGGACGAAATAGTAAGGATGGGCGTGGAAAGAGCACGACAAGAAGACACGACGGAAACGATAATGGCTGAAAGGGGAATGGGCCTAGGCTACGACGCTGTTGTCATCTCTTACCAGAAAGACTATTCTTCGCATGTGAACCACATTAACACGCTGAAGCAGTTTTCCCACATGAACCCTTCCAACGTTCAGAGTTCTCTCATAAACCTAGAAGACAAAGTTCACTACAGACCCCTCACCCTGTCGACAATAGCCAAACACGTCCTAACGCTCAAAAAGGAGTAACTGGAACAAGCTCAAACTCCTTTTTCCAAGCCCTGAACATATGTCAAGATTGCGGTGCCGCATGTGCTTCAGATCTGAAATTGAGCACAATTGTGGAGGCGAAGATAGCTAGAAAACCAATTGCAGGAATAGGTAGAAAAGCGAGAATGCTTGAGCGTGTAACCGCAAAAAGACTGGCAAAGGCCCAAATCATAAAAAGAATGCTGGCACCGGTGACTCCTACGATAAGGAGAACTCTTGTTAAGGCAATCAAAACTTTCATGAAATCCCTCGCCCATCCCTTCCGCAACGAATGAAGTCTGAACCCATGCCTTTAATCCTTTCCTAAGAAAGGTCATGTCTCATTGCCAATCCTCTCTGCAAGCACTACTTTTTCTTCTGTGCATGAAAAAAGCAATGAGCCTTCTACGACGCTGGAGCTACACGTATCTTCCGGAAAATGATTGGAAATATGAAGCGACAAGCAAATAGTTCGTCATGCCTAGTAAGGACGAGAAGAAATCGACGAAGCCGAACGGAAAATGAAAAAGGATGTTGAATCGTGGAAGACGGGGCATCTGCAAAAAGCATAGTCAGAAGCACGCGCCTCTGGGTCTCCAGATAAGCCCAAGACGTTTCTGGTGGACGGAGCGGGATTTGAACCCGCGACCTCCACGATGCCAACGTGGCGATCATGCCAAACTGATCTATCCGCCCGTGAGGTTTCTTTCGGAAAAGAACCCTCGGTAAGGAAGTCTGAGCTTGTTTTTATGTTTTGTGTGTCTAGGTAGTCCAGAATGGATGATAGAGCCTGTTCCGCTATCCTTGAGAAGTTTAGGTGATGCAATTTGCTTCTTTCAACCAAGAGTCGAGGAAGGTAAACGCTGACAGTTGCCATTTCCTGACGTTTTCCACGTGGAGATTCGTTGTTCTTCCACGTGGAACTTTTGAGACTTTCATTCACTTTTCTTCCCTCTTGAGCCGTTCCTCAGGTTGAATGTCAACTTTCCCGTCCTCTCCAATGCAGATATACACGTTCCCAGAAATGTCCTTGGCGAATCTTTCCTTGAGCAGCTTGTGGTATTCCCTTGTGTTTTCCACGAGAAGTTGCGCATCTCCAAGCTCCAAAAGCCCTCTAGCGCTGTTAATGTTCACTTCCATCATCGTGTCAAGCAGCGATTTCTTGCCCTTTGGAGTTATGGAGAAGGCGATCTTTGAATCCTCTACTGCACCACTCAGGGCACGTTTCACCAGTCCATCCTTGACGAGTTCCTTGAGGTATTTGATGAAGGTGTTCTTAGCATACTTGTCCTTCAAGGGGTTGTAGACATTGTTGAAGCGTGAGTCTTGCCTCTGGCTCAGCAACCATAGGATGTCTGTTTTCGCTTTCTCCCTCATTGATTCGCCTTGCATATCTTGCACCTAGTTTGAACCAAGTTATAAACATCAACTATATCTCTAAGGTTGAACCTATAAGCCTTGTGGTTTGTTTAACATGAGAATACTGGAAAAGCGCCTTGGAGTCCGAATATCCAAGGATGCAAGGGAAAAGATAGACAATCTGGTAGCTGAAGGAAAAGTCGAGTCCATCTCCGAATTCGTCAAGAAAGCCATCGACGCCAGTTTGGAAAAATAGAAGGGGAATATCATGGCCTTCACGACTGAACGCAAGGGTATAAGGAAAACCTCAATCAACATTGCCAGAAAAGGCTCAATCGTGAAGGAGAGATGCAGACAGCTAGCAGAAATCGCCTTGGAACTCAGCACAGATAGAAGGATCGGTGAGGGAGACTTGGCGTACTTGGTTGAGCGATACATTGGCAGTGATAAGGAAACTGTCCGCGCATATGTCGGTTATTACGGAGCAATCAAACATCGCAGTTCAGGAGAAGGCTACGCAGTAGGTTTGTCAAGAAAAGGTTACCTAGAGAAATTTGACTTCATGCACCGTGCTAGGAGAGTCTGGGTGATCCACGCTCAAGTGAGGCTTCCAATTGCTCCAATCCCCTACCAGAATAGTGATGAAGTAGTGTGCAGCGAGTCCAAAGAACAAATCTCTATCTCTTTCTCTCAAGGGGAAAGAGCGCGAGAAAACCGATTTGAGAAGGTTGTCTCGCTTAACGTGTTGGGGGGGGGGGGATGGCGTAAATGGGGGTAGAAAGAAAGAAGAAGAATACCGAGAGATAGAGAAATTTTACTCCAAAGATTGTCCAAAGATTCCCGAGTTGACTGCTCAAGAGGTGGCCATTCTCACTGCTAAACCAACAGACAAGGACATTGACAGAGCATTCGTAAAGTGGGACACTGAGGAGACTTCCTAAATGGTGAAGCTAACCTTGGTTTCTGGACGCAAAGGCGACAACGACACTCTGGTTCTCATTGAAGCACGAAACGAACCCCTTAGCTTTGCAGAGCTACTTTTCATCATGAAGAACTATTTCGACTCAGAGGACAGCTACTACCCTGTTTCTGAAGGGTACATCGGCAAGGCAATGCTCCAGAACGCTCTCAATGAGGTAGCCAACGGGGTTCCATTTGATAGAGTCCTTGAGCGTTATGGACTCAAGAAGAAGGCGAAACTTAACGTTGAGGATAGGAGACGAAAGTAATGTATAGTCTTCTGGACAGTTTTGTTGGATCACGGATCACGGTTCACGTGGGAAGCCTGAAAGTCTCTGGGAAGCTCAAGAACTATCGGCACTCTCAGAGGATGCCGTGGCACTCGCCTGAGGTTCTGGTTTTAGAGGACGTCACAGGGAGAGATTTGATAGTTCGAAATTGGGAGAGGATAACTTGGGGCAAATGACAAGGTGCGGAGTATGTGGCGGCTCGCTCGTGGATATGGTTGTGGGCGTCCACTTGGAGAAGCGTTGCCTCACCTGCCAACCCCTGTATCCAAGGGGGCAAGGCAGAGTTATCACGTTGCCTTCCCGTCCCTCAGTTCCAGAGGCGATGGAAAGAACCCAGCAAACGCTCAGACTCCTCGAAAAATATCCTGAAACCCACAAGGAACAGGAGAAGGAGTGGAGAAAAACGGAGTCTCGCCTTGAGCAAGGACACGAGGAAGTCCGCCAATCTTTGGAACGGACGAAGCGCACCATCTCAGCGATTCAGTGTCAAGAAAGGGTGAACGCAATCAAGCGGAAAACACAGGAGCAAGCGGATAGGCACTTGAGAGACATCGCCTTAGTCGAGTACTTTCAGAACCCTGATAACAAGAAGAAGCTAGAGCTTGGAATCGCTGAACGCCGTGAACGAATCTACGCCTTGGGAGAGGAGCAAGAAAAATGATGGAAAAAGTGGAATCAGAAACGGTTGAAACGGGTTCTAACACGAAAAAGAAGGGCAGAGAATGGCTCTTTCAGGTTTCACGTGAAGTCATCATAGAATGCAAAGCAAAATTCGACTTAAAAGCGAGCAACGCTGACAGACAGAAATGGGCAAGCCAAATCTTCCACGGAATACATGAGTGTGGTTCCCTTCTTCGCGATGAGGCAGAGGAACGCTGGAAGGAGAAGGAGTTAGAGGATGAGAAGAAGCGCAGAGTAGAGCTTGAAGAAAGAGTTAAGATCCTAGAAGGTAAGCACGTTGAGCAAACTTGAACGCCGAATCACTGCCTTAGAAAGCAAGGCGCAAGCTGGATTAGTCCACATTCTCAAAACAAAGATTTACGGACTCAGATGCTACTGGGCTATTTTCGAGTCTGAAGTTCAGGATAAGCATAAAGGCGATCTGATTGGCTCATTCAAGAGCATTAGAGAGGCTCAAACGTGGAGTTTGGAAGACATGAAAAAAGAGTTTCCTAGTGCAGTTGAGAGAGCCATAGAACAGAAAGGACTGGAGAACCTTCTCAAAGAGAAGTACTTGGCGTTCGATTGCACTGTTGAGGATGGTGCTGATTTCTTGAAGAAGCCACTTGAAGAACTCTCTGACTACGAAAGAAAAGTCAGGAACACCTACACGACCTCTTGAAATAGGATTTCCCCGTTGGAGAGGGGTAAATTCTAGTCCCAAACCCAAACCCCCAAACTATATATGTAACATAGTTATAACTCGAAATTGGAGAGAAATAGATATGTTGATAATTTGGTATGCGGACTTCGATGGATCAGATAAGGAGCTTGAGAAAGTGAATAAAATCTTCAAGGAGATCACGGACAAGATAGGGGGAAGTGTCCAAGGACCATACTACCCTCAGACTGAGACACTACTGTATATCTTTGATATCAAGAACTATGATTGGC
>JALHSQ010000008.1 GCA_022865885.1 Candidatus Bathyarchaeota archaeon | reverse complement strand
TAGGCACATGGGTGCCCCCACGGCGCGCGCTCAAACATCGGCGAGTGAATTACTCACCAAGTGGTTGGTTAGTGGTTAACCAAGTGGTTAGTCAGTGGTTAAAATCCACTTTGGGATCCACTGGTTAACTCACCGAACAACTTGAGGATAAACGTGCGCGAGAAATGACTGAAAAGGGTCCAAAGAAACCAGAAGAAGATGCCAAACAGCCTTCAAATGATGTGAAAGAGCCTGCTGAGTAGACAGAGAAGACCTCTGGATCAACCAATCCCTATTAGGAGATAGCCGAAAGTTGCCACTTCGCCAAGGCATCGATTGCAGGTGAGGCCAACAGGGGAAAGTGACTCGTGAGGTTAGACGTGAGATTAGATACAGTTGGATAATATCACTGGTGAACTTGCACAACACGGATACTCCTTAGCTATCCAGCAAAATAAGAAGAAGAGTGGATTTTCCACCGCTACATCTAACACACCATCATCTAACACAGTTAACCTAACTCACGGCGAAGGGCAAAAACAGGGCTCTGAGAGTGGAAATCAGAGTGGTTCACTCTCGAATCAAGGTGGAAGTGAGAGTGAAAGTGAACAAGTGGTGAGTGAGAAAGATCTCACCCAGGGTGGAAACCCATCCACTGAGGGTGAAAAAACCTACTCTGCAGATGAGGTCCGACGTAAGATTAAGCGCGCAGTGGGTGCTGCGCGCGCTATACGAGGTGGGGAGTTGAGAATTCCTCGTGGTGAAGTCTTTACTCAGTGGTGAGTTAGATCCGGGGCAAGATAGCTCGTGAGTCAGGGGTGAGTGTGAATACAATCTACAATATCACTGGAGAACTCGGTAAAATGGGGTATACTATAGCTATCCAGCAAAATAAGAAGAGAGTGAATTTTTCCACTGGCACTGGCACTGGCACTGGCACTGGCACTGGCACTGGCACTGGCACTGGTCTAACTCACCTGGAAGGACCAAAAGAGGGGCCCGAGGGTGGATCTCAGGGTGGTTCACTCTCTGACCACGGTGGAAATGAGGGTGAAAGTGACTCAGTGGTGAGTGAGAATAGTTTCGCCCAGAGTGGAAAAACCTCATCTGAAAGTGGATCCACTGGAGCTAACCAATCGCGCGCTAAGCTCTTGGCAGCCAAACATAACCTTTAACAACACATTAAGAAGATTTTGACTGGCTAGACACAAGGCACCGTTTGGTGACTTGCCGGGGTTGCCTAGCCTGGTAGGGCGCAGGCCTGGAATCCATGGGCCTGTGAGCCTGTGATCCGCAAGGGTCGCGAGGGTTCAAATCCCTCTCCCGGCGCCATCTCCTTTCACAGCGACGCTATTTCTGACACGTGGGGCAGAAGTATACCTGTCCGCCTCCAAGACTCATCTTCTCTATCAAAGAACCACAAACAGGGCAGGTTTTGCCATTCATATTGGGACCCATTACTGGAATGTAGCGTCCCTGACTTCCATAGAGGTCTGTGAACTGATCCTTTCCACCGAGTCTGATCCTATCATCAATCATTGTTCTTATTGCATCATAGACTGCATGTTTCTCTTCTTCACTTAGTGCAGATGCTTTTCGTTTCGGATTGATCCTAGCTCGAAACAGGATGTCTTGAAAAGCACTGTTCCCCAAACCTACTATGAACGCATCTTTGCCTACAATCGCAGATTTTATATTCACATTAGTCTCTCCCAACTGTCTAGAGAAGCGTTCGAAATTGAACTCCTTCATTCAATGGATTAGCCACTTCGGAAAAGTCTCGTCTGTAGGCATAACTCTGCAGAAGCTCATTATCCCTCATTACCTGGATCACACCCATACCGCT
>JALHSQ010000007.1 GCA_022865885.1 Candidatus Bathyarchaeota archaeon | reverse complement strand
TTGCTGCTCCATCTTTCTGCGTTCTGTGAGGTCAGTAGTGATTAGTGTCACGGCAACAGTTTGTCCATCGTGCTTGATGGGTCCTGCATGGGTCTCATACCATGCGACACTGCCTTTAGGACCAACTCCACTAATCCCGTAGCGACTGCCCTCTCCAGTCTGGAAAACCTGTTCAATGGTTTTCTTCACTAGGTTGTGGTGCTGAGGATCAATGAAATCGTAGATACTCTTCCCGACGATTTCTTCTGGGCGCGCATTCACTACAGTGCGATTGATGAACTGGATCGTGCCGACGCGATCAACGATCACAATTATGTTTGGGGCGTTTTCTGCCAGTGAACGCCACTTCTCTTCAGATCCCCTTAAAGCCTCCTCCGCTTTCCTGCGTTCGGTGACTTCTCGGGTTATGATTTGTATGGCGAAGGGTTTTCCGTCCTCAAAGATTGCCTGACCACCAGTCTCAACTGGAACAGTTGTTCCGTCTTTCCTCTTTAGTTCATACTCAAAATAGGGGATTGGCTTTCCCATTCTTGCTTTGAGAAGCATTGCCACGCTCTTCGGCCAATACCTCTTTGGGGTGACCACTCTTATGTTTAATCCCTTCCCCTCCTTCAGAGTGTAGCCCGTCAGCCTTTCCGCCGCCTTGTTGGCGAACAAAACATTCCCCTTGAAATTTACTATCGAAATGGCGTCTTGGGAGTTTTCAACCAAGTTTCGATACTTCTCTTCAGATCCCCTCAAAGCCGCTTCGGCTTTCTTTCGTTCTGTGATGTCCTTTACTACACTTACAATCAGTTTGACTTCATTGTTCTTCAGTATTGGAGACCATGAATGAGAAACCCACCTAGTTTGTCCTGCCTTAGTTATAACACGGTATTCAACATTCGAACCACTTTCTCCCTTCAAAGCCCGATAATGAACTCTTTTCACCTCTTCCAAGTCATCAGGGTGAACTATCCATGGCTGTTTGCCAATAAGGTCTTCAGGCTCGCAGCCCAACACTTTGGAACAAGACGGACTCACATAATCGATTATACCATCTGACCTGGTAAGCATGACAACGTCCTGAGTGTTTTCAACTATGAGCCTGAACTGTGCTTCGCTGTGTCGCAACGCTTCCTCGGCTATTCTCCTTCTTGTCAAGTTTTCAATGCTGTGGGCGAGTTCGCAGTACACTGTTTCTGGATCGCCATGCTTGTCAATGTACTGATCAGCGCCAAGGTTAAGCGCCTTTATGGCAACTTCTTCTCTGCCTTTTCCGGTGAAAACAATGAATGGAACAGTGTTTCCCTTTTCTCGCAGTTCTTTCAGGAATTCAAGACCATCTTTACCAGGCATTTGATAATCAGAAACAATAGCATCATAATCCGTCTTCTTCAATTTTTCTAAGGCTTCGTTGACTGAAGACGCAGTATCGACTTCAAATTCGCCCTGTGTGTCTAAGCATTGTTTCGCAACTTTCAGAAATGCCTGGTCGTCGTCAACGTGCAAGACTCTAGTTCTCTCCGTCTTGGATACGTTCAAGACTGCTTCTGTGGAAGACTCAACGATAGATTCTGCCATTTAGATCATCTGCTCCATACGCAACCCGAAACATGCCACTGAGACTATCAGCTACTAGCTCAGTTTGTGTTTGAAAGATAAAACGCTTACGAACCGATTGTTTAGATTATTAAGCTTTGCAATTCGGAGTCGAAAGCAAACACTCGCTTACGTATAGCATACAGAGCCGAAGATAATCGGAAAAATCCTAAGCTGTTCAACCACAAATAAGCGAAGCAGACGCGTCATGGGAGACATAGCGCAAACTGAGCGGTTGACCTTGGAACTAGAGCAGGCTGTTTCTGATTCGGGTTCGATCGATCGAGCCGAACAGTGCAAGCACGTTCCCCCCATATTCCAGGCACTTCGTCAAAAAAGGTCAGCTTGCACCTTCACAATTATTCTCGACGCAATGCTAAGAACACTGGCGCAGCCCGCGCCGAAAAGGTCTCTTGGGCTGGAGCCGCCGAATGCACGTGTCAGTCCCGTTGAGATTCTCGGGCGACTCCACTTTTCTGAGGTTCTATTTCCTTGACTCTTGTTTCTATGAACTCGACAACCTTGTCTTGGCTAAACCTTCTCTCTGCTGCCTGTTTGCTCAGTTGCTCTCTTATTGTTTCCAGAGTCTTCTTGACGTCGAATGGCTTCAGCACGTAGGCGTTTGCTTCACTGTTCAAGGCTTCAACCGCGTTTTGCAGGGACGGATAGCCCGTGATGATTATCTTCCGCATCCTGGGCGTCGTGTCCTTCATCTTGGTCAGCAGCTCCGTCCCTTCCATGTCAGGAAGGCGAACATCTATCAATGCCACATTATAAAAGCCGTTGCTAGTCTTCTCAATAGCCTGCCTCCCGTTCTCTG
>JALHSQ010000040.1 GCA_022865885.1 Candidatus Bathyarchaeota archaeon | reverse complement strand
CTGCGGAATTGCTTCTCAACCCGACTGGGTGCTATTTTGCAGTGAATGTGAGTCCGATACTTTTCGGTAAGCCATCTCCAGCTATTCTTAGACTTAAAGTTTCAAACAACGCACCTGCAAGCAATGTTGTCTAAATTGACATTGCCTATAATGCAGGCACCGTTCTGCAATCCTTGCTGATCAGTGCCACGGACTTCGCGGCATCGAATGCTTGGCAGGATTTCCAATTAGCTTTCGTTGTCCCAAGCAGCCTGACTTATGGCCTCGAATTCAGAGTGACGCACTTTAACTCCGATGATACCTGCATATTTGTTGATATCATATCTATTACCCAAAAGTAAGTAGGCACACATTGATTTTTCAACGTCAAGTTTTTCATGGAGGCCTTCTGCTTGGCGTAAAGCTAGACAACCTTAAAGAAAGTGTATGAGGGAATCCTACGTTTTCCCATGATGACCTGAGTTCTTAGTTTCGCACGCTGATCCAGGCTTTTCTCCAGAGTTTTCGGCCAACAAGCAGTTTTATATTTGAAAGTTCTTTCAAGTATCTAGCAATATGGTAATGTGGTGAAGACTGAAACTTGGCCATTTTTGGGAAGATTTCGAGAAAATCAGCTGCCCTGATCGGCCATATAAGAGCTAGCGTTAGGGATTCAAGGCTGAGATCATATGGCCTTTTAGTAGCTATTTTCGCAATAGCCTACGGGTGCATTTTTTCTTATTTCACTATCCTAAGACACGACACTTTCTACAGCGCTGCTTGGGATCTGGGAAATTTCAACCAAGCTTTTCATACGACACTCTTCGAAGGAAGACTCTTTTATTCTACGTCAGACCTGTTCTTCAATCCGAGTGGGAGTCTATTTGCGATACACACAAGTCCAATCTTATTCCTTCTCCTGCCGTTCTATGCAATTAACCCATCTCCTGCCGCTCTGCTCGTCATCAAATCCTTCGCAGTAGGACTCGCAGCAATTCCTCTTTATCTGCTAGCTAGAAAGCTGCTGAAAGACGACAAACTGGGTTTCCTACTGGCAATAACCTACCTCCTCTATCCCCCTCTTCAAGGGGCAAATTGGTTTGATTTCCAGCAAGCTGCTCTTATTCCCTTGTTTCTCTTTTTGATGTACTATTTCTTGATCAAGAAAGACTGGAAGCTCTATTTTCCTATGGTCGTTCTCACTTCAATGATCCAGGAGGACCTAGCAATCATAGTTGCTATTCTGGCATTATACCACTATTCGTACAGTCATGGTCTGAGGTCGCTTCCCAAGTCGCTGAGGCAGTTGAAAACAGCTGAGAATCTGGTCACGATATCCACAATGGTAGTTTGCGTCATCTATCTATTTAGCGCGCTGCTCGTCAAGTCCACTTTCCCCATCAGTGCTGGCTTTTCAAATCTCTACAAGATAACTGATAGCTTTGAGGTTCTCGGCTCAAGCGATGCTCTTACATTCCCTGTCTACATTCTATTGCATCCGCAGCGTGCAATTGAGGCGCTAATGTACGACTATCCTTCGAAGTTTTTCTATATGGTCGCGTTGCTTGCTCCTCTGCTTTTCATCCCTCTGAGGAACAGGTTCTTTCTGGGATTCTTGCTTCTTATGGCGCCTTTTCTTCTCTCAAACTACAAGTATTATTATTCGCTTGGAGTTCATTATCCTTTTTACATTCTTCCAGTCCTTTTCATCGCAACTATCTACGGTTTGAGCCATCTGGAACTGAAGGCCAGATCATCCACCATCAAAGGAATTATTGTTGTCACGCTGATATTTGCAGTCAGCATGAGTCCCTTGTCTCCTCTTTCGAGCACATTTATCAAGACCAACAACTTCTACTATTCTCCAATCGAATTCTCTCTGAGCGAGAGTGATAGATCACTCAACGACTTGATTAGCGCAATACCAGCAAATGCCTCGGTTTTAACTCAGAACTTCATTTTCCCTCATGTTTCAGACAGGGCGAACGCATATGTTACCCCCTTCTCTGACTACGGAAATCCCAAGGAAATGGGTGAATACCTCAACTACCTTCTTAACAACAGTGAATACGTACTCCTTGACCTGCGATCGCTCGGCGATATGGACAAGATCGTTCTGAAACAAATCATTTCAAACAACTCTTATGCACTGTATGGCCTAGGCAGTCAAGCTGTCCTGTTCAAGCGCGGCTACACAGGAGGGTTCCTCTTTGCTCATTACGCGGATGAAAGGATCTACCAAGTATATCGTGACCTCACTGTCCTGTCTCCGCCTGGATCAACAGTTGTTGATCCTTCAGCTAACGGAGAAAAAGTATTCTTCTACCCGAAAGGCTCTGTGGGCTGTTGCATCTTTGGACCTTACACCTATCTGATTCAGGGTTCATACGAAGCTACATTCACCGTAAAAGTGGGAGAGCACGGTGCAGCGTACCTTGGGACATTCGACGTCACGACGGACGTGGGCGCCAATGTTCTATCCGCGAAAAACGTGAATGGCTCTGAACTCAGGCCAGATGAGTGGATCAACATCACTGTACCATTTAGCTTGGCAATGTTGGCGACACGCATGGAATTTCGTGTTATCAGCGGAGGCACTGCGGACATTTACGTTGATCGGGTTATCGTGAAACGAGTTTCCGCAGTCCCGTAGCTGATCTTGGTTCGAAAACAGCAGGAACGAAGAATCTGACTCTGGGGCGTGGCAACGTGGCCCCAGAAGGTTTTCTGCTTCATCCGCATGACACTACGGACGAACTGTTCCGGTTTGGCCCATACTGGGCCTTCTCTACCTGAACCCTTTGAACCACTTTCGCACTTAGAGTATTGCCTCCCAAGAGCCTGACCGGCTAGTATTAACCTGGCATTTCAGGAAGAAATAGAGTCGCTCCCGGCAACCGCGCTAGCTGATCGAAATGTGTTCAAACAATACTTCAATGGTCAGAATGAATCGGAATGGTAAAGTCTTCGTTGGTCTTAACCGTCCAGGATCATTTGATTGTGTTGAACAACAGGGGACCATGGTCATCACCAGGCTACGATATTTACCTCGCGTTCATGACCATTGGGAGACACGGTTGACGTAGGATCTGTCAATTCATTACAATCGGAACACTTCACGCTTGGCTGCATGAGTCAGACCGATGACCTGCAAAGGGTTTAGCCATTTCTAAAGAGCAAAGAGAAGAATCAAAGATCATCTACTACGAACAAAACAGAGTCTAATTCTTGGTAGCGTAGATGTCTATTGCGCATGGCAGAAAATCTCCAATGAAAGCGTCTGGAATGGACGACAACGCCCTGTAGTACAAAGCGGTGAACCAATCGTACAGTTTGTGTTGCCAAGTTTTGTCGAAATCCACAGTGATGTCAATGAATCTACAGGCTTCAAAGAATCGTCTCCATGTCCTCAGACTATACACATTCTCCTCAATTTCCAAGGATTTCGCCCTTCTGCCTTCGGGACCAAACCGCGATGTCAAAATTGCTTTGAAAAGTGCGCCTGCTGCAACTTCTCCCAATGAGCAGCATTTTCCCCCCTTTCTGAGAACTCTCCACATCTCGCATATCCCCTTCTGCGGATCTAGAAAGTGATGAATTGTAGCGTTGCTCAGCACAACGTCGAAATATCCATCAGAAAAAGGTAGATGTTCAGCATCACAAGCAATACGATAATCAACACTGGAGTCCAACAATGATGCCACTCCGCAACCTTTTTCCAACGCGTAGGGAGAGATGTCAGAAGCTACGACGAGGCTCTCTGAATGCTTCTTTTTTATCAGAGCACTGGCCCAGCAGGTACCTGCCCCTATTTCCAGTATTCTCCCGCTGAAATCAACCTTAGGCAGGATTCTCTCATAGAAATACAGAATTCGGTCTTTCTTGTGCAACAAGGCCATCCAAGCTGGCTTCTCAACTCCTTCATACGGCAGTGTTCTCCATGCGAGGTCTTCACAGTTTCTTCCAACCTTGCTTGGCAGCATCTGGATGACATTGTTATCCCAGCTAAACCTTCGTTTGCAGCCAGTACAAGTAAGTGTCTTCTGGTCTTCTACTGTGACTCTGTTTCTGCAATCTGGGCATATCAGGTGATTTGTCAAATCGTCTTTCTGCATTTGCTCTATTACACTTCCCCGTGACTATACATGTAGCGCATCAACAGCCTGATATATGACACTCTGATTGACATTGTTTGAAAAGCTTTTCCGCGGATGGACTCCAATGCAAGATGGCATGAGTCACCAGCGACAGGCTGTTGTCTAGAGAGCAAACCTCTTAACCTTTCATAAGCTTCAAGCTTAGAGTATCTATGGGAAGCTACGCTTCTGTAGGCGAGTTTCTTAGCCATTCTTCAGGAGTTCCTTGTTAAACTTTGAGGCTTCTTTCAAACAGTCGCTTCTCATGCGCTGATGCTTTGCTTTAGGAACTCGTCCACTCAATTACATATATTGAGAAAAGGCAGCTGTCTTTAGCAAGGTCATAGCAAGATAGCGCAGTAATTGAACCTAGACCGCTTCAACTCTTAAAGAACCATCCACGCAGTTAGGTTTTTCCTCAATGGCTGACAGGATCTTCAGCCACTTCTTCACGTAGAATCGCACGTCAAACTTTGAGGCTTCCTTCATACAGTTCATTCTCAACTGAGGAGGATATCCCTCGTTCCACAGTCTCACGCTTTTCTGTGCAAGTCCATCGTCCGTGGCAAGAAGCCAGCCTGTGTCCTCATTGCTCAAGTATTCACTTGGACCTTGCACGTCATACGTAACTACAGGTGTTCCACACGCCATGCTCTCAAGAGGCACATACCCGAAAGGCTCATGCGTGAAGGGAAACAAGGTGAACAGAGCATTCGAATACAGGTTTACAAGCTCCTTAGTGCTAACCCTGCCTACAAAGTCGATTTTAGGATGGTTCACCAGTTTTTCAGGAATAAAGGGCGTCTTTGATCCGAAAGCTTTGATCTTAACGCCCTCATCAGCTATCCTTTTGATGACTGAAAACTTGGTCTCTTTCCCAAAATAAGTCAAAACATAGTCAGAAGACGGATTCAAGGTTGACGGACGAAATATTCTGCAGTCAATAGGTGGATAAATCACGTGATGAACAGTAACCCCGAAATCAGAATACATCGATGCGCAAAACTTTGAATTAGCAACAACAAGAGTCGAAATCATATTCATGTGACCAATAAGCCTGCCATCAACATACTTGATGACAGGTTTCATGATATCAAAAGCGGTCTTCAAACCAGTAGAAAGTTCTTTCCGCATATCTTCCAAAGCAATAGAGGGAGGTCCCTGCAAGTACCAAACTGAAGAAGGCACAGAGATCACTTGCGAAAAATTAATTGTTGCCGAAGGATCGTTAGCAACATGCCTTGAATTTAGCCCTAAAAAGGCTTCTCTCGCCCAAGTCTCAAGCCACAGCAGAGAGAGACCGGATTTCTTTGCAATAAGCTTGGCGCGTAGGTTAACAGGCGTTATGCCACTTGTCTTCAAACGCTGTTCAGCACTCCTTGAGATCAGCGGCGAAATCATGGAAACGCCGTGTCCTCTTGCAATCAACTCATTTGCCAAATACATAGCCGGGCGGATGGACCCCTCCAAATCCATCATGATGTCGCAAATCAGAGTGAAATCCATTCGTCCAACCTACTACAATCAATGAATTATCCATGTAGTATTTTAATAACGCTTTCTACAGTTCTATTGACTCTCCAAGGCTGCATGTATAAGGTTTTTTCAATAATCGCTAACGTACAGGATCTGCGCTTCTCTTTGATGAGAGATGGGCTTAGGATGTGATTGATAGCGAGAGTGGATTTTGGCATACCATTTGAATAACCGGGAAAAGAGAAATCGCGCGCAACGAAAACTGGTGTTTTCAACCTGTCACGCTCAGTTTATGCACGCACTGATTGAGACAAGTGTCCTATATCATTTTTTAATAATGTTTTCGATGCGTTTTCGATGGCTTAAGAACTGGCTTGGGCTGTTGGCGTGTCTTGATTGAGGCTTTCGAGTCTGCTACTGAGGAATCTGTTACGAAAGTTTCAAATATCAAACTGTAACAACACTTACAAGCATAATGTGAGGAAGAGAAATAAGTGAAAGCTAGCAGGACTGATGGTGCAAGTGTTTCTGATGTAGCCGTAATCTTGCCAACTTATTGTGAAGCAGATAACATCGGCAACTTGATCCACACAATTATGAATCTGGGGATTGATCCCAAAGTTCTCGTTATAGACGATTCAAGCCCTGATGGAACAGGAGAGATTGTCAAGAAGATGCAAGAAGTCTGTCCAAACATAGTTCTACTAAGTAGACCTTTCAAAGCAGGGCTTGGCACTGCAATAACGTGCGGTTTCCGTTTTCTGCTGTCCGAACAAGTCCCTCCAAAATATATAATAACAATGGACGCTGACCACTCACATAATCCTGAGGATCTTCCTAGACTATTGCAAGCAGCGAAGAATGGCTACGATGTCGTTGTGGGAAGTAGATACTGTGACGGGGGAAGAGTGGAGGGCTGGGGCATAGGCCGACTAGCGATGAGCAAGGTAGCCAATAAGATAACAGCAGCCATAGTGTCGCTTCCAATCAATGATTTCACAAGCGGCTTCAGATGCTACTCAAAAGAATACGTGGAGAGAGTTCTGCCCAATCTTCACTGCCACACGTATGAAATTCAGATAGAAACTCTTCGACAAGCCCATATACATAATGCTCACGTGACGGAGATTCCGATAGCATTCGCCAACAGGAAAAAGGGAAAATCTAAACTCACGGCAAATGAAATATTGAGCTTTTTCTTATATGCACTCAAAGCTGCACTCAGGAATCGGAGCACACCTGAGTTTAAGTGATAAACCGTTTTCGCTAAAGCACAAACGCGTGGCACATAGCGGAATTGGATCACAACTTCGCTGAACCTTAATCGCGAGAAACAACGGGCACACCTTAACGATCACGCTTCGTCAAGGTTGTCGGGGGACATAATGATCGACAGGGCAGATTTATGATCTGAGCCTCGCTGGAAAAGTGGAGCTGCCTGAATGAATCTGCGCTATATGTCGATGCGGACCCAACGTCTCAATGCAACTGAGTCTAGGCGCAGATAGTCTTTGGAATTCGTCTTCAGCATTCGAGGCTGACGAAAACTCTTTAGGGCCAGTTTGTCTTAACTGAGTCTGGCGGGAACCATTGATCTACGGTCAATTTGAATCGAGGAGCGCCAACGACGACAAGTCAATATTGAGGAACAGCCTCCAGGCCATGAAAGCTGTGTGCAGAGAAGACCTGCTCTCAGGCTTCAGGAGAATGGACAGATTCGATCTAGCAACACGCATGCTTTTTCCTCGTACAATGAGTACCGCCCGAAAAGAATGGAGCGTTAACCGGCAACCGTGATTTGAAGCAATGAGGGGGGACAAGTGGGGAAGATTTCGATAGTGCTAGGCACAAGGCCTGAGATAATCAAGTTCACACCAATCATTCGCGAATGCGAACGGTTGAATCTGAATTACCATATCCTCCACACCGGCCAGCACTATTCCTACGACATGGACAGGGTCTTCTTCGAACAACTCGGTCTGCCTGACGCAAAGTTCAGTCTGGATGTCGGCTCTGGGAGTCACGCAGAACAAACTGGAAAAATGTTGATCGGCATTGAAAAAATCCTGCAAAAGGAAGAACCAGACATCGTTCTGGTCGAGGGTGACACTAACTCGGTTCTCGCTGGAGCTCTGGCTGCCGTCAAGCTCGGCATCAAAGTTGGGCACGTTGAGGCTGGCTTAAGAAGCTTTGATAGAAGAATGCCTGAAGAGACAAACAGGATAGTGGCAGATCATTGT
>JALHSQ010000039.1 GCA_022865885.1 Candidatus Bathyarchaeota archaeon | reverse complement strand
TTGACATTTCATATTTCGAAGTTGCCTTACCAAGAGTCAACTTCAAACGCTTATGAATATCCCAAAACACCTTCTTAACAGTAAAAGCTACAGTTCCAAACTCAATCACTAAACCAACCACAACAAGAATCTGAGCGTATATCCACATAACTTGAAACCTCTATATTTAAGCAAACGCTTAATCATTTGCCTTATAAAACTATATTCTCTCTGTTCTCACAAATCAGTTTCTGATTTTGCGGAAAAGTTATAGCTGAACCAGACAAGATACTTAGATTTTGACCTAGCGTGAACGAATAACAAGATGTGGAGGTGAACAGAAATATGAATATCGTCTCTGTTTCAACATACGTGGTCAAATATGAAAAGCGAACAGAATTTCAGGCTTTGGTCAAACAATTCCTCAAATTCAAGAAGGCAAACCCGAAGGCTTTTGAAGGACTAAAATCGTTTCGACTTTTCCAGCAAGAATACGGTGGAGTATATGGCTCATACGTTGAAATGTGGGAATTCAAAAGCAAAGAAGAGATGGAGAAGGTTAATACAGGATTAATGAAACACAAAGAGATGAAGGAGATTGACACAGAATTCCGCAAAATGATAGACCACACAACGCTTACGTCGTCAATATGGAATACTGTTGCGTAGGCTAAGAATAGAGAAACCGTGATAGAACAATTCTCTATCACTCTTCTTAAGCCAGTTTGACCCGTTGACTACTTCTTTTGGAAACATTCCATGCAGATAGCAACTATTTTGACGTTTTGAATAGGTTGCTGAAACGATGTTAGACCTTTTGCTAACACAGTCACGTAGCCTAAAGGTTTTCCGCATTTTTGGCATCTTACTGGTCTAGCGTCACTCATCTTTTCACCTTAGAACAATTCTACATCACTCTTTTTAAGTTGGTTTGACCCGACCCGCATGTTTTTATTTGTTCCTCTGCAAGTATTCTAATAGTGTGCTTCAATGTCGGAGACACAAGAACAGAAAAAGAAGAAAAAGAGGTTGTGCCGACAGTGGAGACGTATCCACTTGAGTTAAGGTTACCTCACCCAACCGACTGTTCTGCTAACTTGGGTGTCTTTCTTCTGGGGTCCTTTTCCTACTAGGTGAGTTGCTGTCTGTATTTTGTTCATTTTGTTGAGGCTTCTCTTTCACGACTGGAGTCACGTCTGACGGGATGATGTATTCTGACCGAGTTTCGAAGCGTGCGCTGATGCCAAATGCGAAAACCAAGTTGTTCCAAGCTGATGAAACACATCTACAGTTCTCTTGGGGAGATTCTTGGTCAATAGAAGAATGTTTCACAAGAGCTATCTACAGGTGACACTTAAAGTAGTCTCGTTCGAAGACGAGGAATGGAGAATATGCGAAGGAAACTTGTGATTCTGTCGACAGTTTTGATCTGCGTGCTCGAATTTAGTCTGGTTTCTGTCTTTGCAGCCAGCGGTCCAAAAACGGCAAATATGGAGATACACATTTACGATTACTCTTACCAAGTAAACCAGGACTTGGAAGCTGGAGTCATCGACATTAACGACCAGCCTCTGACGAAGCCTTGGATTGACAAGTGGGCGCAGATGCCTGATCAGATTGCGATGGATAGCTACGACGAGTTGGGTATGGCGGAGATTGACATGAACAACCAGATGTGGCCCACTGGCGACCCTTACAACAAGTTCTACAAGCTGTCGTCCATCCAGTCCAACCAGAGTCTCGCGTTCAGGCAGGCAGTCGCTTTCCTGACAGACCGCGACAACATCGTGGAAACATATCTACAAGGCCTTGGGTTCAAGATGATTGTGCCGCTTCCACAGATCCAGTCAGCCTTCGTGGACATGATCAACTACACAAGCTCAACAGTGACCTACACAGTAGGGTCCAACGCCTACGAGTTGAACAGCAGTGTGGGCGGAATCACCTATCCGTTCAACCGAACGATGGCTGCCTACATACTTGACAAGGCAGGCTTCGTTTGGAACTCTGGTCACACGTCGAGAATTGATCCGTCAACAGGGCAAGATATGAAACCGATCATATTCGTCATAAGAACGGACAATCCAATCTCTCCGTTGGTGGGTTATAACCTGACTAAGGAACTAGAGTCTGCTGGGGTACCAGTACAACCTGTATATGTTACTGGAGAAATCGCTGCGCGGCGAGTGATGCAGCAGTACGATTACAACCTGTACACAGGCAGTTGGGCCCTAAGCACATTGCCCACGCAGTACTACGACCTCTACTCATCCGACACATACTATGGCCCATCTATCGGTTGGAGCCAGAACTATCCAGGCTTCTGCAACAACGGAACCTTGTTCGGTCCAGGTCACAGCGACTCTGAAGGCTTCGACTACTGGGCGCGGGCAGTGAAGTACGTGCCAAATCAGGCAGCTTACAAGACTGCGGGCTACCTCTTCCTCAAGTACTGCGCGAGCCTTCCACTGTACTGCCTTAAAGCAACGAAAGCTTACAGAAGAGGCTGGACAGGTGTAGTCAACAGCCAAGGTTACGGCATTGACAACTACTGGACCTTCTTGAACGGTTACAACGCAGGCGACAGCCAATGGGACTATGGATTCAGCAAAGACACGTATCAACTGAACGCAGTTACTTATGGCGCAGCCTCACCGCTAGGTCTCCCGACGCCAGACGTCTATCTAACAACTGCAAAAGCCAATGGCCTCATGTACGAGAGCCTGCTAGGCGTCAACCCGTGGACCCTAGCTTTGAGCCCCAATGGGTTCTTCATCGCCAACGCAGTAACGACTGGTTCTTGGGATGCCACGGGTGTGAGTGGCGACCTTGGTGCTACGTTCGTCAACTTCACTTTGCGCAGCAACGTGAACTGGCACAACGACATGACTGCTGGTCGTCTGCTTGATGCTTTGGACGTCAACTTCAGCTTCTACTTCCAGAAGGACTGCGGCCCAGGAGTAGCGTGGAACTATCCATCGCTGGCCAGCTTCGACCATTGTACAGTATACGATGCTACACACGTTGCCGTATACTACAATCGGAAGAGCGCATTGGCTGTTCAATGGGCAGGCGGACTGCCAATACTGAACAGGGACGTGTGGCTTCCATTATGGAACACGAGCGATCCAAACTGGCGTATGAAGGTTAAGAACTACAATCCAGTTGCTCAAGACAACAACGACAATGGGTTTGCAGACTTGTACGAAGATGGTACAGGCGCTTGGATATTCAAGGACTATGTTCGGGCCAACTACGTTACGCTCAATGCCAACAGCTACTACTACCTAAACCAAACATACGTCGCAAATGCATTACACCAAATGTTCCATGAATCAGGGGACGTTACCTATAACGGTGAAATCAGTGTATTGGATTTGGCATTAATGGCTAGGGCCATGTTCACAAACAGCACGTGGATTCATGGCTTTGGCTGGGACATGTACAACCCAGACTGCGACTTGAACGGAGACGGTCAAATCAACATCTTGGACCTGGCGACGGTAACTGCGAACTATGGCAAAACCATGGGTTAGGGGAAGGACACAACACAGAAAACGCTAAACCAAAAACCTCCCTTTTTTTCAATTCTTGCGGTTCTCCCAATGCCTGTCCCTCTGTTCGCGAGGAAACGAAGATGCGAACGTTGCAAGCCTAGCCTCTTTCGCACTTGCGATTTTTCTCCTATCGAAAAAGAGTAGACCTTTGTTACCACATAATCTTCACTTCAGAGCAGTTAATCAATGAAGCCAACCTTCGCCGATCATGAAAAAGGGGAAATAGTCCGGGAGATGTCCCCAAAGAGCCGAGTGTACCTCACCCCGGCCACTATTCGCTGACCTCGTAGCCTTTTTCTTCTTCACTTGCGTTTCCTCATGAATATTAAGTTGTCTTTTTGGCAAACGTATTCAAAGCCTACTTCCAAGAGAGCCTTGGAAGCGTTCAAGACGCTCAAGGAGGTTGTCAAGGCAGTGCCAGAGGGTGATGCTCTGTTAATTCTGGAAGAGCTTGAGAGTCAAGTAAGGGCAGCCATGCGGTTTGATGAAGATGTCTATAAGTTGCTACCATGGGGGCTGAGCTTAAGGAATCAACGGAGAAGCCGGAAGAAAGGGAAAGGCGCAAAGCTTTCCTCAAGGAAACTGGCGGCAAGGTCCAAGTGTCCATTCCTGAAAAGAGACGAGAATGATCGTGCAGAGCAACGATTGAGGTGAATGGACCCTCATCTTGACGAGTTCCCCCCCTTTCTTATCCGGAGTGATGAC
Organism: Candidatus Bathyarchaeota archaeon; assembly: GCA_022865885.1. Lineage (GTDB taxonomy): Archaea > Thermoproteota > Bathyarchaeia > Bathyarchaeales > Bathycorpusculaceae > DRUK01. Next base: position 1,375 of record JALHSQ010000039.1, on the reverse strand, counting down.
AAGTCTTCGCGTGTAAACATTGATTTTGAGGGTGCTTTGTGAGGGTATTCTAAGGTACATTTTATTTCCAATGGAACTTGATTTAACCTTGTTTCGCAAAACAAAACCCTTCCCCTAGCTTGTTTCAAAAACAATTTTTTTTCTTAACTGAAAGGTAACCATAGGGTGATGCACCCTCTTTTTTGAGTTAATTTGCACCATAAAAAAGATGCCCCTACCCCCTTCTGAAGACTCTTCGCAGCTGCAGAAAACGGAGGGGTACCTGTGTTTTACGGGGTGTCCGCACCCCCCACTTTCTGGGCCTCGACGAACGCTCCCTTGATTTATCAAGAATTCTCCTCCCAACTAGGACAATAAGCCTCGGATACCCCTTTATTGTCAATCACCGCGCAAGAATTTCTAGGCACTGGGGCTTACGCGTTTCTCAGAAATTCTTCTCCCAACTAGAACTATAAGCGCCTGTTTACCCTTTATAGTTCCACCCCGACCCACATTTTTCTAGGCCCAAAAAGAAAGAGTTGAAACCCCACACGTGATGCTGGAAAAAAAGAATTCTTTTTTTATTCATGCAGCCTACGGAGAGGACGGATGCTTTCTCACTGGAAAAGCCTACCTAAACAGCGCAGAAACCAGTCTCTCTGTCCATAGCCTTGATTCGTGGGCTTTTTCCTGGGGGAAGGTAACTGAAAACAAGGTACCTTCAATGAAGGAAATCCTGTTTTAAGGTAACTGGTTTCAAGAGGAATGATGTGAAGAGGCCATTTTATTCGCGTTGATTTCGGCCATTAGCACCCTACCCCTATCCCCCTACCCTTTTTCGAGGGGTTCAGCCTAACCCTGGCAGCGCAAGAAACGCTGGGCATTCACCATAGGCCATGAAAGAAAAAGGGTATCATAAATGATGTCTTTGATATTTCTACGGAGATGTCTTTGCTGTCTTACTGAATTAGAAATCAAAGGCTGTGTCTCCACTTGTTCCAAGTTCATTATGAATCTAGGCGAGAGCATTCTGTTTTTGAAAAGTCAAATCTCAAAGCCCAAGTCTTCTCCTCACCGTACAAAATTACTTTAAATAAGTTTCAATAACGTCTAGACGTGGGAAAGAGGGAATTCACATAGAGCCAGAAGTTCATATTATTGAGAGGTATTTTCAATTAAATCGCCAATGCTTCACAATGACAAACATCCTTCTAGAGGAAAACAGAGAGATAGATTTATTGGCTGTAAATCTCAGGACAGGGGACAAATATCATGTAGAGTCAAAGTGTGGTACGAATCGGCGTTCTTGGTTGCGGTCTCGAGATTTGGATGACTTTCATAGAAAGAAGTTCAATCACCCTATTGTTATGAAAAAGATTCGGGGCTTGTTTGGAGA
>JALHSQ010000038.1 GCA_022865885.1 Candidatus Bathyarchaeota archaeon | reverse complement strand
GGAGCCCCCGTACTACTTCGAGTTAGGCCCACTATTCATCGCCTCATGCACAAAAGGAGAGTTTAACGGCACCTTTGTCGTCATGATGGGTTGCGAGGGGCTCAGCAACACCTGGATGGCGCGGGTCTTCGTGGACAAAGGAGCGAAGGCTTACGTAAGCTGGAATGGCTCAGTATCATCCAGCCACACGGACCAATCAACAATAACCTTGCTTCAGCACTTAATTCTAGAAAAACAGACAATACGACAAGCCGTTGAGAACACAATGATAGAAGTGGGACCAGACCCAACTTACGACAGCGAACTAACATGCTATCCTCTTGAAGCCTGGGAATAAGCAACAGAAAGCATCGGGAAAGGGCAAGATTTACCTTTGAGTCATCCAAAGAAACAGGAAAAGAGGGAGTTTGCGGGAGACATCTCTGCTTGAGACGGAAATAGGAGACCCAGGCTACTATTCAGGAGACTCCGTCTACTTTTCGTGCTTCTTACTTGCGTTTCCTCAGGAAGGCAAGGCTGCCAAACGTAATGAACACAGAGAAAAATGGGGTTTTGCGGGAGACTCTGGAGACGTCGCCACTCCCAGCAAAACAAGATTTCAGGTACTCTTCGCAGCTGATAACTCGGCGAGAGCCTTGCATTGCTCTTCTGAGAATCGCAACAGGCTGTACCTTTCCGCCACCGAGCCAATTCCTCGTATTTCAACGATTTGCGGAAACTTAAAGACGAGCAATGTTTCGAATGCCAAGATTACGGACAAGAAGGAGTCATGATAGTCAGTGAACAAACTCGGAACAAATTCAGGAAAGAGAAACTCTAAGTCGTAATTATGCGTTCTTGGTCTCAGGTGAACATAACGTGAAAGTTTGCGATAAAGACCATCATAAAGCTCTTGGCGATAGGATGCTCCTTCAAAAACACCGACTTTCTTTAACACCTTTGTCAGCGCTTCATCCACTTCTTCTGGTAGAATAGCTTCTATGACGTTTCGAAATGGAGGTCCATTTTGGTCCTGTTCAATCCAAGCAGATAATTTTTGTCGTGCCAGGCTTCTATCTTTCTGACAATCCAGATAGAGGGCACGCATTGCGACCTCGAACACCTTCCTCAAGGTTGCCATTGCGGGAACGTACCGTCCATGCAAAGCCAAATCGAATGATGTCTCCATTTCGGAGTCGATGAGAAAGTAAAGGTCGTCTAACGCTTCACATCCTGCTCGAAGCAAGTACTCAAAATTCCCCAAAAATTTTTGCTGGATCGTTACCAAGTCGTAAACTTCAGCGAAGGCTCCCTCTTTCGTTTTTGCGACGGCTCCGTTTGATTTGCTCAGAAAATCAACATAACCATCAATGTCAAACTGCATAGCCTCTATCTGAATGCCTTCATAGTACGCCTGATTTTCCTGCTCCTGTTGTTCAAGCATAGCAGGTATGGCAATCAATGAATCGACATCAGACTGGGCTTTCTTGCCAGCTTTGGCCTTCCAAGCTTCAAAGAGTCGATATGGAATAAACTCGCCTGAGCCGCTTGGTTTGGAAGGTCGTTCTTTTGTAAAAGCAAGTGAGAATTTTTCTGCTTTTTCGAAGTAGACGATGAAACCCCTCTCTGCCATATATACATCAGCCTTCACGGGAAACTCTACTGGAAATGAAGGCTTGATTTTGGTTTCTAAGATTTGCTTCTTTGTTTTTTCGACAATCTTACTCAGAGCCTGCAGGTACTCATCGATGAAGGTTGAGACAGCTGAATCAGTGGGAACAGACATGATTGGATAATCTGTATAGCTCTCGATTTAAGAGTTGCATGAAGCAAAATTGCCAGAAGCGGCACTTTGGGCGATAGAAAAAGAGAGGTTGTGCGGGAGACGTCTCCACTGTGGTGGGGGTTCGAATCCTACACTCTCGCAGTCGTATGATGATCTTTGGATGCTTCTTGGAATGTTGTATAGATAGACAGAAAAAAGAGGGTGAAGTTCCCCTTAGATTGGGACAGATCTGTGGCTCTTTGGCATAGGCAGCATTACCCGAATCGTGTCGCTTCCCTCGAATATTGTTCCGTCGCAAAGTCGTCCCCTGATTGTTAAGACCACGTTGCCTGAGGTAATGTCTTGGGAAAGTATCAAATCTGACACTGCTGCCCTGTCAAACCTAACCATCAAGTCTGGAACGCCGTCACCGTCATAGTCTCCAACCGTCGTTGGGGCGCTGAAGTCGACTGCTACAGTTTCATTCAGAAGAACAGTGGAAGCATCAATGTCAGCAACGTTGTGACCTTCAGGAAGCTCAATGTAAGCAGTGATCCACTTGCCACTGCTTCTTAGGTTCAAGGTGTCAGGGTCAAAGTCAACTCCGGCCAGAATGCATGGTGCATGTGATGTAGCGAGACCTATCCCTTCCCCGTCACCTGGTCCTGAGCTACGACCCCCGTACCACATCATCAAGCTGTTGCCCTTTTCTAAAACGCTATAGGAAAGTGCGTCCAATGAGTCCCATGATCCTGGTGGTCCTGGTCCGAGCACGGGATTGCCTTCGTATTTTGACCATGAAAAACCATCAATCGATGTTGCAAGTCCAACCAACGTTTTCTGAGCTGGATATTCAAATCCCCAGTACCACATTAGATACATGCTTCCATCCGCGAATACTGCCCCAGGAAACACATGACCGTTCTCCCACTCGCTCGTTCCTGGAACCAAGACAGGATTGTGGGAATATTTCGTCCAAGAGATTCCATCGACAGATGTAGCAACGCCAACTCTTCCAGTACCAGCAAAGGATTGGGATCCGCCATACCACATTATATAATGTGTTCCGTTGAAAATCACTGCGAGATTATTAATAGTCCAATCATCCCATCCGCCGTTTCCGCCTGGAACTAGGACAGGATTAGCCTCCGATTTCGTCCAACTGATTCCGTCTAAGGATGTTGCATATCCAACCATATGAGGTCCATAGTCGGTCTGCCCTAGATACCACATTCGGTAGATTCTTCCATCGAACAGAACGACGGGTTCTCTAACAATGTTGTGATCCCAAGAACCAGCTTCCCCTCTGTCCAATACGACGCCATGTACTGTCCAATCTATACCATTAGGTGAGAATGCATAGCAAATCTGAAAACCGGTGAGATTGCTGCACCACATTTTGAACATATGACCATCATGGATAACCGATGGTTCAACAAGACCCCGAATCACAGGATTCCCAGGATATTTCATCCATGTAACGCCAATGGTGAAGCCTTGCGTGGTTCTAAAGCCCAAAGTGAAAACACTAACGACGAGAAAAGCAATGAGAGCAACCGATATTCTCTTCATTTTCCTTTCTCCTTTCAATTTGCAGAATAAGCTATTCTTGATTCTACGTATTAGTGTTTTATGGAACCGTCTTCTAGAACATTATAGCACACCACTGCATGCAAACAAGTGTATCACATGCAACACGATTGATGAAATAGGCAACTGACCGTGGCTGCATGCAGAGGACTTCCAATGAAGTAGGTCAGGAAAACGTATCATTTGATTGAAGAAGATAGAGGGTCAGGGCGTCGCAATCCAGTAACTGGAAAAGAAAAAAGAGGGGTTTTGCGGGAGAAGTCGCCATCTGTTGCGGAAATAGAAGATTTCTCCACAAACGTTTAGTGCCCTAATGTTACACACTAAGCAGGCAGGAGATAAGAGAAAATATGAGATTACGACATAAAGGACTGACAGTAGCAATTGGCGTAGCCTTGATCGCAATGATAGCATTGAGCGGCACTGCATACTCAATAAGGAATGGTCAACCAGACGGAGATGCACATCCCTATGTGGGTCTGTTAGTGTTTGATGTTTGGAACGGAACCCATTACGTGCCTGCATGGCGCG
>JALHSQ010000037.1 GCA_022865885.1 Candidatus Bathyarchaeota archaeon | reverse complement strand
TTTAGACCTCTTCTTGAACGGCAAATTTCCTCACTCTATACTCCACGCGAGCATTTAAAAGGTTTGCCAATTACCTATAACAATAGCAAATCACTAATGTCAAATCGTTGGGAATTCCAAACCGGAGCCAGCGATGGCTCTGACAAGAGCAGGCGTATTGGAAACTCGTTAGTCATAGAGCTATTTAAATAGGCATTCTACTATACCATTAGCAATCGACCCAAACAAGAGCGTTCAAAGAACTCAGAAGAGTGGAGAAATGAAGAAAAAGCAGAAAAAGAAAACCGAACTCCCAAAGAGGTACAGCAAGAACAAGAAGTAGTCGCATGCGCAGCACCAGTGTTTGCAGCATCCTCTGCGGCTCCTTTTCTATCGCGGATCTTCCAAGGAACCAAGCCTTTTTTACGTAATCGATTCTCCAACGAAGGACAAGATCACAATTGGCTATAACTATAGACAGAATCTATAATAATCAAATTCGTCTATACCAATCGCCCTTTCACAAATATTATAAGAGAGTTGTTGACTCTTTATATTGAACAGAGGTTCTTGTTTGACTCTAGAAGAGATCGTTGCAACAGGCGAAGCAGCCTTAAAGATCGCTGACGCCCTAACATCGACAAGTCTCAGAATACTACAATTGGTTTCTCAAAAGCGTCTAGATGTTTCAACAATCGCCAGAAAGCTGGACCTGAGTGAGGCCTACATGAGCGAACAGGTCCGCATGCTGGAAGAAGCCAAGCTAATCAAAGTAAGCTACGAACGAGGGAAAAGAGGAATCAGGAAATTGTGTGAACTGGCGGTCTCCAGAATAATCATAGTGATCAAACCTGTTTAGGGTAGTAACGATGCCGAAATTCCGAATCGCGGAGAAAGAACATCATTTGTTCCACGGCTGCATTCAGTCATCGGTCGTGATATTCTGATCGGGAGGTGAAGACTATACCTAAAAAGAAAGGGAAGAAAAAGAAGGGTTCAGCCAAGAAGTCCAAGTAACTTCCAAATATAGGATCCCTTAACGACAATTGATACATGTTCTTCGTATTCATTTCCGCAGGCAGCTGCGCACTTGAGAAATCGGGAAGCTTTTTAGCACTAGTCGAGTGTCGCTTAGTATAACGTAACGGCAAAAAACGACGACTATCGGGTGAATAGCCAAAATGACAGTGAAGCCCAGTCGTTTCAATTGCTATCAAGCTATTTCTTACTCGCAAAATGATAGAATTAAGAAAAAGTTTGAACCGAGAGTTTGAAGGTGGTGCTTTTACTAGCAAACGCGTGCTCCAGTTTTAACCATGCTTTCAGAACAGCTCAAATTGAGCTTCTATAGCTAAAATAACCTCATAATTATACTCGAATTTGGTGGTGCTCCGGCCGGGATTTGGACCCGGGTCCGCGACTATCTCTCACCTAGTGGTGTCGAGAGGCCGCTATACATGATCCTTCCATATCAGAATTTGACATGGTGAAGTTTGACCGGACTATACTACCGGAGCATTGAGAGATTGTTTTCCTCTTAGAGATAAATATCTTTTGACATGTTTTGGGTTATGAGAACATATCTCGTTGAATAGCGATCCACTTCGTCTTTGCACGCAAGCGGACGAACGTACAACCTCAACGATCCTGACAGCCGTAATACATAACCTTCAACAGACGGGCTACGTTTAAATTGTGTCTGCACTCTATCAACACTAATCGCACGCGTACTTGGATGTGTCAGCAGTATGGCTTCAGTGTTTGAACCATTTCTTCTGAGCCTTGTTGCAGGGATGGCTACAGGAATTGGCGGGATGATCGCAATTGCCCTGAGAAAAGTCACTCACAGAGTCGTGAGTTTCTCCCTTGGATTCGCTTCTGGCGTAATGCTTCTGGTTTCATTCAACAACCTCTTCTTCGAGGCTCAGAAGCTGCTCTCACACATCGAACTAATAGTTATGTTCTCAGTAGGCGCCCTCATGATGATCGCCTTGGACCTGACTATCCCTCACATTGAACTAACAGCTGGAGGGAAAATTAGCAAGAACGCGGAAAAGCTCAGAACAGGGAAGCTCATAGCTTTGGGAATAACACTGCATAACCTGCCCGAAGGGCTCGTTGTAGCCGCAGGCTACACTTACATGCCTAGACTGGGCCTGATAATCGCTATCGCCATAATGCTTCACAACATACCTGAAGGCCTCGCAACCGCCATCCCTCTTACGGAAGCAGGAATGAAACCCATCAAGATAGCATTAATCACGCTTCTCTCAGGACTGGCTGAACCCCTCGCAGCCCTAGTTGGAGCTCTTGCTCTCTCTCTTCTTGGAACGACGACCATTGTGGGCTTTTCATTGGTCTTCGCGGCGGGAGTGATGACCTACATTACAGCAGATGAATTGATCCCGGTGGCGCATGAGTACGGGTACAAACACACTGTCTCCGTTAGTCTCTTGGTCGGGATAATATTCGCCCTGCTCATTGATGTTATACTGAGCTAATTTCTTGAAAAAAAATGACCGTATTAGGAAAACTGTAGCTAAAGCGCGCGCTAAACAATCTGGCGCAGTTCTTAAGTGTTCTGAACTAAACCTGAAAAGTGTTCGTCATCGCTGAGAGCCAGATCATGACGTAGGCCTATTTGGTCTTGCCGCGGCATGTCTTGCACAGACCGTAAACGTCCAGGCGTTGTCTTGCCCGCGTGAATTCTGCTTTGGCCGCAGCTCTCTCAACCATTTCTTGAGCAGCATTATCCTTGAAATCCTGGATTTTGCCACACCGCATGCAGACTAGGTTAATGTGAGGTTCCACATAAGAATCGAATCTCGCCTGGCTTTCTGGCAAATCCAGTTCTTGGACTAAGCCGTGTTCCGTAAGGATTTGAAGTGTCTTGTAGACTGTTGCGAGGCTGACTGTTGGATGAACCTTCTTAACTTCACACTAGATTCTCTGCGCGGTCGGATGATCTCGGCTATGAAGGGCAAATCGACAGATCGCTATCCTTTGCTTAGTAGCCTTGTATCCTTTCTTTCGGAGAGTTTCGATTATCAATGCGTCTGGTTTGTGAGAGCGACTCATATCATCCATAAACGCTTCTTACACAGTTCAAGAGATCCAGTCAATCTTGTCGAAGACTGACTTGAAATCATCCAAAGCAAAAAAGACAGCCATGGGCTTCATAGTAACCGGAGAAAAATTTTCAAAAAACTAGCTAAGCGCGCCACGACTGGAGTACAACAAACACGCGTTGCGGGGCATTCATGCACGTACTCTGAGGCGAGACGGCGAAATGATTAAGAATCCGAGTAGTG
>JALHSQ010000006.1 GCA_022865885.1 Candidatus Bathyarchaeota archaeon | reverse complement strand
TCCTTACAGCTTCGGCGCAGTAGCCTTTTCCTCTCTCACTTGGAACTAGAAAATAACCTATTTCAAGTTGCTTGTAAGCTGGGTGCATGATGCAAAAAGCGAATATGAAACCGATTTTGGTTCCGTCTTTCTTCTCAATAAAAAATTCCGTTTGTTCAAGTTTCCTTTCATCATAATCCTTCTCCATCTCTTTTCTGGACATCTGTCGTAGAGGATTGTACTCGCCCAACACCTCAGGCTTGTTAATCCATTCTGCAAGTAGGGGCAAGTCCTCTTTCTCAATAACTCTTAAATTGGAAAGTTTGCCTTCAAGCAACTCAGTTCACCGATCCAAAGCAGTCTAATTTGCTTTGAAGTGTTCAGTTACCGTTGTTATGACTGTTTTAGTATTCTCGTTGCAAGGTCTTCGCATTGTTCTCTAACGTCTGTGATTTTGGAGGCGTCGTTGGGATCTCTGGCAGACACGCTTAGTGACCCTCTGTAATCGAGACCGTGAGTGCCCGCAATTGCCTTGAAGTAATCTTCGACTTTTCCTCGGGATGAAACGCCATCGTCCCCACTGAGCTGTCCCACGATAACTCCTACAAATCGTTTTCCCTTGATTCTGCCATATAGAGGATATGTCCGGTGGATGAAATTCATTGCAGACCCAGTCGGAGCGTCAAAGTATGTCGGAGAGCCTAGCACGATTGCGTCAGCCGAAAGCATTTTGTCATAGATTTCTTGCATGTCATCCTTGATGTGGCACACACTTGTTTTCTCGCATGTCAAACATCCATCGCATGCCTGAATATCCCTGTCTTTGAGCGTAATCAGCTCAGTCTTGCCACCTCGTTTTTCAGCTTTCTCCATCAATTCTCTCATCAACCATTCGGTATTCCCTTTCCTAGGACTACAACAAACCCCTAATAACTTCAAACTCAATCCCCATAACCTGCATGCGAACAAACATCATTTAAGACTTTCTCACCTAGGATTTTCCGTAAAATGGGCGTATGCTCGATTCCGACTATACCTATGCCCTATACTGGCTTGATTCCTTTCTAGCCTCTTCCCCCAGAGCCAGACGTGTGCTACCCGAATCCAGCATACTGCCCTCAGGCTAGTCCTTTTCAGGAATCACCTGCTAGGTGGAAGCTGGTTGGTTGGGGTAAACTCTGGCACCGTCCCTTTCAGTGACATACTCGAAACCAGCGCGCGCTTGGTCAATGGCTCTCTGGTCTGCCACGAAGAATACACTAGACATGCGGGTTGGATGATCCCTAGTTCTGAACTTGGACTTTGAGCCTTGGAGGGTATGCGTTGTCCATAACCCAGTTTGTGTGCAACTTTGAGTAGCTGACTTCGATGAAGTAGCCGCGGAGATTACCTGTGCTTGCTTGGTCGGGTGTGAACACTACTTCTAGGTCAGTGGTTTGTCCACCTTTGACGTCCACTGGAATGATCGTGGTGGCGTAGTCAGTGTCTGGCAAGTAGGAGACGTCTTTTCTGATTTTGACCACAACTGAGTCTATGTACTCTTCTTTGGCTTCGATTATTATGTGTGCTTCAACCTCTTGACCGACGGTGGCAACAGGGGATCTCTTGCCTGCAACGACCCAGTATGAGTCTTGCACTGAAGGGGTTGACCCAAGCTGCGTGGACCTGATCAAGACCAGGGTGAAAACAACCACTATTGCAACTATGACAATGATGATCAGAACGAAACCTATTCCCCTACGATTCCGCCAAATGAGAGACAAAGCACTCACCTAAAAAGGGGCTAGACAAGCTCGGAGAATTAAAGCTTCTCCCAACGATCTACGCGATGTTTCTAGCGCGCGCCTTTATCTTCAGAGACTTGATCGGTCAGTGTGTCCTTAAGGCAGGGAGTGGAACATCAGATTCATTAGTGTCATAGAAAAAGCGTTACGGTTTAAGGTAAAGCGCACGCTACTAACTTCCAGCCAATTTGGTCACAGTTCTTCTAACGACCGGGATCACCAAGAGACTCGTTGGAAACCCCACGATGAACCCAATTAGAAACCCTCCTGTAAATCTCAAAGGAAATCCAGGGTCGAATCCAGTCATCAAAATGGTCATCGCAAGAGTCATCGCAAAATCCATTGCCAGCGTCATGAACAATGCGAACAGTACCGTTGAGTATTTCCTGTTAACCCTCACAAACCTCACCTACAAGTTGCTCGTGGAGACAGACTCTGCCGATACTTCTTTATTAGGAAAGCTGTGGGTGATTCAACCCCGATAAAAATCCCTTGAAGGCTTCACTGCTCTACCATCTTTTATGAATTTGCCTTCCTTCAGTTCTTCGAAAGCCCTCGCCAGCTCTTCTTCAGTATTCATGACGATAGGCCCTCCCCAAGCTACAGGCTCGCCGAGCGGTTTCCCCTGCACAAACAAGAAGCGGATTCCGTCCCTTGTCCTTACCCCGACAGTATCACCATCGCCGAACAATGCACAATGTTCCGATTCGATCAACTTGTCTTCAACGTAACCGGACCCTTCAATTACATACAAGAAGGCGACCGAGCCTCTTTCTGATGAACGTTCAAATGTTTTCCCGGCGGCCAAGGTAACATCGAAATACTCGACGTTAACAACAAGATCCTGAACTGGCCCCTCAACCCCCTCGATTTTCCCCGCAATTACCTTGATCTCAGCCCCTTCTCTTTTCAACGAGGGAATTTGATGTTTCGTTATTCCACGATACCTTGGAACGATCATTTTTTTCTTAGCAGGCAGATTCACCCATAATTGAAATCCCTGCATTAGGCCAAGGCATTCTTTGGGCATTTCTTGGTGAATTATTCCAGAACCAGCGGTCATCCATTGTATGTCTCCAGACCTAATCACTCCTTTGTTTCCCAAGCTGTCACCATGTTCGACTTCACCACTCAACATATAAGTTACCGTTTCTATTCCCCTGTGCGGATGCCAGGGAAATCCCTTGATGTAATCTTCAGGGTCTTCCGAACCAAAATGGTCAAGGAGCAGGAATGGATCAAACAGTGGAACTTCATTATAGCCAAAAACTCGTTTGAGTCGGACACCTGCACCCTCCATCGTCACCTTATTCTTCAGTACCTGTTTGATCGCTCTTTTCATACGGGCACCTAGCACCTGTTCTATTCAACTCTCCATATAGCTCTTTGACTCAGCGGTATCGAGATGGTGGAGCAATTTGAAATTGTGGAGGCAAGAGCGGGTGACCGCAGTTCGGCGGTCAAACCAAACTGCAAGAACAGTGGAGTTACCTCTCTTTTTCCAATAGCGCGCATTTCAATTTGTTACATTTGATTATTGCGCATTTATTGAGTGTGCTCCTCGTGGCAACTGCGCGCACGCTAGTACAAGCCAAGACTTCAGCGCGAGTGCTACGTTCTTATAGATGCGAACAGGTCTGTAGCTTGCTTGGTGTTAGAAGTTGGCTGGGCTTCTTGATCCGCTTGAAGTGAAGGGGCTGACTTTTAGAAATCGCATAGTTATGCCTCCCATGCAGACAGGTCGGGCCACGGTCAAAGGCGCTGTCACGGACAGGCTGGTCAGCTTCTACG
>JALHSQ010000036.1 GCA_022865885.1 Candidatus Bathyarchaeota archaeon | reverse complement strand
CCTAGTTTTTCGAATTTCTATTGGTGCAACGTGCCACCACTAATATAAACGATTGCTTATAAATACTTCTATTGTGCTATATAGAATAAAGAATGACAATTTACAAATAAGAATATTACAAGACCTATATTGATTGGAATTCCCGCAAACATTATAAACGTTCACAAAACCCATATGGCATACAGAGCTGTCCACCTTGTCAGAAGACATTATCGTATCAGGTGAAGACGCTTTACGCGTTGCTGACGCCTTAAACTCGACAAGCATGCGGGTTCTGCAATTGCTACTGAAAGAACATCTGGATATCTCAACAATAGCTGACCGACTAAATCTGAGTCAGCCTTATGTCAGTGAGCAAGTTCGCAAACTACAGGAAACAAGCCTGATCAGAGTTAGCTACGAAAGTGGGAAGAGAGGAATAAGAAAGATCTGTGAATTGGCAGTGAAGAAAATCGTCATAGAGATTCAGCCTTTTTGACACAAACGGTGGTGGTATCCGTAATTTGCTGGCGCGCGGTAAGACAGAGCAGAGATTCTCAGGGCTTGGACGAGGTCATAGCCGTGTTTTTGTCGTTTTCATATTTGTAATTCGCTATTGTTATAGGCAATACGTAAACCTTTTTAGTATTCCTGCGCTGTATACAGTGAGGAAAAATGCCATTCAAGAAAAGGAGTAAGAAGAAGAAGCGGAGGGAACGTGCCCGCAAGAAAGAAAGAAGAAAAGCCAAGCAAGGACCACAAGAACAGATCGTCTTCGTGGATCGTGAAAAGACCGGAAGATAAACTCGTGTGAGTGATATCATGTCAGTTGATAGTTGGAGTGTCGCTGTTCTGCGGTGCATTGCAGACAAGACTGGAAACATACTCCTAGATTTGTACGATTTCGTCAAAGGCATTGAAGGTGTAAGAGATCTGCACTTCCTGATCAGAGACAGAATAGACGATGATGTCGTGCTGAGCATTCGTATGCTGCTGGAATCCCAACATGCCCGGGTTGTCAAGAGCAAGGTCGCTTTCAAGCTCGGAACCATGTTGTCCGAAGACAAGTTTGCTGTTGACCCAGATGCTGAAAATCCACTCGAGAAATATGTCGCTTGGCAACCTGACAAAAGAATCGCTGAGTCTGGTCCTGAAAAATTCGCTGCCTTCTGCCGCTTTCTCAGCAGACTGAGCAGAATAGCCGTTGAGATGATTAGAGAGGACTACTTCAATTCTGCTGGAAGAGTTGAGATGGTTCACCTAGTATCTTGGATGCTCGGATGCACTGAATATGGTTTGATGAGTCCCGCTCACTGGGAAGTAGGATACTATGATCGTTTAGAAGACAAAGCCTGTCCATATCTAAAGCAAGGCTTTCCAAAGACAAAGAAACCGAAACACGGTCAACGTTGATAATAGTGAAGCGCGTGCTAGATCAAGCGCGCGCTGGTGTTTTACACAAAATGCGGTCCAAAAAAGTGGGGGTTGCGGGAGAATAGCAGACTTGTGTCTGTTTTCTCTGCTGTTCACTTTTCAGAACGAAGCTATGAATTATCGTATGCTAACCCTGTGAAAGCGTAGTATGCGCGATTGTTATGCTCCCTTAAGACTTTTTGCGCAGCTTCCTCAAGGCTTTGTCAATGTCTCCCAATCCAAGCTTCTTGAGGGTTTCCGACTTCGGTACTCCGTTCTCGTCCCAGCCAGCCTCCTCATAATACTCCTGAACGCTCTCTCTCACGCTGGTTCTGTCAGCGGCTTTCCCCTTATACGGCCCAGAAGGCAGCGGCTCATAGAATCT
>JALHSQ010000005.1 GCA_022865885.1 Candidatus Bathyarchaeota archaeon | reverse complement strand
TCCTTACAGCTTCGGCGCAGTAGCCTTTTCCTCTCTCACTTGGAACTAGAAAATAACCTATTTCAAGTTGCTTGTAAGCTGGGTGCATGATGCAAAAAGCGAATATGAAACCGATTTTGGTTCCGTCTTTCTTCTCAATAATAAACCCCGTTTGTTCAAGAGTGCCTTTATCATAATTCTTCTCTATCTCTGCTTTGGATGTCTGTCGTAAAGGATTACATTCACCAAAGAACTCAGGCTGGTTAATCCATTCTGCAAACAGTGGCAACTCTTCTTTCTTCATGACACGCAGATTCACATTCTTACCTTCCAGCAAATTGAACACCAAACAGAATTGTTGCTTTCGGTTCAGCTATAGCTTTTCCGCAACATTAGTGTATACTCGATTTCGATACTACCCATATACCTTATCCTTTCCTTTCTTCTTGTCAATCATATGTGTGTGCTGAATCGAGTATACACCTTTCAAGTATTCCTCTTTCTCCTTTCCTGAAGCAAGCGTTGTAGGTCGTCGTAGGCGTCGTCGTTCGTAGGTCGTAGGCGTCGTCCGTTGGTTGATTGGGGTAAAGTTTAATGCAACCAACCGATGCACGTGATTTGTACAATGCGAGCAAAAACAAATAAGCGCGCTTGCCTTCCAAACCTCAGGAGAGAGCATCACATTGAAAGTGCTCGTCGCCTATTACAGTGAAACTGGAAACACGGAGAAAATCGCCAAGGCGATTTATGAAGAAGCTTCAAGAGAACATGAAGCACACCTGAAGAGAGCAAAAGACATCAGCTCAGAAACGTTGAACAATTACGACCTAGTTTTTCTGGGTTCCGCTTGTCACTCGTCGGACTTGGCAGCTCCAGTTAAGAAGCTCTTGAAGGGGCTTCCAGAATCACCAAAGTTCAAATTAGCAGGCTTCTTTACACACTCAGTGTGGACTCCTGAGCAAAATGAACATGGTCAGGCTCTTTTCGACAAGTGGGCGTCCAAATGCATAGATTCTTTCGAGAGCATAAGCAAAGAAAAGCAAATCGACTTCAAGGGATACTATCACTGCCAAGGTTCACCTAACCTTCGGATTCAAGTATTCATACACTGCGCAATAATCAGGTCGCATGACGAATGGAAAGCATATATTCAGGAAGCCCCAAAGCATCCGAGTCAAGCGGATTTGGAAAATGCTTCGGATTTCGCACGAAAAGTAATGTCCATCTCGAATTGATGCAGGCTGCCGATGGTTTGGGGTAAGGTTTTATCCAACTTGTGGGAAAGCTTGGAAAGGGAAGACAGCGGCGAAAGGCAGTATGAAGAGTGTTCATGTGGCTGCAATAATCGTTGCAGTCGTAATCGGGGTTGCATTTCTCTTTGCAGCGACATATGTGGTCTATATGTATTTGATTTCTCCGAGGGGTTATGGGATAGCGGAGATTGAGTTCGAGTCAACACGACTTTGGCCTGTGATAAAGATAATAATAGAAAACAACAAGAGCGCAACCATGACTGTTGTCGCAGTTTTCGTTAACGGCAGCGAAGTGACCAATGATCCCTATCCGTACCTTTACCCGAAGCTCCCAGTGACAATCCAGCCAAACACACGGGTAACACTACAAATAGAGAATTTCAGGTGGAACTGGTCGACGTTGGGAACCAGATATGCTTACAACATCACTTTGGTTACAGAGGACGGCACCATTTTCACAAAGATCAAACGAGCACCCGATGCGCCTCTCTAGTCGCTCTCCATTCCAGCAAGGCTCTCTTTTGAAGATTGTATGTCGGAAACGGGTTTGGTCGTGCACCTGCCAACTATTAAATCACGAGAAGGAAGGCAGATGCCTTAGAGCGCTTCTTTTACGAGTTCAAGGATGTCTTTGACAACTATCTTGTTCTCCAGATCCAATACTTTCACAGCATCTTCCAAAGTCGTCACGCAGAACGGGCAGGCAACCGCGACGGTGTCAACTCCAAGATCTAGGGCTTCTTTGATTCTGTTCACGCAAGGTCTCTTTTCAGGTGGAGCCTCTTCCGTCCAGACTCTTCCGGCTCCTCCCCCACAGCAGAAGCTGCTTTGCTTTGTTCTTTTCATTTCAACGTATTCCAAGCCGCTCATTGCATGTAGGATTTGTCTTGGTGCTTCAATGATGTCGTTGCGTTTTCCTAGGAAGCATGGGTCGTGATAGGCAACTTTCCTTCTTACGGGGTTGCGGAATTTGAGTTTGCCTACAGATATTGCGTCGGCTATGAATTGCGTGTAATGCTGAACGTTCAATCCAGCATCCTTGTAGGGTTTGTCATTCTTGAAAGTGTTATAACAGTGAGGTGAGAGCGTCAGGATTCTCTTTGCGTTGAACTGCTTGAATGCGGTCATGTTGTGTTGGGCTAGCTCTTCAAATAGTCCTTTTTCTCCCATACGTAGCATGTGGTCTCCACAGCACCATTCTTCTGCACCCAAAGTCGCGAAACTGACGCCCATCTTGCTGAGCAGATGGGCCATGTCTTTTGCGATTTCTTGGTTTCTTATGTCATACGTCGTTGAGCAACAAGTGAAAAGCAGAACATCTGCTTGAGTCACGCTTGGAAACGTTTTAACGTTAAGTTCTTTTGCCCAGTCCATTCTCTTGCTTTGATGAGTTCCCATCGGGTTGCGGTACTTGTAGACCCTTTCAAGCACATCTATAACAGTTCTTGGAAGGTTTCCAGCCTCCACCAGGAGGCCATGATCTTCAAGTATTGCGTCTGCACAGCCTACAAGTTTCGGACAGAACAACGTGCAGGAGTTGCACTGTGTACACAGCCAAACGTTGTCTGCCATAGGTTTCAGTCGTCCGGGGCAGCCTTGGTCTCTTGAATCGCTGATGAACCGGTAGTTGGCAGTCAGTGAGGCTGGTCCGAGGAATTTCTCGTCTATGGCTGCTGGGCAAGCTGAGTAGCAGATTGAGCATTTTATGCAGAGTGTCAGATCCCAAATCTTCTTCAGATCAGCTGGCATCTGAGTGAATTCATTTGGCTTCTTGAGTTCTTCTTCAGGTTTTATCAGTATTGTCTTGGTTTTCTTGTATTCGTCGAAGAAGGGTTGAATGTCCACGACTAGGTCTCTAATTATTGGCATGTTTGCCAGTGGCTCAACGAGAACTGGATCGGTTTCAAGGTGCAGAACCTGGGTGTAGCAGGCCAGCATTGGTTTTCCGTTGATGTTGACTGCGCAGCTTCCGCAGATTCCCATTCTGCATGAATGTCTGAATGTGAGTGATTCGTCAAGGTTGTCTTTGATGTAGAGGAAAGCGTCAAGTATCGTTGTTCCTTTGCGAATAGGAACCTTGTAAGTGGATGTGTAGTTTCTGTTTTTTTCAGGGTCAAAGCGGCTTATCTTGAATTCAACGTTTTTCTCAATTTTGGTGCTCACTATCTGCGTCCTCCTAGTAAGTTCTCGCAACTGGTTGCCATTTCGTTATCGTTACAGGCGCGTATTCAAGTCTGGGCCCATCCTTCGCATAGTATGCTAACGTGTGTTTCAACCAGTTTTGGTCGTCTCGTTTTGGATAGTCCAGTCTTGAGTGTGCTCCCCTCGACTCCGTTCTTGGAAGCGCACTAGCAACTGTAACCTCGGCTAGTTCTAGCATGAAATCAAGCTGCAGGACCGACAGGAATCCTGTATTGAAAGATTTACCCTTATCTTCAACTCGAACATTCTTGAACCTTTTTCTGAGCTCTCTTATCTCTTTCAACGCGCTCTGAAGCTGGTCGCCCCTTCTGTAAATCCAAGCCTTTTCATTCATTATTAGTCTCAGTTCATCCCTAATGACTGGGGGCTTCTCAGTACCCTCTTTTCGGGATATTTCAGCTAATCTTCTTTCCTCTGCCGCCAATTTGTCCTGTGAAAGTTCACGCAGGCTGATTGATAATGCGTGTTTTGTAGCTTCTTGACCAGCGACCGCTCCAAAAACCAAGCAGTCTGCTGTCGAATTTGTACCAAGCCTATTGGCTCCGTGGACGCTTATGCATGAGCATTCGCCTGCAGCATACAACCCTGCAATTGGCGTCTCTGTTTTGATATTGGCTTTGATTCCTCCCATCGAATAGTGTGCTGCAGGTCTGATGGGGATGGCTTCTTTTGTTGGATCTACTCCGCCGAGCTTTATTGCAACGTCGCGGATAAGCGGCAGTCTTTCGTTGATTTTCTCTTCACCCAAATGTCTAAGGTCCAACGCTATGTATGGGCCATAAGGGCCTTCAAGTCCTCGCCCTTCCAACATTTCGGTTTGCTCAGCTCTTGAAACCACATCTCTTGGGGCTAGCTCCATTTTTTCCGGCGCGTACTTCTTCATGAAGCGTTCTCCATTTGCGTTGAGCAAGTATCCTCCTTCGCCGCGTGCACCTTCAGTTATCAATACGCCGGAGGGAACCAAACCTGTTGGGTGGAATTGGACGAACTCCATGTCTTCAAGCGGTGCACCGGCACGGTAAGCCATTGCCATTCCATCCCCAGTGGTGGAATGAGAGAAAGTCGTGAATTCATAGATGCGTTCATGGCCACCGGTTGCCATTATGATTGACTTTGCACGCATTGCGCTCATTTCGCCGGATTTCATTTCTATGGCTGTCAAGCCAACCGCAGTGTTGCCCTCAACCATTAGCGAAGTGACGAACCATTCATCATAAAACCTAACGTTGCCATAAGAAATCGCTTTTCCGTAGATTGCATGCATCTCGTGAAAGCCAGTCATGTCGGCTGCAAAACATGCTCTAGGGAAACTGTGACCGCCGAAAGCGCGCTGGTCAATCTTGCCTTCAGCAGTCCTGCTCCATGGGCATCCCCAATGCTCCGTCAGAACGATTTCTTGGGGCGCTTGTCTTACGAAAAACTCGACCGCATCTTGATCAGCAAGAAAGTCAGCCCCTTTGACTGTGTCATAAGCATGCAAGTCAAAAGAGTCTTTCTCCCGCATTGCAGCGCCTGTTCCTCCCTGTGCACAGACGGAGTGTGAGCGCAGAGGATGGTGTTTTGAGACCACCGCAATGTCGAGCTTGTTGTTGACTTCAGCAGCGGCCACAGCGGCTCTAAGGCCTGCCAGACCGGCGCCGATGATGATTATGTCGTGATTATGCTTTTCCAATGGTTTCACCCGTTCAGCTTGTCGTTTGAAGACTAGGTAAGCTTGTTTTTCTCTGCTTTATAGTTTTTCCGAGCATCCCTGCGTAAAATCGTTGTTCATATTAGCTCTTGCGCTTTGACAGGTGGTTTTACAAGATTTTTATAGTTCTCCGTTAATCCTTGCTTGTGATAGCCGTGTTCAATGCCGCAAGGTTCATAGAAGAAAAGGTGGAAGAACTCAAAGGCCAGATAAGAGACAAGGCTATTATCGGCGTCTCTGGCGGTGTTGACTCCACGACGGTGGCGATCTTGGCGAACAGGGCTATTGGCGGAGACTTGCGATGCGTTCTAGTTGACACTGGCTACATGAGAAAGAATGAAATAGAAAACAATCAGGCGATGCTGAAAAGGCTAGGTTTGAGCGTCCTCGTCGTCGACGCGAAGGAACGATTCTATCAAAAACTGAAAGGCGTGGTTGATCCGGAGGAAAAACGTAAGATCATTGGCGAACTGTTCATTAGAGTTTTTGAGGAAGTCGCAAGGAAAGAGAACGCGAAATTCTTCGTTCAAGGAACGATTGCTCCGGACTGGATAGAGAGTGGAGGCGGACTAAGAGACCGGATCAAATCTCATCACAACGTTGGGGGTCTGCCTGAGAAGATAGAGTTTGAAATAGTAGAGCCTCTTAGGGATCTATACAAGGACGAAGTTAGAGTCGTAGGCGAAAAGCTGGGTCTGCCCAAGGAGCTCTATGGAAGGCAGCCATTTCCAGGTCCAGGCCTAGCCGTGAGGATTATTGGAGAGGCAACCCCTGACAACGCTAGAATTGTTAGGGAGGCATGCGCCATCGTTGAGGAAGAGATTGAGAAGGCTGCTGCGAGCAATCAGATGAGTAGACCTTGGCAGTATTTTGCCGTCTTGCTGCCCTGCAAGGCGGTTGGAGTTCATGGTGACGTGAGAGCCTACGGCCGAATCATAGTGGTTCGCGCCGTTGAAAGCTTGGACGGGATGAGTGCTTCATACTCGAAAATCCCTCACACTGTGTTGGAGCGAATTTCCGTAAGGATTACGAACACTTTGAAAGATGATGTAAGCCGCGTTGTTTTCGACGTGACAAACAAGCCACCTGGGACGATCGAATATGAGTAAACTGGTGAAGGTTTACGTCGTGGATAATGGTGGGCAATGGACTCACAGGATTTGGCGTGTTCTGAGGGAAATCGGATGTGATTCCAAGATCATCCCCAACAACTCGCCTGTAGACGAGGTGGACGCTGATGGCTTGGTCTTTAGTGGCGGAGCACCTAGGATCGCTTGGGAGTCTCCCAAGCTTGGCAACTGCATTGATTATTTGGAGCATTTTGGTGGGCCGATTCTCGGTGAATGTGTCGGGCTGCAACTTATGGCTATTCATTTTGGCGGCAAAGCTGGTCCCTCTGAAATAGCTGAGTATGGCTTGTCGAAACTGAGAGTTGTCGAAGAAGATGATCTGTTCAGGGGATTGCCTAAGGACTTTCTTGTTTGGGAATCACACAATGATGAAGTGAAAACGGCGCCCAGTTTCAGGATATTGGCGGTTTCGGAGAATTGCAAGATTCAGGCAATCAAGCATGAGAAGAGGCCGTATTATGGGGTTCAGTTTCATCCCGAAGTGAATGACACCGAGTATGGAGAAGACATTCTCAGGAATTTTGTTGACGCTGTGGAGTCTCATCGACGGAGATAAAAGAAATACCGAATATTCGCTTTCGCTGAGAGGAGCTTAGGATCTTATCATTGTTAGAAGCATCTTGAATCTTTTCACTGCCTTCACAGAATGTGGATGGTTGGCGGGCATTATGATGATTTCTCCCTGCTTGACATGGTGATTTACGCCTGAAATGGTTATTTCTGCTTCGCCATCGATTATTTCGACCAGTGCGTCATATGGTGCCGTGTGTTCGCTTAATCCTTGTTTTTCATCGAACGCGAACAGAGTCACGGTTCCTGCTTTTTTGTCAATCAGAGTTTTACTAACCACGGCTGCTTCTTGATACTCAATCAAACCAGCTAGGCTCGCAGCTTGTGCTGGGAGTTTCCGTTCTTCTTTTTTGACCATTTTTCCCATTGGTTTCATCCCTTCAGAGTCAATGTTGTGCTAGCTTCTCATTTCTTTCAGGCAGTGCCTTTTGTTTGTGTGAAGATACATGGCTCGTTTGGCGAAGGGCACTCCATGGCAGGGTGGTAAAGACATTTTCTCTTTCTCACGTTTTTGATGCTTGCGTCGCTCATTTTGAACCGTTCGCCAGCCCTGCTTCCTTCCTAATCCTATTTTCTTTGGTCGTATTTAAGAAGAAGTGTTTGCTATGAATGTTATGGATTTCGTGCGAGTTCTTTCACGTCTCTCGGATAGTGTCTCGAAACTCTTTTATGGCGTGCGCAATATGGCTTTATGCGTTCTCAATAAGGGAGTAAGCTGAAATGCTAGTCGGAATGGATCACATCGGTATCGCCGTGAAGGATCTGGATGAAGCAATAAGCGTCTATCGCGATACTCTGGGCTTCAAGATAGAGGCCGTTCACGTGCTGAAAGAACGACAGTTAAAGGTAGCTTTCGTTTCGGTCGGAGGTGAAACGCGCATAGAGCTTCTGGAACCGCTTGACCGTGAAAGCTCAGTCGCCAAGTTTCTGGAGACACGCGGTGAAGGCATTCATCACACTGCGGTAAGAGTCAAAGGCATTGATCGCATGCTTGAAGATCTCAAAGCAAAAGGCGTACGATTAGTTGATGAGCAACCGAGGACTGGTGCTGAAGGGGCGAGAATAGCTTTCGTGCATCCGAAGAGCACGCACGGCGTTCTTCTGGAACTCGTTGAAAAGCCATAGTGGCAACAAGATGTGTCGACAAGAATAGACTTGGATAGGCTTCAAGCAAGCTTGCACACAAAGTGCCTAGGGCATAACATCTTTTTCAGTAAAGTGATTGATTCCACGAATGACTGGGCTAAGGAACTGGCTAAACTCGGTGCTCAGGAAGGAACGGTAGTCATTGCGGAAACCCAGACGGCGGGACATGGGAGACTAAGCAGAGAATGGATTTCACCAAAAGGTGGTCTCTGGTTTTCCGTGATCCTGCGTCCGGAGACCAACTCAACCGAAGCTGCTAATCTCATGTTCATAGCAGGACTTGCCGTGGCAAGAGTTCTGCACAAGCTATATGGTTTGAACACAGAAGTCAAATGGCCTAACGATGTGCTTGTAGATGGAAAAAAGGTTTGCGGAATACTGGGAGAAACGAATGCCGCCTACAAGATCGCCAGTTTTGTCATCTTGGGCATTGGCATCAACGCGAATTTCGATGTGGACAGTGCTTTGCCGGAAGCGTTGAGAGAAACTGTGACGTCCCTACAGACCATGCTTGGTCAGAAGGTGAAACTGGAAGAACTGTTTATGGCGCTGATGGAAGAGATCGAAAGACTCTATGGTACACACAAGGCTGTGGGATTCCCCACGATCCTGGGAGAATGGAAGAAGTACGCTGGCTTCCTGAACAAATCGGTTGAAGTCGCATGCGCAAACGAGAGACTGATTGGTTTGGCATGTGATGTTGATTGCGAAGGTGCTCTGCTTCTCAAACTCAAAGATGGGAGAATAAAGCGGATTCTAGTGGGTGACGTTTCACTTCCAGAAGAGCCTTAATTTTAAGGCTAATCCCTCACTCAGCTTAGGGAAATTGCAACAACAGGAAATTGGCGTATTGCGACAGGCTTTCACTTTCTTTGCCCTTTTTGTATGGATTCTCGAACTTTTCTTTCGCGATGCGTGCCTCGTAAGTGACGACGTATGGCACTACTCACTATCTCTAGCGGCTTCCTCAAGGGCTGGTCTCTCAACTGCAACCACACTGATCGTCTTGCTCCACCCATTCTTTGACTTCCTCTTCTGTAGAGCCAAACGGGCATTCGTCTGAGCTGTCCACATCCTTTCCAGTTAGGGTTGAAGCGAATTTGTCCATCTTGCCAAATGCGCCCTTTCTAACAACTCTACCTATTGCAATTGCCTCAAGTATTTCTTTCTTCTCTACTCCTACTAACTGAGCCTGAGAGACAGCGGTCTTGAGACAGGGTTGACAATTCGCCGTAACAGCTGCTCCAACAGCTATCAGCAATTTGACTTTGTCTTCCATACCAATTCACCTCCTTGCCATTTTCCAATTCTTGCGGGTTTTTCCGAGCCTTTTCCTTCTCTTGTGTTTCTTATGTCCCCTTTCATCAAGTGCTGTTGTAGATGAAGTGGTTTCTCACAGGTGTCTCGATCTGTTCAATCTGTGGATGCCACCAGCCACGAGCAGTATGCCGAAGGCAGTCAAGGCAAACGGCCAAGTACTTACATTCTTCTCTATTATTCCAACTTGTTTCAGTGTCAGCAGACTGCCCCATAGAAGTATTATGAATCCAATGGCCAGCTGGTCAATGGCACGTCTTCTCAGTTTGCTTGGATGTTCATTCTCAAGTCGCCTGTGACGCTGTTTTTCTCCTGCTTCCATACTCGGACCCCCATTTCGATTGTTGTCTACTATAGATGGGTAGTAGAAAACTATTTAAGGCTTCTCTGACAACTACTTACTAGAAGTAGGAGGAAACAGCTACGAACATCAAGGAAACAGTCGCCCGAGACCGAATAGTCTCGCGACTCAAAGAACTGGAATTGCCAACCCATGAAGCATTAACTTACGTCACGCTTCTGGCGCATCCCAACATAACTGCAGGTACACTTTGCAAGGAAACAGGAATTCCCGACTCAAAAATCTACTATGCCTTGGACGGGCTCTCCAAGAAGGGCATGCTAATAGTTCAGAAGGGCAATCCAAACATCTACCTCCCTATGCCGCCAAAGGATGCTATCGCCAACCTGAAACAGCAACTCACTGAAAGGCTCAACGAGAAAATCAAAGAAGCAGACGTTCTAGCTGACATGCTGACGCCAGTGTACGAGAGCGCAGCAAAGCCGGAGGAACTAGAAGTAGCTTACATCGTCCGAGGACAAAAAAACATAATCAACAGAATGAAAACACTAATCGCGACAGCACGAAAAGAAATAACCATTTTCATTTCACACCCAGCAGTTCTCAACGGGGTGAAGGGATCATTGACGGAAGCAAGAGAAAAACGCAGAGTCAAACTAAACATTGCTATGACACGCGAAGCTTTCGAAAAAGAAGACACTTCCGACCTTGGCAAGATACGCTTGCTAAGTTGCTCGACCAGTCAATCAGTTGAATCCCTTGGGATGCTCATCACAGACATGAGTACGCTCTTAACGTTATCGGATTGGTTCGAGGAGGTTGCTATGTTAACGCAGGACCGAAACCTGATTCGGGTCTGCAGAGAGTACTACGACAACCCGGTGTGCTGCACAGAAGTGCGATAGCAAAGCACGAGATGTCACCGTTTCAAAAATACGTTGTCGCTTTTGCTTTTGTATTTCTTTTTGGGACTGTTGGATACTGGTTTGCAGCGTGTGGGCTACCTTCCATTCACGCTACTGTTTTTCCGAGTAGGTCTTTAGAGATTATGTGACTGTGACAATGGAAGACTTGGGCGAGGTATCTTTCTTCAAGTACGTTCTTATCGTAGAGACACAGCCCACAAAGGTCAGAAGCAAGTTGTCTGCCTAACGATTTATCGTATCTTAATAACTCTTCACTTTTTCCATTGCTGATGAGGACCGCTGCTTCGCCAGCAGCATGCACTCCCGCAAATCCAGCTCTCTTTTTCTCGTGAACAAGCGTCTGCCAATTCGTTGCGATTGTTTTGGCTCTGGCTCTTCCCTTTCTTAGATACCATTCATGTGCCGACATGATTGTAAATGCTTCCTTGGGCAGGCTGTCAAAGTCTATGCCATACTCTTGCATTTCTCGAATTTCAGAATCCAGTTTATCTTCGGAGACAATATATACACCCGCCTCACCCCTTGACAGTCCAGCTTTTAGGAACGGAAACGATATTTGGCGTTTGAAATTGTCATTATCATAGAAGGCGACAGCATGGTCTCCAATTGTCAGGCGTTCGGCATATCTCGATGCTTCCGTTCCTCTTGAGGTCAGAAAGCGAAAATCATGAATCACGTCAGCTAACAATTTTCCTCTATCCGTTAGGCGATATTTCCTTGTTGTAGGCTCAAGCTCAACGAATTTGCTCAGCGTTCTGAGATGATAACCAAATTTGCCATGATTATAATCATCCCCAATCTTATTCAACAGTTCAGTAAATGGTAAGTTCTCATCTTGCAAACATTCTATGATTTTCCTATTAATAGGGTGCATCATTGCTCTTTGAATTTGATAGTCCCAATTATCGTTTTCATGCATTCGTAGTCAAGACTGGTTAAGGCCCATGCTAGCTACTTATCAGCTTGGTGAAGAGTGTTTCACTTATCGAGAAAGGGAAAGGCAAGAAGACCTTAGAAACCCGTAACCGGAGATGTCTCCAAGAGCCAAAGGAATAACAAGCTTTCTTTTGATTCTTTGCCATATGTTCTAAATACTGGTCGGATCAATACTATCGTTTATCTGAGGGAGCTTAGATGCCTAAAGCAATGGGGCCTTCAATTGATCAAAAGATCAAACATCTGAAAGAACTCCGCGAGCAGAGCAAGCTTGGTGGAGGACAGAAACGGGTTGAGGAACAGCATGCCAAAGGCAAACTCACAGCTAGAGAACGCATTGAACTATTGCTCGACGCAGGTAGCTTTAACGAGCTTGACCAATTCGTGGCTCATCAATGCACCGAATTCGGTATGGCAGACAAGAAAATCCTTGGAGACGGCGTCATCACCGGCTACGGCACAGTAGATGGTAGACTAGTCTACGTTTTCTCGCAAGACTTCACGGTCTTCGGCGGCTCACTGGGCGAAATGTTCGCGAAAAAAGTCTGCAAACTCATGGACTTAGCCATGAAAACAGGCGCTCCAGTTATAGGCCTTAACGACAGTGGCGGGGCACGCATACAGGAAGGTGTAGCAAGCTTAGGTGGTTACGGCGACATATTCTTCCGTAACGTCATAAGCTCAGGCGTAATTCCGCAAATATCCGCCATCATGGGACCATGCGCAGGAGGAGCCGTCTATTCCCCAGCCTTAACCGACTTTATCATCATGGTTGATAAGACAAGCCACATGTTCATCACAGGCCCTGACGTAGTAAAAACGGTTCTAGGCCAAGAAGTCACATTCGAAGAACTTGGCGGAGCAATGATTCATAGCCAAACAAGCGGCGTCGCTCACCTTATAGCGAAGGATGAAGAGCACTGCATCCAAATAATCAAGAAACTGCTCAGCTACGTACCGAGCAATTACCTAGAAGACCCACCGACGCAAGAGACCGGCGATGACCCGAATCGCATAGACGAAAGCCTCGCCCGAATACTCCCAGACGACCCAGACAAACCCTACGACATCAAAGAAATCATAAACCGAGTAGTAGACAACGGTGAATTCTTCGAAATCCAACCTCTTTGGGCACAAAACATCGTAATCGGGTTTGCTCGGTTAAACGGCAAAACCATAGGCGTCGTAGCCAACCAGCCCACGCGCTATGCAGGAGCACTGGATACGAACAGTTCGATGAAAGCTGGGCGATTCATACGCTTCTGCGACGCCTTCAACATTCCAATAATCACGTTCGTCGATGTGCCAGGTTTCCTGCCGGGCGTTGAACAAGAGCACGGCGGAATAATCAAGCATGGCTCAAAGCTATTATACGCTTATTGTGAGGCAACTGTGCCGAAAATCACGGTTATACTCAGAAAAGACTATGGAGGAGCTTACGACGTGATGGGCAGCAAACATTCAGGCGCCGACATCAACTATGCATGGCCAACAGCAGAAATAGCCGTGATGGGACCACATGGAGCAATAAACATAATCTTCAGAAAAGAAATCGCGGAAGCTAAGAATCAGGAACAGAAGAGAGACGAACTTGTAAGCGAGTATCGCCAGAAATTCGCTAGCCCATACATAGCTGCACAAAAAGGCTACATTGACGAAGTGATCGAGCCGGCAGAAACGAGACCGAAGCTAATCAGCGCCCTTGAAAGCTTGGCCACCAAACGTGAACCAAGACCATCACGAAAGCATTCCAACGTACCATTATAGATTAATAGAGCCTTTACCCAATCCATCACTCCGGCAACTCCCAGAGAGTGACTTTATTGGCCGCTAAACCAGTCAAGATCACCGATACCACGTTCCGCGATGCGCATCAAAGCCTACTCGCCACTAGAATGCGCACTGACACAATGCTCCCGATAGCTGAAAAGATGGATCAAGTGGGATTCTTCTCGCTCGAAGCATGGGGAGGAGCAACATTTGACGTTGCCATACGCTTTCTTAACGAGAATCCTTGGGAACGGATCCGCCAACTGAAACGCCATGTGAAGCGAACTCCACTCCAAATGCTTCTGCGAGGACAGAACGTTGTCGGTTACAGGAATTACCCTGACGATGTCGTTGTAAAATTTGTTGAAAAAGCAGCTGAGAACGGCATCGATGTTTTCAGAGTGTTCGACGCTCTGAATGATGTTAGGAATATGGAAGTTGCGATAAGATCCGTGAAGAAAGCTGGCAAGCATGCTCAAGGCACGATAAGCTACACGATAAGCCCAGTTCACACGGTTGAGCATTTCGTTGAGTTCGCCAAAGAACTAGCTGAATTGGAATGTGACTCGATATGTATCAAGGACATGGCTGGAATGCTGGCTCCGCAACCAGCGTACAAGCTGATTTCAGCATTGAAGAAAGAAGTGGGGCTTCCCGTGCACTTGCATAGTCACAGTACCAGTGGAATGGTTATGATGACTTATTTCCGCTCCTGCGAAGCCGGAGTTGATATTCTTGACACGGCGTTCTCCCCACTTGCTTGGGGAACCAGTCAGCCTCCAGTCGAATCCGTAGTTGCAGCATTGAAAGGAACGCAATTCGATACAGGTCTTGACTCAGAATTACTGAATGAAATCGCACAATACTTCCGTGAACTGCGCGAGAAATACTACGACCCTCTAAAACTGATTGACGCCAAGTCCGAACGCGTCGATGCATCAATAATAGTTCACCAAATACCTGGTGGAATGTTTTCTAACCTGCTTGAACAACTACGCGAACAAAAGGCTCTTGACAAGCTCGGCGATGTGCTTGAGGAAGTTCCGAAGGTAAGAAAAGAACTGGGCTATCCACCGCTTGTAACGCCAACAAGTCAATTGGTGGGTATTCAAGCCGTTTTCAACGTTATCTCAGGCAAACGCTACAGCATCGTGCCCAAAGAAATAAAAGACTACGTCAAAGGCTTCTATGGGAAGCCACCGGCACCGATTGACCCAAAGATAAGGAGGAAGATCATTGGTGATGAGCAATCCATAACAGTTCGCCCAGCTGACCTCTTAGAGCCAGCTCTTGACAAGATACCTGAGGACGTAAAACCCTACATTGAAAATGAAGAAGACAAATTAACCTATGTGCTGTTTCCGAAAGCAGCCATGGATTTCTTCATCAAGAGAAAGACCAAAGAAGAGGAGACTAGAACAGCAGTGTCAGTAGAATGGCGTGCCGAGCTGGAGCAAGTTGCTGCAATAACGACCGCTATCGCCACATACCTCACCAACTCGTCTATTGCGAAGGCGCTGACGTTAACAAGAACGAAGGGCGTTACGTCAAACTGGGTGCTCGAAGGAAGACACAATTCTGCAGAGCGTGGTGCATGACTATGCCAACCTACGAAATTCTTATTGACGGCAAACCAGCCAAAATAGAACTGACAAGAATCGGTGAGACCTCTTTCACTGTCAAAATGGGCGACCACACTCACAAAGTGGAGCTAAACGTGAACAGAATCGAGTCCGCAAAGGAATCCTACGTGAGAATCGATGGGAAAACGTACAAGGCCGAGTTGCCCAAAATCGAACTCGAGAAGCCATTTTCAGTAAGAATTGAAGAGGTAACTTTCAAAGCCGAACTCAAAAATCCAGCCAGAGGGCGAGCTCTAGCAGCGTTTGAACCAACACTACTCACGCCGGCAATGAAGACTACAGCAGATAGGCAAGCTGCCACTGAAGGCGCAGTGACTGCACCGATGACCGGCAAGGTAGTTTCGGTGAAAGCAAAGAAAGGCGAGCAAGTGAAAGCAAACCAGATACTATGCATAATGGAAGCAATGAAAATGGAAAACGAGATCACTGCACCGAAGCCTGGAACCGTCCAAGAAGTGAAAGTGTCTGAAGGCTCATCAGTAAGTGAAGGCGAAATCCTCTTCATAGTCAACTAGAAAATCGACGGCGGCCTGTATTCACCGAACACTTCACGCAAGATTCCACAAATCTCCCCCAGTGTCGCATATTCCTTCACCGCTTCAAAAATGAAAGGCATCAAGTTAGTTTTCTCCATCTCAGCTGCCTTACGCATCTTGGCCAACGCCTCATCTACTCCAATCTTGTTTCTTTGACGCTTGATCTCTCTTAATCCTTCAACGAGTTTTCTCTCAACAGAACGGTTAACCTGTAGAAGCTTCATAGTTACTTCTTCCTTACCTGTGAAATCGTTCACGCCGACGACGGTTCGCTTCTTCGTCTCAACTTCCTTTTGGAAACGGTAAGCGCTTTCCATGATCTCGCGTTGCATAAACCCTTTTTCAATTGCTGCGACCGCGCCGCCTATTTCGTCAATCTTTTGAATATACTCCTCAACTCGTTCTTCAATCTCTTTGGTCAAGTACTCAATGTAATATGAACCTGCAAGAGGGTCAACCGTGTCAACTACGCCACTTTCGTGCGCAATTATCTGCTGAGTCCTAAGTGCAACCGAAACCGCCTGCTCGCTTGGCAAAGCATAAGCTTCATCAAAGGAATTCGTATGTAAAGACTGCGTTCCACCCAGAACAGCCATTAAAGCCTGCAAGGTAACGCGGACAACGTTGTTGTAAGGTTGCTGAGCCGTAAGCGAAACACCTGAGGTCTGCGTGTGAAAACGCAGCATCCACGAACTAGGATTCTTGGCACCAAAACGTTCACGCATAATGCGAGCCCACAGTCTGCGGGCTGCTCTGAACTTGGCAACTTCCTCGAAGAGATTGTTGTGAGCGGCGAAGAAGAATGACAGTCTTCCTGCAAACTTGTCTAGATCGAGTCCTCTGTCAACAGCCGCCTCCACATAGGCAATTGCGTTTGCGAATGTGAATGCA
The DNA here is from genome assembly GCA_022865885.1 of Candidatus Bathyarchaeota archaeon. Taxonomy (GTDB): domain Archaea; phylum Thermoproteota; class Bathyarchaeia; order Bathyarchaeales; family Bathycorpusculaceae; genus DRUK01. Next base: position 38,671 of record JALHSQ010000005.1, on the reverse strand, counting down.
ACTTCCTGAACAGCCGTTGATCCTGCCTCACGAATGTGGTAACCGCTTATGCTTATGGTGTTCCACTGAGGCATGTTTTGAGCGCAGTACTCAAAAATGTCAGTAACCATGCGCATTGAAGGCTTCGGGGGAAAAATGTACATCCCCCTAGCTACATACTCTTTCAAAACGTCGTTCTGAACTGTCCCCCCAAGCTTGCTAGGATCGCAGCCTTGTTTCTTGCCGACGGCTGCGTACATGGCAAGCAAAACGTTAGCTGGAGCATTAATAGTCATTGAAGTAGTGACTTTCTCAAGTGGAATCCCCTCGAAAAGGACTTCCATGTCACGCAGTGTACTCGCGCTGACACCTACCTTCCCGACTTCGCCAAGCGCCAAAGGATGATCGCAATCGTACCCAACCTGAGTTGGGAAATCGAAGGCGACACTTAAACCAGTCTGTCCATGTTCTAGCAAATACTTGAAACGCTTGTTCGTTTGCTCAGCCGTTCCAAAGCCTGCGTACTGCCGCATAGTCCAGAAGCGCCCCCGATACATCGTCGGATAAACGCCACGAGTAAATGGGTACTCGCCTGGAAACCCCAAATCCTTCAGATAATCTGACTCTCCAAGATCAGTGGGCGTATAGAGTCGTTTGATTTCGATTCCGGCACTTGTCGTTACGTTGCTTCTTTCAGGTAGCTTGTCAAAGCTCTTGGTGACTATTTCTTTTTCCCATCTTTCTTTCTGTTTGCGAATCTCATCCAAACTTTTCCTGTCAGACATTTATGCGAGCACCTATGCGACTAGAGTAACCGAGAAACATAAAAGAATTGTCAAATGCGTCGAGCTGCAAAAGATAATAACGACCAGAAACCTCTAATGTTATTGAGAAACTCGGTGCCAGACTTGAAAGTCAAGGTTGCATATCTAGGCCACGTAACAAGGGTTACTCAAAACAGGAGAGAAGAGGAAGTTGAGATGGCAAACGGCGCCAAGGTTGCCGATTTGCTTCTGTTTCTATGTGAAAAGTATGATGGGCCGTTTAAGAAAGCCCTCTATGAACCCGGAATCGCAGATTTGAAGCCAAACTACATCGCTACAGTGAACGGTTACCTTCTCAATCAGTTGAATGGTATCCAAACCACGCTCAAGAACGGCGACAACGTAAAGTTGCTGCCAATCGTGAGCGGAGGCTAGTATTCTTCTTTCTTGTCTATCAAACCTTCCCTGCGAGCCCAATACATTGCAACCTTGAAAAAACCAAACCCGACGACTACAGTTGCAAGCATGGTCACGACGAGATATAGAAGATCTGTCTGCACTGCTACACCTGGTTGTGGGAGTATGGAGTATCTCATGATATCGAGGAAATATGTGATTGGCAAAACGTTTGAAATCGCTTGCGCCCAAGAGGGAAGAATCTGAGGCATGAATATGACTCCGCCGAACAAGTAAAGGATGCCCGAAACGTAGTCTGACAGCATGAACTGAACTTTTGACGTCATTATGTTTATTCCGCAAAGTATGAACCCCATGGCTGTAAAACAGATTAGGCCAAGTATCAGGCCCAACGCCAGAAGCGGGACGTTTATCTGAAGCCAGTTGACGGGTATCGGGACTTTCAACAGGCCTTGGAAAATGGCAACTCCAAAACCTAGAGTCAGAACCAACGATACTGAAGCGTTTATCACCCCATTCAAGGTCCTGCCGAGGATGTACCAAGACAAGGAACCTGGGCTGAGATAGATATGCTTCATCACTTCATAGTGTGATCTGTCTTCATGTATTAACATGGTCATCGTCATCATAATTTGGACTACGTAGATGAAGAAGCTGTTTCCAATGAACATGTACGCAAAATACTCTGGGTTGAGTGTCCCACCCGTAGATGCACTTCCGACGAGGAAGATGAAGCCAACTGTCAGCAATCCAGCTAACGGTCGGATGAGGTAGTATATGGCGAACACGATGGGGTCAGCCCAGTTGGTTTCCACTTTCCAACCGAGCCACATCGCCTGCTTTATTGCCCTCAAAACAGTGCTTACTGCCATCGCAACGTCAGTCTTCCTTCCTTCTTACCAAGGTTCTCCATGTAGTTCAAGGCAAACTTGGCTAACGGCAGCAGAATCAATATGAAAATCACAAGCGCAACTATGTTAGGCCACGTTGATGATATTCCTTGACCTTGTATTACGACTTTTCTTATGCCATCCAAGCCGAACGACAGCGGGATTAGCGACGATAGGAACTGGACTATTGAGGGGATTGCAGGCCCGCCTAACGGAAAATAGGATCCTGAGAGGAACTGCACAGGTTCTTGGAGAAGGTTCGCTGTGTGCCATGCCTCTCTACCATACATCATGAATAGCGAGGCAAACATCATACCCAATGCGTAAAGCGCTATTACAGTTAAGAAGAATATGAGCAACGCGGTCAAGGGTTCGTAAAGCATCAGAGGAACTTGGAAGATGAGCAGTCCAACGAGGAAAATGGACAAGGCTCTGAGCGTGGTGTTCACGATGCCTCCCAAGGCCATGCCTAGGAGTATGGCCATTCTTGAGATTGGAGCAACGAAGTAAACCTCCAATGTTCCTGTTCCTTTTTCCCAGTAGAACTGTGACGACATGTTCCACAGCACGTTTGACCAAAATGTTAGCATTGTTCCGCCAATAATCACGAAGCCTGCATACTCTGGTGGAGCATTAACCATCTTGTACATGAATATGTAAGCACTGAGCGTCAACACGGGAATTATCATCTCAGCAATTACCCATTCGGGCTCTCGATTACTACCTTTGATTCTAACCCAGAGCCTAGCGTACACTGCTCTTAAGTTGAGCATCAATTCTTCACGCATCAGCCTTTTCCTCTGCTTGATCTTCAAATCCACGTCCGCAAAGACTGATGTAGACATCCTCTAGAGTCGGCTCTGCCTTGTTGACAGACAATATCTTCAGTTTTTGCTGTTCCAGTTTCGAGAGAATCTCTGAGAAGATACGCTCTTCTCTAACCATGATCTTCAATGTGGTGGTGTCTGTCTGTATGCTTCTCGTTTGGGAAGATCCCACAACGCCTGCCATTTTCTCTAGGAAACCAAAATCGGCTTGAACAGACGAAACTTCAACTCTCATGATGATGTTTTCTCTGAGTTTTTCTTTCAATCTGAGTGGGCTGTCGCATACCAGAATTCTGCCGTGGTCGATTATGGCTACCCTGTCACACATCTCGTCAGCCTCGGCCATGTAATGCGTTGTTAACAAAACTGTGCCCTTTTTTTCCCTCTTGGCCCAGTCTACGATGTATCCTCTCAGCTTCTTCGAAGTCAAAACGTCTAAACCTAGTGTAGGCTCATCGAGGAACAGTATTCTCGGGTCATTCAGTAGGCCTCTGGCAAAATTCAACCTTTGCTTGTAGCCTGTTGAGAGTTTCGACATTCTTGTGTTTGCGTATTCCTCAAACTTGAGATCCTTGAACAACCGATTGATCTTCTCTTTTGCTGCAGAAGACGATAATCCATGAAGTTGCGAGAAGAACCACAGGTTTTCCCTTGAAGTGAGTATGCCGTAACCCGGTGTTTCTCCTCCTGATACGAGACTTATGACTTTTCTGACCTCGTTTGATTCATTGGCGACATTGAATCCTCCTACGTAAGCTTCACCGCTCGTCGGTAGTAACAAGGTTGTCAGGATCTTTATCAATGTCGTTTTTCCCGCACCGTTAGGTCCCAGTAGTCCAAAAATCTCTCCTTCTTCGATGGAAATCGTTACTTTGTCGAGAGCGACCACTGGCTTATCTTGTCCCTTGAATGTTCTAGACAATTCCTTAGTCTCGACAGTAACCTGCAATACCATTCACGAGCCAGCAAAGAATGCAGTTCTGCATAATTAAGAATTTCTATTCTGAGCAAAAAACGTCATAATTCCCTTTTGGAATGTCAAGCTATTTAAATACATTATGAGCAATCTCTTTCACGAGGACGATCTGCTTGAATCGAGTTGAAGCTTTGAAACAGTCAGTTCTTGATGGGAAGAGGATTGACGGATTACTGGTTTTCAACGCTGCAAACCAAATCTACTTGACAGGTGTGTCTGGGGAAACAGCCCGTGCCACACTTGCTTGCGTGATGATCTCGAAGAAGGGTGAAAACATAATTTACGTGTACAATGTGAACTATGAACAAGCCAAAGCCGAGGGCAAAGGATTCAGAGTTGAGCTTGTGAAGCGGCGAGAGGATCTTGTTGCGCAGATATCGGCCAAAGCTAAGTCCCTGAACATGAAGAATCTGGTTGCTGACTTCCTAAGCGTCGAGACTCACCGTCTGCTTATGAAGGGTTTGCATGGTCAGGCGCGACTAGAGATGCAAAGTAACCTTCTTTGGGAAATGCGAAAGGTGAAATCTGAGAAAGAGCTTGAGTTTATGCGAAAGGCTGGTGATTTGACCAGTATAGGCATGAAGGCTGCTTATGAGACGATCCGACCTGGGGTTAAAGAAATCGAGGTCGCAGCCGAAATAGAGTATGCGATGCGGAAGCGAGGCGGATGGGGAACAGCCTTTGAAACCTCTGTCGCCTCTGCCGCACGTTCTGCTTTTCCACATGGTGGCTGCACTGCCAGGAAAATAGCAAAAGGCGACTTGGTTGTCGTTGACATAGGTGCCATCTATGACCATTACTGTTCTGACATGACTAGAACTGTGGTAGCTGGAAAACCCTCGGATAAGCAAAAGAAGCTTCACGGAATCGTGAAAAAGGCGCAGTTTGAAGCCTTTAAAACGATGAAACCTAAGGTAGAAGCCAAGAAAGTAGACGCGGCCGCTAGAAACGTCGTGGCAGAGGCCGGATACGGAGAATACTTCGTTCACGGTTTAGGACATGGTGTGGGCTTGGAAGTTCACGAACCTCCTACACTGAACTCAGAAAGCAAGGACATACTAGCTGTGGGCAACGTGGTTACCAACGAACCTGGCATATATCTCATAGGATTCGGAGGCATACGAATAGAAGATAGTGTCCTCATCCAAGAGCGCGGTGGCGAAAACCTGACAAATGGTTCTTATGACTTGGAGACAGCTCGATAAAACAGTAAGCGAATACTGACCTCAATTCGCATTATTGCTCGAAGGACATGAATCTTTCGAGGCGTGCTAATACTGGCGTTTTTCATGGAAAATAACAGACCTAGGGAAGAAATAGGTTATGCCTTTGCAGAAATGACTGAGATATTTTCTTTTTCGAGTGAGATTTTGATTGAATTCGAGATGTAAGGAAAAGTTTAAAAGCAACTTATGGAACACTAATGGGAAATGTATGCGGAGGATGGTAGGTTTCTAATCTCTTCTCCCTTCTCTCCTTTCTCCCTACAGCGAATCTACCATTCTCCTCATATCCGATTTGCTGATATATTACTTATAGTTTATGGAACAATCTTCTATCGTTCTATCAGTGCACAGGAGCACAAAGCCTGTTCAACTACGCGCCCGCACTACTCTTGAGAGCGAGGAATTTTCAGAAGAATTGAGCGTTAGTCTGGGACTTCGGGGTTTTCTTTTTACTGTTTTCGCTTTCTATGAACCTACCAAAGAATAACCCACTCAAAACCCCCATAACTAACACTATCATGCCAAGATATTCAGTGTTCAACGCGAACTCTTTTGAGACAACTGCTGAAGCAGACGTGTATCCAAGCACGTAGAAGGCGATCACGAAACAAGCAAGCAACAGTGCAAAACCTACAGCCAAATCCTTTGTTCCCGCCACTTGCACCATCTCAAACCAAGCAGATTGAATTGACGCGTTATTCAACCAAACTTCACCTCTTGACGTTATAGTGTTTTATGAAAGCACGATACGAATCCAAGATACATACTTCAACCCATTTCAATTCGCCTTAATCCTTTCTACTATGTTTAGTTTTCTCTGAGAGACAGCAAGATGATCTAGCCACGTTCAGATTTGTGAATGACTGAATATGCCACAAGAAGGACCACAAGCAGCCAACGCCTACAAAAGAAATGAAGTCTAAAATGCAGGGATTTCCTACCATTTCATTCAGCGGAAGTGGACTGTAATGATCAAGATCCTGATTGTCTACGACTCAAGAACCGGAAACACTGAGAAAATGGCGCTCGCCGTTGCCGAAGGCGTCAAACAGGTGAAAGAGGCTCAAGCAATCATCAAGAAAATCGACAAAACAAGCCTTGAGGACTTGATGAATGCCGATGGAATCATAATGGGTTCACCAACATATTATGGGCAAATGTCTGGAAAACTCAAGTCGTTCATTGATGAGTCGGCCAAGATTCATGGAAAACTCGCAGGAAAAGTCGGCGCCGCATTCACGAGTTCTGGCGGAACAGCCTCAGGAGCGGAAACGACTTTGCTCTCCTTACTCCAAACGATGCTTGTTCATGGCATGATCGTTCAAGGTAGACACGATGACAAACACTATGGCGCTGCCGCAGTAGAAACACCAAGCGACAATGAAATAGAATCCTGCGAGGGACTTGGAAAAAGAGTCGCAACTCTAGCAGCGAAGCTGAAATCATGACAAACACCGCGTACACGAGTCTACGTTTTCGTCTATATGTGGGCCCGGGGCGATTTGAACACCCGACCAACAGGTTATGAGCCTGGCGCTCCAACCGGGCTGAGCTACGGGCCCCCAGCTCACCTTGATATTAAGCTTATCCAAGTTGATTTAAACGTTTTACTCATGATATATGCGTTTTTCGGCTATTTGCTTCCTGAACAGTTTTGTGTGCGTGCATGCTTTAATCTAAGGACTAATGGAGTCTTTGTCGAAGAAACGCTTAAAGCCACGTGTCTCAATGCCAAGCGGTATTTTGCTGCATGAGGAATATGCTTGAACGACAATGCTGCAATTCATGTGGAAGAACTTACCGAACGCTATGGTGACTTGGTCGCCGTCAACGGCATTTCTTTCACTGTCAACAAGGGCGAGATTTTCGCTTTTCTAGGGCCCAACGGTGCGGGTAAGACCACGACTGTGGAGATGCTTGAGTGTCTGAGGAAACCTACAAGCGGAAAAGCTTACGTGCTTGGGTATGGCATTTCGAAAGACCGTGAAAACATAAAGAAAAAAACCGGAGTCTTGCCGCAGGATTTTGCCACTTACGAAAGACTCACGGTTAAAGAGACCATTCAGTATTTTGCTGGTATGTTCAATAGCCATCCTGACGTGGACGGCTTGATGAAACTCGTTGACTTGGAAGACAAGAAGGACGCCCAGTTCAAGCACTTGTCAGGCGGACTCAAACAACGCCTCGGAATAGCCGTCGCGTTAGTGAACGACCCCGAACTCATTTTTCTAGATGAACCCACATCTGGGCTGGACCCGAAAGCACGACACGTAGTCTGGCATCTGATCGATGAATTTCACAAACAGGGAAAAACCGTGTTCTTGACGACTCACTACATGGAAGAAGTAGAAGTGCTCGCTGACCGCGTGGGCATAATCTATGAAGGCAAAATCGTCGCGTTAGACGCAACGGAAAAACTCATTTCCGACTACGGCAAGAAGAATCTGCTGGTCCTTAAGAAGACAACTCCCAACGCCGTTCCAACGATAGAAAAACTTGGAATAAAAGCAAACTTTGACAACACAAGCGGCGACGTGACGGTTCACCTTAATCATGCCGTCGCCGTCTCAGACATCCTACACGAACTTAGCAGTGCGGACATACACTATCGGGAACTGCAACTTAAACGCTCAAGCCTCGAAGACGTCTTCCTTAACCTAACCGGTGAGTCTCTTGGGGAGGACGACAAGATATGAGCCACGTCGTGCTCGATCTCAAAGCCAGCGTCAAAACGTTTTTCAGAAACAAGAGCGTCATTTTCTGGACTATCGCCTTTCCATGCGTCATGATACTCCTTTTCGGAGCTATTTTCAGCCAGTCCACTACGAAATACGACCTGTACCTGCAGAACCAGGACCAAATCAACGGCGAACCAACGTACTGGTCTGACATCATCATTGACGTCCTGAACGGCACAAACGTGAACAGCACAAGTCCGTTCAACATTCACGTAGTGGATGCCTCACTTAACGCCACGGATTATGCCCTAAGCAACAGGCTGACCAGCCTGCTCATCATTCCATCTGGCTTCAATGACGCAGCTAACATGGCGCTCTCCAGCCATGGCAACACCACAGCAAATGTAATTCTTGTTTATGACCAGTCCACGTCTTCTGCACCCGTGGTTCGCAGCATAGTGCAGAGCGTCATTGACAACTTTAACTTCGCACTCTCAAACGGCGTGGAATACATGAACGTTTCAGACCTGACCATAGCGCCTAAACGCTATGGCTACATAGACTTCTTCCTGCCAGGCATGATCGGAATAACCGCGATGACTACGAGCATTTTCACCGCTGTTGCTTTGAGTGCCCGATTCAAAGAGAACGGCGTCTTCCACAAGCTGGCTACGACACCGTTGAAACGTTACGAATGGATACTGTCCTGAACAATCTACAATATTCTCATATCGTACCTAGGAATGGCAGTGATGATGATACTGGGTCTGTCAATATTCAACATGAAAATGACCGTTGACCCCGTGTCGCTACTGATGGTAGCGATGGCCTCGTTGATGTTCACGGGTTTGGGAATGATAATTGCAAGATTCGTCAAAGACCCAGATGGCGCAGATGCAGCGGCAAACGTCATAACCTTCCCGATGATGTTCCTCTCAGGCTCATTCTTCCCGCTGAGCCAAATGCCACAATTCCTCCAAACAATCGCCCAAGTGCTTCCGCTCACATACGTAAGCGAAGGACTCAGAGCCGCTATGATCTTCGGCCAACCTCAGCAAGCAATCGTGAATACCGCCTTCATAACCGTGTTGGGGGTCATATCTATCGCCGTAGGCTCCTTCATAACCAAATGGGAAGAAGACTGACATCTGCGTATTTCCCTTGACGTAACGTGCTAGGAACCCAAAATTGATTCAAGACGTTTTCTGCACTCAACCACCCGTGAAAGACTTAAAAAGTCTGTTACTAGGTAGACTAAGGTTCGAGGGAAAGACTACGGAATTGAAGGTTTTCACTTTGCCAACATGTTCAAGTTGTCCTGCAGCTAAAACCATTGCCTCAGAGGTGGCAGAAGAGTTTGGCATTGCGTACAAAGAGATCAACCTGGCCACGAGAGAAGGCTTGAATGAAGCATTAACTTATGACATACTAAGCGCACCCAGCATTGCGATAGATAAGGAAGTAATCATCAGAGGAAGGCTTGTCTCCAAAGAAAGACTCGAGGATGAAGTTGGGAAGCGAATAGAAAAGTGGAGAGAAAGGGTATCTGGAGAGCGTGTTCAGTCTACATAAAGCTCTCCTTTGGTAGGTTTGCCCTTTGGTTAATTGATTGTCAATTAGCGTTGCATCCGCTCATAATGATACAAATACTCTTGAGCATACCCTGCATACCCTCCAAAATACTCTCGCCCAAACACGTTCAGTCTACCATACTCCGAGTTAGTCAGTGACCTCTTGTCCGAGATTCTCCTGATAAATTCTCTTGGAAAATGCAGGTTGTAGTGTCTCATAAGGGCGCGCTTTACCCACACATCAACCGGAAAGGCCTCAAACTTTCCGAGAGAGAAAAGCGAAACACAATCTGCAACTTTCAAACCGACGCCGGGAAGATTAAGCAGTTCGGCTTTCGCTTTTTCATAGGATACCTTCACTAGATATTCTAATTCAAGCTTGCCTTCGTGAACCGTCACTGCAGTTTCATGGACGTATTTTGCTCTGTAGCCGAGACTGCAATCGGAGATCTCGCTTGCGCTTGCTCTCGCCAGTTTTTCAGCCGTTGGAAACGTGTAAAAACCGAGTCCATCAAAGGTCACCTTGTCCCCGAATTTTCTGGAAAGGTTAAGCAGCATGCCCTTTATCGATGCAATGTTCTTGTAAGTTGCGCAAATATATGAAATCAAACACTCCCATGGATCTTGACGCAGAATTCGCAAGCCCCTGAACCTTTCAACAGCTTGCTCAACGTGTCTATCTTTTCTGATCTGTGAATAAACTTCCTGCAGATTGTCATCTAACCCAAGATACGCTTTAAGAAAACCAATCTCTACATTTTCAAACTCTAAGCGATTGCTTCGTTGACGTATTTTGAAGGCTTTGCCTTTGACAATGCCATACCACCATTCGCCGTGTTTATCCCATCTGAAGGCTTGTCCGCAGCAAAGAGTAGAATCCAGATCCAACGTTTGTAGGGGGTCTAAGCGAATGCTCATGTGTCTCACACTCTATTTTTCAATAAAATCTTAAATCCCTATTGGTTAGACCTGTTCGCTTGATCAATTAACGTGAGATGTTGACTAAGAACTGATGGGACCTTTTTTTTAGAGAGAGAAAAACAATGCTCTTTTCAAGAACGTGTCTTGTTAACCACATTTCCTCTGTGGGTCTGAGTTAGGCTTGCTTGGAAGCTTCGGGCAAGACCACGATTTGTGAAGGAGAACTCCTTTCATGGCAGTCACTAGACGACCAAGTCAGCTTGAGCTGAAGATTAATATTCTTCAATAAATCTATCTGGTCGGGGGATTTCAGGCGTTAACCCTCTTTTCGTACGAATCTGTCTTATGACTTCTTTTGCAACATCTTGTGGGGCTGCTCCCCAATGATCAAAAGTGCTCTGCCAGAATGCATGCCCCGAGGTGGCTGAACGTATCTCAGAAGACAAACCAAGAGTCTCTGCGACAGGAATGTTCGCTGTCAAAATGACCAGCGTCCCTTTGTTCTCTGTGACCATTATTTTCCCACGCCTAGTGGTTATGATGTTTGCGCATGGGCCAAACCATGCTACTGGAGTAGACACCTCTATCTTGTAGATTGGCTCCAAAAGCACTGGTTCGGCTGTCAAGAAGGAGCCAAGAATCGCTCGACTTATTGCCCGCGTGATTTGTAGCGGCTCTCGCATTTTTGAATCTTCATCGATTTGAGCTTTCAAGAGTTTGATTTTGACGTTCATTAGAGGTTGCTCGCACATTGGTCCATTTCTGCATGCCCAATGGAAGCCGGCGATAATGGCATCTCTTGCTTCTTCAAGACTCTTGACTGATTGCGTTGCATCCACAATCATGTTTCTATGTTCATCTGATGACCAGACTCTCTTCGCTTTGTCTTTGCTTGCCAAATCAAGTTCATTTTCATTCATTGGTACGACTTGCAGCCAGAATCTGTTGCATTTGTTTGGGCTTTTAGCCATTACTGGCAACCCTTCTTTGCTAATGCCTTCTCTGTAGTCTGGTGTCGGATTGGAGACCATGATTTCCATTTCGTTGCTATACTCCTTCAAGGATCTGAGTGCAGTTTCCAAGTGGAGTTCACCCATCCCTCCCAGCAAGTACTCACCCGTCTTGTTGTCAACTCTAGCCGCAAGGTTGGGATCTTCTATCGAGAGCCTATTCAGGGCTTCAGTTAAGCGCGTCAAGTCTTCTGCATTTTTGGGTTCAATTGTAACAGTCATGACGGGTTCTGAAATGTATTTCATTGCTTCAAAGGAAACCATGCTATCTTTGTATGTGACGTTGACAAGTGTCTCGCCACATCTCGCCAGATCTAGGCTTGATAGAGCTGCTATGTTGCCTGCAGTAATCCTGTCAGCGGTTTCCTTAAAGGCACCCATGCACATTGAAACTCGCTGCAGACAGTATTCTCTTCTTGCTCCAACGAGATAGATTCTGTCTCCTTCCCTTACTGAACCTGAGAAAAGTCGTCCAGTCGCAACTAGACCAGATTTGGGGTCAATTTGTGTGCTCGTTATGCACATTACTGTTGGTCCATTATCATCGCAAGCTAGCATTCCGCGGCCTATATCTGAATCTATGTCGCCTTTCCAGATCTTTGGAACGCGATATTTCTGTGCTTCAGTAGGGGTAGGGCAGTTTTTGACGATCATATTCAATATTGCGTCATGAAGTGGAAGAGACTTCGAGAGTCCTTGATATTTGTCTCTTGTATACGCATCCACAACGTCAGCGAATCTGATTCCTTCTCGTTGAATCATGCTAAGTGTGAAGCCCCATCTGTGAAGGGCTGAACCGAATGCAACCGAATCTCTTGCTGGGTCAACCTTCCATTTTTTCCTGAAACCATGTTCGCCGTGGACTTCGACAAGATCGTTGAAGTGGTTAATTATGCGGGTGAGCTTCTCTTGGGTCTCATCAGTGCTAAGTCTTAGCTCTCTGATTAGACGGTCAATCTTGTTTATGAAAAGAACGGGTTTCACCCTTTCTTGCAAGGCTTGACGCAATACTGTTTCAGTTTGAGCTCTGACTTCTTCCACAGCATCTACTACCACAATGGCACCATCTGTTGCACGCAAAGCCCTTGTCACTTTACCCGTAAAATCCACATGGCCCGGGGTGTCAATCAGGTTAACAACATAATTCTTGCCTTCGACTTCATGCAATAACGATATGTTGGCCGTTTTTATAGTGATTCCGCGCTCTTGCTCTTCTTTCAAATAGTCCAATGCTCTTGCCGTACCTGCTATCTGGGATGGCAATAGACCTGCGTCAATGAGAAGGGAATCTGTCAGCGTCGTTTTCCCATGGTCTATGTGAGCTACTACCCCGATGTTGCGTATACGCTCTTTATTGGTCATCAGCTTGAGTATTTCAGCTGTTTGCCTGAGCTTCGGCATCAATCAACCCATTTCTCAAGACAGCGTTTAAGAGACTAGCTTCTATTAATCATGTTGCGTGTTCGATTAATGAAGATTAAGAGTGTACTGTTAGAGGATCCAAACGTTGGGAAAAACCCTTGCGTTATCTCTTGAGAAGCTGGTTGAAGAGCCTTACGCGTCGATTATAAGCTACCCTGAACACAACAAGAAAGAAGTCAGCAAACGTCTTAGGGAACTGCAAAGACTAGGAGTAACAGCTCTCAGGTTTTCCGGAAGAAAACAGGTTCTCAACGTGCCTGTTTTAGGTAAGGGCTGTGTCGGCGTTGTGACGATAGCTTACAGAAAAAGCGAGAAAGTGGCTCTAAAAATCCGGAGAATAGATGCAGATCGAGCGACCATGCAGCATGAAGCAAGAATGCTTGAACGAGCTAATCTCGTGCAAGTGGGGCCGCGATTGTTAGGTGTGAGCAAGAATTTTCTGCTCATGCAGTTTGTTGATGGGATTCTGCTTCCTGATTGGTTGGAAACTCGAATAGCAGGAACCAACGTAAGAAAGGTGTTGCGTGAGATATTGGAGCAATGCTGGCGCCTAGACAAAGCTGGGTTAGACCACGGAGAACTGAGCCATGCACCAAAACACTTGATAATAGATCAAGAGAGCAGTCCAGTCATCGTGGATTTTGAGACGGCAAGCACGGATAGAAGAGTATCCAACGTGACTTCTGTTTGTCAGTTTCTTTTTGTTGGTAGCGAGATTGCAGGAAGAGTTGCAGTCAGTCTTGACAAAATCAGCAAAGAAGCTATAATTGAGGTACTTAGGCATTATAAAGTTGTCAGGTCACGTGAAGCTTTTGACGGAGTTCTAGATGCTTGCGGCCTCTAGACGACGTATTCTGCAAGACCACTATCTCTTCTGTTCTCGTTGTTCCTTTCGAGACCCAACTCTCTGACAACTTGGGCGAGGTCAAGCCATTCTTCCACTTTTGTCTGTCTAACTATTTTTCTCTTATCGTAAAGCAATGGTATGCTGTCGATGAACATCCAGTCTAAAGATGCCTCTGCCAACTCCTTTCTCCCCACGAAATGAGAGGCTTTCCATTCTCTTATAACCACATATGGAAGAAAATGATAGAAGAACCCTCTATGCTTAACATAGAAGCAGTACAAACATGCCGGTTTACATGAAAATCTCGGTGAGTCTATCTTGCTCGTGTGCTTCCCTGATTTCGAGTGCTATTCTTTTTCCGGCGTACATGTTTTCGCCATATTTCAGATAGGCGTATGGCGAAGTTCCAATCCCGACATTTGTTCCTGCAACAATTCTTGCGGAGATCTCGAATGCATATATCTCAAGGTTATCTGTGATTATGGTTTCTAGGCAGAAGGGGCCGATAATTCCCGGAGCCGCCAACTCTTTTGCAGTTTTCATTACAGCATCTCCCATCCTGATTAGTTCTGGAAGGAGCGATTCCCTGAGTGTGATTGGAATATTTCCAACTATCGTGTAAGTAGGGCTTATTTCCATGTCAAGCTGTACATCGGCTGGTATTCTTCCTATCGCATCGACTGCAGACTCGTAACGCCTATCTACTCCTAGAAACTCCACTTCATCTCTCACTATTGAAGAGAAATAGTGTGGGTAAACGTTGACGCCTAAGATGTATTCTTGAAGGTGTATATTGCTAACGTCTCTCTTGTTCAAGAGACCTCGCCTGACCATTTCATTAGTCTTCTTGTGAAATGATTCCGAGGAATCTGCAAGGAAATATCCTCTTCCACCTTTTGCACCTGGCAGTTTGGCTATCACCAAACCCTTGATTTCTTCTGGTCTGTCGAAGGTCTTTGGCAGTCTAAGCCCCGCCTTGAGTAGCCATTCCCTCTGTCTTTCGCGACCAGCTTCCCAATGAAGTAGCTCCCTATTTCCAAACATCGGAACATAGAGACTATTAGTCATCTGCTCTGTACTCAAGTATGCAGTGAATGATCCATGTGGAACCAAAACAGTGTTCAGTTTTCTCAATTTCCTTTGCAGACTTTCATTCAAAAGCTCGGAGAAATCTTCGACAATCAGGATCTCGTCTGCGACTGGAAATTTCTTGTAGATTATCGCATCGTCTTTCTTGCATATCGAGACTGTCTTGAACCCTTCTTCTTTGGCGCCTTTGAATATGTTCAGCGACGAATGAGAGCCAAGTGTCCCTATTGCTAGACTGTTTGGATCATACTCTTTCAGTATCCTGTGGACCTCATCTCTTGTTATCATGTCACTATTTCCTCAAGTCTACCATCTTCAATTGCACGTTTTATCTCCATTGCAACCCTTTTTCCAGGGCCCACTTCCTCGCCATACTTGTACTTCATGTAAGGCGATGTCGGTTCAACACATGGGCAGCCTGGCGATCTGGGGCTGACGTCAAAAACATAGAATTCAAGCTCTTTTGTTATAGCTCCCTGCAAGCCAAACAACCCTATGATTCCAGGCGGATATTCTTTCCTGCAAGCATTCACGAATTTTTCTCCAGCATCGAATATTCTCTCGAGTTGGCTTTCCCGCATGGTTGCTCCCATATGGCCTATCTCAACATTTTGGGTGACTATTCCGAGCTCGAGTTGTTCGCTTGCAGGCAGATCTAATACTCCGTCTAAGTCGGTTTGTATTCTTCTGTCAAATCCCAAGAGGTCGATCTCGTCGGTTAATGGTGACCAGAAAAAGTTGGCGTTGAATTTTGCACCTAAGACATATTCCTCTATGACGGCTTTTCGTAAATCCTCGTCACTTATTATTCCTTTCTTGATGCGTTCTTCAGCCTTTTTTTCGAACTCTTTTGGGGAAGAAGCATAGAAGAAGGCTCTTTCTATTTTTCTTTCTCTCTCTGGAACTTTGACAATGGCTAGTCTGTCTATTTCCTTTGAGGACTTGAAGTTTCTTGGTGTGTGTATGCCTGCTTTGTCAAGCAAGTAGTGCTGATTCTTGGGTGTGTTGCGTTCTTCAGTTTTCAGCATGTAGCGATTTCCCATGATTGGTACGGCGAATTTTTCTTCTATGTTCTTGTATCCAACGTAAACTGAGAAGGATCTGTTGGGCACGAATATTGTGGATAACCCTGTGAGCTTTTGTACGTTCTCCTCTTCAATCAGGTCAGAGAATCTGTCTAAGAGCATAACGTGGTCGAACAAGTTTCCGTAATGTTGAGTGTACGTTTTATCTCTGCCTTTTTGGCACACAACCACTGTTTCAAACCCTTCTTGTTTGGCTCCATGGGCGATTTCCAAGGCAGAGTGTGAACCTAATACGCCTATCTTGATGCTGCGGGGATCATACTCCGCGATCCTATTTCTGATCTTGTTGGTTATCATTTCTTTTCACCGTTGTATTCACGATACTCTTTGATTACTTGTGCGAGGGATGGTGTGTCAAGAAACTTGCGGTTTGTCGTTTCATTTGTCGTAGCCATGTACATTTTGCTTATGATGCTTTTTAGTGTGGGGTCTAGTCTTGGAGGTTGTGATTTGCATATTTTTTTCCAGTCGTCGATTTGCTTGGTTTCAGCAGTTTTCTTTGCCTCTTCCACGTCATTGTACCATTGTGTTTTCCGGTAGAATTCTCTCGCAGTCTCCTTGCTTACGTGCAAGCCGTTATGGGTGAATCTGCATTCGTCAAGTGTCCCAACCACGTCGACAACCATTAGTTTTCTCTCTTGGTCAAAAGCTAACTCTATTTTTCCATCTTCGTTTTCTAAACCTGCTCTCGAGGCCATCCGCGTTATTATCTTGTCAACTTTCATAAGTATGGTTTTAATTTCGTTCAATTCCTCGTCTGATATTTTGGCGATTTCTTGTGCTTCTTTCCACGTCGTGTACCTGTCTTTGTCTTCGAGTTTTGTGCTCACGTCGAATATTGGGTGTGAAAGATGATCTCCGGGTTTGGGGTAACGTGTCAGGCCGAGGTCAGCTATTGTGATTAGGCCTTGTTCTAGTCTTTTGAAGATTGAAGAACCTTGGGGCAAGCCATTTCTGTAGATGATTTCGAGTGGGATTAGGCAGTTTTTGAGGTTTGGTGTGTATACGTCATAGTTGTACTCAAGTTTTCCATTTATTGTGCGTGTTTCTGGTCTGAATACGTTTACGAGGTTTACTTCCATTATAGCTGTAGGTTGTTCCAATTCTCCAAAGGTAACGACTTTTCCGTTTTCGGTCACTAGGCCTCGATAGTGGGTTTCAACATTCTCTTCCATGAGCTTTTCAAAGCAGTAAGCACCCATCATGCACAAGCCTTCGCCTTTTCGGTCTATTTGGTCTGGCATTTCACCCCAGTCAAATACTGAATAGCGGTCAGAGAAATGGAATCTTCCGATACCCATAATGTTGTTTGTTGGTCGCTTGATTACCTCTAGATCCTTTACGCTGCCCATGATCTATACACTATTCGAGTTTTCTTACTGATTCATCAGCCATCTCTAGCTCTTTCTTCTTGGACTGCTGGTACAGACTTATTCTTTTCTCCAATTCCTTATCATCAACTGCAAGGATCTTCGCTGCCGCAATCGCAGCCCCCTCTGGTTCAATCGTCACCAACGAACCTACGCCACTTGGAACCCTAAGTGAAGAAACAACATCTGCTCCGCCGAATTTCTCTGAGTACGGTGGACAGGCAATGACAGGTTTCGTCGTATTTGCGTCAACAAACGCGCTTAAGGCATTTGATTTTCCAGCCACCGTCACATAGACAACTTTGTCTTTTTCATACTGTTTCAGGATGTCCAAGACCTTTCCTGGAGTCTTATGTGCGGAAGCGACGCGAAACTCGAAATTCAGTTTGAAGGGTTTCAAGTACTCGCTTAATTTCTTGGAGAACTCGAGATCTCGCTCTGACCCCATCAATATGATAACCTTGCCGTTCATGGTCCCACGCAGTAATCGCTTTGCTAGAAGGTTCAACCTACTAATTAAGATCTTCCAAGCGAAGAGATAGGCAGAACACAAGCCAAGTTTGCACAACACAAAAAGGGACGAGTTTCGGCTAGATAGATCAAAGGTCCCCGAAAACAAGGTTTAATGATTACACACAAGAAGCATTTCTCCGAACAATCAAGATGTTGCCAGACCGAGAATAATCATCCCGATTTTGCTGGCATTTTTACCGGATGTTTTGGCCTAGTTCCTTCGCTAGTTCTTCAAGCAAGCTTTTCTGTCGGTTGGTTAGATTTTCCGGTACAGCCATGTTGACACGTATTAAGAGGTCTCCTTTGCCGTAGCCTCTGAGTCTAGGCATACCTTTGCCTTTGAGCTTGATTATCTGTTGTGGCTGTGTTCCTGCTGGGATTTTCGCTTTGACGTTTCCTTCAAGAGTGGGTATCAGCATTTCTGTTCCAAGCGCTGCTTGGGGAAACCCTATTGTAAGATTATATAGTAAATCGTCTCCGTTTCTTCTGAATTGACGATGCGGCGCTATGTGAATCAGAGCGTACAGGTCTCCAGGATCTCCTCCGCCCGGGGGTGTTTCTCCTTGTCCTCGAAGCCTTAGTTGAAAACCATCATCTATTCCTAGAGGCACTTTTATGGTGATTCTGCGCTTCTTTCTTCTTAGGCCAGTGCCTCTGCACTCTTTGCATGGCGAGTCGATGATCTTGCCTCTTCCTCTGCAGTCAGGACAAGGAGTGACTTGCATAAACATTGCAAAACCGTTCTTCTGTATTCTTTGAACTTGGCCAACTCCGCCACACTTGCTGCAAGTCTTCGGCCATGTTCCCGGGGCAGCTCCTGTGCCATTGCAGATGTCGCACTTTTCTGTTCTGGGTACTTCTATTTCCTTTTCTACGCCTCTTGCGGCTTCTTCCAGAGTGATCTCGAGATCATATCCTAGGTCCTGTCCTCTTGTTGGTCTTTCTTCAACGTTTCCCCGACCGAACAGAAAGCTGAAGATGTCGCTGGAACCGAAGCCGCCTCCAAGGTCTCTGAATATTGATTCGAAGTCGGCTCCTCTGAATATGTCTTCTTGGGTGTAGCGCTGATCGAATCCTGCGTGTCCAAGCGTATCATATTGTCTTCGTTTCTCACTGTCTGATAGAACGGCGTAGGCTTCAGATATCTCCTTGAATTTCTCTTCTGCGCCTGGTGACTTGTTTCTATCTGGGTGATATTGCATGGCCAGCTTTCTGTAGGTGTCTTTGATCTGATCAGCAGAGGCATTTCTAGGGACGCCGAGGACTTCGTAGTAGTCCCTTTTGCTGGTCACTTTTCTTCACCCTATCCTGAGAAATCGCTTGCGTCGCGTAGTGTTTGAGTAGTCACTTCACTTTGTAGTCTGGGTCAACTACCTTTTCATCATCGCTAGGTGGAACGCCTGTATCTGTCTGGCCCTTTTGTTTTGCGTAGTCAGCTGCGGCTTGTTGGTAGATTACTGAACCGATTTCTTGCAGTATTTTGGTGAGGTTGTCTGTTTGGGTCTTTATGTTTCCCATGTCAGCGCCTGATATTGCTCCTCTTAATGCGGAAATGGCTTCGTCGATTCTGTTTTTCTGTTCTTGTGCGAGTTTTTCTCCTAGGTCTTTCTTGGTTTTTTCTGCTGTGTAGATAAGGCTGTCGGCATTGTTTCTTATCTCGGCTTCTTCACGTTTCCTTTTGTCTTGGTCGGCGTAAGTTTCAGCTTCCTTCATCAGTTTTTCTTTCTCTTCCTTGGATAGCTTTGTTGAGGCCGTTATGGCTATCTTCGCCTCTTTGCCCGTGCCGAGATCTTTGGCGGTCACGTTGAGTATTCCGTTCGCGTCTATGTCAAAAGTCACTTCTATTTGTGGCACTCCTCTTGGCGCAGGTGTTATGCCTTCTAGGTTGAACACGCCTAGGGACACGCTGTCAGTGGCCATGGCTCTTTCTCCTTGAAGCACATGGATGGTTACGGTAGTTTGGAAGTCCGCCGCTGTGGTGAATATCTGGCTCTTCTTCGTGGGGATCGTGGTGTTTTTCTCGATGATTTTCGTGGCTATTCCGCCGAGTGTTTCCACGCCGAGGGATAATGGGGTGACGTCAAGTAGCAGTATGTCTTTTACCTCGCCTGTGAGCACGGCGCCCTGTATGGCTGCACCGGTTGCCACACACTCCATTGGGTCAATGCCTCTTTCAACAGCTCTTCCCATTATCTGCTCCACGAATCTTTGCACGAGCGGCATTCTGGTCATTCCGCCGATGAGGATTATTTTGCCTATGTCTCTCGGTGTCAGTTTTGAATCTTCAAGAGCTCTTACTATGGTTCGCTCAGTTTTCTGCACTATTGGTTGAGCCACTCCTTCAAGTTTCGTTCTTGTCAAGGTAATGTGTAAATGCTTGGGTCCAGAGGAGTCGTTGTATAAGAAAGGCAAATCGATGTCTGTCGTCATCAGCGTTGAAAGCTCTATTTTTGCTTTCTCTGCAGCTTCTTTCAGTCTTCCCATGGCCATTTTGTCGCTGTGGAGATCGATACCTGTTTGTCGTTTGAACTCGTCTAGGAGGTAATCTATTACTGCCTTGTCAACATCTGTCCCGCCCATCTGTGTGTCGCCACTCGTTGATAGTACTTGGAAAACGCCTTTGCCGAAATCCATCACAGTGACATCGTGAGTGCCTCCTCCGAAACTGAAGACTAGTATTTTCATCTCTTGCTCGAGTTTGTCGATTCCATACGCGAGGCAAGCTGCCGTTGGCTCGTTTATTATTCTTAGAACCTCGAATCCCGCTATTTCTGCTGCGTCTTTTGTTGCTTGTCTTTGGTTGTCGTTGAAGTGTGCAGGAACAGTAATTACCGCTTTTCTTATGGGAACACCCAAGTATGTCTCGGCGTCTTTCTTGATTTTTTGAAGAACAAACGCAGAGATCTGCTGCGGTGTATAATCTTTTCCATTAATGTTCACTTTATAATCGGTACCCATCTTCCTTTTTATCTCGAAAATCGTGCCCTCAGGATTGGCGGTTGCCTGTCTTTTTGCTGGTTCTCCTACAACTAGTTGGCCGTCTTTGGTGAAAGCGATAACAGAAGGAAACATTTTTCCGGCCATTGTTGGTCCTTCCGCGCTTGGAATTACAGTTGCCCGTCCGCCTTCAAAGATTGAGGCAGCGGAGTTAGTTGTTCCCAGATCTATACCCAGCACTTTTTCACTAGGTCGTACATTACTCATCTTCTTTCACCTCCACATCTTTTGGTTTAAAGGATCGTTTGATTGCAACTTTAACGATGCTCGGTCTAATCACTTTTTCCTTCATGATGTAACCCTTCCTTACTTCTTCAATCACCGTACACTCGTCAATATCGTCTCTTTCAACTTTTGAAACTGCATTGTGCCTTAGCGGGTCGAAGGGCTTGCTAAGACATTCTATCGGATGCACTCCTTCCTTTTCGAGAATCTTCTTTAGCTTCTTAAGGGTCATCTCGACGCCCTGCACTATTGCTTCTTTGGAATTCGAAGATCGACCACATTTGATTGCCAGTTCTAGTTCATCAACAATATCTAACAGCTCGATGATGATGCGTTCATTGCAGTAATCTCTTGCTTCTTCAATCTCTCGTTCTTTCCTCTTCTTGAGATTCTCAAGGTCTGCTTGCGCGTATTTGAGCTGTGTCAAGTATTGTTCTGAAGTTTGTTTTTCTTTGGCCAAGGCGTCAGCGAGTTCGTCGGTCTGCTGGTTTTCGTTGGGTTCTTCTGCTTCTTCGCTCAACTATATCCCTTCGCGTGGGATTCTACAAACTTGGCACTGAAATAAAAATATATCATTTTTCTTGGGTAGTTGCTCAGGATTTTCCAGTTGTGTTTCTGCTTCTTGATTGGCTGGAAGGCGTCTTCCGGCATGCCTAAAGTAGCTATTGTTTAGTTGCGAGGCTTCTTGAGTCCTGCTTTCAAAAATGCTTGGTTTCTCGTCGCGATCACGACTATTCAGGTTTCACCTAGTCTTCCAACCCAATTACTGTTGGTTCATGAAGTGTGTAGAAGAGGGTTTTTAAGGGGTGACCATATGCTATTAGTGAGAGAGATAATGAGAAACTATGAATATTTTGTTCCGCTCTTTGTTAGTAACGTGTTAATGACTTTGCTTGTTATCTTGGCTATTTTTTATGCACAAACCCCGTCAGATCAGATTCTCTTATCATGCGGTGCTTTTGCACATTTTGTTGTAGATTGGGCAATGGTGTAGAATGATGCAACTGAGTGCTTTCTGAAGAGAACTCCGCGTTCCTTCAAGATGAAGGCTGGAAAAGATGCCTTCCAAAGCTTGGTCAAGTTGACGTGATCTCTCTTTGATCAGAAAGGTTTCGGATACGTGGATCTCTCAGTATCTTCAGTCGTTTGCTCTGATTGATTATTCCAGAGACTTATGTTCGCTGCTCGTTCTTTGCCGCCGCTATGCTTATATAGACCTACTACCTGTGGTAGTATACCTTTGGTGATATACCATGATTGAAAAACGTTCAAAGAAAGCTGGTTCAGTGTCACCTGCGAGTCTTGGAAGCAATCTTGCGGTGCGTTCTCCTCGGTATACGTTAACAAGTGATTTTGACTCGATTTTCAATCAATTCAGAAGATCCTTCAATGATCTGATGGCTCCGTTGCTTCCTCTCACAGCATCTAGCTCAACTATTCTGGGGGAGATGCCTGCAAGGTTCCCTGCTGTTGATCTTGTTGATGGCGGTGATCATTACACTGTTACGGCAGAGCTTCCGGGTTTCCGCAAGGATAATGTTAACATCGAAGTCAACAGCGACGAGCTACATATTAGAGCTAGCAAGAAGAGCGAAACTGAAGAGAAGAAGAAAAACTACGTGCACAGGGAAAGATCTTACTCAGCTCTTGAAAGATTAATAGCGTTTCCAGAGGAAGTGATCCCCTCGAAAGCGGAGGGAGGAATGACTGACGGCATCTTGGAACTTAGGATCCCAAAGAAGAAACCGAAACCAGAAAGAAAAATGACAAAAGTGACGCTAAAATAGCCTAATCTCCTTTTTTTTAGAGAAGGTGAGTTGCATAACGAACTCTGAGCTGGATTCGATTCTAGTACTATTTGGAAATCAGACAAGAAGAAGAATAGTAAAGAAACTGACGCAGGAACCAAGCTACCCATCGCGACTGTCAAAAGAACTTGGACTAGGTCAAGCACTTGTGGCAAAACACTTAGAAGCAATGGAGGATGTCGGCGTAGTTAGATCTTCAGTCGAGTCAAGCCCGTGTGGACCAAAGAGAAGAGAATATCTTCTCAGCAAAAGCATGTCCGTGACCTTGGACTTCGCGCCACACTTCTTCAATGCTCAAGTTCTCTCCTTTGGAACAGCACTTGACAATAGAGAGATTTCTGCAGACGCTTCATCATTGGTGGGTAGAATCGACAGAATAGTGAAACACTCAGGAACAAGGGGAAAGCTAGGTCTTCTCGCAGCGCTTCTGGTCGATGTAGATGGAAAGCTCAGAAAGCTTCAGGAAGAGAGAACAGTCCTCCTTTACGTTAGAAATCACGCTATGCAGGAAGTTAATAAACTGATTCGGGAAGCTGAGAAAACGACCGATGAGAAGAGAGTGCTCTATCATATTCTGGATGGACACGACGAAAGCGTTCAAAGTGTCTCAGAATCCCTGAATCTTAGAGAGAGCGTAGTGAGGAAAGTTCTGGCGGAATTGGAGAATGATCTATGATCTTTCTCTGGAGGTTTCGATGGAAATACGTCTTTGGAGGTTTTTGTGATGCCAATGCCCAGTAATAATAAGAAGGCCGAGAAAGTTATTGACCAAATGCCATTACAGCTTTGGCTTGACGTTCGAGGCTTAGCTAAGCACGCACAACTGGGAGTTCAAACAATGTCCCGTTTTTTGGTGAGGGCAAAGCATGAGGGGAGAGTTGAAAACAAGAATCTGCGGCTTGGAACCACCCATCTTTGCCAATGGCGACGAGTAAGATAAAACAACTCTACTTGCTCTTGTCGTCTGAGATACAGCCT
Source organism: Candidatus Bathyarchaeota archaeon (assembly GCA_022865885.1). Lineage (GTDB taxonomy): Archaea > Thermoproteota > Bathyarchaeia > Bathyarchaeales > Bathycorpusculaceae > DRUK01. Next base: position 15,078 of record JALHSQ010000005.1, on the reverse strand, counting down.
GCGTTCTGCAGCATTGCAATCAGGAATCATTCGCACGGCATGTGCTATGACATGCAATCTGTTTCTTAAGCCAGTGGCACGCGCTAGTGTTTGCATGGATTCTGACGATAGGCTATGAGTGGTAATCAACACTATCTATAAAAGGCAAGCTTCTACAATAGTGTAGAATGGAAAGCTTGGAAGAACATGGTTGAGGAATCTGAGAATAAAGAATCAGTTTCGCCTGAGAAGCTCTTAATCGATGACCCATCGAACTTTCAGTTTCATGCGGCCTATCTTACTTATTCTGACATCTATGACAAGACGACTACTCCTGAAACCAAAAAGCAGCTAAACCAGAATATTACGGCTCTCCGCGAGAACCAGATGGACTACCAGACCTTCTACACGAAAATAGATCAATTTCGGGGAGAAAGCATCCCTAGGCACGGCTTTGGCAGGGCCATCATAAAGACACAGAAGAAGCGAGAATGGCGCAGAAAAACCCAAAAGCATGAAAGAATCGGGCGACACAAGAAATAACCTTGCGCGGTTTCAATTAGATGCTTTAGTGTTGCATAAGAAAGTAGTGTTGGGCATCGCCAAAGAAAAGCCAAATGACCCGTTAGAACGTTGATGAGAACTGGGCTTACGCGTATGCATAGGGGATGGCAGTGATTGCCTTGAGAAGAGGCAAATCAAGGGTTTTTACGTGCATATCCTATTGGTTTCTTGGCTGTCTTATAATTCCTTTAAAAGACTAAGCAGTTGACCCTTTTTTTCGAAGTTTCCGTTCTTGTCTGCTTCCATTATTGCATGTTGCAGCCAGCTTCTCAGTTCAGAATAGTATTCTGACCTGAGTGAGTGCCTTTTCTCCGCTTTCTTGATCCACGATTGCGACGGGCTACTCACTGGTTTGTTCGCTAATTCCATAGTTTTCACCTCACGTTATGTAGTAGAACAGTTCAAGAAAAACGACAAATCTTTGGAAACCTTTGTCCGATCCTTCTCTACTAGAATTCTACCAGACTAGTGTGATGTGCTTGGTCCCATATTAAGGTATTCGTGTAAGAACAAGTTCGGAGCATTTTGCTTTTCAAGAACGTGCTTCTTTGTCTTCTGTTGACTGCTTTCGGCGGCAAGATCTAAATAGTTTGTATCTCTGTAGGCGCGGCCAACCGGTCTTTGCGTAAATCAGTCTTTCTGGGTTCATCTTCAACCAGTTCATCATATGAAAGAAGCTTTTTGCCTTTTTCTCATCTCTCTCTTTCACTGGCTCATAACCCAAGTTTCTGATTTCGTCAAGGTATGCTATCTCCGTAAGCCTCTGTGGTTCCCCAGTGACCGCGATTCTGTCAATTCGATTGTCGCCACATTTCTCTCTCAAAGCAATTGCCGCTTCGTCGAAGATGTAACCTCTGCAGATTTGAACCTGCTCGTCTTCCTTGAGCTTGAGCTTATCTAGTAGTTGAGACACTATTTTGGAAGTCTGCATCAAATACTCCTTTGATCGAAACCGCGGATGTCTGAAATACTTGACATCCAAAACCTCGTATCTGAATTCTTGAGTCTCGCAGCGATAGGCGCCTATGACCACGCCAAAGAGCAGGTCACCTATGCCCGCATCATCAACAATTATCGTCAGTTAACGCCTTTCCCGTTTTGTGAGAGATAAGTGAACTGTACGCGCATTTATAAAACTGCCCTCGCATGCGGTTAGTATCGTTTATTTGTAGGATTTCTTAGCGCCCATGCATGGATCTCTATCCTCTTAGAAAGATCGAGGATAACACATTTCATGATGATGTGGTGGATCGCTGGAATTTGCTATCCGCCTCAACTGGTGACGTCACCCGCAACTCCCTCTTTTTTCCTTTCTGGTCAGCCCGTCTGCAAAGCGACCAAAAGGTTAACAGAAGCCACTCGCCCAATATAGGCTGGCTTCGAATACATGGCAGAAATGGAAAGCCATAAACTCTTCAAGAAGAGAAAGTAATGTTGCCAAGAAGTTCTCCTCTGTTCCTGTGGGGTCGTCGCATAGCTTGGTTTAGTATATCAGCCTTGTTATTAGCAGCTTTCTGTTAGAAGCAGTGTTTTCGTTGTCCCTTCTTCTTTATCTCCCTGTTTTGCACTTCTATACTGGTTCGATCACACTTAGATTACTTGTGATAGATGGTTCTGTGCATGTAAGTTCTGAACTACGATGAAAGACTTCTAGGGAGTCCCTGAAATCTCTGGCTTGTGAGAGAGTTTCAAGTGAGCTTGGCATAAGAAAAGGAGAGTTCTATGGGGTTGTAGAGACGCTCAAGTCGGTACAGCTTAAACATCAACTTATCTAAACAGCTTGATCTTCCTTCTTTTCAGCTTTTTCTATGTAGTGGGCTAGTGATGAGAAGGTGAGTGGGCGATAATGTACTTCGTCATCTAGGGATATCATGAATGAGTCTACCCTTTGTATGTCAATGAAATCAAACTGTAGGAGCCACTTTCTAAGTTCTAGATATGAAGCGTAGTCTTCATGGCATGAAACATCACTCCTGTGTGATTCAGACCAAGCCCTCTCTCCAGCATTATGATTTCATAATGGCTGTTTGCCAAGCTCTCTTTGGCAACAACTCTGGCTTTCTCAGAAGTTTCTTTAGAAAGCCCTTGCCTAAGTCTGACGAAAGTCAAAGCCAGCAAATGGAAGCCTAGTTTTTGGAAGTCAGGCATTATCGTGTATTCTTTGATGTATCCTTCCTTCTCAAGCCTCTTTATTGTCCTGCTCACCGTGGGCTGAGAAGCACCAACAGCCTTAGCTAGCTCCCTGTCACTTCTTCTGCTGTTCTTCATCAACTCTGATATCAGCTTAAGCTCAATGTCCTTCAAGCAAGGTTCCTTCCGACTTCATCGTCAAGTTCACATCTAGAACATGATTTGTTGCTTAAGAAATCTTCTACAAGCAAAGAACTCGGAGTCACAACTCTCAAAGCAATCACAGAACTAGAACAAACACTAAACTAGCATCGAAAACAATTGGACAGATCACATCCTCTTCTGCGTTATACACATCGCAAGAAAAATCATTTGGTTGTGGTAGTTTTGTCGCCTTTTTCATTCAATCGCCTCTTCATCAATGCTACTGGCTTTCCATCACATTTAGGGCAATACCAGAATCTGCCAATAACCATTCTCTTAGTCTTATCTTCCTTGCACTTGCCCCCGCATTTCAGGCAACGATGTGCCTTAATCAGCTTCCATTCCTTTCCTTTCTCCATTCTTTTTCCACCTCTTCTAGTTCGCAATTCTGGTTAGTTCTCGTGGTTCAGCTATAATTTTTCCGCAAAATCACAAAACTGACTATTTTCAAGTTGTTCTTGTTAGTATTTTTGGTTCTTTCCATTCTTCTCTCAGAATGCTGAACAGGATTATGTTTTGCCATTCTCCCTGAATGAAGAAACGTTTCCTCATTATGCCCTCTTTTTTGAAGCCTACCTTTTGCAAGACTCTCTGTGAAGCGATATTCTTGACGTGGGTAGTGGCTTGAACGCAGACAGTTTCTTTGCTGAGAAACAGGTAGTCTAACATGATTTGTGCGGCTTCGGTGCAGTAGCCTTTTCCTCTCTCGGTTGGCACTAGGCCGTAGCCTATCTCTAGCATTTTTGCTACTGTATGTAGCACATTGAAATGGAGTATGTAACCGATTTTGCTTCCATCTTTCTTCTCAACTATGAACATTTTTGGCTCATTAGGACTCTCATGTATCTTCTCTGATTCTGATTTAGATATCTGCCAAATAGGATTATACTCCCCAAAAACCTGAAGACTACTGAACCATTCCGCAAGTAGTGACGAGTCCTCTTTCTCGGCAACCCTTAAATTAACATTCTTGCCTTCAAGCAATATGTATCACAATTTGCTGTATTCTCTGTCTCCGTTCTTATTACTTGCGGAATCTTTAGCCCAGAAGCGAACACGATGCTCCATGTGAGATACTCTTTTCTCTATCGACAGAGATCCAGTTGGAACTGCAAGATTCTAAGCATGGAAAAACTAGCGATAAGGCAACAAGAGAGACAACTCATTCACCCACCTATGCACAGATGAAGATAACAGGACACCATACTAGCACTACGTTTCAGTATTAACAGCTACATTTTCACAATAAGACCGAGAATTGCAGAAACTATTAACCAATATCTCCTAGGCTTCTATGACTGTACAACAGCAACATTGTGCATAATATGCATTGTTCTGGTCCTTTTCTACTTCAAGCAGAAATCCAAACGCTACCCAAAATGGTTGGCAAGAATCAACATGTCCATAACGCCCTTTCAATTCCATCCTTTTTTTCTTTTTCACAAACATTCAATCGAGTCAGTAGAAAGAATCATTCACTTTGAAGAGACAAAGAAAAAAGGCTAGGCTAGAGAAGAGCTACTTTTCAGGATACTGAATAACAGGTCTAGTATCTTTTCTGCATCAGGTTTCACGTATCTGCAAATTGGGATTTTCTCAAAGATGTCTTTTGCTTCACTCTTCTGAAGGATTCTTGTGAAACTCTGATATAGACACTTGTCAGATGTTATGAAATAACCATAATCAGTGGATGTAATGGCAATCAGACAGTCTCTGGCAATATTCAGTACTCTTTTCAGTACTCTTGCCTCTTCAGAAACAAGCTCCTTCTCATCTCTTCGTTTTTCTTTCATACACTTCTCAATCTCCTCTCTGAGCTGATCATAAACCCCAGAAATGCTGTCCCCCATTGACCTACAATAATCATCTCTTGATACACCGTCAACTGCACCTTTGGTAGGTTCTTCCCAATGAATCTTGATTCCGTGCTTTTTGAACTTCTGATAAGCCTTTTCCTGTATCTGCCTAAAATCTGAAGGGTTCTTAGTGTATCTTTCATCCCCCTGTATGTGACTGGTGTACAATCCTGAATTTGTCTCTTCCAGCAGATTTCTCAACCGTCCAAAATTGGATTCATCCAAGCTACTTAGAGCATTAATGGAACACGTATCTAGAAAAATCCCAGCGGGCATCTTTGTCTCATTCTTAGTTAGAACTGCTTTCAACTAATTAATTGTTTGTTCCGTTGCAACAGCACATTGATTTTCGATTTGAAAACGGGAGAAAGCGGTCTTCTTCTAGAATGATGTGAGTCTTTTGTGTTGGTATCCTCTCACTGCGTTATGGATTTGCTTGGTCGTGTAGCCTAGAGGGCTCAGGATGTTTGCAGCAGCGCTATAGAGCAGAAGCAGGTATTTTTTCACGTCTGGACTTGTCTCTTTCTCAATCAGTTCCTCCGCTTTGACTCTTCGCTTATACCTCTTGTTATCAGCGCTAGTGAATAGAAACCTGACGTTCTTGCCAGCGTTTCACCCTTAATCTTGAAGGTCCTAGAAGCATGCCCCTTGAATCCCTGAACACATAAGACCCTTCTTTCCAAATCAATATCTCTCAGGCTGACATTAGCCAACTCATGAGGCATAACGCCAGTTTCCATCAGAAGTCTGAAAATGACAGCATACTTCTTTGAAGCCCTAGAGATTATCTTGTTTAAGGCTTCAGTAGTTGGAATCTTTGGAATTTTCCTTTCCCATCTGTAAGTAGGCTTCTTCCAACACAGACCATTCAACTGAACGTATGCACTGTAACTCTTGACGAAAGTGTCTTTGTAGCTGTTAGCACCCTTCATATTTGCCAAAAAGCCAGCCACTTCAGTTGGATTATCCAAATCACAGTACCTTGCTAGGAAAGAGAGATGCCAAGACACATGCTTCAGCGTGCTCTCTGCAAGCCCAGAACCTTTAAGTCTGAATAACGTCGTCATAATTTTGCCTTCAACAGAAGGTCGTAAACTAGCGCTGTGGGGTCGTCGTATAGCTTGGACCAACATTTCTATGGAGACATCTCCCGCAAAACCCCTCTTTTTCCTTCTTGATCGGAGCACAGCATCTCAAGCCCATCTGCTTCCTAATCAAATGATACGCTAATCCTTCTTTTCGCATTGAAGACGTTCTCGTAGAAGCTATGTTCACCCATTTTTCTCGACCCCAGTATTGCATATGATACACTTTCCTCCATCTGAAGGCACTGAATAATACTCTAGAAGACGTTTCCACAAGCCATTTATCGGCTGAGAGCGCTACTTCTCATTGTGCGAGGGGGAAGGTGTAAGTTTTGGTTATTGTGAGGAAAGCGTTTTCCGTGACTATGCTGGCACTACTGCTAGCCAGTATGTTAACGTTGGCGTTTAACACTCAACAGGTCAATGCAGGGCCTGAAACGTTAATAATAATTGGTACTACTGATTCGGTAGAAAGCTGTTTGGATCCTGCGCGTGCTTATGACTATTTTGGCTGGGAGATCATTCAGTCGTTGGGCTGCGGATTGCTTGAGTACAAGCCTGGCGCTACTGGTAGCATTGACGACATTGTTCCATCTCTGGCGACTTCTTGGAGCGTCTCTGACGACGGCTTGGTTTGGACTTTCAACCTTAGAGAGGACGTGCACTACCATGATGGGACGGAGTTTAACGCTACGCATGTGAAGTACTCTTTTGACAGAGCCATCAGCATAGCAGACTCAGATGGAGCATTTGTAGGAATTGGATACGATAACATAATAGGCAGCGTCGAAGTCACGGGTGAGTATCAAGTCAGGTTTCACCTGAAAATTCAGTTCTCACCCTTTCTTTCACTTTTGGCGCTTCCACCGTCATTTATCGTAAATCCCACATATGCCCCCATCGATGGAATCGTAAGCTACGTAGAAGGAGATGCAAGAGCAAGTTATCCGACGGACCTCGGCCCTTACATTCTAACGGAATGGGTTAGAAGTGACTGGAAAGACATAGAAATGAAATTAGGTGCCAATCCCGCATACTGGAATGCGAGTGGCGGCTACCCGAAGACTAAGAATATCACCATCAAGTTCTATGCTGACTCTACGGGTCTTGCGTTGGCGATTCAGAATCAGGAGGTTGACATTGCTTTCAGGCAGCTTGCAGCCACGGACATCAACAACATGAAAACCAACACGAACCTGAAAGTGTGGGAAGGAACAGGCGCCTTCATTCAGTACTTGGTTCTGCAGGAGAAATATGCGCCGTTCAACAACACAAAGATCAGGCAAGCTGTGGGCGCTGCAATCAACAGAACCACGATTGTTCAGACAGTGTTTCTGGGGCAGGCTCAGAATCTTTACAGCATGATTCCTATTGGCATGTTCGGGCACACCGACGCTTTTCTGACACTTGGCGACCCAAACTATACAAGAACCAGAGAATTGCTCGGGGAGCTGGGCTACAATGAAACCGACAAGCTGTCGTTCAAGCTGTGGTATGAGACTTCTGGGCATTATCCTCAGAGTCCCCAGCAGGCCCAGGTGCTAAAGTCGTCGTTGGAAGCGAGTGGCGTTATCGCTGTGACTCTTGATAGTGCTGACTGGCCGTCATACAGGACTCACAGGCAGAACGAGGACATGGAAGCCTACATCTTGGGCTGGAACCCTGACTACATTGACCCTGATGACTATGTTCAGCCGTTCCTTGACTCGTCTGGCGGATCATGGCTTCACCACAACTACAACAGCTCCCAGATGGACAAGCTGATAGCGTGGGCCAGAGGAAACACTACCGCGGCTGCGCGAAGCAGTTTGTACAGCCAGATCCAGAACCTGATGGTTGAAGACTGCCCGATAATCCCAACGTATCAAGGAAAAACATATGCGGTCACAAATCCGAGCGTGGAAGGTATTTGTCTTGACATATCCCAACATCTCCGATACTGGCTACTTTTAATGACTAAGATAGAACCCACAACTTGGATTGTGGATGATGATGGACCAGCAGACTTTTCAAAGATACAGGACGCCATAAACGCAGCAAACCCTGGAGACACAATACACGTGAAAACGGGGGTATATTATGAAAACATTCTTTTAACAAAGACATTGTCGCTTATTGGAGAAGATCGTGAAGACACAATAATTGATGCTGAACATATTGGAACGGTGGTTCTGATCAGTGGCGCTGACTATGTTACGATTAGTGGTTTTACCATACGAAACAGCGGAGTCGAATACTACGCAGGAATCTATCTGAGCCAATTAAATTATTGCAGCATAATACGTAATGATATAACAGACAACCTGGTTGGTGTCTTGCTGTACGGCTCTTCGAATAATAAAATTGCTGAAAACAACTTAAGAGCAAATAGCGGAAACGGTATCAGTCTGACATCATCATCTAACAACACGATTATTCACAACAATATTATCAATAACACAAATCAAGTTTACATCTACCAATCAATTGACAATAAATGGGATGATAGTTATCCCTCTGGCGGAAATTACTGGAGCAATTACAGCGGAACAGATCTCTGCAGTGGTCCGCATCAAGACGAAACAGGAAGTGACGGTATAGGTGACACACCATACGTTATTGATGTTGATAATCAGGACCGTTATCCACTCATGCATCCTTGGAGTTCGCTTCCAATACATAATATGAACACGGGGTTGGGTTATGAGACAATTCAAGAAGCCATAAACGCAGACGAAACCTTGGACAAGCACACAATATTTGTCGAAGCTGGAGCGTACTACGAAAATGTGGTCGTTAACAAGGCTGTTTCACTGTTTGGGGAAGATAGAGACACAACCATTATTGATGCAAGAGGAGTTGGAACCGCAGTATTGATTTCAGCGAACAACGTTAGTGTTACCCAATTTACGATCAAGAGCAGCGGGAATACTGCGCGGGATAGTGGCATCTTCTTAGACAGATACAAGAGAGGAGCTATCCTTAGGAAAAACAGAATTACAGAGAACCCAGGGGGTATCGTCTTTGATTCATATTCTGGCGATAATATCATTGATGACAATATAATAACCGAAAACGGTTTGGGCCTACTTCTGAAATACTCTGCTAACAACATTGTTACTAGAAACATGATAGAGGAAAACGGGTGGGGCATTGGTTCATACATTTCATGGAATAACCTTATCAGTGATAATGTGATAAGGAGGAACAATGAAACAGGAATTCACGTAAGTTACTATCCGGGTACAACTGACGCTAACTGGACTATCACCAACAATACAATAGCTTCAAACAAACGTTTCGGCGTAAACTTGGAGTACGCGGGGGGCAATCTTCTCAGAAACAATGCTATTCTCAATAACGGATTCAACCTCAACATACGAGGACAACCCTTCGAGGATTACATTCAAGACATAGATGAATCAAACAAAATAAATGGAAAGCCCATATATTACTGGATAAATCAACATGGTAAATCTGTCCCAGCTGATGCAGGCTACGTAGCAGCCTTGAACTCAACGGAAATCACCGTGAAGAATCTAACCCTAGCAGGGAGTGGCCCTGGATTGCTGTTTGTCAACGTCATAAATTCAACAATAGAAAATTTGGATATTGCTAACTGCGATTTTAATGGTATATACCTATGGAATTGTAGCAGCATCATCATTAGAGACAGCGCGATAGTCAATTGCACTTACGGTATCTTGCTCGATGGCTCCAGCGACAATATTATCGATGTCAACCTTCTGGCATCGAACTATGAAGGCATCCTGGTTGAACGTGCGCTGGATTATCCTTATCTCTATCCAGCTGATCGGAACATTATCACCAGAAACACAATAATAAACAACGACCGCGGCATCTCTCTATATGAAGGAAGAGACAACAATATTTACCGTAACAATTTTGTCAACAATACAGTCCAAGTGAACATTGAGGATTCGATAGACGTCTGGGATAATGGTTACGTCTCCGGCGGTAATTTCTGGAGCGACTACACTGGTGTTGATGTCAAGAGTGGTTCTGGTCAAGATTTGCTTGGAAGCGATGGTATAGGCGATACGCCTTACATTATTGACGCGAACAACATAGACCGTTATCCGCTCATGAGTCCTTACGGTAGCTCGCTTGCTATAGCTGCAACTGTAGACATTGACCCGGGCATCTTAAACTTGAAAGGTAAGCTCAAATGGGTCAATGCATACATTGAACTTCCTGAGGGCTACAACATTAGCGACGTAGATGTTTCAACGCTGAGGCTGAACATGACTATCCCAGCGGAGTTGGAGCCCACCGCCATCGGCGATTACGATAGCGACACAATCCCAGATTTGATGGTTGAGTTTAACAGAACAGCTGTTTCAGAGCTTGCACTATCTGAGGGCATAATGTATGGCAACGCGACTTTGACCGTAACTGGAAAGCTGTATGATGGAGCATTGTTTGAAGGCAGTGGCGTCATCAAAGTCAGAATGCCAGGAGACATAAACTGTGATGGCAAAGTCGATGTGAAAGACATTGCACTCGTATCCTTGGCCTTCGGCTCATATCCTGGGCATCCAAGGTGGAACCCTCTTGCTGACGAAAACGAAGACGGCAAAATTGACGTTAGAGACGTAAGCCTCATAGCCAAAAACTTTGGAAAAACATACCCTTGATCCCATCTAGCCAGTAGCTCTCAAGAACTTCGCGTGCCACTTCCTGATACGCTCGTCACTAAAGGGTTTCTTGTCTCACCACTTTCCGCTAGCTCCTCCACCGCCTGAGCGGCCACCTCCACCTTTCGACCCACCTGAAGGTCTGCTTCCCCCTTCGCCAGAAAAACCTCCGTGACTTGATCTTGTCTTCTCCATCTTTATCCTGCCTTTCTTGACCAAGTATGCTATGACTATGATGACGATTACAACGATGCTGAATACTGCGCCGACCAACACGATCGCCCAAGTTGGAATCTCCGTAGGTGCAACCAGGTTCTCATACAGATACCTTCCTCGAATGGGAAGCCCAGCCTCTGCGGGCATTGGTATTCTTCTAGACAGCGCAACGACAGTGTCATACAATCCTTCCCCATATTTTGCGTCTCTGAATTTCGGAACCAAGTATTGCTGTGCTATCAAGTTTGACTCAATGTCAGTTATGTAGCCTTCAAGTCCATACCCCACTTCTATCCTCCACTCCCTTTCCTCCATCGAAACCAGCAAGAGGACACCATTGTCCTTCTGCTTCTTCCCTATTCCAACGACTGGGCCATTCGGCGTTTCCAGTGATAATTGGTTGAAGATGTACACCCCAAGCTTGACGATCTCGTTGATCTCGATTCCGTCTTCTTTGATGCCGTGTCCGGTGAGCGATTGGATCACGTAAACGACAATCTCGGCGGTTGTGTTGGCGTCAACCTGCTGAAGATTGGCTTCGATCATGTTTCTCCACTCGGTTGATACAACTTCGCAACTTGCAGGTTGCATGGAAACGAAGCCACACAAGATAAAGATCAAAATCGTTGCTGCAAGAACCTTTTTGTGCTTCACCTTAATCATTCCGGTCACCGCTTAGCAGTACGCACTAGCCACTTGGCACTGGTGGAGGCTCCTCCGCTCCTACCTTGGCCTTGAAGTACTCTCTTGATTCGAATCCCCATCCAGCGGCCCAAAGGTTTGCAGGGAAGGATCTTACTGAGAGATTGTAGTCTCTTACTGCTTCATTATATCTCATTCGCTCCGTGGATATCCTGTTCTCTGTGCCCTCAAGTGTTATCATCAGGTCCTGTACAACCTGTGAAGCCTTCAACTCAGGGTAGGCTTCAACAACAACGATCAGTCTTGATATTTCTGATTCTATATTGGATGTTGCATTATTGATGTCCTCCATTTTTCCCGTCTGCGTTGCTGACGCCCATTGACTTCTGAGCTTCGTTATGTTTTCAAGTATTGACCCTTCGTATTTGATGTAGAGCATAGATGCGTTTACTACTCTAGGGATAAGATCGTATCTTCTCTGCAACTCCTGTTCAACCTGAGCCCATTTTTCGTCCACAGTCTCTTCAAGAGATACAAGATTGTTATAGGTTCCGTAGTATAGGAAAAAAACGCCTGCAACGATGATCAATATAACAATGATTGCCCCTATTCCTATCCACTTAGAACTCATACTAACCCGCAATTTACCAACAGGATTAACCCTAATATCACTTTCGGAAAGATGCTTAAGCACCAGATAAGTCGCGCACGCTATCCGCTAGCACAAGCTAAAAGAAAAGGCTAACGCGTGCGCATCGTCCGTCGCGTAGCTGGCGCCAATCTGTCAGAGAGATTTCACATGCTCAGCTATTCTGTCTACGATGTCAATTGTTGTATTCGGGGGAAAGTCTCTTGCTGAGGTCTTCGCTGTCTTGATGATGACTCCGCCGAATTCATAGGTCAGTTTTATCTCTTTCTGGTGGACAATTCTGACCCAGTTGTTTTTCATGTCAGGTTCAACCTTGAACGACGTGGTTTGTGAGTCCAAGATTTTCTTTTTTAGCTCACCATCGCCGTTAAGTATGCCCGCTAGTCTTCCACCTTTCCAGCTGACGTTCACGAGTTTTTTGGTGATGAAGCCTGTTTTTTCTTCTTCCATTTCAGCTTTCAAATCGTTTTCACTCTTGCCCCGCACTCCCGTGATGATGTGATGGAAATTGAGCTTAGGGGAGGTCTTCTTTACTTCTTTTGATATTGAAGGTCCAAAACCGAATCCCCCTCCGCCTGCCATTGAACCGCCCGCGAATTTCAAAATCACTGTGTCAAATTGTCTTCCAACGATTTTTATCGTCGTTTCTTTATCAAAAGCTTCAGGGTCATCTTTCTCTACCAGTCGTGCGTCTATGCCCATGCTGTTATAGTGATCGACCAAGTCACTAAACACTTCCTTCGGAATACCGAACATCTCTTTCTTCTCCCAATTGCTTTTGAGTTATTCACACTAATAAGCTTGCCTTATCTCATTATGAACTAAACGGCCTGAAACACTTTGCAAACAATTCACAAAATCCAAAGACTAGGGCGAGCTAGTACTTCAGTCTGTGGGCAATCACGATGTTCCGTCCCACACAGAAATCAACTCCCTGCTGGCGCCGCGCGCTAGGTATCTCCCGCACAATCCCTTTTTTCCCTGGCCGCGGTGGACACTGATTGGCGTTTCAATTTCGCATTGACTCATATGATGCATTGACCATCTATGGGGATCTTTGCTATGCACGGTATGTAACTGGTTGTACATGTCGCGTCGCTAATGACGTTGCGATTGAGTCAATAGGGCGTGCGTCATTCGTTGTTTGATGGGTATAGAGGAAGGTTCCATAAGTAATAAAAGAGTGACATTCGATAGTTGATCATTGGCTTGTGCAGAAGGAGAAGGCGAGAATGAACAAGGCGTTATCTGTTTTCATGTTTGTTTTGCTTCTAGTCAGCATGTCAACAATGGCATCTAAGATTCAGCCGGTAAAGGCTGAACCTAAAACTTGGACTGTGGATGATGATGGACCAGCAGACTTCACCTCAATATCTGAAGCCATAGCCACAGCAAATTCAGGAGACACCGTATACGTATACAACGGAACCTATCATGAGAATGTTTTCATCCACAAATCCTTGACGCTTATTGGAGAAAACAAGTACGGCACTATCGTAGACGTTGATTATGGGACTGCGGTCAGAATTGAGCTCACAGAAGGCGTAACGCTCACTGGATTTACAATAAGAAACGCCGAAATTGGCGTTAGCGTATACTGGAGCGACCACAACACGATAGTGGGTAACGTCATAACTAACTGTACATGGGGTGGGCCTTATTGGGGTGGAGGCATTTCGCTTGAATATTCCAATGGTAACACTGTGGCAGATAACATAATATCAAACACTACGGAATGTGGCATTTGGCTCAACTCTAACAACAACATTGTAGCTGGAAACACGATATCGGAAACTATGCAACCTCAGCCACGCGTTTCAATAGGAGTCTACTTTCAGGATCCCTCCCACGATAATATCGTTTTTGGCAACACCATATCACAGATAGGTATTGGCATTTACGCTGGTACGTTGTGCTATAACAACACTATTATCGGCAATATGATATCGGACCTAACCATCTACGGGTGCGGCATCAACATTTGGGGTCCAAACAACACGATTGTAGGGAACACTATAACGAATATGGAGTATGTAGGCATTCAACTGAATTCCATTAGTAGTGATGGCAAAGATGGTGTTCCAAATGCATGCGCGAACAACGTTGTAAGGGGAAACACCATATCAAACTCCACCTTCGGCATCAACCTCATCCTAGCAGCCTCCTCTAACACGATCGTCGAAAACAACGTAGCAAACAACAGTCTGGGCATTTTGCTATCAGACCAGAGTAACAATAACACTATCATAGGCAACCTTGTCTCGAATAGTGATAGCGGAATCCTTCTATTCTCATCAAACAACACAAAAGTCTGCCATAACAGCTTCATTGATAATGTACAGCAGATACTTCTTTCCGAGTCGTTCAATACTGCTTGGGATGATGGTTATCCTTCTGGCGGTAACTATTGGAGTGATTATGGCGGTGCTGACATGTTTAGGGGTCCATTTCAGAATGAAACTGGTAGTGATGGAATCGGGGACACTTCATACATCGTAGACACTGTCAATCAAGATAACTATCCGCTGATGGCTTATGGGACCGGGTTGAGGCACGTTGGCGACGTTAACAATAACGGCAGAATAGACATCCTCGATATTGCGATGGTCGCGCGCGCCTTCGGTTCTTGTATATGGCAAGCCAGATACAACCTGTCGTGCGACTTCAACTTCGACGGCCGAGTAGACATAAAAGACATAGCTATGGCCAGCAGCAACTTCGGCTGGCACCAGTAACAACCAGCCTGTTCATCAGTTTACCTTTTCCAGAATAGGTAGGCTTTTGTCTGCGTCAGGAACCCGCAGACCCTTATCAGGTTGTCATGATTGCGCTGATGATGGAGACGTACTTTTCATGATTGATAATAAAAAAAGGAGAAGTTGGTGTCTGAGTGGCAAGAATACAAGTTGCTAGTCGAGAAATCCGCTTATCCAGTTCAGTATGTCAGCGATGTCTATGCGTTTCTCGTAGGATATGCCTGCACAGTTCTGGTTGGTTCCCCAAGAGCAGACTCCTAGGATAGTGTTAGTGCCAGCCAGCAGAATGGGCCCGCCTGAATCGCCGTAGCAGGTACCACCTTTTCCTTGTCCAGGATCAGCAGTTATCCTCATGAACTC
>JALHSQ010000240.1 GCA_022865885.1 Candidatus Bathyarchaeota archaeon | reverse complement strand
TTTGCTAGTTTTTTAGAAAAACTGTTGAAGCGTTGGGGTAGAGTCTGCTTGTTTGTTGATAATGGGCCATGCCATCATGGGGAAATAGTGGATGCGTTTTTGAGTTCGCATCGTAAAACTTTTAGGCTTTTTAATTTTCCAACGTATTCTCCCCAGGTTAATCCTGTTGAGCAATGCTGGAAACCCGCGCGCAAAGCGCTTTCAAATCGGGTTCTTTTATCCATGCCGTGTGCAAAATACCATTTGCGCAGAGCATTTGAGAGCAAAGACTTTTTGCCTAAAATGTTTAAATATTTATCTAATTAGCTATAACAGCCATGAACATGACCGCATGAACAAGCAATTGTCGTAGTCTCAGGGACGCCAGAATTCGCTGAGAGACTAGCTGCACAAGGCGCGGAGAAGAGCGAAGCAATCTCCGCCAAAGTCCCGTTAAACTTTGTCCGATTGAAGAAAACGTTGGAAAGGCTGGAGCGCTGCGGGGGCAAGAAGGAAAGGCAACAGTGCGCGTTACATCTTTAGCGAGCCCGCCGGGAATTGAACCCAACAACTTCTTTGGAAAAGAATTTGTATCAAGAAACGAGAGCATTGATGACATACTGAAACGATACTATGACTTTTGTACTGTCAATCGTGGTATGCAACCGAGAGTCGCTAAGGACTATCGCGAATATGCTGCTAGGTTTCTGAAGGCTTCTGACGGTGTTATTTCCGAAGAAAGCATTAGGCAGTATCTTGTTCTTTTCCTTTCGAAGAAGCCTAAGACGTACAACAATCAGCTTGAAGGCTTGCGCAGTTTCATAGGAAGGTTTCTCAACCGCATGGACATCATAGGGCGTTTCAAAAGAGTTTGGCAGCCTACCAGCTACGAGAGAATCTTACCGGCAAGGGAACAGATACGCAAGGGTTTGGAAGCTCTTGAAAAGGATGATGAAAGGGCTCTCTATCTGATGTATGCCACTTCTGGAATAAGAAAGAGTGAAGCCTTGAAACTCAAACAGGACGAGATTGATCGTGCTTTAGGATGCGTCAAGCCCAAGCATGATACCAGGACAAAGAGAGCTGGCGTATCGTTCTATAATGCTGAGTGTACTGTTTACATGGATAACCTGACATTCAAGAAGGGAAAAGTGTTCCGAATAGGAAAAGAACGATTCAAGGCCATGTGGGACAAGGCAAGTGAACGGGCCAACTTCAGGATCACGCCTCAGGTTTTGCGAGTTTGGCAAAGCACCGAATTAGGAGAGCTAGGCGTTCCGGATAGATATGTTGATGTATTTCAAGGACGCGCACCTAAGAAGATGATTGCCAGGTTCTACACAGGCAAGGAATTGCTGAGATTGAAGCGCATCTATGACAAGGCAGATTTAAGAGCCCTCAAATAATCAAAGCGCGCCAGCAACTATGCGTGCTTTTTTTGGTAACATTCTGCCGCTCGAAATACCGTTTAAATGCCCGTTCCAATTTTATTGATAGAGTCGGATAGCCGAGGTAGAAGAATGTCGCAAGTGAAGTGCCCCAAGTGTGGAGCAGAAATAGTGCCGTATGCAGTAGGTTTTCCTCATGAGAAGGTATTTGTCAAGTTTTGCATCAACTGCGTTAAACTCAAGTTATCTAATCAAACAAAGGCTCAGGCTTTTTAACCCCCCGCTAGTTTTGCCCCCTAGCTTGCTAAAC
This sequence comes from Candidatus Bathyarchaeota archaeon, assembly GCA_022865885.1. Taxonomy (GTDB): domain Archaea; phylum Thermoproteota; class Bathyarchaeia; order Bathyarchaeales; family Bathycorpusculaceae; genus DRUK01. The sequence continues at coordinate 489 of JALHSQ010000240.1, read as the reverse complement.
GTTGAAGACCTGAATTTTTCTTTTCATTTTCTCTTATTTATTTTTCATAATAAGAAATTTTCAAAAGACAGTGGACTTGTGGAAACTAGATCGAGGGATAAAACTTTACCTCCTTCCTTCGTGTTATTGAAAAGATCGATCGAAGATTTCTAGTCAAAAATCGTACTGCCTGTTCTATCTTAAAATAGCCTTACACTTTTCTGTCTTTGAAGTATATCTCTGATGGCGTTAAATAGTTTAACGATTCGTGAGGTCTGGCGTAATTATAGTATCGGATAAAACTCCAGTGTTGGTTGAAAAGGTGAGACTCTACTTCGTAGGCTTTGTGGAAAGCTTCTATCTTGCCAATCGTTGTGGGCCTGCGTACGCTGGCAGTGATATGCTCGATTCCAAGGTCTTGACAGTGCAATTCGAACTCCGATGTTCCCCCACGGGCAGGCTTAAACTGTGTTCCCTGATCAGTAAGCACCTGCTCTGGAACACCATAAC
>JALHSQ010000239.1 GCA_022865885.1 Candidatus Bathyarchaeota archaeon | reverse complement strand
TTCTTTAACAGCTTTGAAATGGGGATCATCTGTTAGGCATGTTGCTTTTAGGGATAGAGCAGTCGTTGCAATGATACTGTCGGCTAATGATAATTTATACTTGTTTCTTAGCTCTGCGGAGCTTTTGGCGATTTCACTGTTTACATTTACGATTTTAAAATCTTTTTCGAGAATGGTTGTTCTCAAAATCGCGGTATCGCGCCCTTCCTTCTTTAAGATAAGCTGATAAACCTCGTGGATCACAATAACCGAGACGAACCCTTGTTCAGCTTTTCTAATAACGTCATTGGCTTTCCGCAAGACAGTCGCATCGGGGGAATAAAAGTATTCAGCGAAGAATCTCGTGTCATATACTATTTTAGGCATCTTCTTCCCTTAGTTCATCAAGGAGTTTTTTCATCTCTTCAGGCGTGGCATACTTGGCACCCGCACCGGCTAGGTCAAAAATTGATTTAGCAGGTTTGAGGAGGATTCCTTCTGCCGTGTCGACAACCTCAAGTCGCGTTCCTTTCTCAATATTATATTTTCTCCGGAGCTTGACAGGAATAGTTGTCTGTCCTTTTCTAGTTACAACTACTTCATTTTCCATATTCAATTCAAGCACTACATAATAAAAGTAGTACTTATAAACTTTACGAAAAGCGATCATGAGCAACAAAGTTCAAACCTTCAGCTTCGGCTGAGAGAAACCGTGCAACCCAAAGTGGTGCAGTATTAGGCTGCTGCCCTTTTTGGGTAATCTATTCGGTCATGTTAATCTGATGGCGGGTTTTTTGGAGCACTCTGTTCCTACTGTTTTTAGTGCCCGAGTCCTATGGCGGTGAACTTCATTTTTCGGATGAATTCTTGCGGGTTATAGATTCTTCTCCCGTCTATGAGTATGGGTTATTTCATGTTTCTGGTGAAATCTTCTGGGGTGAGGTTTTTGAATTCTTCATTCAGTCACGAGTATATAGCAATCAGCGCCCTTAAGACAGTTAACGGAGACAGAAGCATGTGTGATTTTTTGAGAATGAATTCGGTGCTGACAATGGCAAATTGGTCGTAAGCGATGATGCAGGCGATACCTATTCGTTCAGGCTACAACGTTTCAGATAGCGTTTGAATCTTGAATTTGGGGTTTATTGTTGTCATGAGTTCGTTGAATTCTTTGTTTTTCTTTAGGTTTTGGATGTCATTGTCTTCTGTTATTAGAGCGTCACAGTGGTTGATGGCGGATGAAAGAATGAGGCAGTCTATGAAGTCGGTGAGTGCGTTTCTCAGCTTGAAAGCCGTGAGCAGGAGCAGGCTGTCGTGGGGTGGAATTGTTTCTACGGCGTCGTCGTAGACTATGGCTCTTATGCCTCTTGTTACTCGTTCGGATTTGAGTGTACCATTAATGACGTGTTTGGCGCCTTTGGCTGAAAGCTCAAAAAGGGTTATATAACTAATTGAAATTTCGTGTCCTTTGTCTATTAGTTTGATTGGTGCGTCTCGTGGCAGTTCTTTGATGGAGATGCCTATTGCTGGCAGGAAGTACGTGGTATCCAGCAGGAGCTTCAAGTTTCAGCCTTCCGTGACAGTTCTTTTCTGTGCTTGTGAAATTCCTCAAGGGTTATTTCTACGGGAGGGCTTTCCTGTAATACTTCTTTGAGGCTTGGAACTGGCTCAACTACGAGTCTTCCTGACTCGATTTTATAGACGACTTTTGTGCAAGCATGGAGGCCTAGTTTTTCTCTAATTTCCTTAGGGGGGAACAGTTCTCCTTTTGAACCAACTCGACTTTCTTGCATTTATCGAACCAGCCGAATAAATTGATCTTCATCGGCATAGATAAACATTGCGAATTGTTTGAACTTTTTCTGGTAAGCGCTAAAGATGGTAAATTCATTACTCGCCACCCAAGTATTCTGCAAGAATTGCTATTGACAAGAAGCTTTTGAGAATGGCGGCTCTTGGGTCAGGCTTAGGATTTCTGGTCACAATTGTGATGCGCGTTTTTCAACCCCTTTTAATAAAACAACAAAAAACAACCAAAAACAACTAAAAGTCATCAATTTACCAAACCCACGAAAAATAGAGAGTATTGGCGCAAGCATTAGCCTATTCAGTGCCGGTTATGATTATGTTGAAGCTGAAGCTTGTGATGTTGCCCGCGCTGGATGTTGCTGAAAGCGTCAATATTGCTTGGACTGAAGCGCCAGCGCTTAAGGCGTAGTTAGCGCGGTTCCATGTCACGGTTAGATACGTATTGGCGTTGCTCGGT
>JALHSQ010000238.1 GCA_022865885.1 Candidatus Bathyarchaeota archaeon | reverse complement strand
TCAAGACAACCACAGAATTCGCCATAGCCTGAAACTTGTAGAATCATTGGATAAAATAAAGAATGGATTTGCGGGAGAGTCGGTCAGCGTGTGCGATCTTGCGGAAAAGTTATAGCTGAGCAATTATCACCATGGTGTCAGAGTGGAGTTTTAGCCAAAGCAGACCAAAATACGTTGGTGAAGGCAAAAATATGAACAGGGCACCTCACAAGTTTCAGGAAAAAGTGCAGAGTGGAATGACTTATGAGCGATATTTTCGTGACAGATGCCATTAAATGGTTTGTTTGGCAGAAGAGCTAGAACGGGTTCTAGGTCGAAAGAAAGCATTGGAAATCATTGGAAAAGCCCGTGAAAAATTCATCGTTGAAGTGACACGAAAGGAAAGAGGACCAGTCAAGAGTTTTGAGGATTTCAAAGCAGGTGAGAAAACCGAGAACGCCTCTCCCTACTTCTCTAACACTCTAACCTTGACTTATGCAGAGGAGACCCCTAACAAGTTGACACTTCATGTTACTGAGTGCTTGTGGGCAAAAGTGTTCAAAGAGATGAACGCTACTGACCTCGGCTACGTCTTGTTCTGTCAACCAGACTTTGCATATCCCCAAGCCTGCAATCCCCACATTAAGATGAGACGCACGAAGACTCTGATGCAAGGAGACAGCTATTGCGACCACACGTTCTACTGGGAAGAATGAATACCAAGAAACATCAAGTCTCTTGTTCAGGCAGTTGGGGTTGGTTGGGGTAAAGTTTTATCCAACAACGACAAATTCGGGGCTATTTGCTTAGAGCAGGAAGCGGTCTTATAAACGCACTCTGCTAGAATAGTTGCCTTGTGCCCTCATGAGAAATTTGATTTCGGTTTCCACTGCACCTATTGCTGGGTTCGGAGACAAGGAATACTATGACCTTCTCGGTACGATTGACTTGATGAAAAAAGTGTTTGGAGAATTAGTGGTTGACGGTTTTGAGTTGCAGCTTGAACCAGAATGGAACCGAGAAAATGCACCATTGACCGACGCTGATTGGGCTGATTGGAAGAAGACTCCTAAGTTTACTGCTGCAGAAGTTGTGGAACTGGTGAGAAGTGCGAGTTTGCCAATCCTGTCGGTTCATGCAAGCAGAGACGTTGGAAGCTACCTTTGCTCTGGAAACAAGCGAGACTGGGAGAAAGGAAAACATGTCATGTATGATGCGTTGTTAACTGCTGAAGGCTTGGGAGCAGAGGTTTGCGTATTTCATCTTTGGGACACCTGGAAGAAAAGTTTCGATTTGCGCAATGTTGAGAGCATGTTTCTAAGTGTGGCAAGTCAGTTTCCAAAGGTCAAGGCTTCAGTTGAAAACATTCCGACACATCTGAAACATTGTTCTCCATTCATGTTGGTCAAGTCTTTTGAGTATGTGACGATGGATTTGAGATGGGCATCAATGTACGAGGAGTTAGATGCTTTTGAATCAGTCGTCAAGAGCATTGTGAATGTTCATTTACGAGGGAGTCTGGAGAAGAATCGGTGGATTATGAAGCGTTCGGCCTATGATTTCTATGCAACCTTGAACAAAATCAGAAAAGATTGGATGTATTCAGGGCTGTTGACAGTGGAGCCAGAAGGGAGAATAGATGGGTCACTTTTCAGAAGCTTTGTGCAGGCGATGCGTTCCCTCACGACATGACTTTGTCTGTGGGATAGAACTTTGCCCCAACCAGCCAAATGAGATGCGGAAAAGTTATAGCTGAACCTAATCAACACTACTTTGTTCTAGCAATAATGGTGTCAAGAATGGTTGACGTACAAACAGCATCAATAGCTATTGCTTCTGCAAGTGTAGTGGCAGGAATCATTTACTACAGTCTTCAAATTCGACTTCAGACTAGAGCAAGGCAAACAGATTTGGTCATTAGATTGTACACAGCTTTTGGTGGCAAGGAAATGAGACAGGCATGGGAGAAAATCACAACCAGGGAGTGCAGCGATTTCAGTACGTATCAGAATGAGTTTGGCTTATCTGACTTAAATGAGGTTGGCTGGTTCTTTGAAGGAGTTGGTGTACTTCTCCGTAGAAAACTCATAGACATTGCTGTAGTTGACGACCTCTTTAGCTCGCCGATCAAGATTTCATGGGAAAAAATGAAGCCTGTAGCAGAAGGTGAGAGAAAGAAATTCGGTCGCCCCCAAATCTGGGAATGGTGGGAATACCTCTACAATGAAATGCAGAAGAGAGAGCAACGACAATAGAGGTTTCTTCTACCTATCGTTAAATTGTAGAATGACTATATAAAAAATGGAAGTCACCCTTAGCAGAGTAGGAGTTCGGGAGACATCTCCAATCTGTCACTTTTTGGTCCATAAGTAATAGTTTCTGCCTCATAAGTTACAATTTCTTTTGCGTTTTCTAAAAGAATAATCTCCAAAATAGAAAAAGGGGGCTTTGCGGGAAAATTCGGGAGACGTCTCCATCATTGCAGGATGCGAAATAATCCCATAGTTTTTCATTGCATCCATTAAACCTCTGTCATTTCCGTTTTCTGAAGTAGGCGAGATCGTCCTCCTGAAGG
>JALHSQ010000035.1 GCA_022865885.1 Candidatus Bathyarchaeota archaeon | reverse complement strand
GGATCCGGCGGCGGTGGATGAGGCGCTTCAGTTCGCCCTTCATCGCGCCGACAGCCATGCAGGTCCGGAAGTTTACCAAGGCACGGTCCTGTTCGTCTTCGTACTGGACGGCCGCTATGGTCTCCCAGTCGGGTCCTCTCTCAGCCAGGGCGCGGGCGATGATCTGGGCACGGGTCTCCGTTCCCGTGTATAGACTGCAACAGATGACGATCCCATCCTGCGGACATGCGCATTTGGGACCGCAGGTCTGGCACAGAGACGTGTAGTTCTTCGTCTTTGGGGCTGTCATCTTCATCTCCTCTTCGGGTTGGCCATCATCTCTGCTTTCGCAGCCTCGCGGGATCCCCATATGCTTGATTCCTCGGCATTCCCGCAGACGGGGCAGCGAATTACCGTTTCGTCCACCCATTCCCATCTGTTCAGAGTTGGGTTTCTATCCTTGCACAACTCGCACGGGCAGGCCAACTGGATGCCGCAACGGCATGGAAGACCATCTTTGATCCGTCGTTCCGTTAGCATTGGCCAGCCTCTTCCGCCCCTACCTTCTTGGGCTTTTCCGAGTAGAAGTACGGGGTGTCTTCACGGTTGACCTCGCATTTCCACTCCTGGCCCTCGTCATCGATGACGACGATGGTCACTGGCCAGTTGTGGAAGGCGATCTCCCACCCGTCTCGATTGTCAAATAGGTCCTGTACTGCGCTCTCTGCCGCCTCTCTAACCTCATCGGGCTTCCCTGGGACCTTGACGGCGTCATCGATGGTCTCACCCCTGGGTTGCTTGACGTAGTAGAGCACGGTCAGTCCTCCTTCTTCGTCTCGTCCATTCGGACATCCACCTGTTTGCCGAATCGGCGCTGGTCTTCCTTGAACGCCTCGACTTCGGCCACCAGCCTGAGGATGGCTCCGACGACATGACTGAGGCAGAGGCTTTGCGCCTTCCCTTGTTCATCTATGAGGATGAATGGAAAGACGATGACGTCGTCGGGAGGGTAGTCTGGATCGACCGTCCGTGCCGCATTCCACATGCGTGCGAACTCGATGACGGCGCGGGCGATCCTGGATTGGCCCATCAGAATCCCGTTTCCATCAGGTCCACCCCGTCGGGCCTGACTGGCAGGTCGGCGGCCATCCGTGGGTCGTCCTTGAAAAACACCCTGCGGCCCAGGCGTCGAGCATCGCTGATCAGATCCTCGACCCAACGGGCCTCTGTCCTGCGGGCCTTTGGCCCGTGCTCGTAGCCGATGACGATCCACGGAGGGGCGTAGAGGTCCAGACGGATGGGACCGAGCAGTGGTTCAATGCTCAACCAGTCCAGAAGACGATCCCTGCATGGTCTTACCCTGACCCTCAGGTCATAGTGCGCCTGGTCCTCAACGGACGTCCCGAGAAGGCAGCAAGCTGGCCAGTCGAGGCCGGCAAAGCACGTTGGAATCTTGGTCAAGATGAGGTAGGTGTGCCGCGGCACCCTCCGCATGGCGTGAGCCAGATCGAACAAGTGGCCCCTGGGATGGCAACTGATGTCACCCATGAAGCAGGTTGCGATGATCTGCGGCTTCTTCCAATGCGTCGGGTCGTCCAAGCGGTCCAGGTGAAGGACGGGTCTGAACGGATGGTCGGATGGGTAGCCGACCCTGCCGTGCAGGCGGTTGGCCATCGCCCTTGCCCAGCAGTGGGCGCAGCCCGGACCGAAGGGGCCATCGCAACCCGTCAGGGGATTCCACGACCGATCGGCGTATTGGAGGCTCTTCATCAGACGTCCTTCTGGTTGAACAGTTCGTCGATGATCCGGAAGTTGCCGTGGCAGACCTGCCACACCGTCGTCACGAGTAGGTAGGCAACCCATAGGGCGAAGAGGAAGGCCAGCAGATCGATTATCGGATGGCTTTCTGCCCAGCGTTCCGGTTCTCCGCCCGTCACAGGCTTCAACGACCGATGGGCTGGGTCTGTTTTTTTCATGTCGACTCCTGTCTGATGGCCAGGTCGGCCGTCAGGGCGACGCCCAGAGCGGCCCAGAGGTCGCCGTGGATGCCATGCAGTTTGCCGCCCTTCTTCGTCTCGGCCGATCCGCCGAAGATGTCGATGATGGCGGCGCGGATGTTGGTGTCCTTGGCCCTCATGTTGTGGCAGAGGGCCATCTTGACGTCCTTGCGGTAGATCAGGCGGGGACTGAGGGGAAGTAGGCGCTGATAGATGCGTCCCACCATCACTGCCGTCTCGAATACCTCATGTCCTACGGCCATTCCGTAGCAGGCCACCATCTCGATGGCGGGGATGAAGGATTCGATTCCCGCATGGTGGATCTGCCCCTGAATGGGATCCAGGACGTCTTCGACGGTTCCCTGCCCAAATCCAGCAACGATGGTCGGCGGTTCGTAGGCCACCCAGGCGAGTCCCTTCGGATCGGGGTCGATGCCGATGATCATGGCCTCTTCCTCTCCGGTGCCGATGGCCGTAGGTTCTCAAGATATGGGATGGTCGACCGGGGGATCCGCGTCCGCCCCCTCAGCCACCGGTGCAGCGTCGACGTCGAGAATCCGAGGATCCTGGCAACTTCGCTGATCCCCTGATCCGCAGGTCTGCCGCCATCCCGGAAGCGAAGACAGATCCGCCGTAGGCGTTCACGCTCTTCCTCTGCACTCATCGGAGCCTCGCTCATCGTCGCCCTCCTATGACATTTTGCCTTATGGCGTTTTAGTTTAGGGCATTTTGCCATAGGTCAACCACTGATGTATCCGAGGATGGCCAGTGTATCACGGACCAGGGGGTGACGGTGCCATACGGGCTGGGGGCGGGAAGCGAGCAGCGCCAGGTGGCGATCGACAAAACTGCATTGTCCGTCCATCCATCCTGCGGGGACGTCGCAACTGTCTTGGATGCGACCAAACAATGGTGCGTCATCGCAGACGCATCCGTAAATCCGCCCATCTGGGAGGACGTGCAACCCGCCGCAGGGGGAACCGAGACAGATCCGATACCGATCGGATGGATAGGGGGACAGGTCGTTTTTTTTGGCCCTGCCCTGGTCGGCGATCTTCTCCATCCTCGTCGGGTACAACTTTCCGAAGGCGAGGCGCACCTTGTCCGAGACGGCCGAATGGTCATGGAACTGGTCGTAACTCAGCGCCGCCGTGACGTCCCGTTTGTCCATTGCGGCCAGTCGCAGTGCCGTCTCTTCAATGGTCCCGTTCGTCACTACCCCGATGGTGTCTCTGGACGTGTTTGACGCGATGGCGTCCCGAAGGATGTCATCGAAGCGTGGATGCAGCGTCGGCTCCCCCCCGCCAAGGACGATTCGTGACCGATTGGCCTTCGCAAAACTCAGTGCGGCGTCAACCACTTCGGTGGACATGTCCTCCCCCTCAGCGGTGCAGGAGAAGCAGCAGTGGGCGCAGGTCAGGTTGCAACGATTGGTCAGCATGAGATAGATGGCCCACCTCCGATGGCCGGAAGACGTACGATCCGCCGTCCTTCCTTGGCCCAACTGGTCGTCAGTTGCTCGATGACCTTGCATTCGATGGGCCAGCGGGCCTGCGCATCGGTCTCGCCGCACGGCCCTTCCATGTCGGCCCCGACGACGAAGACCGTCCCTCCCGGTCCGACCCGCCGTGCCGCAACGTCGATGGCCGCCACGCTGGTGAAGGCTCCGACGCCTCCGATGTGCGCGCAGTCCCAGGCCTCGCAGTCGATGCCCTTCTCCAGCGTCCACTCGGCCCAGTGGTAGTGGAAGAAGAGCGTCCGCGTGCTGACCAACAAGCCCTTCCGCGGAGGGTGGCTGAGGATTCGTTCGCTGATGGCATCCGTCCCCTCAGATCCGAGGTCGCAGCAACAGGCCCAATCGCAGGCGACGTCCAGGATGGTGGCGTTGACGGCCCAGATGGACGCTCCGGCGAACCGCGGATCGGATAGGCGATCGGGCGACCAACTGCGGCCCTTACAGCAGACGACGGCAGTTTGCCCTGGTGGGCTGACGGCCGGTGAGGGAAGGGCGCAGGGGGACAAATCGGTAGCGATTTGTCCCTGCGCCGTCTGTCGCCGATGGGTGGTGCGAAACTTGACGCCCTCGAAGGCCGGATCGGTGCGGTCGATCACGACGGGTCCTCCACGGCGTCCGGCGGTTCCTCTTCCTCGCCGGCGGGCCGGCGGACATTTCGCTTCGCCGCCTCCTTGGCCGACCCAAAGGTCAGACTGTGAATCTGCCGGGCGATGATGTGCAGGGCCGTCCGCGGCAGCCTATCGGCGTTGGTCCACCGGCGCTGCCGCAGGTAGCCCTCGACGATGATGGCGCTGCCTACGGGCAGGTACTTTTGCACGTATTCGCCCAACTTCCCCTGAGCGGTGATGTTGACAAAGGTCGTCGACCCACCCTCGTCCTTACTTCCGCCGCGGCGGCTGTTGACTGCCAGGCCGAAGAGGCACTGGCTGCCGTCTGGGTAAAAGGTGAGCACCGGCGGGCGGCAGATGTAGCCGCCGAGCGTGCAATTATTTACGAAGTGCGCCATCAGCCGCACCAGTCCTTGGCCATCCAACTGATCCGCCTTCTGGCCCGTTCGACCCGGACTGCTCTGCCCTTCCAAGTCAGCATCCGTTCGGCCATACAATCCCGCTCGGCCTGCCAGCGGCAGTCCATGTCGCCGGGTTCGCGGCCCGACATGGTGGCGCCGATGATCCTCACCGTACCACCAGGTCCGACGCTGCGGGCTGCGATGTCGATGGCGGCCATGGTGCTGAAACCGATGTTGATCCATCCGCTTCCGACGGCGTAGCGGAATGAGTTGCGGGGCGCCATCTGCCATTGGGTGATCGTACAGGTGCTGGCCGGCTTTCCCTGCGGGATCCATGCCTCAATGCGCAGTCCGCGCTCGTTGCAGGCGGCGACGATCGGTCCTCGGGACAGTGCGATCTTGCTCGTCACCAGCCCGACGCGAGGTAGGTGCATCTCGAAGTAGCGCGACATTTCCAGCGCGGCCGGCGTGCAGATGTCGACGCAGACCCACCAGTCGACGTAGGGCAGCAGGCGGTGCGCCCAGTTGACGGCGTAGATGGGGCCGTCGGTCGGCAGCCTCTTGGGCGGATCGGCCTTCAGCAGCGGGCCGGGGCAGTAGACGTAGGCCACGTCCATCTCATCTCTCTCTATTCACCTTGATGGTGGAAATGTACTCATCTCGGGCCAACTTCTTGCAGCAGTCATCGATCTGTTTGTTGAAATCGTCGTTGTCTTCCTTCGTCTCTGTCTCGCTGACCACCACCTCAGGCAGACCGGGGGCGACGCGGGCCAACTGTGACAGGGCGGTAACCGCATCGTCGTGGATGCCTGGCAGGGTGGCGGGGAAGGTGGCCAGTTCCTCCAGGAGCTCCGGCCAGCAGGAGATGTTGGGGGCAACGATCAGGTCTCCGCGTCCCATCAGCAGTTGCAGCGCGATGGCGTTGCTGACCTTGTCCTTCCCCTGGGTGGGGACCGACCACCAGAGGTGCTTGATGGCCCGACTGCGCTGCCGTTCCATCACCCATGTCTTCATGTGCGCCCAGCCGTTGTCGTCTTCGACCATGATTCGGGTCGGCCTCCACTTGTCGGCGAAGCCGAACATGGCCAGACTGAGTTCGTTCGACGGCAGTCTGATCCTGATGGCGTCGAGCAACCACCAGTGATCCATGTCATCGCGGGCCATACAGACGCCTACCTGCCAGTCCAGGTCCTCCGTCGAGTGCTTCCCCGTGCTGAGGTCCCAACTTTGGATGCACCGCCCCTCTCGTGGTCTCAACTTGGGCGGGACGTCGGTTCGGTACTGAATCCTATTGGTCGGTAGGAATCCTGCCCCTTCGATATGCGGTCTGCACTGATAGAGGCTGTACCATTCCCGTTCCATGCCGCGCGTCAGGTATCGGTCTCGCAACCTAATCAGTTCCTCGGTCGGTCGGCCAACGGCCAACCCCCTGATGGGGAACAGACCCTCGCCGACTTTCCGCGGATCCCCCTCGGTCGGATTCTCCAACAGGGCGGGAAAAATGAGTTGAGTCCAATCTTCGTCTTTCGTCTTGAGCAGATAACCGGTCAGGTCATCCTGCCGCCAGCGGGTGTGGACGATAACGATGATGTCCGGATCGCGGCTTTCGATGACCGAGTTGTACCAGCCTTCGACCTTGATCCGACTCGCCTCTGAGTCGGCATCGGCTCGGTCCTTGTAGGGGTCATCAATGACGACCACCTTTGCCCCCTTGCCCGTCAGGCCTGATCCGATGCCGACGTAACGGACTGCCCCACCGCTGAGGGTGATCCGTTCGGCGTCGGCCTTCCGGTCCCCCCAGCGGATGGGAAGTACGTCCGGATCCTGGTCGAGGAGGTACATGGCCTCGCGGCTGAACTCCTTCGACTTGTCCTCGTTGTAGGCGCAGACGGCAATCTCGGTGTCGGGGTGGCGGTAGATGTACCACATGGGGAACATGCGGGTGCAAAGTTGGCTCTTACCGCTTCGGGGCGGGGTGTTGATGATCAGCCGGCCGTGTCCTTCGGCTTCGGCCTTGACCAGCGCATCCCCGATCTTTCGGAGGTGCCAGTTGTCCACCCAGCGGGGAGTCAGTGCCAGAGAGCAGTCGGTAGGATGCCGGCGCGCTGCCTCAACCTTGGCCCGGTAGGACAGGACGTCTCTCTGCTCGGACGTCAACATGGAAGATCCATACCAGAAAAACAATCATCTGTCACATTCATTAGGGAGCGACACGCCTTGCAGTAATCGCATTCGACGCAGTCTCGACACCCGAAACATATCTTGCATGACGAACAGTCAACACACGTCGTGCATTCGGAGCACAGATGGCATGCCCGGCAACCCGCGCACTTCTCGCAGCCAACGCAATCATGGCACCCGACGCACAGTTTGCAGTCATGGCAGTTGTGGCACCCGCTACACCTAATCATCGTAGGAGCGTAGGTCTCTGCGTCGACCTGGGAGTTCCAGGAGTTCCCGTTGTCATCATAGTAGAGAGTGGTTGCTGTTATCGTCTTTCACCTCATGGGTTTCGGCTCGTCCGAGGCGGCGGTGGGGGATGGATCGGGGACGCTGTTCGCGTCCGGCGGGTCGGCGGCCAACCTGACCTCGGCCTGGACGTCCTGCGATGTCGACTGTGCCAGAGCGCGCAATTCGTCCAGACTGAGATGGCTAAGCAGGTCCCCGATCTCCTCCTCCTTTTTCCCGGCCCGCTGGAAGGAGGCGACGGCGCTGATCATGGCCACCTGGACGCGGCTGACGTCGCACCACTTGCGGGTCGTCTTCGGCGTGGCCACCTGATTACGCAGCACGCTTCCCTGGGCCATGATGTCGAGGGCGATGCTGCGGGCGACGTCCGCCCCCGACCGGCTGAGCACTTCGCCCAGTAGGGCATAGATGACGGCCTGCTTCACCCCCTGCATCTTGGCAAAGCCGCGGACGTCGTAGACGGTGGGGACGCGGCCTTGGAGGAAGTACTCGAAGGACTCCTGGAGGACGGTCTGCGCCGCCGGGCTGGCGGGATCGACGCCCTTGGGTAGGCGGACGTTCCGCGGCTTTGGCCCTTGCGGCCCCTCAAGCTCTAGGCGGCGTCGGCCCACAGGGCGCCTCCGTCAGTGCGTCCATGGTGACCCTCAGGGCCTCCGATAGGTCGCTGAGCGTCTTCGCGCTTGGCATCCGCCGCCCTGAGACGAGGTGGCAGATGTATCCGCGGGTCCGTCCGATCTGCCGCGCCAGTTCGGCCTTGGTCATCGCCCGCCCGGTCCGCAGGGCATCCAGCCGGCGTCCGAAGGTCACTTGGTCCCACATTGGGGACCATCTTAGGTGACTGACAGTAAGCGTCAATGCCCGCCTGCCGCCCGATCAAAAGTTGACCGTCGGTAAACAATCTGCCTTTGTGTTGACTTTCTGCCCAGACGGCCAATGATTGACGGGGATGGCCCGACGGTCTGCCAGACAGACGGGGCTTTCATTCACCGACGGTGCGCCAGACGCACGGGAGATTCAGTCATGTCGACCAACTACCTCACCTCTCAGCGCCCACTCGGGATCGACGTTCCGGTGGCCAGCATCCTCACCCTCTGCTCGAAACTGAGTTGCGCCGTCAACGCGGCTGCGCTCAGCACACCGCGCTTCGTGCCGGTGGGACTCAGCCACAGTGCGGGGAAGCGGAAGGGGCGGCTCTACATCAATCGCATCGAATCCGGCGCGCCCGATGCGGCCGAGACGCTGATCGGCGGAACCTGCTCCGTCTGGGGCGTCGACCTGGTCAACCCTGAGGTCGACGGCTACGGGCCGGCCGTGCGGACCAGCACGACCCCGAGTCGCACCCGCAGCTACGCTGCGACCAACTACGGCTGTTCGGACGTCGAACGCTTCTGTCTCGCCACCGCGGCTGCCACCGTCACCACCACCCGGCTGACCTACACGGCCTTCAGCAACTACAACTGGATGATCATCGTCCACAAGGTCGGGGCGGTGACCAAGAGCGGAACCCTGGCAGGCACGCAGGGAAAGGTGGTCCTCTTCGGGGCGAACACCAAGTTCCTGTCCGAACTGTATCCGGGCATGAAGATCACCATCGGCGGCGCCGGTCTGGACGAGGTCTACACCGTGCAGGACATCACCAGCGATGTTGACTGCACCCTCTGTGAGCCGCTGAAACAGACCAGTGTGACCGACGCCTTCACCGGTCGGGACATCCAACTGATGACCTATGACTCGACCACGGCAGCCAACACGCATGACGACAAGTTCAAGGTCGCCACCGCGGCCGGCCTGACGACCGTAACGCTGGGCTGCAACCGCTACTCGGGCGACGTCATGCCCGTCGGAACCGTCATCGATGTCTACAAGTGCGTCCCCCGCGAGGTCGTGGCCGATGGGGTCCATGCCCACGAGGCCGTCACGGCCGCCCTGCACAACATCATGTGGGTCGGCGTGGCCGGTAGCGCCACGACCAACGCCGGCGTCAAGGGCATCGCCACCCCCACCGATGTGACCATCGAAGGCGGCCTCGGAGACTGACCGTAGAGGAAGCGCGTGATCGAAGACACCGTCTACGACGAGGGGGCGCCGGATCTCACAGAGGTCCCCGCCCTCTCGTCCGACGGTGCCGATGTCGAACAGAAGCCCGAACCCGTCCCTACCCCGGCGCAGAAGGCACTCGCCGACCGGTGGTGGAAGACCGTTGACGACTGCCCGGAGTTCGATGCGTCGGTCCTGCGGTGGCGGACCAACCTCCAGGCTCTGAGGCCGCAGGCCTACACGACCGACGGGAAGAACGCCAATCATCGGCAGACGGCCCGGAGCAGGACGCAGGACAGGGTCGTCGAGACGGCCCTCATCACCCTCCATATGCGCCAACTGCTGACCATGATCAGCCCCCCGGATACGCAGATCGCCTTCGTCCCCTGGACGGGTTGGGAGCAGGATCCGCTGAGCCGCGGCCTGGGCCGAACGCTCAGCCAGTTGGTCGAACGCATGCACGCCGAGGCCCTCTGGGACCTCATCCGACCCGCTTGGGCGCAGGCGGCCCTCTGCGCCCCGATGGCCGTTCTGAAGATGACCTTCGATCGGTCGCCCGTCGATCAGGCCGTCAGTTCGGTCCCCGAGCGGGAAGACAGCCAGGACCAGTTGGCCCGACTGAAGGTGCTCGTCCAGCAGCGCATCGACGGGCAGATGTCTGACGGCAGTGCGGATGCGCAGGAGTTGGACGACCTGGCCCAATCGGTCATGGGCGCTTCGGAGATTGCTGTCTGGTACGGCATCCGCCTCGAACTCATCCCCTATGACAAGGTCCGCATCGATCCGACGATCCGCAGTTTCGAGCAGGCCCATCGGGCTGCCTGGTGGATGCATGAGGTTGAGAAGTACGGGGCCGACTGCCTGGCCGCCTATCCGTTTGTGGAAAACGAGGATGGAAGTTGGTCGGGCATCCTGCCCAAGGACCGGAAGACCTTTGAGGGCGCCGGGGATGCGCTGGTCGGTACGGTCAGCCGCCCCACTCGGACTTCCGGCGCAGCCATCAGCGAAGAAAACGATCCGTCCCTCGCCGGTGGGAGTCGAAATGCCAAGTCGACCGATACGCCATTCGTCGTCCGTGAGATCTGGAGCCGACGGGACAACCGCGTCTACGTCCTCATCCAGGGGTTGAGCTACCCGGTGGCCTCCTGGGTACCGAAGAATCCGCCGGCACAGTGGTATCCCTTCTTCCCCCTCGGCTTCGACCCGCTGCCCAACGTCATCCACGGGACCTGCACGGTCGAGATGGCCTGCCCGGCGCAGAACCGGATCAATCGGAAACGGACTGACGAGGAGCGGGCCCGGTCGGCCAACATCCCCCGTCTGTTTGCCAGTCCCCAACTCTTCCCCGACAAGGACAGTTCGCTGCGCATGCAGGAACAGGGGGGGATGCAGATCATCATCCTTCCTGCGGAGACGATGGACCAACCGCTGGACAAACTGCTCAAGGAGTGGAATCCGAAGATCGACCTGGATCTGTTCAATACCATGTCGGACAGCACCGAACTCCGTGAGGCCCTGAGTCTCCCTCAGGCCAGCACGGGAGGGGTCGGAGGCCCGGTGCAGTTCAGTTCCGAAATCCAGGCCGCCGTCCAAGGCGCGGCGACGCTGACCGTGCAGCGACAGACCATCATGCGCAATGCGATCTGCCGTCTGGCCATGGCCGAAGCTCAGGTGTTGATCCAGAATCTCACCGCCGATGAGGTAACGTCCATCTGCGGCCCCGATGCGGCAGCGACGTGGCCGAGGTTCTTAAGCGATCAGGAAGCCGCGCAGGAGACAAAACGACTCAAGGTTCAGGCCTTCGTCGCCGGCATCGCTCAGGGACTGGTCGGAGTCGACGAGCAGACCCAAGAGGTCAGCGACCCGCAGGGCTTCATCCCCAAGTTTGTGCAGGATCAGTGCCAGCAGACCTACCACAGCGACGAGCCGTTGAGCCGCGAGGCGCTGTTCCGTCGGCTCCGCGCTGTCGTGAATGTCGGCATGGATGCCAGTCTGGACCGCGGGCAGCGCATCGCAGGCATGAAGGGGCTGGCAGAGACGCTGTCCAGTCTGGCTCAGACGGCGGTGCTGATCGGGAGGGGCTTCGACCCCAACCCCGTCCTCGCCGTCTCGGGCAGTCTGTTCGGCGCCGATCAGTCGGCCGGGCAGGTCTTCCCCCCGCTGCCGCCGGCGCCCATGCCCATGCTTCCACCTCAGTCCGGTCTACCACCCGTGCCAGGCGATCCTGGCGGTAGGCCTCCCAACCAGGGGCCTCAGTTGGCCGCCCTGCCTCCCATCAGTCCTGGCATCCAGGATCAGATGGGGGCAGTCAAGCCGGTGAGCCCCGTACCCTCAGCACCAGGAGTATCCAGTGCCTGAGTCAGCCGTCGTCGAAGCGGACTCGACAACCGCAGCGGACACGATCCCGGAGCCGTCCATCCCGGCCACGGCCGAACCCGTGGAAGAGCAGGCCGCGCCCGAAGCAACCGATGTGGCCGAGGTTGCCAAAGACGCTGCCGACCAACCCAAGAAGGAGAGCGAAGAGGAGACCGAAGCGCAGCAGGCCGTTGCGCATATCTGGAAGGGGAAGATGAAGGACGACCCCGCGACCAAGCCGAAGCCCAAAGAGGCAGAGGCGAAGGCCGCAGAGGACGTCCCCGAAGGCGCTGCCAAGGAACCGAAGAAGCCGAAGGAGTCGGACGTCACTGAGGCGCCCGAGCCCTCCGAGGATGAGGTCTTGGCCGATCCTCTCGTAGGCCTTTCGGCCCCCGAGCGATCGGCCATGAAGGCCAAGACGCGGCGGCGGATCGAGACCTTGGCACACCGCATGAAAGAGCAGCTTCCGCTGTTCAATCTGGGCTACGCCGTCGACTCAGCCCTACAGGCTGCGCTCGACCGGAAGCCCATCCAGGCGGAGTTTGTCCAACCCCTTCAGAACATCTGCGCAGGACTGATGGATGCCCTGGGGGTAAGCATCCCCCCGCCGTCACCTTCGGTGACCAAGGAGCAGGTCGACGAGATGAAGAAGCTCGCCGCCAAGGCCTTGGACAGCATGGAAGAGGACGACGCCAAGGCCCTTCAGACGGCCATCGATCGACTGGCTGCCGTGCCCGAAGCGGCCCCGCAGCCAAAGCCAGAGCCAGACCCCCTGCCCCCGCAGAGGCCAACGCCGGACCGACCGGTTGATCGAGGCCCCAGTGCGGCAGAGGTGAAGGCAGAGAAGGCGCTGGCCCAGGCCAGTTGGAATCGGTTGGATCGCGACCTCAGGGCCGGCGGGGTCAAAGACACCGTCGCCTTCGTCCGCGATGTTGCCATTCCCAAGGTAGCCCAACTGGGCGTCGATCCTGCGACCTTTGTCCAACTCCCCTTCGAGACCCGTTCGAGGTTGGTGCTCAGTGTCCTTGCCGACCAGAAGGCAGTCGTCCGTCCTCCCAGCCCAGTGGCACCCAAACCGGTGTCGACGGTTGGAAGTCGGGTCGTGCTGCCCAAGCCGGATGGCAAGGATCCGGCAAAGACGGCCGTGTTCGCAGTTTGGGGTAACCATAGCAAATAGAAAGTGAGGCCCAGATGCCTCTCGCACCAGCAGACATCTCAACCTTCACCCTCGAAGAGTACGAGGGGTTGCTGACCAATGTCCTGTCCGCCAAGGTGGTGAACAAGGACGAGCCCGTTTTTATGAACCAGATCAGAAGCCCGCTCGTGCAGGCGATGATCAAGCGCGCCCCCAAGGACATGGGCGATCCGGTGGATGGCGGCTACAAGGTCGTCCTCCAGGGCGACTACAACCAGCGGT
>JALHSQ010000237.1 GCA_022865885.1 Candidatus Bathyarchaeota archaeon | reverse complement strand
GAAACACAACTGAAACCCCCTCTTCGACCCCAAGTCAACCGGTGGTCTCTACCGGGCTATCGGCTGAGCTCAGCCAGTTATCTGCCCTGGCAGGATGGGATGTTCTGACGCCTAGCCAGCTTCCTGAAGGTTATCAATATCAGAGCACATTTTTTGATACCAATAATAAAATGCTGATCTTGACCTATCTCGTTACCCGACCTTTGCCTGGTGCCACCGATCCTTCACTCACCTCAAGCGAGACCATCACCTTGCTCGAAAGCCAGAAGAATGATTTTGTTCCGATGCAAATTGCGCCCAGCACGAATGTGACGGATATTCAGGTGAACGGTCTGCCTGCAGCCTATACGGTGGGCGGGTGGGATACCCAATTCGTCAAAGATGCCAAGGAACCAAATGGTGGCAAAATGGTGTCGAGCTGGCGGAATGATTTAAATGTAAAAAATCTATACTGGCAGATGGGAAAGATTTACTTAGCGTTGATGACTGCCGATGAAACCGTCAGCCAGCAAGATTTACTCGATATGGCAAGCAGCATCGGGAGATGACCGCAATAATTTGATCAAAGTGTGTAGGGAGAAGGTCACCTGCGAGCGCAGGATATTCGCAACCACCCTATAGTTAAAAGGCACCTTTACCACACATGCCTGCTCAATAAACCAGTCTGACCCTTTTACCACTGCCAGGTGAAAGCTGAACCAGGGGGAGTCTGTTGGACCGAGACTGTTAAGAGGTGTGTCCGAGGCTCCGCCAGGAATGTAAAGTTTAGCCAGCCGGGGTGAATAAGAGCTGGTTTTCTAGAGGTTTTCAATCTGCTCCCCTACCCGAGGGCTTGGCCTTACAGTAGTGCCTTCCGCATTTCTTCTTCTGCCGCACTATCAAAAGAAGATTGGTAGATCTTGCCGCTGAAAGGTTTTAGGGCAGTGATTAAAATATTGGTATTCTCATGGTTAACGACGAAAAGGATAGCTGAGCTACCTGGGGTTAATGACTCGCGGACTTCCTTGACAAATTTTTTGTCGACCCCATTCCCAAAGTGTTTTCCCGCCTTGGCACCAATAGCTGCACCGAGGGCGAGGCCTGCCACAGGAAATAGGAGACCACCGATCACCAAGCCTAAGAAACCTCCGACGGCTGCACCAGCTTTCACTTTAGTCTCGGTCATATTTTTGACCTGAACCTTACCCTCTGCATCCTTCACGATAATTGCGGAATCTTCGAGGTTTAGCATCTCCTGTTGCTCAAGATTTTTTAGCGATCTAAGCACAGCCAGTGCCTGGTTCTCATCTTCAAATGTGATGACCAAAATATGTGACATGCTTGCCTCCATTGATTAAAATTAACATTCTCAGATTGTTTATCCAATATCTGATAACCGAGGACCTAGGGCCGAGGGCTGAAGACCTAGGGCCGAGGGCCGAGGACCAAAACGATAACATTCCCGATCAATTACCCGGAGTAATTGGGCTGATCAAACTGCAGCCTTAATCAATAATATCAGAAAACATTATAACAAATCGCGAAAGGGATGTACAATTTTGACCATCCACAGGTAATTTGTTGAGGTAAAATTAACAATTATTGAGCTCGCGCGTGAGTAACATCAGTTATATATAAAACTAACCAGTAATTGTAGACAAGTAGCCTGTATAGGGGTATCATTAATATGAGATCAAAACCAAAGAAACTGGGGTATCGGAT
>JALHSQ010000034.1 GCA_022865885.1 Candidatus Bathyarchaeota archaeon | reverse complement strand
TTCAGAGGCCTAAGCATTGAGCTGGACTGGTTTAAAGATGGCGTGATGACTGAGCGTATCGGCGGAGCTGTCGCGCCGCGAAACTTTGACTTTACTAGTGTGCACTTGATGTCTCAGTTTCCACCTGCAGATAAGGAAACCTACGTGAAAGTGTGGGAAGGCCTAGTGTTGCCGATCGTGCCGGCGCCCTTTGACGTGCAGATCGATCTACTGCGTCAAACCTTTGAAGAGCGGGTTCGCTATCTGGAGGGACAGTTCAGCGCCTTAACCCGAGCTGACATGTTCAGTTCGATTCCTCAGGCGCAGGCTGCGCCAGCCATCATCATATTCAAAGAGGCGGAAGCCCGGATCGGGGGAGAACTTACGCAGTTGAAGACGACTGTGGATCAGTTGAAGACGCTGAAGGAAGCCTATGTCACCGATAAACTTGCTCGGGATGCTGTAATTGCTGAGAAGGAGAAACGTCTCCGTGCCCAGGAAAGCGAATTTGATGTTGCCTTGGGGAAGATTGCTGAGAAGCTTGGTGCGCAGGGGCCTAAGGAATCTGAGGTTCTTGTGGCAGTGCGGAAGAAGCTCGTGGAGGAGGAAGCTAGGGGTGCGGACTTTGAAAAACAGATGAAACAGGGCATCAGCGAAGCCAAACAGAAGTACCTGGGGCTGCACAAGGCCATATTTGAGAGTATCCCGCCGTCGCACATATGGAAGTGCTGGTCATTCGGGCCGAAAATGATGATTAGTCAGCAAATGCGAGCCCTTGGAATTGCGCCAGACGATAAACAGTGATCCTAGTCATCGAGTATGACGGAAAGTACGCCAAGATGAATTGGCTGAAATCAAGAAATTGAGGAGAAGATGAGAATATGGCAGATTTGAGTGGGCGAACGGATCTAGCAGTCGGAGACGTAGCAGAGCAGGAAGCGAGAATCGAAGAGTACGAGTGCGAAGCTGCCGTTACCAAAGGTCAAGCCGTGTACATGAGTTCTGCAGGCAAAATAAGCCCGACGACTGTAGCTGCTGAAATAGCCATTGGGATAGCAACCATGACGAAAGCCATCGGCGAAATGTGTCCGGTGTGCACTAAGGGCAAAATCAAAGTGACGGCTGGCGGCGCAATAGCGCTGTCTGGTTCAGTTCGGGGTTCAACAGCAGGCAAAGTGATTGCGAATCCTTACGCAGCTGACATAACCATGGTGGACAAGGCACTTGGGAACAACGCTTGGACGGCCGCGGCGGCAGACGCTGACCTCATCCTCATAAAGGTGAATAGATAATGCGAGAAATTCCTCTTCCAAAATTCCACGAAGGCCTCATGAAGCAGGATAAAGAGTACGCGGCGGATTTTGACAGTATGCTCCGGCATTGTGGCGTTAATCCCTGGATAAACCAGTACTACAAGCTAGGCATGAAAGAAGGACTCTTCAGCGACATGGCTGGCGCGTTAGGAAGCATGCATGACACGGTTGTAGAAGCTGCTAAACCCAAGCTGATCGCAAGAAACATTATTGACGTGCGTTCAACGAAAGAATCATTAGAGCGCTTCGTGAAGGCAAAGAAAAGTGTAGCGTATGTCGGTGCCGAAGGCGGCGTGACGAGGTTGTCTGGCGAGCGAGAAGAGACAGTGGACATCAAAACCAACATAATAATCAAGGATAGCACCAAGTGGACGAAGGAACTTGCCGAAGATGCCAGCTGGAACGTGTTGAACAGGCAACTTGAAGAGCTTGGGCGGAGCGTTGCGGAGCTGGAGACAGCGAAAATAATCGCTCTCTACGAGGCCATTGCAGCGGCTGATCTTGCCGGTGGCGCTGTAATAGCCGGTGGAGCAGCTGTGTTGACGTGGGCGAAGCTTGTGGAGATGTGGGATGCTATCTCTGGCGAGGATTTTGAAGCTGACACCATGTTCATGCACAGCAAACAGATGAGTCAACTGTTCACTGCAAACGAGTTCATCAATTCCCAGTATATGCCTTCTAGTGGGCTGCAACTTGGAAGCGGCTTGGTAGGGCAAGCATTGACCATGAACTTGTTCAAAAGCAGCAAGTGCACGAACGGCAAGGTTTTCGCTGTGGACAAAAATCCAGCAGCTGTTATGCTGATCCGGAGAGACATAACGACTGAGACGTTTGAGGATCCGCGCGCGGGCGAGTATGGCGTTGTGGCGACTGAACGTATAGGCTACGGTGTACTGCGAAGCAAAGGGGTTTCAGGCGGCACCAACTTCAAGACAACGTTCTAGGCTAGCTAGAAACATTGCCCTCTTTTCCCTTCCCTTTTTTGTGGTTCGAATGGTTTGAGGATGAAAAACGATGGCTGTTAAGGTGGGTTACGTTTCTGGCACGTGTTCTAATTGTGGCAAGGAATTGTCAGCTCCGAGGCCTGCGGACCTGTTTGTCTGTGACTGCTGGGAGTATTGTCCCCGCGACCACGGGAAAGGTGCGTATGGGACGAAGATGGAGCCTTATACGCCTGATCTTACGCCGGATAGGTACGGGCCTATCAAGACTGTTTCTGGGGATGTGCACGGCGATTTGAAGCACCCCACGAGCATTCTCATGCGATGTTCAATATGCAATTATCATAGTAGCTTAAAGCCGGTGGAAGTCGAACTTGGCTGAATTTGAAAGGCGCGCGAATGGGTGTTGTGGGATTACTCGCAGAGTGAGCCCTGGGAGATCGTGGTGTCGGGTGTGCGGAGGGTTTACACTGCTTAGGCTGTGGTCTGAGACCCTTCCAGGAGGTCTTCTTCTTCTCCTTTCTCCCCTTCGGTGGCCTCCTGGAGGGGCGGACCCTTGTTCATGCTCACGTGTTGCGATGTTGAGAGGAGGTGAATGCGCGTGAGGAAAAGCGTCTTTGCCATATTCTTCTTTGCTACGTTGATTTGCTTGGCTACGCCTGTTTTGGCTGAGGGTGAGACGGCTCCGGCTGTTC
>JALHSQ010000236.1 GCA_022865885.1 Candidatus Bathyarchaeota archaeon | reverse complement strand
ATGTGCTAGGAATGGCAGTAAAAATGCTTGGCTACGACCGAATCATGGTCAAATGCCAAGATGGCAAGGAACGCTTGTGCAGAGTCCGAGGCAAACTGAAAAGACGCGTATGGATCCGCGACGGAGACATCGTGTTGGTCTCTCCCTGGGACTTCCAGTCAGACACACGAGGCGACATATTCTGGCGATACAGAAAGAACCAGACTGAACAATTAAGGCTCAAAGGCTACCTCACCATGTAGCTGCTGTGAGGGCTTTCGAAATTAACCATCATTTCCAAAACAAGTAAAGTATAGAAAATGAGTGAGAGGTCTTGAGGAAGAGAAGTTCATCAACTAGTGAGTATCTCGCGTTTCTTTCAGCAAAATACGAGGTTGACCCCGACAGGCTCTTCTACGCGTTGATTCTAGCAGCAGAAAGCAGAAAGTCCGTGTGCGGGGACCTTTCGATCGAGTGGCGAGGCGAAACACGAGACAAGGTCATGTTTCTAATTCTAACGAGTTCCAGAGTTGCCGCACAGCTTTCAATACTTAAGGAATTCCTCTTGGAGAAAGGCCATCCCATCAGAGATTTCATGGAGACTGACAAGATACGCAGATTTCTGGCCAAGAAAGCTAATCAATCATCAGTTCGTGCAATCAGAGATCTGCGGAGCGGAATGACGCAGGTTTGTCTGAAGGCCAAAGTCTTGGAAATTCCAAAGCCAAACCTTGTCTACACTCGCTATGGAAACTACGCGAGCGTGGCAAATGCCCTTATAGCAGATGACACTGGGTCGATCAGGCTGTGTCTCTGGAACGAGCAGATAGCCAGCATTTCTGCCGGCGACACCATTCAGATCGAGAATGCAAGAGCTTCTACGTTCAGAGGCCAAAGGCAATTGAACATTGGAAAAAAGAGCTCACTCAGCAGCGTCGACGAGTCAACCTGTCAGGCGAAAGCGGTGATCAGCTCTTTGGGTCTGCCAGCCAAATAAGAGCGACTGAGGAATAGTCGTTGAAAATAGTAAAAGGTTGGATAAAAATGGACCGACAGCGAGGATTCGTGAATGAGACCACAGGACAGAATCTGGTCGTTACAAAGAAAGAGTTTGGAGGGGACTACGTGGTGCTGCTTTTTCCCCGGGTAAGAATTGATGACAAAGGAGAGGTTGTATCACCAGAGTATGCGACTGCATCGAAAGCAGAAGCCTACGCGTTGAATTGGATGGAGAAGCATCCGATAGGAGCGGAATCAGCTCTCGAGGATCATTCAGGTGGAGGTCACGAAAGTGAGTAGGAGAGGTTTCCACGCGCCCTAGAAGACGCGTGCGAAAGTAATAGCTACGATGACGTATTCTACGTAGATAGACTTTAGAAATATCGCGAAGAACACTGGACTAGGTGTCCAGCCTATGGAATGATTCTTTCATTCAAGCGAAGACAAAGGGAATAGTGGAGAATAACTATTTCAGTAGACCGCGGACGCCTTTATCTATGTAGACGCATTGGCTAGAAGAGCCTGCGCGTCTTTTAGTCTTCTTACTTTGTCAACGTTACTCTTTCCATGTTTCCATTTTCCTCGACTTTTCATTCTTTTCAAATATCGTTCTCTTTTCGCCTGCTTTTTCTTGGATCGCTTCAAGCAAATCTTCCTTCCCAGAATCAAATAGTAACAACAAGCAAGGATTATAACCTTCACCCAAATGTGAAGTAAATACTGTGGAGTGCGCGTGGAGTAGAAAGAAAGAGGGATTGGCACGAGAATTCACCACTCAGTTTTCAGTTAAGCCTGCACAGGTTTGCAGAAAGGACCCACAACGTAGCCTGAATTGGTCCCTGTGGTCTTTGAATGGAAACATACCGTGAACGCTCCGTAGTAGGCTCTCTGAGGAACATCAACAACTCCAAGAGCATCAGTCTCCTTTCTCGTATCTGGCATGAGAACCAACCCCACCAAAACTGTGTGTGACTGGAATATTACTCATGTGCGACTGCAACCTTACCGAGCGCACCATTCGCTACCGTAATGTTTTTCATTCTTCAGAGCTACAAAGGGAGTATGGCCTACTGGGCGAAGACACCTGAAGAGACTATCAGGGAATTCGCATCCTCCGAAAACGGCCTTGACGACAAAGAAGTGGCTGAAAGACTCGCGAAGTACGGTCTCAACGACATCCCAGT
>JALHSQ010000033.1 GCA_022865885.1 Candidatus Bathyarchaeota archaeon | reverse complement strand
TTCCTTTTCTCGTCTCGCTCTTTCTTAGTTAACGGTTTTTCTTTTTTCGGCATTTATGTTCCCAGAAGGTATGATATGCGTAATAGTGCTTTAATAATTTTCGAAGTCTGGAAGAGGCTCGGCTTACAGGTCTTGGATCTTGGAGCGCGCCAGCCTGTTGCTAAATCGATTTCTTTGTGTCAATTTCCGTTATCTTGCGAGCATGGTGATGCATCTAGCCTTTTCCAGCCTGTTCAGCCTTAACGCTACAAGCGCTGTGAGTAGCATTGCGATCATAGAGAGGAGAGCATGTATGGTTATGCGTTCGAGGCCTCTAGCCCTGTGCCTTTCGAGGCAGAGTTGCTCCTTCAACCTTGAATTCATCCGTTCAATAGCTCCTCTCTGCGTGTAGACTTGCTTCTCGACGACGGGACCATGAGTCCTGAAGTACTTGTCCACCCGCAGCAGCTTCGCCTCTCCCTTGCTCTGGTTTGCGGGGTAAGGAATCACCGCTTTTACTCCGTGAGCCGAAAGCTGTTCTCTGAGTTTCCTGCTTGAAAACTGCGAATCAGCGATAAGCGCCTTCACCAACTGCCCTGTAGTCTTCAAGGCTTTGCAAAAGAGCGCTGATGCGTGCTTCTTCTCGTTCTCGTTTGCTGGAGCCGCGATGACTGCCATGGGCAGCTCGGACTTCGCGTCTGTCGCAACGTGTAGCTTGTAGCCCAGTTCGTAGGTTTTGCCGTTCCTGCCCACCCGGGCTTCAGGGTCTGACTTTCCACGACTGTTCTCATGCGGGTCTCGCCTGCTGTACGCTTAACGAACGTGGCGTCTAACACCATGGTTTCACCGCTTATCAATCCGCCTTTCAACAGCTCTTTGAGCACTTTGTTCATGATTTTCTGCAGTCTTTTGGTTCCGACGCGTTTCTTGAACCGCGACAACTGCGAAGGATGATAAGGGTTCTGCTTCGCTTCGATGTCGCAGAGCTCTCTCAAGTTGTCGTCTTTCCATAACCGACGGCACAGTTCTCTTTCGCTCGGAATTTGATGCAGCCTCTTCACGATTAACGCTTTGAAGATGCCCATCGGCTTTCTGGGCGGCCTGCCCGGACCATCTATTTTATGATAAGCTTCCTTCACGACTTTCTCTATGTCGTCTAAGTTCATCTTGGACAGAATGGCACACGAAAATTCAGGTTTGTCCATCCTTCACCCTAAATTCTAAGACCCAAACAAGCTTAAACATGAACTTGTCAACTTCCAGATTTTAGCAACAAACTGGCGCGCTATGGCTAGGATTAATTTATGGATATCATGATGACCATTTGACTAGGCTTCAAGCGATACCTCTATTACAGAAGTTGAATAAGTTCAGTCTAGTTTAAGGATTCAAAAGAACTCAAGTCATTTTGGAAAATCAACCATCAAGTTTGCAGAATAGGAAGGTGAGGAAAGGTGAGTGAGAGAAGATACAACAGAAGTAAAAACTACAAATGTCCGTCATGTGGTCTAGAATTCAAGAGTGAGGGAGTATCTGGACACTGCCCACGATGTCACTCTGTAATTGAGATTAAAGATAATAAAAGGAGATGATAGCGCGCATGCCTGTTCCTAAAATGGCCAAAAATGGTCAAAATTCGCGTTTGCACGTTTCTGCCGGGTTCGATAAAGACAGATGTCCAAAGAAATCAAGAACAGATACGAAACCCAAGGCCGTCCCTGAATCATGAAGGGCGAATAAAAACCATTTTAGGCCTATTTAGGAACAAGCATGCGCGCACCATTGCGAGAGGATAACTATTTTAGCCACACATTCAGGCACACTTGACACATGCTGACGCAGGCAGAACTAGCGATCATAATCAGTTTGATTAGTCTAGGTGTGGCGATAACTAGTGTACTTATCAAGTACTCGGGACTTAGCCTGCAAAAACACTCAGGCAGAACCCAACACATGATCTCCGACTTGGACGTGACTGCTGAGAAGCTCAGAAAAATGGTTGAGTCTTCACCAACAGTAAAGCATTTTGCGAATGACGCGCTGGACCGAGCCCTACGTGAGGATTTCAAAAACAAGGGAATTTCAGTCCCTGAAGGAAAGCCTAGAGGTGAAGTCGAAAACAGGTTCATATCTTCTGTGACCGAACTACACCAAGAATGCCAAGATTATAGTCAGATTTTCCTCAATCTGAAAGAGAAGGGATTCTTCAATCGGATCCTCATTATTGATAGCTCACTAGCATGGGAATTGCTGAATACATCATACAAAACTGAAGCCTTCCTCAATCTGAGACTTATCGATCGATTGAGCAAGAAGGACTCTACGGTTCTGTCAGATCCGGGGACTCTCGTTACAACTATGGATATCGCAGGGCAGATACTTGATACTTCGAGACTTTGTGCTCAGAAACTCGAAAAATTCCTTGATATCCGAAGATAGAGATTCCTTTCGCGCCCACGTCTCATGGGTTTAGATAAATTAGCATTAGTGTAGTCATAATTCCCAGCGCGCGCTATCGTCAGTTGGCTTCTTGGCGTACCGTCTGGAACGTGCGAGTGAGGCGGATAGCCTCACGAGCCTTTTTCTCTAGGGATTTCCTTCATGCTTCGTATCGGGCCATCAATTTGTTGAAGTCTTTTTGCCAGACATTCACGTGAATAACAAAGCCAAGGAGGTATTCCCTGAAAGTCTCAACGCAGGTTTTGAAAGACATCTGCATAAAGTAGAGAGTGGTTCCAACCAGCTCGGAAGCATTGTCTGGAGTAAAGGCGGGCAGTTCCAACAAGATCTCCTTTTTCGCTTGCATGCCCATAAGTTCACGCCAACCTTTGAAGTTGGGGTGGGTGTAATCGCATAGTTCGTGGTAGATTTTTTCAATACGTTTTCCCACTTCCTCTTTTCCCTCTTTCTTGAAGACCATGTTTCTTACCCATTGGAATTTGAATGTGGCACCCACTCTGCCTGATTTTGCATATTTCGCCTGTGTTTCCAAGGAAAATTGTTTCTGTATGCCCCAAGGCAGCCATTCATAAGCATATTGTGGATGAAGGTTGAATAAACGCATCAGATTGTTGTTCTCCATAATCGTTCTCAAGATAACGAATTGCGTTCCGTAATGAGAGCAATTAAGACAGAAGTAAGCATTAAGCAAAAGCTGCCTATTCCTAGCGAACAAGTTGCTATTCGCATAAAGCTGGGGTCTTTCGTTATTTTTTAATGCTCCATTAATGTCGCGAGTAAGGTTGAACATCAAATCCAGACCATATTCCATCAGTGCGGTTTCTTCAGGAAACACCAATTTCGTTCTTTTGATGTTTGTGTAGATATGATTTTCCAACTTGGAAAGTCTCAATCCGAAAAGAGTCATGGGGACATCCAATGTCAATATTGGCAGTTCTCTATATTAGACAATCTATAGGGCAATCTTTCGCACGCGCTAGGGCGGTCTTTTTGTTTTTTCCATAGGTTCGTTGCCTTGGCTGAGTATCAGATGTGGATTCTTCGGAAGTTGAATTCAGTTTTGTTGCTTCGGTTATTTGCCTAGGTGTGGGATTTTGGTGCGAGCGGAGTGACGCGAATGTTTGTTTGTGCTGATTATGAAAAAAAGAGGGTTATTTGCGTCTTCTGAATAGTTTTGTTCCGTCTATTTCTGTGATGTATTCAAAGCCTGCTTCGATTAGTGAGGTCGCTTCGGTGACGTTTTTGGCTGTTTTGCACGTCCATTCGTCGTCGTTGAGGTTTAGTAGTTGTGTGTAGATGAGTGTGGTTTCTATTTTTTTGTGCCCCATTTGCTGTTTGACTAGGAGTATGTCTCTTGTTTTGGCGTAGAGTGTGGTGGCAAAGTAGTGTCTGAGGTCGTAGAGTCTGATGTTTTTGATGGTTGGGTCGTGGAGTTTCTCGGCTAAGTTGTTTCTCATGACTCTGTAGTGTTTGCCGTAGTCGTCGGCGTTTCCTTTGAAGAGTTTGTCGTTTGGGTTTAGTTTGTGTGTGTCTATGTGTTCTTGAAGTACATCTTTGAGGTTGGTGGAAATTTCGAGTATTTTGCTTGAGCCGCTTTTGGCTGTGGTTGGGTAGAGGAGTCTGTGGTCGAGGTCAACGTCTTTGGCTTTGAGGCTCATTAGTTCGATTGGTCTGAGTCCCGTTTCCATGCTGATTTGCAGTTTGATCGAGAGTGGTTTGTGTGCTGATGCTATGAGCATTTCGACTTTTTCCTTTGTCGGGATTTTGATTGCCTTGGCTTCTGGTTTGTATAGTGGCATGCTCCATTCTATTTTGTAGTATTTGCAGAATTTGTTGCAGGCTATGCAGAGGTTTCTTTTGTAGCCGTTGGATACGTTTCTTCTGGCTATGAAGGCTTTGACTTGTTCGGGGTCTTGTAAGTTGCAGTTGTGTTGCAGTAGGCTGAGGGCTTTGCTTGTGAAGGGTATGCTGTAGTGGCTTTTTCCTTCGTTCTCCATTTTTGCGAGTATGTTTAGAAAAACGGGCGGGTTGCAGTTGAAAAGGGCTGGTGTGTTGGGTGTAACCCGCCTTTTGTTTCTCGTGGCATTCGGCTAATCGGGCTACCCGCGCCTCAGGTAGCACTTCCTCGGCGTCTGTTTGCCCTTTCCACTTGCAGGACGGCCGTTTCACCGTTTCACGTCCAGCATTCTCAGCAACTTAGCATGCATCATCGGCACATGCTGGTCGGACGTTCCGTTTCTGCTCCGGAGCCAAGGCTCTCGCCTTGCGCCTTTGCAGGCGCTGCAATTCTACATGTGGGCGGAGTTTCCTCAAGCCTCTTGTCTGAGGCTCGAAAGCCACGCACCAACTCGCCAGCCCAAGGACTGTGGTACCAGTTGGCGGCAATAAGAATTGTGGAAACCTTATGTTCTGCGAACCATCAATAGGAGAACATGAGTAGACGAGATCCAGCTAAACGTGTTGTCTTGATAACGGGCACACCCTGTGTGGGCAAGACCTCTTTATCGCGGTTGCTGGTATCGAGACTCGACGCCTTGTACATTGACTTGACGGAGTTGGCCACTCGCGAAAAACTGGTTTTGGGCAAAGATAAGAAGAGAGGTTCTATGATCGTGGATGAAAGACGAATGAAGCAAAGAATCCAGAAAATCGTCGAAGGCTGCAGCAAGGAGCATGTTATAGTGGACGGACATTACGCCGTGCACGTTGTGCCAGAGGAATATGTGGCACATGTTTTTGTCTTGCGCCGCAATCCTGTCGAACTGAAAGGATTGATGGAGCAACGGGGTTTCTCTGAACCAAAGCTTTGGGAGAACTTGGCGTCCGAGATCCTTGACGTTTGCTTGGTCGACGCCCTCGGGGTTTACGAGGAAAAGAGAATATGCGAATTGGACGTTTCTGGCAAAACAGTGGAGGCAAGCGTCAACGAGGTTTTGGAGGTTCTGAATGGCGGCAAGAAATTTTATGTAGGTAGTGTCGACTGGTTGGGTAAACTTGAGAACGAGGGCTTGCTGGATGACTATCTAAGAATTTGATTTATCTTAGGCTTAGGACTATCTTCTGCTTTGGCAGCAACGTGACTTTTCGTCTGTTTGCATACGACTTTGCATGGTCACTGAATTTCTCGCCCACTACTATCGGGTTTGACAAGCCCACGTCTTCTGAAGCCTTATCAATGTTAATTATCAGATTCACGCCTATAGTCCTGTTCCAGTCCCTTACCCAGACACCTTGAGCAGCACGCCCCTTTTGAACGATAAGGTCAAACTCTCTTGAGACGCCGCTGAAACCCTCAAGTGCTGTCTTCTCCTGCTCCACCTTGAACCCCTCCTTCTCAAAATAGCGTATCGCTAGTTGAACCAACCCAGATGAGGTTTTAGGCTGCGTCTTCTCATCGATCGTCATCTGCACCCACCTTACCCTAAGCGTTATTTAGTTGGAAAGTGGAAAAGACTTTCGGAGAGTGCCGCATGTAACATCTGTTCTGGTTGTTGTATGTAGCAAGTGTTCTGGGCTCCTGCTTGCTAAGGCTGACCAAAAATCGAGAACCTGCCCTTACTGCGGCTGCCAAATCACTCTCGCCAAAGTCAAGAAGGTTGCCTCTGCTGAAAACTCGTACAAAGCTTCCGAGATCCTGAGAAAACTGAAGAGTAGTGTTGCACGAGAGCAGAGAAGAATCTAATCGCCTGCGGTGATTGCAGGACAAGCCATCAAACAGATCCCTAACAGAAATGAGACTAGTTAGGATAATGATGCAAACAAACGACAGTAGGTTCACTCCAGTAACTGACTCCAAAATCACATTCAGTTTATTCTTCTGCGTTCACTAAAACACGGTCTCGCTAGTGTATCTCCTTGAGCATCTGGCAGGTTCTGCAAATTCGCTCAGTCGTAGGTTCTCCGCAGTCGGCACATTCCTTCAAACCCTCAGCTTTGGCAGCTTCTTGGAGAGCAGGCCTTATTCTCTCTACCGACTTGAAAATCGTGAACTTCATTCCAAGATGTTTTTCTTCTATTCTATTAAGCATTCTACGGACGTCATTTCTCAAGGCCTCTGAAGCATACGGACATGGCCTACTCTGGAACCTTATTCCCCTAACGTAAGCGTAAAGGGCAGTTTCCCTTTCCGGAATCTCACAAAAAGGCTTTATCCTTCTCACAAGCTTCGGGTGAACTTCGTCTGTCACCGGTTTTTCTTTCGCCAACCGCCAAACATCACCATGAAAGATGTTCAAGAGAATCGTCTGCGTCTCATCATCCAACGTGTGAGCCGTCGCAAGCTTGTCCGCGTCCGCTTTTCTGGCGGCCAAATTCAATGCCTTTCTCCGAAAAACACCACAATATGCGCAGGAAGTCCCGCCATCACAACCTTTCTCCTTCAACAACGTGACGATCTCATCAAGCGTGTGGCCGAAAAGCCCTTTGAATGAAACTACTGTATGCTCTACGCCAAGTTTTCTGCAGGTATCAGCTGCTATCTTTAAAGCCTCATCCCTATAACCCTTGATTCCCTCATCCACAGTGACTGCCACCAATGAGGATCTAGGATGCTTACGCCCCATTTTGGCCAGAATATGCAATAGACTTACACTGTCTTTTCCACCCGAAACCGCAACCGCAACTCTGTCGTCAAACTTTAACATCTTGTACCTCGCAATAGTTGCTCTGACCTTCGCCTCAATGGATTCTCCAAAGCACTTCTTACACAGTTCTTCGCCAGAATACGGTCTGAAGTAGAAAGACTCACGCTTCAAACACGCATCGCACAAGACAGGTTTTGCTTTCATTCAAACTTCACGTTATTAACCACTTTCAGGAACTACTGAACCAAATCGCCTACAAATAGTCTTTGAAAGAGAACACAAATGTCAAAGAAATCCTTGAGATACCCAAGAATGCTAGACGCTTAACTAGCTGGGTAGAAAATGAGGTTTTGCTCCTCTAAAAGCTTCTGAATATTGTCTACAGCTTCGTAAACCTGTTGCTCTCTTTTGGCGCCCACACAAACCAGTTTTCCAGCCGAGAAAATCAGAAACACAACTTTCGGCTCGTCCATTCTATAGACTGCTCCAGGAAACTGTTCTGGCTCGTACATGACTCTCTTTAGCTTGTACACCACTGTTTCCAAATCAATCTCCCCACCCAGTGCTGCAGAAGCCACAATGTTCTGAATGGTGATGACTGGTTTGTTGCTGATGGGTATTCCATGATTCTTCAGTTCCTTAGTAACCTTATTCACTGCTCGTATGGCTTCTTTCTCTGATTTCGCTCCTGTACAAACCATCTTGCCTGTTGTGAAAATCAAGGTGGCCGTCTTGGGTTTTTTCAGTCGAAAGACGAGCCCCGGGAACACGCGGGGGTTGTATTCTGCGTGGGGAAACTTTTCGACTATGAGCTGCAGGTTTATGGTTTGGTTTAGGGCGGCTGATGCGACTATGTTTTGGATGATGATCAACGGATCTCTCTTAGCCATTTTGATCCCAAACCATGTAAGGACATAGTGAATGTAAAGCTATCTAAATAAGTTCAATCAAACACGATAAATGGTTCAATGCCTCAATCGCAATTAAGCCTTGCTATCCGCCATCCCTGTGATATGGAAAACGAAGAATTGCCGCAGTGCTGCCTAACGCGTTAAGTTTGACTCCTGCCTCATGTTCTGTGCTTACCACGACTATCATGCCGCCTTTCCGCTCCACTTCTTTCATGATCTCCTCTATTTGAAGGCGATTCTCATCCGTAGACTCGCGCAGCATAGAATCCGTTAATATAAGCTTTTCAACGGCACCAGATCTGGCTGCTCCTTCAACCTCTTTCAAGCCATAAGTAACCGTGGGCTCACTCTTTCCCAGTCTTCTCAAAACCTCTTCCACAATCCCCGTCTCTTCAACAACCCGCAAGCGTTTTGCGGCTTTCAGCAGAACACCGGAGCGTAGAGCTTCATGTATCCCTGAGATGCCACCGTTGTTTACGCTCTTTATGTCTACAACTGACTTGGCAACATCCGCCGCCTCATTTTCCAGAAACTTTGCAAAATCGTTTTTCACGAATCCTACACCGATTATTACGATAGGAGCGTGCATCGTTGTCCAGATCTGTCGCAAGCTGTTCGATGCTTTCCTGAAATACTCATTGAACGCTGCTGACCTCTTTTCAGCCTCCAGTTTTCCAGGCAGCTTTGTCCTTTCTACGATTTTCTCGTCAACACCGTACTGGGCCGTCGTGGCCACTGCATAGCCTTCGTCGTCAATTGACACAATGATCATGGGTTTCTCAGACGTCTTGCTCGCTCTTTCTAATCTTTCAAGATGGTGTCTTGACCATGCAGTCTTGACGATTGTCGCGGGGGTATTCAGGGCGATGTTAAGTGTGTGATGTGCACCAGTTGGAACAGTTTCCGGAGCTTCACGAATAGTTCCATGAACTCTGAGTCTGCCCAAGAGTTTGTCCCAACCAACCGTTTCTACCTTGATTCCAAGAAACACCCGGACTCTCTCCCCACGCCCAGGCCTTTCATACTTACCGTCAGGCTTCACTTCTCGAGTTGTGTGTGCATAGACCTCATCATTTCTGTAAATGACGTTGTATAGATGCCAAAGGTCATCCATCGTCTCAGGTATGACCTTTACGAATCCCTTCTTCAGGTTTGTTTCCAAAATCTTCAATATCTTAAGCCTCGTCGAGCTGATGATTGGAATGCAATAATCAGCATCGAACTATTAAAAAGTATGAAACTTCAACGGTCTCTAGTGTTCCTTGTATTGGCTTTTAATCTTGATCGTTGGAGTCAACTATGTGTCTGCGAAAGCTCTATTTGTGGGTTCTTTTAGATTCTCTTTTCCATTTGACAGGAGACGTTAGTACATATGCTTGCAGAGTTTAGATATGAACCAAACAAAGTTGAGAAAGGATATAACAATAGAACATTACACGTCAACCTTTCAACCATGACGATAGTCAGCAAACCCGTCTCCCAGAAAATGAAAGACACATTCTTGGGCGGACGAGGATTCGACTTATGGCTCCTCTGGAATGCTTTGCCTTTTGGCAAAATCGTAAGATGGAACGATGCCGAAAACGAGGTCTGCATCGCCTGCGGTCCACTAGGTGGCACACCTGTCTTTCCGGGAAGCGGAAAGAGTATCGCAGTTTCGATTTCACCGTTAACTGGCTCTGTAGTTGATTCTAACGTAGGCGGATACTTTGGCCCCTATCTGAAGTTTTCCGGTTGGGACGCGCTTGAGGTTCAGGGAAAGTCAAGATCTGAGGTTTTGATCTTCATTGATGGTGACAAAGGTGAGGTCCAGATCGAGGACGCTTCGGACTTGCCCTCTGAAACGGATCAAGTCGTTGATACGTTGGCCAAGAGGTTCGGAGGCGATAATCCACAAAGCATCTCTATTGCTTCTTCAGGCCCAGGAGCCGAGCACACTCTCTTTGGATGTCTGAACTTTTCATGGTATGATCCAGCACGCAAGATCCACAGGTACAAGCAGGCTGGAAGAGGCGGAATAGGCACTGTTCTGCGTGACAAAAAGGTGAAAGCGATAGTTGTCAAGTACTCAGGAAAAATAACTGTGGAAACTAACGGCCCATCAGATCCAGAAAAAGTGAAGCAGGTCGGCACAGCCTACAACCAAGAACTGAGAACTCTTGACCCCAAACAGAATGAAATGGCAATCATCGGAACCACTCACCTCGTAACAATAATGAATGAATTCGACCTTCTTCCCACTAACAACTTCAGGTTTGGAAGCAGCCCAGAAGCGGAAAAACTTGGAAGAGAGGTCTACAGAAGAAAGTTCCACAAAGGCTTCGACGGTTGCTGGATGGGTTGCACATTGGCATGTTCCCACGGCATCAAAGACTTTGAGCCCAAGACAGGTTCATACAAGGGAAAGAAAGTGTTCGTGAATGGGCCTGAGTACGAAACCATTGCGGGTGTAGGGAGCAATTGCGGTGTCTTTGATGCAGATCACGTCGTCGAAATGAACTATTATTGCGATATATACGGTTTGGACACGATCTCGGTTGGAACCGCAACGGCTTTCGCAATGGAATGCTATGAGACACGACTAATTGACAAAAAAGCCACAGAAGGTTTGGATCTGAGGTTTGGCAACAAGGAAGCAGCTCTTGAACTAGTTCATCAGATGGCGAAGGGCGAAGGCTTCGGGGTCATCGTAGGTCAAGGAATCAGACGAATGAAGAAGGTTTTTGCTGAAAAGTATGGAGCAAACCCCAAGACGTTACAGGATATTGGCATGGAAGCAAAAGGCTTGGAATTCTCGGAATATGTGACTAAGGAATCGCTAGCCCAGCAAGGAGGCTATGGACTTGCATTGAAAGGCCCCCAACATGACGAAGCTTGGCTGATATTTCTTGACATGGTGCACAATCTGATGCCAACCTTTGAACAGAAAGCTGAAAACCTTCACTGGTTCCCAATGTTCCGCACGTGGTTTGGCTTGAATGGCTTGTGCAAACTTCCATGGAACGATGTCGTTCCTGAGGATAACAAGAAGACGAAGGAACCAGCTAAAGTCGTGACTCACGTTGAGAACTATGCCAGATTCTTCTCTGCAGTGACGGGCAAGCAGGTCACAGTCGATGACATTATCCTGATGAGTGAGAGAGTCTACAACTTCCAGCGAATCTTCAACCTAAGAATGGGATTTGGAACCCGGCAACATGACACGATTCCTTATCGCGCCATTGGTCCAGTAACAAGAGAAGAGTATGAAAGTCGCGCAGACCGCTATGACAAACAACTGAAAGAGAAATTCGGTTATGACCCAAAGGGCAAATCAACTGAAGAGAAACTCGCAATCCTCAGGAAATACCGCATCGCAGAATACGAAAAGCTGATGGATGCAGTTTACAGAAGACGAGGATGGAACGCTGACGGCGTGCCAACACTTGGAAAGATCAAAGCCCTCGGGATCGATTTCCCAGATGTAGTTGAGTTTTTGAAGAGACATGTTTGAGTCAACATTTGAAGCCTTCGTCTTCGGAATCACGATTTCATGGCACTTGGACCGCTCAAAGCATTTAAGGTCAATCCATTTTTCTGTACTATGAAGAGTGACAGCGCAGTGAAGATAGCTTTTTGGCTTTTGGACGTAAATCATCAAATCAGAGAGAATGTCCCTGAGATTTGGCTTTGGGGCGTAGATGATTCTGGAAAAAGAGTGCTTGTCATTGACCGAGAGTTTCACATGTATTTTTGGGCGATTATTGAAGAGAACGCAACTCCGGAAAGGGTTGCCGAAGAGATTGAACGACTGCAGAATCCAACTATTACGAAGCTTGAGATAGCTGAGCGTAGATTCTTTGGAAAGCCAGTGAAAGCTGTGAAGATTTACTGCAAGAACCCAGATGAAGTGTCTAAGTGTGCAAGGTCTATTCGAGAGACCGAAGGTGTAAAGGATTGCCTCGAAGACGATATTCGATACACCATGCGCTACATAATCGATAACGACGTCGTTACATGTGGTTGGCATGAAGTGGAAGCTATTGAAGAGCCACTCTACAATGGTGTTCAAGTCGACAAGATCTACATAGCAGGATCAAGCCTGAAACCTGTTGAAAGATCCACAATTCCTCGTCTAAGAAGCCTAGGTTTCTCAATAATCTGCTATAGCCGAGAAGGTTCACCGAAACCTGACAGAAACCCAGTGATTCTGATTTCAGTCGCAACCAATAGTGGCGAAGAAAAGCAGTTTGAAGCAAACGAAGACAAGAACGATAAGGAAGCCTTAAAATCCTTCATAGATTATGTTCGAAGCTTCGATCCAGACATTCTTGCAGCGTATGGTGCAAACTGGCAAGATTGGCCATACCTCAAGCAGAGATGTGAGAAGCTTGGGTTATCGCTACGCATTGGCAGAACGGAAACTGAGCCTCACCAAAGTGTCTACGGCCATTTCTCGGTTACTGGAAGGGCAAACATTGACCTTTCAGATTACGCAGAGGATTATTCGGATGTCAAAGTAAAGACTCTGGCAAACTTGGCAGACTACTTGGGTGTTATGAAACTTGAAGACCGCGTGATCATCGAAGAAGTAGATTTTCCTGAGTACTGGGACTCTAGAGAGAAACATGGGACTTTGAAGACTTTCTCCACTGAAAGTACTCGTTGTGTGATGGGAATTGCTGATCTGACGTTGGATTTCGCTATCCAACTCTCAAGCATCGTCGGTTTGCCACTGGATCATGTTGGAACGGCAGCTGCCAGCTTCAGGGTTGAGTGGTTCATAATGAAACGTGTACACAAGATCGGGGAGCTTGCTCCTAAGAGAGTAGAGCAACCCTACAGGCCATATGCGGGTGGCATAGTAGTCGCGCCAAAACCGGGTCTACATGAAAACGTTGCAGACTTGGACTTCAAATCCATGTATCCGAACATAATGATAAAGTACAACCTGTCTCCAGACACTTACCTACGACCTGACGAGCCTGCTCCAACAGGCGGAGTAAATGAGGCTCCAGAGGTCAAGCACCGTTTCAGGAGAAGCCCAGCTGGCTTCTATAAGGACATGCTATCCTACCTAATCAATATACGAGACGATGCTCACTCAAGAATGAAGCTTGTCTCACCAAGAAACGTCGAATACCGCGTTTT
The DNA here is from genome assembly GCA_022865885.1 of Candidatus Bathyarchaeota archaeon. Lineage (GTDB taxonomy): Archaea > Thermoproteota > Bathyarchaeia > Bathyarchaeales > Bathycorpusculaceae > DRUK01. The sequence continues at coordinate 5,127 of JALHSQ010000033.1, read as the reverse complement.
GGATGCTCGTCAAAGAGTCTTGAAGATAATAACCAATGCTGCCTACGGGTATGCTGGATGGACAGGTGCAAGATGGTATGTAAAACCAGTCGCAGAGGCAGCAGCAGCTTGGGGAAGATACACGATAAAGACTGCCATGGAAATGGCAGAAGAAAAAGGATTAAAGATCGTTTATGGCGACACAGACAGCATATTCGTGGAATATGACAGGGAGAAAATCGAAAACCTCTCAAGAAATGTCCAAAAAAAGCTAGGTCTAGAGATTAAACCAGACAAGATCTACACCAGGATTCTCTTCACAGAAGCAAAGAAACGTTATGCTGGCCTACTGCCAGATGGACGACTGGACATCGTCGGCTTAGAGGTCATGCGTGGAGACTGGGCAGAGGTTGCAAAGAAAGTCCAAGAGAAAGTCCTGGAGATAATGCTGAAGGAAAAATCACCCAAGAAGGCTGTAACGTTTGTGCAGAACTTCATCTACGAACTCAGGCAGAGACGTGTCCCATGCCGTGACTTAATCATCTGGAAAACATTGACCAAACCTGCTGAAGAATACGAGGTTAAGGCTTCTCACGTTGAAGCAGCAAAATTACTGAAAGAGAAAGGTTGGGAACTAGCCGTAGGCGACAAGGTAGGGTACGTAGTTGTGGTTGGTTCTGGTCGCCTATATGAGAAAGTTAAACCCTACATGTTTGCTTCTTACGCTGAAGTGGACATAGAGTACTACGTAACTAAGCAAATTGTTCCTGTTGTTACTAGAATTCTTGAACCTTTTGGCGTTGCTCCTGAAGAGCTCTCAGAATCGAGACACGCAGAAAAAGAAACCAAGAGTCTTACAGATTTTTTCGGCAGTTAACCTGCCATAATCTCTGAGAACGTCATCAGTTGAACAGTCAATGATGGCTTAACAGCTTCTGATTTGCGGGAAGCTATTATTCTCTTTATACTCTTCTCGTTTGCCACGTCCACGATTCTTTGAGTTATGATCCCATCAAAAATGACTGTGTCTATGCCTTCAATTTCCTGGAGTTTCTCCGCCAGCTGGCTTACTGGCAACCGCTCTACCTGCTCAAGCTTTTCATTTAAGAGAACAGCCTCCAGTGTGCCTTCAAGCGCTTTTGTTGTATCCACGAATTCTTTTGGAACTTCAACTTTCTGTCTTGCTTCTTTTCTCGGCTTGTATAGGTCTTCTATTGCAACTTTGGCTTCTAAGGCTTCGAAAACCTCTTTGCAGTTGCATTCCTCAATTTCCTTCCCACGGGGTGCTCTGCCAACGTACTTTACGTCAGTGACCTGCAGGAGCTCCTTTAGGATTAGGTCACCGCCTCTATCTCCGTCAAGAAGGGCTGTTGCCTCTTTTTCTTTGCAGAGTTTCTTGATTGCCTCAGGAACTTTGGCTCCTTCTAAGGCTATTGTGTTCAGTATTCCGCAACGCATGAGGTTTATTATGTCTGCCCGTCCTTCAACTACGATTATCTCTTTTGCCTTTTCAATTTCTGGTCCAGCAGGCAGTTCTTCTGATCCGTACTTGAGAACCTTGCCTATTTTCAGTGTTTCTGAGACTTCTTTGAAGACCTCATCTACTGAAGGCATGGATTCGATTGTCCATTTGTGAAGTATCTCTTTGGCTCTGTCGATTATGGTTTTTCTTCTAGCTTCTCTGACATCCTCGATTTTTTCAAGGCTCACTTTTGCGGCGCATGGTCCGACCCTGTTTATGCTTTCTATGCTTGAGGCGATCAGGGCTGTGGATACTCTGTCTAAGCTTGTCGGGATGGTTATGGTGCCTGTTGTCTGGTCATTCTTTGAATGTAATTCGATTTCTATTCTTCCAATTCTTCCTGATTTCTGCAGTTCCCTCAAGTCAAGTTCGGGCCCAAAAAGACCTTCTGTCTGCCCGAAAACTGCTCCAATTACGTCAGGTTTCTCTACTACTCCTTCAATATCGAATTTTGCCTGTATAACATACTTTATAGTAAACGTTTGGGATGAACCCATGTAAGCATCAACCTCCAATGATTCTTGTTAAGCTCGGGTAAGTTTTTGATCGCGTAATGAGAGAATTGTGCTCTCAGTCTACGTGATTATTACCGTTACTATATATTACGTTTATGAATCGCCAATCTTCCTCTTTAAACTATCGGTTGATGGAGACTTCTCCTGCACATCCTTCCCCCTTTTTTCTAATCCTTTAGCGCGCACCGACTATCTGGTACGTTTCTTCTTGTAGATTGTGAATGCCAGTAGTATTGCCGCCAGGAATTGTGTTAGAACGAAGAATGACGGAAACTCTGGAACAATCGTGATTCTATGCTCGGAATGCGTGTAATTGAAGAATATGAACGTGTCATCGAAATCTTGAACGGTCCAGTTCTTAGTCGCATTCTCATTCAATGCCACCCCATCAAGTAGAACCGTACAGTTTCCATGAAGGACATCTTGAAGAATAGGGTTCCGAATAGCCACTCTGCAAAAACCGTTACTGCCCGTTGGTCCAGTAATGTTGAAAGCAATCTGTCCTAAAGCTTCACTGTAATTGAAACTTGTGATTGTGGAATTGGAATGGATGAGAATGCTCAGCGTTTTACCAGCTTTGGCTACATCATACCTCTCTTTGCTTGGTGCATTTGCCAGCATTGAATATATCTTCAGCATTTCGACTATGTGTGGAGTCTTGACTGGGTCGATATTCCACCCAGGTCTATCTCCACCTATCGGAATAGGATCCGGAACCCCCTGATCTGGAACTTCCCATTCCCAGATCAAACTCATGGGAATATCGAAACGTAATGTTGTTTCTAGCACACTTGGGATGAAGGAGCTGTTGTCTGGTGCATTTTCATTCTCGTCTCTTGTTTCGCCGAATTCCCCTATTATCATCGGTTTGTTCAAGTTGTCTTTTGAGGAATTGAGGAAGGCTGTTATGAAGTCCTTGGCTGTAACATTGTAGTCCTTCGTCTGGTTTCGGTATATGTGTATGCTTGTCACGTTAACGAAATCATTGAATTGAGTGAAATTGTTGCTTGCTGCCTCTTCCAAAGTGGTTCCTTGATCATGGAAGTTTGGTGCCTGCATTCCAGACTCAACTGGATGGTTCTTGTCTAGCTTCCAGATTAATGAGCATATGTCCTGCATGTAGTTCTGAAGGTCTTTCGTAGTGGGGAAGTAGTTTTCAGTATCAGGCCTTCCAGTAACTAGGTTGAGTTCGTTGCCTATCTCCCACATCAGAATGGTTTTGTTCTCGTTGTATTTTGTGACCATTTCACTGATGAATTCCTTTGACCTGTTGTTGACGAAGGAGTTGGTTATGAATATGTGACTCTTGTCATACTTATCACTGAGAGGAAATTCAGGAAGATATCGTGAGAAATTGTGGAAGGGTTCAAACAGCCCGTTACCGGGGTTTGTGATGTTATCTCTGGTGTCGTTATAAGTCCATACAAGGACTGGAATCAGGTAGACACCATTGCTGGATGCTGTTTCTACCATTTTGTCATAACGATTCCAGAAGGTAGAGTTGTTCGTATACCATTTTTCAACGATGTCCTTGCTGACAGCTGTAGCGGAGAACCGTAGAGCTTTGATTCCGCATCTTGCTGCATCTTCTATTACTTTAGTGCCGTTTTCTCCATAATCGTTCATGAAGGACCAGATGAGGTCCACGTGGTTTGCACCAACTACTCGAAAATCTGTTCCGTTGAGGGTTAAGCTGTTTCCGTTCACTCTTAGGAAGCCTGAATCAGTTCCTTCTGAGGATTGAGAGATTCCATTTCCAACTATTGGAGCCTTACATGGTGCTGAAATCAGCAAGAGAGTGATCAGGAAACCCATCGTTGAGAGGAGCCATCTGTTCATATTGGGTCATTTAGCAGACGTTGGTTTCAGTTCTTAAGACTTGGGGAAAACACTTGCGTATTGAATAGCGCGCAAAGGCACTTGTTACACTTTGCCATTCTTTCAACATAGGCAGAAGGGGATTCCTTTTCCAATAATCGTTACACAGACTTCGTCAAAAGAGTTTTTCGTGACGGTTTGTAACGCGCGCGAAAGCACAAAGTCGAAGCAGAAGTAGCATCTCAGGCGCCCTAGATACAGAGTGCGATCATTTCGCTCCATAACAAGCAACAGGTTCAGCGAGCGATCGTTAAGCTTTCAAAGCTTCAACAGCTTTTTCGGCCCATTTCGGATCCTTCCAAAACGCTCTACCCACAGCCACCAAGTCAACCTTGCCGTCTCGAACCAGCATGTCAGCATACTCGGCCTCAGTAATTCCCCCTACGCCGACAACAGGAACTCTAACGGCTTTCTTTATCTCATAAGCTTGGGGAACAAAGTAGCCCTTGACGTTTCGAAGCTGCTTAGGCTCGCTTCCGCACAAACCGCCCGAAACGTCAACAACGTCAACTCCACGCTGCTCAAGCTTCACGGCAAAAGCAACCGAGCTCTCTATTTGCGTCCCATTCGGGGCTAAGTCGTCTGCGCCCAACCGGTAAAGCAGAAGCCTGCCCTTGACCCTCTTCCGAACCTCCTCGACGACCATGAGAGGAAAACGCATCCTATTCTCTAAAGAGCCACCATATTCGTCTCCACGCTTGTTAAGCAAAGGCGAAAAGAACTGGTTAAGCAGGAAACCGTGCGCCCCGTGAAGCTCGACGCCGTCAAAACCCGCCTTGATCGCACGCTCAGCAGCCACGGCGAAGTCTTCAACTAAGGCCTCAATCTCGCTTCTGGTTAACTCACGAGTCTTCCCCGTCGCCGAGGGACCTACAGGTTCCGCGCCGATTACTTCCCTGTTCGCAACGCCCCCTGCATGTGTGATTTGCACGACAACAGGTGTGCCAGCTGCGTGAATCCGGCCAGAAAGTCTCTCCAACCCGCCGATCAGCTCGTCATCGTAGATTCCTAACTGCTTCGGGCTTAGCTTTCCACTTGAGGAAACGTAACAATGTTCAACAATCAATAAGCCCAAAGCCGTTGAACGCCTCACGTAGAAGCTGACCAGCCTGTCCGTGACAGCGCCTTTGACCGTGGCCCGACCTGTCTGCATGGGAGGCATAACTATGCGATTTCTAAAAGTCAGCCCCTTCACTTCAAGCGGATCAAGAAGCCCAGCCAACTTCTAACACC
>JALHSQ010000032.1 GCA_022865885.1 Candidatus Bathyarchaeota archaeon | reverse complement strand
GTGGACATGCGAACGTTTGGGATGATGGGTATCCTTCTGGCGGCAACTACTGGAGCGACTATGCTGGTTTAGACCTCTATCGCGGTGCTTATCAGAATGAGAGTGGGAGTGACGGTATCGGAGACGTTCCATACAATATTGACGCAAGCAACAACGATCACTATCCCCTTATGACTCCTTGGCCAACATCTCTTTCAATAGGATTGATTTCACCACAGAACATGACCTACTACTCGCAATCCATACCAATATGCTTCACACTCACGAAACCAGCCTCATGGATCGGCTATTCGCTCGACAACCAGCAGAACACGACCATAAGCAGCAACACAATCATAATCGCTAGTGATGGCCGTCACGAGATCGTAATATATGCTAACGACTCTTCGGGCACAATGGTGTCTTCAGAAATCGCTCACTTCACGGTTGCCTCATCGATTCATGATCCCTACCAGACCAGCTTCATTGGGCTTGGCAACTACCCGATTGGAGACCTTGCCGAAGGCAACGGAAACCTCTACGCAACTTCAAACGACTTAATCTACATTTATGATGGTGAAAGCTGGAACATCATACAGGCCCCAACTCACACGATTTCCTTGATGAGCCACGAGGGCAGACTCTTGGCTGCAGGAAAAGGAGGACTCTACGTCTTCAACGGAACGACATTCACTCATGTAATAGACGGCCCAGCCTACTACAAGATGCTAGGAACATACAGCAACACAATATACGCAGCGACCTATCTAGACAAACCTCCAAAACTCTATTACTGCAACGGCTCAGTTGAAAACCCCGAAGATTGGCACGTTGACCCAGACTTCTCAACCATACTGAACTTCTCAGGTGCTTTCGGAAGCATAGACTCGTTTGCGGTTTACGATGGGAAGATGTATGTGGCTTCGGGCAACACTGTTTACTGCTTTGATGGAGTCGGCTGGAGCGTGGCATTATCGTATGAGTATGCTTACGCTTTTCTTGACATGCAGGTCTACAATGGCAAGCTGTACTTGGCGACAAGAGACCAAGCATGCAGAAAACCACTCTACCAAGGTGGAACGGGATTCAGCGGAAGAGTAATCGAGTATGACGGTGAAAACTGGACAACCGTGCTTGACCATGATTATTGGATTTACTCGCTTGAGGAGTATGATGGCAAGCTTTACGCTGGAACAGCAAACAAGATCCTCACGTACAACGGAACAAGCTGGGAAACCTCATTCAACGCTACAGAAGGAGCATACTACACCATTTCCATGATAACATATGACGGCAAGATCTACGCTGGTATGGGAAATGGCTACATATTCGTTGATCCCGCACCACCCAAACCGAACCTTGAAGTCACAGCTGTGCCAGAGTTCCCATCAGCAACTATTCTAGCCGTCTTCATGGCCTTGACAATACCTGCAGTTGTATTGATCAAGAGGAAACGTCCTAGAAGACTCAACTAGACCACCAATCCATCTTTTTTCTTCCAAAACAGGTAGACCTTTGTCTGCATCAGGAACCCGCAGATCCCTATGAGGCTCGCAAGCTTCTGCTTTTTTCTGTTCTTCCTTGGTATCTTTTCGTTTTATGCAAATAAAACGAAAACGATATATTTGAACAGGAGATCAATCATTTTTTATGCATCATGCAAGAAGCGAGATTTGGAAATTGGGCAAAATCTCGGCCAGGGCGCCAACTCTTTCGGTCTTGACTCTCTGAAACCCGGCTTGGCGAATCATGAGCATGAGGGAACGCCAATTTTTGTTAGGTTCTTGGCTTGTCGATTGCGATTTTTCATGATATTGCAACAGAACACTGATAAT
>JALHSQ010000235.1 GCA_022865885.1 Candidatus Bathyarchaeota archaeon | reverse complement strand
GAACCATTCCGTGGCAGTCTCAGAGATCCTTCAGACTCTGAGCAGTTCTAACACGTCCTACCATGAATTGCAGCTGAAACGGTCGAGTCTCGAAGATGTTTTTCTTAACCTCACAGGCGAATCATTGGAGGAGGAAAACAACGCATGAGCCACGTCGTACTTGACCTAAGAGCCAGCATCAAAACATTCATTCGAAACAAGAGCACGATTTTCTGGACCTTAGCCTTTCCATGCGTCCTGATACTGCTATTCGGAGCAATCTTCAGTCAATCTTCAACGAAATACGATCTGTGTGTGCAAAACCAGGACCAAACAAGTGGAAAAGCGACCTACTGGTCCAACACTATCATGTCAGTTCTAAACCTGACGAATGCTTTCAACATGCAAGCGCTGGATCCTTCAATCAACGCCACAGACTATGCAATAACAAACAGGCTCAGCAGCTTACTAGTCATTCCCACAGGATTCAACGACAGCGCCAACATGGCACTCCTTACCAGTGGCCACACAACCGCAAACGTCACCTTCGTCTATGACCAGTCCACCTCATCCGCGCCCGTGGTTCGCAGCATCGTAACTAGCATAATCGACAAATTCAACTTTGACCTTTCAAGAGGCGTGCAATACTTGAGCATTGAAGACCTGACCATAGCTCCAAAACGGTTCGGCTACATCGACTTCTTCCTGCCAGGAGTCATCGGAATGACCGCCATGACCACGAGCATTTTCACCGCCGTCGCGACAAGTGCCAGATTCAAGCAAGATGGTGTCTTCCACAAACTCGCAACCACACCATTGAAACGTTACGAATGGATACTATCCAGAACAATCTACAATATCCTCATATCCTACCTGGGCATGGCAGTGATGATACTGTTAGGCATAATGCTGTTCAACATGAAAATTGCCCCAGACCCAATCTCAATATTCATGGTGGCAATGGCTTCGCTGATGTTCACGGGTTTGGGAATGATCATCGCAAGATTCGTCAAAGACCCAGACGGTGCAGACGCCGCCGCAAACGCCATAACCTTCCCAATGATGTTCCTCTCAGGCACATTTTTCCCAATCAGCCAAATGCCCCAATTCTTACAAACAATCGCACAACTGCTCCCCCTCACCTACGTAAGCGAAGGACTCAGAGCCGCCATGATCTTCGGCCAACCGCAACAAGCAATCCTCAACACTGCAGTGATAACGGGCCTAGGAGTACTATCCATTATCGTCGGCTCTTTGATAACCAAATGGGAAGAGGACTAGCCCCTCACCTTCAACGGTAGGCACGCGCGGGGTTTATTGTAGGCTGGCGGGGTGGGATTCGAACCTAGCAACGAGTGGCTAAATCTCACGCGACCCCCTTTTTCCCTATGAAGTCTGCCTTTTTTTGCTTGATAGTGTTAAGTATTTATGAACATGGCGGAACAGAGGCCCAAAATGGCGCGCGCAATAGTAGTGAACACTCACTTGATCAAGCAAAATCGGGTAGTTCTTGCTTAGCGCTAAACGACAGATGTGTGTTTCAGACAGAGGGTTTTATGGGAAGAGTTTGAGTCCAAGTGCTTTAAGAGGGCTGAAGTGTTTCAAGTCGAAGGTGTAGAGGGCTGCCCCGTTGTTTATAGTTATCGCGGCTATCATGGCATCGGTTCTGCGTATGGAATTTCCTCTTTGTTCTGCTCCAAGCTCTATTTTGCTAGAGGAGACTGCATCCTTTTTCATATAGTTCAAAACAGGTAGCAGCAGTATCTCTTTGACTGGTTTCCCATACTTGTGGAGGCCGTAGAGTATTTCGTGTATGTTGATGGCAGTTGTGCAGATTTCTTCTTCGCTTTGAAGGATCTGCTTGAGAGCTTCGTCACCCTTTTCTGATTTCTTGTCCAGTATCTCAATCAACACATCTGTGTCTATCGCGATCATCTTCGTTCAGCCCTGGAAGAGTATATCTCCGAAAGCATCTCTTTCTTCTTTCTGAACTCTACACTCGCCCTGAGTTTCGATAGCGTTTCTAATGGATCCTTACTCTCTGCAAGCCTGTCAAATAGCTCGCTGAAGCTTTCATCCTTCTTCTTGACAGTCAGCAGTTTTCTATATACTTCTTCTCGAATAGTTATTGTCTTAACCAAAATGGACCACGACAATGAATATGTTTAAACATATCTTTAAACGTTGCTCGAATTGTGCCGGCAATGAAACGTTGTCAGTGTATTGACAGTTTGCTAGTAGAGAAAACAAGTAAAACAAAGAAAACGTCTGGCCTCGCACAGCTTCTGAAGTACATGCGTGAAAGTGAGAAAAAGGAGTAAACTCCATGGGTGGAAGTGCAAGAATCGTAGCGCGCGCTACGCTTTGTGACTGTTTCTGCCGAAAAGTTCGTTGAACAGCCAGAACAGTACGGTTGTCCAGGCGAATGGATTGAGAAAGAAGTCGAGTCCTAAGCCCGTTCTAGGCTACACTGACACTGAAACTGTCAAGCTTGATCTGGACAACATGCCGTTCAAGAGTGTGAAATATCGGGCGTCAAGAACAAGTCGCTGGTTCAGGCTCAGAGGCTTCATAGTTCTGAAATCCAGCAACAACCGCTACCATGTCGTTTTCGATCGAAAGGTTTCTTGGAGCTTGAATGTGAAGATAACGGGTTGGGCTTGTCTGCTTACAAAGCATAAGGGCTTGACAGGATGGTTCATTCTGCAATGCATCAAACAAGGCTCAACCTTGAGGATTTCGCCCAAGAAGGACAAGCCTCGTCCTAGACTGGTATATCATTACGGGAAAGAAGATGGTCAAATCCGGAGCTTTCGGGAATATCGTCATATGCTCAAGGGATTCATGCGAAAATCGAAGACGTTACCCAAGTCCTAGTTCCATAACAAAGGGGGTTGCTGAGTCTAGCTTGCTAGTGTTGGCGCTCGTGCAGCGCGCGCAAATCTTGCAAACCAGCGCGCGCGCTAAAAAAAGTCTTTTATAATGAGATACCGCTTTAGTCCATGGAAGTTGTCCATCGATGAAGAGTAATCCTTTATTCGGAGCATGGAAGCTGAAATCGCTTGAAACAAGGGCATCTGACGGATCTGTCTCCTATCCGTGGGGGAAAGAAACTCTTGGTTACGTCGTCATCAGTCCAGAAGGCTACTTTTGCGCCGCAATAATGAGCGCTAATCGCAGGAGATTTTCCTCACAAGATATGAAGGGAGGTAGCGCGGAAGAAAGAGCGAACGCTGCAGATTCATACATATCATACTCCGGGCCGTGTGAAATCGAGAAAGACAAGTTTCGAGTAAAGGTGGAAGTCAGCCTGTTCCCCAATTGGGTAGGCGGAATCCAAGAACACAACTACAAAATCGAGGGAAAAACGCTCTCTGTAT
>JALHSQ010000234.1 GCA_022865885.1 Candidatus Bathyarchaeota archaeon | reverse complement strand
TTTGAAACCTCTTAGTTCTCTTCAGTCTCTCCATTTTTACAGGTTTCAATCCTAGACAAGACTCATAATAATATCAGTCATCATTACTTCATTACAATAGGTTTCTTTCATGCTGGCAACCTTGAAATACGACTAATCTGATATTATTTCATGAATCGGACTGGTTTAAACCGAGGATGAGAATGAATGATGTTGAGAAGTCGTCAAATAGCTACAATCTCTTCAAATTGCGAGTCTTCTCTCGAAATCTCTTCAAGACGCAATGCTTCGTCTTATGGTTTGTTGGCGCGGATATAAGAATCTGCACCCCATTCTTAACCCCAACTTTCCTGCTCTAGCGCTGTTTCCGAGCCGTATGCTTCCATAAGTGCTAGCAACCTAACACCACGTAGTATTAGGCTCGTTGCAAAGAAAAGCTTTCTTGTATAGACTCTAGATAGAAAAGATTGACCGTAACACATTTATTATAGCATATCTACTATAATGTTATAGTAAAAACAATATAACGATAGTAAGGTAGACATGAATGGACAGCACTACATTCCGAATCTTGGACATTATATCAGCATACTTGGGAGAATCTTTCTCGATTAACCGACTAACAGAAAAAATCAAGGAGACATATGGCACTGCGTACTATGTGAACATATACAAAAGGTTGCATGATCTGGAAAAGCAAGAAATATTGAACCTGAATCAGCTTGGGAAATCTTCAATTATTGAGTTGAACTTTCGCAACTATTTACTTGCTGATTTCCTAACAGAGATGGAGATAAGGAAGAAGATTGAATTTCTGAAAAGGAAAGAGGATCTGCAAATATTTCTGGCAGAACTGGAAGGGTACTTGAACAGCCTGAGTTCCATAAAATCAGTCTGTTCCATAAAACCAGAAGAGAATCTAAAACTCAACAGAATTGAATTACTGTTTCTTTTGAGAAACTCAGAAGAAGGAATGCAAGTCGAAGATGAGACTACTCGGATTTATGCGGAGCTACAGAAATTGCAGAACAAATACAATTTAAGAATTGACAGTCTTGTATTGGAACAACTTGATTTTTTTGCTCTCTTAAGAACTGATGAAATAAATCCGCTCAATGAAGTCTTGTCAAAGAAAATAGCTCTTTTCTGTCCTCAAGCCTTCTGGAACGAAATAAAGGAAATTGTCGAAAAAGGTATCAAAATCAGACCCGGTGAAATGGAAACAAAGCCTGCACGTATTAATGAAATTGATCTACTATACAATCTTGCTAGATTCGGTTACAGAGAATTCGGCGCAAGAATAGAACAAGGAAAAAAATTCTGTATTGAGTACATAATCACAGCGCTGCTATTGTCAGGTGACGCAAGGCGAATCGAAGCCACACCGATAATTATTGCAAAAAACGATGTCAAGAGCAATGTAATGACCTTTCTGGCTCAGAAATTTGGAGTGTCCAAAAGATTACTAGGTTTGCTAAGAATATTACAGGACATCAAATGCACGAAAGAAACCAATAGAACGATAAGACTTCTAGAAGCGTTGGGTGTAAAGGAGACACGAGCAGACGAAAGGAGCATTCTGGATAAGATGAGGCTTTACGATGCAGTTTGACAAGAGCCGCTTGCTCGATTTCTTGGAAACATTGGATAATGAAATGACTAAGAGAATCACCATTGTAGCAGTCGGTGGCACAGCAATGACAATTCTCGATCTGAGGACTTCAACGATCGATATTGACTTTACAGTTCCTAGTAGCGATTATCAGGAGTTTGAAAAGGCGTTGAAAAGCGTACCACATGGTTTCAAAGTAGATGTATGGCAAGATGGGATGATCTTCAGTCAGATTCTTCCTGGCGACTACCTGGAGAAGAGCATCGAAATAGTTACCACGTTTGAGCACATACATCTGAGGGCTCTGCAACCAGTTGACATAGTTATAACAAAAATTGGCAGACTAGACGAGAGGGATCTTCAAGACATTGAAGCTTGTATCAAAAGATTCGGCATTTCTAAGATCCAGATTGAGGAAAGAGCCAGTAATGTTCAATATGTAGGGCGAGAAGAGAATTACCTTGGCAATCTAAAATATGTGGTAGAGAAATTCTTTTAGAACGTAAATATGCACATTTTGCAGAAAGTTTTCAGGTTCTTAACGTTCCCTTAAGCATTTCCTAATTGCCAATCATAGGCGCGCTGGCTTGTTCCTAAATTGGTGTAAAATGGTTTTTATTCTTCTTTTGACTGTTCGCGCCCAGTACGGGCTTGTTTGACTGGCGAACCCTGACCGTGTTGACGGATGGCAAGTCACGGGAGCCCCGGGAGATCCCGCAGGGAGCAGGGTTTCCCCATACCCAACCCCCTCAAAAAGGAATAAATACCGTTCTTGACCATTTTAGGGACAAGCCAGCGCGCTCCAGTTCGGTAATCAGACATATCTTGCCCCCAAAAGTATAGTATTTCACTTCTGGGGTTAAGAACGGAATTCCAGGCATTGCAAATTTGATAAAACCTTGTAACCAACCTCATAACTCTTTTATCAAAAACAAGCCAGAAACAAGGCTATTCCCTGAACAAACGGTATGGCGCGGGGTGTGGGATTTGAACCCACGCGGCCATTACTGACCACAGACTTAGCAGGCCTGCCCCCTACCAAGCTAGGGCAACCCCGCCCTGTTTTTGACAGACTCCGCCACCTTTTTTGGGGATGGCGATGTTGCGTCTGAAATTCATCTTCGTTTCCTCAGGAATATTAGGTTATCTTTTTGGAGGACGTATTCGAAGCCGATTTCTAAGAGGGCTTTGATTTCTTCGGGTTTTTCTGCGACTTTGACGGTGAATTCGTCGTTGGCGCCTGCTTCGAATAGTGTGTGTTCGATGTTTATGTAGATCTCTGTGGATGTGAGTTTCTTATGGCCTAGGAAGTGCTGCACGTAGTATGGATCTTTTGTTTGGTGATATAGCGTTGTGGCTTTCCAGTGTCGGAAGGTGTGGAAGCTTATTCGCAGTAGGCGCGGGTTTTGGAGTGTTTCTGCGAGGCGTTTGCGGGTATCTAAGAATGTTCCTTTCATGGACTTGAGGGAGCCTGGGAAGACTTGCTCGCTGGTTCTTGGTAGCGCATTTAGCATTTCCATTAGCGCTGCGCTGACTTTCCACATTCTCGGGTTTGACCCCTTTTCGGGTTCGTTCAGGGTTACTATGCGTTTTTCGCGGTCAATGTCTGTCCACTGCAGCCGTTTGGCTTCTCCTGAGCGCATCGCTGTTTCTTTCAAGACTTGAGCAAATGCGGCATTCTTCTTGTGAGATCCTGCTATTAGGGCGTCAAGTTCCTGTTCAGTGGGTATAAAAGGGAATTTGCGCGTTACTTTGCATTTCGGCTTGGTCCATGTTGCTTCGTTGAATCTTAGGAATAGTGTGTAGGCGTTGATGACGTTTCTTCTTCTGTTTTGACCCCATTTTTGTTCTTTCGCTAGTGAGGTTTTGACGCTTTCTGGATCTGCGAGGTTGGCTCCTCTTGCAACTAGTCCTCTTAGGCAGCTGCCGTAGCCGCGTATGGTTTCTGTGTTGTATCCGTTTTGCTGCATTTTCCAAGCAAACTCTATTAGGTTGCCTTTGATATCTTCGCTTCTTCGCGGAACTTCTATGTTCTTTTGTTCCGCGTCCAAATTTTTCGCTACTCCTGCGCATATTTGGCGGTTACTAGGTCTCTCGGAGCTCACTTTTAATGATTTGGTATGAATTCTTTCAACGCTTTCAAACGTGCTCCACGCTCTTTGAACGTCATCAGGGTCGGAAAACCTGAAGCCGCAGTTACGACAGAGCCACCGCTGAATCCTGTCCCCGAACGGAGAGTACCGCAGGCCGTCGCGCCAAAGCTTCGTGGATCCGCATTGTGGGCATAGAGGGCTTGTGCCGGCGGATTCCGAGGAATCCGACTTCCCACTATTTGGAGAACCGGCTTTGCCAAATATGCTGATTTCTTGGAAGGCAGCCATCATCTATGCCAACGTTTAGGGTTTATTTGAAGAAGACTTCGTCTCTGACAGTTTCGCCTACTCTGAGAAAGCTTCTTTCCTTTTCGCAGAATTCCAA
>JALHSQ010000233.1 GCA_022865885.1 Candidatus Bathyarchaeota archaeon | reverse complement strand
CCGGGCGGACCGTTGTCCACAACCAACGTCGTAGTCCATTTCCTCTACGAAGAATCTTTTAAAATGTGGAAATTGGGCTATGGCAGTGCCATTGCCTTTGTGCTGTTCGTCATCATCTTCTTGCTGACCAGACTGCAGAAAGTGCTGGTCGAGAAGAAAGTTCATTATGAGTAGCCGAAGAATAAATTCTAAATTCGAAATTCTAAATCCCGTCTCGTGCCGAATTCTCGACATGAGGCATAAACAATTGCCAATGTCCCAAATCTTCAAAACCCAAACAGGTTTGAATCATTGGAATTTTGAATTTGGTTTTTGTTTCTGTCTCATGGCGAGTGCTGCGTCTCGTCTTGAGACTCGACGTCGAGAGAGACACGAGGCGGAATTTAGTCCGCCTGTGGCGGATTAGGATTTCGGATTTATGGTTCGAAGATTCTTTACCTATCTTGTCTTGATTCTTGGTGCGGTTGTGATGATTTTGCCTTTCTTCTGGATGGTGCTGACCTCGCTCAAGTCGCCGAACGAGGCCTTGCGTTTTCCGCCAAACCTTGTCCCGGAACAAGTCCTCTTCAGGAACTACGTCGACGCCTTCCGCCAGGTCGATTTCGCGCGCTATTTTCTCAATACCGTCATCATGACTCTGGGGACGACGTTGGGCGTCTACCTGACATCGGTTTTGGCGGCCTATGCGTTCGCGCGACTGAAATTCCGGGGCCGGGAGGCGCTCTTTGCGTTCTTCCTGTCCGTGATGATGGTGCCGATGCCGGTCTACCTTGTGCCCTCCTACATCATCCTCAGTGCCCTGCGCTGGATCGACACCTTCCTCGCCCTGGTCGTTCCCTGGTCGGTCAACATCTTCTCGATATTCCTGCTTCGGCAACACTTCCGGGCCATGCCCAATGACCTATTCGACGCGGCGAAGCTGGACGGGATGAATCATCTTCAGATCCTCTGGTATATCGTGCTGCCTCTTTCCAAGCCGGTCTTGATTACGGTCGGGATCTTCAACGTGGTCTCGTCCTGGAACGCCTTTCTCTGGCCGCTGATTGTAACGAATTCGGATTCGATGCGCACGATCCAGACCGGGCTCGCTTATTTCGCACAGGAGGCGAGCACCAACTACCCCCTCCTCATGGCGGCTTCGACTTTCACCATCCTGCCGTTAGTTGTTCTTTACTTTTTTGCCCAGCGGCATATAATGGAGTCGTATGTGCGAGCCGGACTCAAGGAATAGCCAGGCCGTGCAGATTGAGTGCCACGATGGGTGCCGTGCGGCCGAATACCCCAAGCGGGTTTGCCTTGAAGGCGTCTGGTACGACATATTTGAGATCGTGCGGCGCGAAGTAACCGAGGATTTCGCTTCGCGCGAGCGCGCCGATGTCTACTATTGCCACATTGGCGATAACATGATTGTGAAGTTGGTAAGGAACAAGGCGGGTTGGACCAAGCGATGAGAAACCAAGATCGGGCCGAAATCGAAGAGATGCGGCGGAGGAACAAATCGCAATGATCGACGAAGTAAGACAATTCTTCATCGAGCATATCAATCCGATCATCGTCGAGTACCGGCAAACCAACCAGGAATTCAAGAAGCTCGGCGACCAGATTATTCAGACCATTCAGCGGCAGTCGAGCTACCTCGAGGATTTGTCCAAAGGCTTCCAGAGCATTTTCGCCTCGGTAAAGCTGACCTCAGAAGCCACCCAGGTGATGGAACGCGAAACCAAAGAACTGCGGGAGCTGAGTAATAACTCAATCAGCTCACTGGACGGGGCGATCCATACGATCGAGCAACTGACGAGTGAAGTCCAATATCTGACCGGAGCCCTGAGCAACGTCAAAGAGCATTCCAGTCAGCTTAAGACGGCGATTGCCGAGATCATCAAAATATCGGAAATGACCATTGTCGCCTCGCGCAATGCCCAGATCAAAGCCTATCACGCCGGCGAGATTGGACGTGGCTTCGAGGTCATTGCGCGTCAGGTGGTCGATTTGGTCGGGCAGACCGAGACGGCGACAAAGGAGATCCCGAAGATTACCGGGCGTATCGAAGATGAGGTTGCCAAACTTGGCGTTCAGGTCGACGAGATGCAGAAGTTTCTTGAGAAATTCGAAATGGTCGGCGAGTACCTCAACGACTCGTTCAAACATATCTTGTCGATCGTGCCCAACCTGGAGCGCGACACGACCGAGGCCTCTCGGTTGATTGCCGAACAGGAGGGCGCCAAGAAGACGCTCGTCGGTTCGAACTGGGAACTGAACAGCTGGCTCGCCGACACATTCGATTTATCGGAGAAGGCAGCCAGCGCATCCATCTTCCTGAAGGGACTTTCGAACGAAATTGTCGACAAGGCGGAACAGATCCGGAAATGGGAAGATACCTCGAAGCATAACCTCTACTACTTCTTGATCCGTTTCTTCAACGTCCTCAACATCACCACCGAAAGCCATCTCAAATGGACCAAACGGGTGCCGCGCCTGGAAGGGGTCTTCGATTTTGAGGGTTTCAAGACGGCGCTGAAGAGTCTGCCCGCGATGAGCCAGGACATCAAACAGTCGATAATGCGGCAGTCGACCGACCTGAAGAAGAGTGAAGGCATTCTCGAGGCGTCGCTCAACACGCTGACGCGCGAGACCAGCGAAGAGGCGAATATTTCCCGGATCTTAGGTGAGGCCGAAACCCTGCTCAGTCAACTCAAAGAAGTCCCGAACCAGGTCT
>JALHSQ010000232.1 GCA_022865885.1 Candidatus Bathyarchaeota archaeon | reverse complement strand
CTATTGTGATCGTTCATATGGATGCTGATAGAAGTCAGTTCTAGTACAATCTTCTATGCTCTGTCAAAGCTTCTAAACTTTTGGATAGCTTGTTCGGGCGCCCATTGCGGAAATGAAAGGTTAAACCCATTCTCCATTCAAAGCTGCTCTGCTGGGGTCTTGAGGTTCGGTTGTGTATGCGTATTCGGAATCTGAATTTCGAATTTTAGTGATTCAGATGTCTGCTCCAAAAGCCTTAACTTAAACGTGATTGGAAAGAAGTGTTCAGTATCACCCTATGGCAAATGCTAGGGTAGGAGAGGTTGATGCGGATGGTAGAATCCATTTCGAAGTCTTCAACAGGAATTCTTACGGATTTGACTTCAAAAGCGGCTATGAAGGTTTTACACGTTGACGACGACTTGAACTGCTTGAAGATTGCAGAACAATGTTTGAAAATGCAGGGCAGGTTTCAAGTTGACACTGCCCGGTCAGTTGAAGAAGCCATGGAAATGATGGAGAAGGAAACATATGATGCCATTATTTCTGACTATCAGATGCCGGGGAAAGATGGGCTTGAATTTCTAAAAGAACTGCGAGCAAATGGAAACAATATTCCATTCATTGTTTTCACTGGAAAAGGCAGAGAGGAAATAGCCGTAAAAGCCCTGAACTTGGGCGCAGACGGATACATTGACAAGCACGGCGACCCAGAAACAGTGTACTGCGAACTGGCACACAGCATAAGGACTGCCTCGGGAAGCAAGAGGGCAGAAGAGGCGAAGCGTAGAAGTGAACAGCATTATAGGAGCCTTTTGGAGTCAATCAGCGACAGCGTCTGTGTTTTAGACCGGGAATGGAGACACGTCATCGTCAACGAGGCAACGGCAAGGTTCACGAAGATTCCCAAGGAGAAACTGTTGGGGAACAAGCTTACCGACCTTTTTCCAGGCGTGGAAAAGACGCCTTTCTTAGCGGCCTTCAAGAGAGTGATGGAAACACGGAAGCCTGAAACAGCAAGCGGCAAGTATGTTTTCGAGGACGGACAGGAAGGCTGGTGCGAAGTGCACGTGTACCCCGTGCCTGAAGGCATACTATGCATTTAATCAGACATCACCGAACGCAAGAAAGCAGAAATGCAGCTCAGGGCAAACGCCTTGATTCTGGAGAATATTGCCGATTCAGTTATCGTCACAGACCTTGAAGGTCGAATAACCTCCTGGAATGAAGGCGCCTCCGAGATTTTCGGCTTCAGCGCCAAAGAGATGCTTGGCGAGAACATTGCAAAAGTGTCCAAGCCCAAGGAAAGAGAACAGGTTGCTCCCGCTCAGCTTGAACAGGTACGAAAGGGAGTGCTTTTCTCCGGAGAATGGGAGGGCGTAAAAAGAGACGGAGAACCTGTGTGGCTGATGCTGACCACCAAGCTCCTGAAGAATAGTCAAGGCGAAACCGTCGGGATGATTGGTGTCGGGAAAGACATTACGGAACGCAAGAAAGCGGAGGAGGCTTTGAGGGGATCTGAAGAGAAGTGGCGTTCACTGGCAGAAAATGCCCCAAACATAATTGTGATCGTTGATCGTGTCGGCACAATTGAGTTCATCAATCGCACTGTAGTAAATGCTCGTCCAGAAGAAATTGTCGGGAAGAGTATTTACGATTTTATAGATGCTGAGCATCATAACGTAGTGAAGAAAACTATTGAGCAGGTTTTCCAGACTGGAGAGGGTGGACGTTACGAGATTGGTGGAGTTGGTCCTGAAGGCAGTGTTGCATGGTATGCGACTCATGTAGGACCCATCAAGCACGATGGACAGGTTGCCTCTGTAACGCTAATTACTACTGACTTCACAGAACGCAAAAAAGGAGAACATGCGCTCCTAGAGAGCCAGCAGAAGTTCGAAAGGCTGTTTAAGGGTATTCCTGAAGCAACTGCCTTCGTGGACG
>JALHSQ010000231.1 GCA_022865885.1 Candidatus Bathyarchaeota archaeon | reverse complement strand
GGGAAACAGAGGAAATGCAAGGATATAATGACCAAAGGAGTACTTTTCGCAAGACCGAACGATAGCATAATGAAAATAAGCGACGTCATGATGCACCATGCAATTTCCCAAATCCCTATTATTGACAGACACGAAGTACTCGGAACTATAACGGAGGAGGCTATTATTAGAAACCTACGTTCAAACCTAGCCGAAGAAGAAGCCAAGAAAGTCATGGACAAGCCTTTGCTGACGGTCTACGAAGAAACCAGTATAGACGCAATCCGTCCCATTCTGGAAGAGCGCCAAGGCGTATTAGTCACAAGGGGAAAAGAAGTCGTTGGGATAATAACGAGATCAGACCTGTTGAAAACCATAGGATAGAATCTATTTACCTGCTCTTCTAACGCGTCCTTGCACAACCAACGTAATTGTTATTATGGATGATGAGTCACATGTTCGCCAGTGACACTTATTGCTAGAAAAATGCGGAGACACCATCTCTCCCACAACGGCCAGACGCCTAACCATCATGCGCCAACGCTTAGCTGGTTGTCGTGCACCAGCCAGCTCTGAGGGTATCATGGATGTGATGCGAGACATCCGATACTTGCAGCTTGATCCTATGACAATAGTAGCTCCTAGCCACACTTTGGTCCTGTGGAGCCGGCTGGGACCATATGACGTATTACATCTTGAGAAACTTCTATGGAAAGAGCGTCGGCTTTTCGAAGATTGGGCACAGGCAACATCAATCGTTCTTACCGAGGATTATCCTATCTTCGAAACTCTGAAACGAGGTTTCGCTTCAGGAAACTCATCTTGGGCTCAAAAGATACGAAAATGGATGAAACAGAATAGGAGTTTTAGCACCTACGTTCTGAAAGAACTGTCCCACAGAGGACCGTTGCGTTCAAACGAGATTGAAGACAGGGCTTCGGTTGGCTGGAGTTCCAGCGGCTGGACTTCAGGGCGAAACGTTGACATGGTGCTTTCTTTCCTGAAGGCTCAGGGCAAGATCATGGTAGCTGGACGTGTGGGTAACCAGAAGTTGTGGGACACGACCGAACATTTTCTGCCTGACTCGGTTCGAAGAGAGCAGTTGTCCGAGCATGAGATGGTTCAAAGGTCAGCACAAATATCGTTGCGGGCCCTTGGAGTGGCACGTGCAGAGCACATACGACGACACTATATTCGTGGTTGCTACCATGAGCTTGACAAGGTGTTAGCCGAGCTCGAAGCTGAAGAACGTGTTTTGCGAGTTGAAATTTGTGGCAGAAAGGAATCGTGGCGCGGATCTTGGTACGTTCACGTTGATGATTTACCTCTCCTGCATTTGCTGGAAGCTGGTGAATGGGAGCCTCGCACAACATTACTCTCTCCATTCGACAATATGATCTCAGATCGTCTGCGCACAGAGCAAATGTTCAACTTCAGCTTCCGCTTCGAGGTCTACGTGCCGAAATCCAAACGCAAGTTTGGTTGCTACGTGATGCCGATCCTACACGGTGATCACTTCATTGGCCGCGTGGACCCTGTTATGGATCGGAAAAGCGGCCGCTTGATCATTAAGGCTATTCATGCGGAACCCAACGCTCCCGAGTCAGAGAAGTCTGTCCAAGCGGTCGTCAACGTGATCGAGGAGCTGGGCGTGTTCCTCGGCGCAAAGGAAGTCGTCTACAATTCGCGCATGCCAGAGGCTTGGAGGAGAATGTTTCATTGACTGGCGAAGTGAACGGGTGAACGTGATCCTGCTGTTCAAGATTTCAGGACAAGGACACACCCAGAAGGAGGAAACTGGACTGCCAGACTTGATATCGTGTATTCGCGGGTTTTGAACAAAGCTACAAAGATGAACTTTGAAGGAGGCGTCATCTTACCTGGTCCGATAATCGACCTTGTCCAAGATCCGCTTAATGTGACAATAAATCCCAACGCTCAAACGGTTACGATTCACCCTGTGTTATTGGAAGCTGATTAAACGGCTTACAGCAATGAAAGCAATCCTCATAGCGTCAATGTTTGCTGGGATTCTTACACGCTTGCAACCAGCAAGCCTTGCGGTTTAGTCGATCTTCTCAAAGCTAGATTTGGGTGCGTTGCATACAGGGCAGTTTTCAGGGGGTTCTCGTTCCGCAACATAGCCGCAGACCGTGCATACATAGTATTTGGTAGAGCGCTGTGCGATTAGATTGTTGAGTGCTCTTTTGTAGAGGTTAGCGTGGAACGCCTCAACGTCCCGAATTTGTGAGAAAACCACGGACACTGCAGCTTCGCCTTCTTCTTCGGCCTCTCGTACCATGGCAGGATAGTG
>JALHSQ010000230.1 GCA_022865885.1 Candidatus Bathyarchaeota archaeon | reverse complement strand
GATCCCCAGCGCTGAGTTTGCTGAGTGGGTCCACCACTACTTCGAAAGCTCCTTCAACTTCGGGGCCCGGAATCTGAGGGATCAATTCCCGGCGAAGATCAAGGAGATCGCCGACTTGTACGCGAAGGAGTTCCCAAACGGACTGGACGGTTTAAGTTGATTTCCATCGTCATCCCAACCCTGGGCCGTCCCACGCTCAAAAGAACGATCGAGAGCATTGCTCAAAGCCTGAAAGACGGAGACGAGGCAATCGTCGTAGGGGACGGCCCTCAGCCCGGGGCCCGAAAGATCGCGGGTGAATTCGGTTCCAGTTGCCGCTATTTCGAGCATGGACCGACAGGTATTTGGGGTCACGACCAAAGAAACTTCGGCATCTCGAAAGCGACCGGGGAATACCTCGCCTTTATGGACGACGACGATTGGTATTTGCCCCGCGGGCTTGAGAAAATGCGCGACGCGATACGGTCGGATCCAGGGAAGTTGTTTCTTTTTAGGATACGGTACCTCAAACGCGTGATCTGGAAGAAAAAAGTGGTCGTCCACGAGAACGTTTGCAGCCAGATCATCCTCGTTCCAAACCGACCGGATCGTCTCGGACGATGGCACCGCGGGGATCTTCCAAACGGCCGGGGAGGGGATTTTGTGTTTTTCAACGAGACCCTCAGGCTATGGCCTGAAGGCTCCCTTAGGTGGATCGATTCCTACGTGGCTAAAGGAGACTGTGCTGGACACGGAAAAGCGACTCAGGAGGGTCCCCTGTGATCCACGCCGGCGAGCACAGCTATGGAACCCCCGAATTCTCGAAGTACAACACCTGCGATGTCATCATAGGGAAGTTCGTGGGCTTCGCGGAGAACGTCTACATCGATACCGGCGGCGAACACAATACGAAGGCCATCTCCACTTTTCCGTTCCATCACTTTCCCAGGTTCAGGGACGCCGTTGTCGGGACCCCGCCAAATTCGGCCCTCAACAAGGGAAACGTGGTCATCGGGAATGACGTATGGATCGCGGAGGGCGTCCGCATCCTGACGGGCGTCAAGATCGGTGACGGGGCAGTCATCGGTAGCCGCGCGGTCGTGACAAAGGACATCCCGCCCTATGCCGTCGCCGTCGGCGTCCCGGCCAAGGTCATCCGTTATCGGTTCAGCCCCGAGGTGATCGAGAAGCTTCTCAAGGTCAAGTGGTGGGACTGGCCCGTCGAGAAGATCATCGAGCACGCGAAGATCCTGGTCTCCGAAGACCCGGAGGCCCTGTTCAGGGTCGCGGGCGTCTAGGGATTCGCCTTCGCCGCGAGCGCCCTTATAAACTCGGGCTGCCCCGACGTATCCGCGTTGTAGATCACCGTCGGTTTCTTCGTGCAGGCCCAGCGCTCGTCCTTCCAACGACCGAAGAACTCAGCGTCGTGGGCGTAGATTTTCGCTTCTTCGCGGCTTTTCCACCACCCATACTTTAGAATGAGATCCTTCCTATGAAGGACGCAGGACGTGTCGATCCCACCAGGCTTCGGCTCTGAGAACTTGAGGTCCTTGCCGTCCACGGACATCGACGAGAAGGCGTAGG
>JALHSQ010000229.1 GCA_022865885.1 Candidatus Bathyarchaeota archaeon | reverse complement strand
GAAATTAACAAATTTCGTTCAACACTCATAGTTTATCCTCTGAAAAGTTAACAAAAATCCAGCAAGAACCTTTCAAATGGCACCAACTTACAAAACACCGCGGTATAGTGTTTAGAAATTGGTATACAATAGCATCCCCCAAACCCACTTTGACAAAGTTAATCTCCAATTTAACCACCGTTAAGTCGTCGTTTTCCTTCTCGATCTTGCCATTATTTGAAAACCTATGCTTGACCTTCTGAAATAACCTTTCCCTAAAAGTTTAGAAAAATTAAAACTTGCATTACTTCGTTGCTTGCAGTCTCAAAAATCAAAATGCTCTATGGATGTTTATACAAGATTAAGTTATTTTAATCAAATAGACAAAGCTATCTTTAACTTTTTAATGTAAAAAATGAACGTTCGACTAATTTTCGCTTAGTAGAAAGAAGCTCGGCTAGAGGTCAAAATCAAAGTAAGCCTTAATTGGTTGATATAGTTTAGAGGAAAACCCAAACAGAAAGGTACTTCTCTTGAGATATACCACACAAAGCTAATTTGCCAACTATGAAACTAAAATAAAATAGAGATAAGGCTCTGAAGAGTACCTTAATTTTTTATGCAAACATGGTTGAGGTATCTGATAGCGCTTCATTTGGTTAATGCGTTAACTTTTGTTTCCGTCGCAGGTATCTTTGGAGATTTGTCAGTTAAATTGAGAGTGTTCAGAATCAATATTTATTATTTTCATTTCAAAATTAGCATGAATATATAAGGTTCGTGAAGTTTCGATGATTTAGTTTGTCTTGACTTGTTTTTTTAAAAAAAAGCGAGTGGGTTTTGGCGATGCTTTTGTATACAAAAACTAAAAATGTACATTAGTTAAGGATTGTTTGAACATGTGCGGTTAGGGTAACTCAAGGGTCAACTAAATATCTAAAAGTGTACCTTGACTTAGAGGATTTTGTTCCTCATAATAAGTTTTGAAACAAAACCTTTTAGCAACTTTTTAAAGAGAGATTAAATCATCCAATAAATGGGTAAAGACAAAAAATGAATTAAAGAGCTGTCTATTTTTCTTCTTCTTTAATTTCGCATTGAAGTTTCTTTATGACTTCGTCTGCACGCAATGGCTCAATTTTCAAGGTATATAGTTGGCTTGATGTGCGAAGTTTCAATTTTACTGTATCCTTAAGCCTTTTTACTTGGCATTGTTTTGCTTTGGCGCTCAAGGCCACGAATTTTTCAACATCAGTAATTTCAGATGGCATGTGTTTATCCTTCTTGGTTAGTTCGCTGTGATGGATGCAAAGACACGTTTTTATCTGTTTTGGTACAACAAAAGATTTGTTCTATCCATTAAATGGGTGACACTCTCTTTAATTGGAGAGAGTGACCAGGTTTGGAGCGAGATTCCGAGAAGTTAAAACGATGGATCATCCGCAAGAAGCTTGAGGGTAAACCAGTCAACTCAATATGCATTCAAGCAAGAATCAGCCGTAAAATGTTCTATTATTGGTGGAATCGATACCAAACACAAGGATGGAAAGGACTGCTGGAAAAACCTAAAGGTCGTCCATGCGGACCTGGACTTGAAGATTCTCTGAAAGAGAAGATCATTAAATTAAGAAAGCGCTATGAGTGGGGTCCAAACAAGATAGCGGGTTACCTTGGGCACAGAGGCTTCACTGTTGACCACCATCAGGTTTATTCGGTGATCTGTGAAGCAGGCTTGAACCACCCGATAGGTGAGCCGAGAAAGACTTGGGGAACCAAGCGTTTTGTAAGGGAACATAATAACAGCCTCTGGCAGGCTGATTTTAAGCTCTGCAGCGACGACTGGTGGATGATCAGTTACCAGGATGACCATTCACGGTTCATTACTGGGTCAGTTAAGATTTGGAGTCCGACTGGTGAGAACGCAATGTTGCTTCTTGACAGGGCAGTTAAGCGGTTTGGAGCTCCGCGGCAAGTTCTAACTGACCAAGGAACTCAGTTTAAACCCGCGAGGGGCGAAACGTCAGCGTTTGACGTACACTGCACTGAATTGGGTATTGAGCATATTACTGCAAGTGTTCGTAGGCCTACGACTTGTGGCAAGATTGAAGCTTTTCATAAAGCCTACGAAGTGGAGTCTCATTTGTTTAAGATGCACTGGAGCTTCATACGCTACTACAACTACACAAGACCACACGAAGGGCTAAACTATTTAACGCCAGCAGAAATATACCTCAAAGGTGAAGAGTGTAACCCTATTTTCGGATAGAACATCAAAAAAACCCAAGACAGCCATTTTGAGTAAGCTACGCGGTTACAGGGAACAATGTCTGTGGTTTTACAGTAATGAACGGCTTCATTCAAAGGAACTTTTTGGTTGGCAGCTTCATTTTCAAACAAGACAGTCATAACAATCAAATATGGCGTGTAAATACCATCGATTTTAGGTAAAATTCCCAAACGAAGCAAATCCCGAAAGGCATTCTCGGAACGACCAACCAGGAATTCAGAGAAAAACTTTCCGTACTCACCCATTCTGCGGCCAAATCTAAAAGAACCGAACTGTCGTCTGTCTGGAGCAAAATCTTTTTCCGCCAATTTCATCCGTTCCACCATAAAACGTGAGTTTAGCAGTCATGACCATTT
>JALHSQ010000228.1 GCA_022865885.1 Candidatus Bathyarchaeota archaeon | reverse complement strand
TGTGTAGTTTTCGTATCCGGGGATATTTGTTTGATAGGCATTCGCCTCGATTTTACTCATGTTTAAAGGAATCCATGTAGTTCCGTTGTCGATGGTATACGTTAGAGTTACGTTGTAGATTCCCGAGCCCTGGTCTGTTACCGTAGCTGTGACTGTCACGTTTTGGTTGGGCTGTATGTTTGTGGTTGGGTCTTGCGCTGGGTTGCCTATTTGTGGCGGAATGTTGTCAACGAAAACCGCTAGGAGCGTATGGTTTTTGTCCATAAGGATGTCGACTGGATTGGTTAATCCTATGTTGATTCCGTCAAGCCCCCAGTGGTCAAACGAGTAGCCTGCTTGCGGGGTTGCAGTTACAGCCACTTCGGTGCCTTGAACGTAAGTGTAGATGCCCGATCCTGGACTCGTGTTTCCACCAGTCGCCGGCATGATGTTTAATGTGTAGCTCACAACCTCTGTGCTAGGCGGGATTGTTAAGTAGCTTGGATGGAGAGTGGAGTCGAAAAACCACTTGACATTGGAATCACGGCAATCATAGATTATGAAGCCAAGGCAGCTTCCTTTTGGAATGATTTTGGCTGGCAGATCAAAGGAATGGGTGAATTCTGTGGGCACGTCTGAACTGGTCGAGTTAAAATATCCAGTGTTCCAGCTTGCGATCAAATTGGACTCATGATTTTCGTCCCAATGGTATGATTGCACTAGGAAATGTTGGCTGGGTTGACGTGCCGCCGCCCAAATCGATAGATTCCAAATGCCTTTCTCTATCAAAATGTTCTCGGGTAATGGGCCTGTGTGGATTCCCTTAAACTCCCAATGACCATGGCCAATCCACCAGTAAGCCCCGGGATTGAAGGCCACTGTCTGGGATTGGTTGGATGTTGGTGTCTCCATGTCCATAAAGTAGTGGTCAGTGCAATACCATTGCTCTCGAAGCCAGTATAACGTGACCGGGCTGGCTGACAACAAATTAGTCTCTGCAGCGGGGTTCACGGAAAAAAGGGCTTCGGTCTGGCTTGGCATATGTTCTGCGTCTCCAGCCCAAGAAACCTCTATTCTCCATCGCCCTTCCGGACTCGGAGCGAATGCGTCGAGAAATGTTCCATCAGGTAAGGTCGTAATGTTTTTTGTCTCCTTGACGAATCCTTCATAATTGTAGGACGAGTTTTGGAAATATAGCTTGTATACCAGCTTAACTTGTACGCTATTAAGTGGAGGAGGGTAAATTGAACCATTCACTGCAACGGAGCCTCCGAAGAATATTACCTCCGGCGAGACATCACACATGATGGAGCTCTTTCCAACGGTGAAAGACTGTGAAGAGCTTTCAGAGCCAGCGTATTGTTCGTTTCCAATCCATGAAGCCTTAACCTTCCACTCACCAGTCATGTCAGGCGTGTAGCTGTCGCTATAGAGGCCATATTGGTCGGTAATGGCTGCTCTCGTTACGTTTGAACGATCAGGTCGTGTATAAGTCAGCATTAGCTGGGCACCAGCGATGGGCGGGGTCACATTGCCCGAAACGATTATAGATTCGGCGAAATCTATCTCTGACTTTGAAACCACGCAGGTTATCTCACTTGAAGGAAGAGTTTCCAGATAGTATACGTTATCGCCGCACCCAGAAGCGACGTACTTCCCATCAGCGGTAATTGCAACATCCTCTATAGAAGTATCGATCTGTCGTTCACACATTATGTTTGCCATTTTATCTATAACCGTGACCTTTTCAAGGTCACCAACAGCTATTCGATTAGCGTTGGCTGATACTGAAACGGCCTTTATGCTAATGTAAAATGGTCTTTTTAGCAGAAGACTTCCATTATTGGCGAATAAGGACAAATCTTCTACTGTTGGACAGCCAGCTGCGACGTATTCGCCCTCGGGAGAAACTGAGACCGCATCGACATTGTTTTCAAGCGTTTGGTTCCAAAGAAGGCTGCCCGATTTATTGAAGAAGTACAGTGTGTTATCCCAAGAGCCAGCAGCGGCATATTTTCCTTCTGAGGAGACAGAGACAGCAGTAACCCAGTCACCAGCCGTGTAAGTCCAGATTTGAC
>JALHSQ010000227.1 GCA_022865885.1 Candidatus Bathyarchaeota archaeon | reverse complement strand
GTGGATAATGAGGCATCGAGTCGATGATGCTGGTAACCATGTCATTCTTGCGATTGGACATTTGGGAGATGATGAAAATAAATGTGCAATTGCATTGACAGCTTTTCGCCAGAATAATTATGCAATCTTCCCTTCCTCACAAGCTACTCAGAGATTGATTTCAATGCGAAATGACATCGATGAGAGACTTGGCAGTAAAGATGTGTTGCTAAGTCTAATACCTCTCACAATTCTGGATGACCCTGTGTCGAAGGTTGTTAAGAAGTTAGGAGAAGCTCCGACTGTTTCCAGAATTGAAATCACAAGACGTATTCTTCGGCAAATCCCTCGTTCCTACAAATATGAATTCATTTTCACTGCAATCGTTCTGGCAATCGTTACATTAGTCTACATGGAAAAACCGTTTGACTTTGGGACATACATTGGCATCGTAGTCGCTACTGTTTTTTCGATGGTTGCTGAAATAGGCATTCCATTGCGAGATGAGTTACGTAGTCACAAAATAGAGGAATTAGACTGAACTTTACAGAACTACGCGATAAGTTTATATAGTATAGATGGCTTATAGGATATGTATAGGAGCGTAATAGAAACGAACTGCAAATACTGTGACTCTGAGAAAGTTGTGAAGCATGGAAGTTGGCAATAAGCAAAGATACCTCTGCAAGGATTGCGGTCACAAGTTTATCGAAGGTTCAGAGTTTCCGAAGATGAGAACCGAGAGCCACATCATTTCTTCAAGCATAGACTTCTATTTTGAAGGGTTAAGCACGAGGAGAATCCAGACTCAGATTGAGAAACTCTATGGTGTTCATGTTGACCACGTTACTGTTTTGCGTTGGATTTTGAAATACTCTGCTCTGGTTTCTCAGTATGTTGAAACTCTCAGACCTCATCTATTAGGCATTTACCATGTTGATGAGACGGCTATCAAGTGTAAGGGCGTTCAGAAGTGGTTCTGGGAAATCATAGACCAACAAACAAAGTTCCTAGTAGCAGGTCATCTATCAGGTTCTAGAACAACCGAAGACGTGATTTCTCTTTTCGAGAAAAGCATCAGAGTAGCTAAGAGAAAGCCAACCTCAATATATTGTGACGGATTACCTGCTTATGTTGATGGATACAACAGAGTATTCTATACAATGAGAAAAGACACAAGGCCAGAATTGATAAGAAGCGTTGGAATACGATCAGTACACAATCAGAACTCCGTGGAAAGACTGCACAGTACGCTCAAAGATCGTCTAAAGCCAACAAGAGGTTTGAAAGGCGAAGAAACCGTCAGAACGCTATTAGAAGGCTGGGTCGTGCACTATAACTATGTTAGAAAGCACCAGACTATCAAGATGACCCCTGCACAAGCTTCTGGATTAAATGTAAGGAATGACTGGTACAACTTAGTGAAGGATGCAACTAAGAGCATGGCTAAGAAGGAAGAGCGACAACGCGAGCAGATTGAGGTGACGGTACAATGAAGAAAGTTCTTGTAAGTCTTCCGGAAGGCATATTCAATCAAGTGCATGACTTGAAAGGAAAACTTGGCGAGAGTGATTCTGAGGTTGTTCGCACTATGGTGATAAGTTTCCTAAGTGAAAAGGGATACTTAGCAAAGAGGGAAGAAGAATGAGTAAACGCAAGAAAGACCGTATTAAGGAACTAGCCACGGAAATCAGCATACTAGACCATATGCTCTCTGCTCTCGTAGATGTCCTAGAAAAAAAAGGAGTCTTGACCTCGGAAGAATGGGAGGAAGAAATCAAGTCAAAGATTGAAACAGCAGCAAAGACTACGCAAAGTTTCAGAGATTTTGAATCTTAAAAATGGGAAAACTCTAACAGCCAAAAACTCTAACGAAGGTAGTTTGAAAAATGAACAAGTTTAGAGTTATTGTTACTTGCTTAATAGCCATTGCCATTCTCGGCGGATTTGCGTATGCTTACATCAATAAGCTCAATGCGTTCAATCAAACCAGAAGTGACTTCGAGTCATTAGGTTACGAGATTAGTAATAATGTTTCTGGGATAGACATTTCAGCCGTTATAAAATCTGCTGGTGCAGTGCCTATAGTAGATGTTACATCCTTCATCTCCATCGCCAGACAATACAACGTTACAACTATTTATGAGGACGGATCAAGTTTCTATATTGTTGGTATTCAGATTATTCTTGTAATAGCGTATGAGTATACGCCCAATCATTCCATCTGGTGGATTTGGGGATAGAACATAGCGTAGCGTACATGTTAAGATACAAATTGCAAAAACCGATTATGTTCGATTAAGGTACATCGTCAATATCAGAGACCTAGAACCATAGTGCCTCAGAAATGCTAGACAATGTTCAAGATGAGCCATAGGCTTCTTTGTGAGAGCACACTCTAAGCAAGTATAGTTCTTTCTTAGCCAAATCTACCGCATAAAGAAGTCTGTGACTGAAGTCGATGTCATGGCCATAGCATTTATCCAAGGTTCCGTATTTTCTGCTACCATGATCTCTAGGGTCGTTACAACTAACCAACAACTTGATTGCTCCATCAACTCTGGCGCGTAGTTCTGGTATTTTGTCTTTATAACCCTTCTTAAATCTACTTGTACGGATTATTGACCAAGACAATTTAGCGACCTCATGTCAGCTTTTTAGTTCTTTCAAGAGTTCATCGACATTTGTGAATTTCTTTGCTTTTCCTTGTCTAATCTCTTCCCAACTCATCTCAACATCAAAAACTTCTGTTGAAGTTAGACGCATGTTGTCTAAAACAAGTTGTATCCTTTCGATAAGAAATATGTATGGATTCTTGAAATTTTCAACAAACGTAGTCCAACACATTGTCAACGCGTCTTTTGCCTTGAAGAATGGCAGATCAAGATGTTCAATCTCCCACATATTACTCCTCCTCCTTCTTAATCCATTCCAACAACTTCTCAAAGTCTTTGGCCAAAGACTTCAAGTTTTCTCCCAGTTTGATTTTATCATCGGCGGATAATTCCATGATTTTAGTTATTCTGGGAAGAAATACTGTCATCTTAGAGAATATACCGATAACGAGTCTACTTA
Organism: Candidatus Bathyarchaeota archaeon; assembly: GCA_022865885.1. Taxonomy (GTDB): domain Archaea; phylum Thermoproteota; class Bathyarchaeia; order Bathyarchaeales; family Bathycorpusculaceae; genus DRUK01. The sequence goes on along the minus strand of JALHSQ010000227.1, from coordinate 603 downwards.
ACTCGGGTGGTGCCTCTTCCATCATTTTAGTCATCATGTTCGGAAGTTGTTCTAATGTTGCAAAAGAAAACATGTTCTTATAAGCTTCTTCATGTGTTTTTTGGATTTTCCCCAAGCTTTCAGAAAACTTGCTATATGCCTCCATCATTTGTGCAAACATTTCAATGAGACCAATATTCTCTGCTTTATCCAATTGGTCTTTTCTCTTAGAAATTCGAGTACTTCCGCTGGCCATCTTTCTCCACTATTACACTACTGAAGACCCCTAATATGTTTTTGTGTCTTCTGAAGGCAAAATATGAATTAAAACACGTGAGTATCCGTTTCTATATCGCCCTTATATCAAAGAGGCAAGCCATGTACCTTAATCGAACAGAATCCAAAAACCATAAATTCTTATACCATGTCCAATAACGCACCAGTATCGTCTTCTACTACTCTTTTTAAGCAACCTTGACCCGTCTATTCTTGGATAGATAGGCGAAACGTTTAGAACAACAACCCCATAAGACCCATAGAAAACAACGTTTTAAGGGTCACTTCCATATCTAAGGGGCCTAGACTCCGCAGAGCAGACGCAAGACGTAACACTTCAATTCGCAC
>JALHSQ010000226.1 GCA_022865885.1 Candidatus Bathyarchaeota archaeon | reverse complement strand
TCTTTGGAATAGTTTTTGTCGCAGCTGGCATTGCGATTATTGTCTATGCACTTGGAGGATGGTAAGTATGAAGAAAGGCAAGGTGAAGATCGAGGTTTTTGTCCCTTTAGGTTCGTGTGTATGTAACTTCGCACCCTTCATGGAAAAAATCGGACGTGTAACATCAAGGTTTAAGGACGTGACAGAAGTCCAAATGAAGTCGAACAAATCATCAGAAGCTTCTAGGTACGGAGTTCAAGAAATGGGAATCGTCATCAACGGGAAGATCAAGCTTTCAGCAAGTTTTGAAGAGAAAGAGCTTCAAGACGCAATATCTCAAGAAGAGCGGAGTCAACAGTAGAACGTACGCGGGCAGGTCAATCATCGTGGAAACAAGCTTCGAAGAAACAGCCAAAGAATATCGCTTCGTGAAAACCAGAAAGATCAATATCGATCATCTATCTCTGAAGTCGGAAATTAAGTACTGCACAAGGAATCGATACAGTGCAAAACGAAAAGATGATGACTGGTCGCGGAGGCACATGACATGTTAATGGATGTAACGCAGACAATCGAGGAAGCTACTGTAACCTTTTTTAACCTAAGAAACTCTTGCGCTTCTGTCTGAAGTGGAAGCTGTGAAGAAAATCCTGTTTGTTTGCGTCGAGAATGCTGGCAGAAGCCAAATGGCTGAGGCCTTTGCAAGAAAATATGGTGATGGCGAAGTTGAGGCTCTAAGCGCTGGCACGATGCCGCCAAACGAAGTCAATTCCGATGTTGTCAAAGCCATGCAAGAAAAAGGAATCGACCTGTCAAAGAATAAGCCAAAACTGATCACGGGGAAAATGGTTCAAGATGCAAATGTGGTAATTGTGATGGGCTGCAGTGCACAAGGATTCTGTCCAGCCCCGATGTTTAACAAGATGACAGAGTGGAACCTTGAAGACCCAAAGGGTAAGCCAATAGAGAAAGTCAGAGAAATACGAGACGAAATCGAGAAAAGAGTGAAGAAACTGATTGATGAAGTCGCTTAATATGAAACACACACAGTGATCAAGAAAATGAGGCTGCGAAGGTGTTCGGTCAAGGAGAAAGAGGATTCGCGTGAGAGAGCAAAAATGTGGATCAGATAGCCATATATGAGCGTGCCAATATTCGGGTAAATGATAATCATGAAGGCCAAGTTTACATATGTTGGGATAAGAGTTACGAATCTACAGAAATCCATCGATTTCTACACAAAGCTGCTTGGAATGCAGGTCACAGGCAAAGGCAAGATTGAGCAAACCAAAGGAGAAACTGTGAGCCTGCAAAGCGAAAAAGACAGCTTCGTCCTAGAACTAAACTACTACGAAGAAGGCAGCCCCTATAACACTAAATACTCTGTGGGTGAAGGATTGGATCATTTGGCCTTCAAAGTCGAAGACTTCGACAAGACTCTGGAAGAGACTCGGCGAGCAGGATACCGAACTCTTCTGAAAATGAAAGCAGGCGGCGGCCGATGGGCCTACATAGAGGACCCGGATGGAATCTGGATAGAAGTTTTCTAGTCGCTTTTCTGCTCGTGCAGTCTCTTGTAACTGTTAAACGAAACACTAAGCCTCCTAGTAGACTATTACGTTTCCATTAAATGCGATCGCGCACTGGCACTTAAACCAGAATGCTTTTCCAGACTGCAGGTACTCGTGAACCGTATTGGATTTCTTTTGCTCCTAGAAACGCCCTTAATTCCTCAATTGCATTGGCAATAGCTTGAACTGCCTCATTTGATTTTGGCGCATCTGGCTCAGCGCATACGGCCTTAATAGTCAATATGCCATTTTTCCGATCCATCACGGGATCAATGCGGCCAATGAAACGATCACCATGCAGAATCGGCATCACGTAGCAACCATACTTGCGCTGAAGTTTCGGAACGTAAACCTCAAAACGATAACTGAAGCAGAAGAGCTGCTCGGCACGTAGTCTATCAGAAATCAGATTGTCGAAAGGAGAAAGCAACGATGTGCGTGGCTCCCAATCGCCAGTCTCCAGCCGATCCACCAGAGACAAGTCGTCAGCATGAACGTACCATGTACCCCGCCATGACGCTTGCCCTTCGCGGATTTCCATCTTCACAATTTGACCTTCAGATTCCAATTCAGTCAACGCGCCTTCAAGTCCACCGTAACAGCCGCGAATATAATGACGCTTGATGTGCTCAGCACGTGCAACTCCGAGAGCCCTCAGCGACTTCTCGACCGCATGGTGAACAATCTTATCGTCAGACAATTTCTCCCTAGAAACCCAGCTAGGCAAGAAGTGTTCAGTCAAATCCCATAGTCTCTGACCCTTGTTACGTCCAGCTATCATGATCTTGCCTTGAGCTTTCAGAAAGGTTAGCATCATGTCAACGTTTCGCCCAGCAGTCCAACCCGTGGAACTCCAGTCTTCTGCTGACTTGTCCTCAAACTGACTTGAGAGCAGTGGACCACTCCGAGCCAGCCGCGTCAGAATGTAGGCGCTGAAGCTCTTGTTCTTCTCCATCCAACTGCGGATCTTGTTGGCCCAAGGCGAATCGCTTGTTGCGAAGCCGCGTTTCAGAGCGCTGAAAATCGGATAATCTTCGGTGAGTACGATTGAGGCTGCCTGCGCCCAGTCTTCAAAGAGCAGCCGATCTTTCCAGAGAAGTGCATCAAGAATCGATGGTTCGAATGGCCCCAGGCGACTCCATAGCACCAAGAGGTGACTAGGCGCTACTATTCTCATCGGATCAATCTGCAAGTAACCCAGATCACGCATTACACTCATGATGCCCTCAGAGTCGACAGATGGGCGTGGGCCAGCCAGATGCTGACGCATGATGACCAAACGTCGTGCGATTGCTGGAGAGATGACACGCGCAGTGTTCGTGGTCAATGATTATCACAAGCGCGCATATCCATTCTCAGTCGTTATAAGACTTCCAGCCATGCACTGTCCCCAGATTATTTCATGGTTTATTGGCGCACTCTGGTCAAATCGTTCATTTGGTGGAGAGAGAAGCTGGATGCCGATTGAATGATAAGCCGTTTTGTTTAGCTAGACACTGTACTGAAAGTTGCTTGAGGTTATGCTGCTCTGCAATGCTCCCCCGCCTAATCCGATGGTGGCATTGACATCCAGTCTTTCTGACGTGGAGTCATATCCGTGGGTTCTGACGGAAACGTTTCTTGACGTGATTGATCCTTCGAAGCCTCCGCTTGTAACTGTGAGTCCTCCAATGTCGACAGCAGCGTTTAGGCTGACGCCGACTCTGGTTGTGTCAACTTGAGCTCCCATCGTGAACCCACCTATGCTGATGTTGGTGTTTAGTCTGCAGACACTTTTCAGGCTGGTAGCGTCAACCTCTAGTTGCAGTCCTCCTATATCCATGTTCAAATCCAGTTGCTCGAACGAAGCACCACTCTTGACTCTGAGAAGCACCCCACCAAGATATCTGATGGAGACAGCCAGTTTGTTGATGTTGGTGTTCTGTCCCAGCTCCATCACTATGCCACCAATGCGCAAGTCAATGCTTCCGCTGTATTGGTAGGCGTTTCCAAGAGTGAGGTTAATTGCACCGGTTTCGCCAGACAGATTGACTTGTGAGGACTGGTTTGCAGCCGATTCTGCAAAGGCGGCTTGAAGCGCAGACGCATTGGCTAAGCGTCCGAAGCTTACGTCACAAACCAAGTTGGGATCATCCAAGAAGACTACGTTCAACATGCCAATCTGCACAGTCAGGTTTAGCGTAACAAACGTGATTGAGCTTGAGACGTTTGTGCCTTTGAATAGGCTGTACCGATCCACGATGTTGTCTTGTCCAGTGCCTAACCAAGGAACGTTGATGCGGGGAAATCTGATGGGTTGCAGTATTGGTGACGCTATCGCGTAGACGGCTCCGAACACTAAGATGGCTATGAATACTCCGCCTAGGATTGGCCTAGCAGCTATCATCTTAGACGAAACCTCCTGAAAACGAGTTCATTATAAGCCACATCCAAATCCAAGAGAGCCCGGCTATTATCAGGCAGATCAGCATGGGGCATATGAATGATGAGATGAAAGCTTTACCAGTGTCAATGTTGTAGTTCTGCTTCACAGCAACAGTCGCCAAGAGCATGACCCAGAAAACTGTGACGACGTCTAAGAAAACGAATACGGGAAATAGAACCCAACTCAGACCCAAGAGGACAGTTCCCAACAGTTGCAGTGAGCAAGGAATGATTGAGTAGCCGTAGAGCTTGAACAATTGAACGAAGGAGCCTCGACCTCTAAAGATGTATCTGGCGCTGATGTGAGCGATTCCAGCGGCAATAAACCAAACCAGCAAAGCACATACGATCGCAACAAAAAACACGACGATCATGACGGCATTGAAGAAGCCGAGTCCGATGCCACCACCTAACGAACCGAACGAGTCTGCGAGGGCAGCAACTATTCTGTAAGAAAACGAAGCAATAACAGCCATTTGAACTCCGATTATCAGAAGCACAAGGAGGAAAGGTTCCCAGAAGCTTATCCTATCTGCAATGATCTGTTTGAATGTAGCGTCTGGCGCCAAGAATGCTCCGCCGATTCTAGTCAGAAACCTCGAAAAAGATGAGACAGCTTCTTTTTGAGGATAAGCATTTTCGCCTTGTCCAGTGCTCATTAAATCACCAGTTACAACAGTATTCGAGTAGCAACATTCTCAACTAATAAGAGTTGCGCACTCTCTAGGAAACCATTGTTCTCCATGGTTGAGTTTCGTTCTCAGTGAAGCAGCCTAGGAGCAACGTGGGCTATTCTTCTTTTTCTTTCGGTTCTTTTACCAGCACCAGTGTCAGCAGAAACGAAGGCAATACTGCTACGATAGCCATCATGAATGGAGCCTGAGGAGACACATGCTCATACAGAAATCCGCCCAGTGCGCTACCCAAAGCCATGATTATGTAGTTGGCGAAGTTGGTAAAGCCGCTTACTTTTCCACGTTGCTCTTTCGGCGTCAAATCTGCTTGAAGTGCTCCAAAAGACGCGTTCATCATTACCGAACCTGCGCCCAAGAGGATCAGAGAAACTATGATTTTCGTCAAGTCTCCATATATGAAGATCCATATTGCCAGCCCGAATATCAGCATTGAGACAAGAAGAGGTATCTTTCTTCTGAATTTATCCACTGACTTGCCGACTGGTATGGCAAAGATTATTGTGGTTATGGGTATTATTGCGATGATGAAGGCCCACAGTATCTCGTCTATAAGGAGTACTCTCGTGGCGTAGATAACTACGAAGAGATTCGTGGACGAGAATCCAAACGTGGCTATGGAGAATGATAGGAACAGGTAAAGCATGGATTTGGGCACTTTTTTCCATACGGCGAAGCTTTCTTTCAGCGCTGTCGGGTAGCTTTGGATTATCTCGTGCAAGCGTGGTCTAGAAGCGTTCACGACTGTTTCTTTCAAGAGAAATAGTCTGAGAAATGCCGCAGCCAAGAAGAGAGCTACGACGATGCCGTAACCTATTCTCATGCCATCGACCAGGCCGAAGTAAGCGCGTAGTACACCAGCGACGGCTGGGCTTGGTGTTGTGGAGGCGCTTGCTATGAGCATGACTATGCTGAATCCCATTCCTCTTCTCTTGGCGGGCAACGAGTCCGAAATCATTGCGTTCAAAGCTGGCTGATAAGTCGAGTTAAACGTGGCCATTAGGACTGCTCCGACGAGTATGAAGGGCCATGAAGGTGCAACTGCGTAAAGTATGAAGCTCAGGGCGACGCCGAAGGTCATTGTTGAGATAAGCCACTTTCTTCCATACTTATCCGCCAAGTAGCCACCCGGAAACTGCATCGAAGCCAACGCTAGGAATTGGGAGAGACCTATGATACCTAGAATGGTTGTAGTGGCGCCAAGCTTAAGCACGTAAAGCCCGTAGTAGGTGGCGGGCAGTTCGCTGGCGAAATCTATCATTATCCAGCTTGCTATCAAAACTGCATAGTTACCTTTAATGAACGAGAATTCCTGCTTGAGGGTTCCGAGGAACGGCATAGTTTTCTCCTTCTCTTGTGATTAGAGGACTGGACACTCAATTTCAATGTTCGGGGAAGAAGTGACCAGTTCGCTGGCCACTTCAATCTAAACGTGGCCCTATGACTCTTCATTGGCTAGGGAAGTCATTTCCAGTCCCCGCAAAAGGAAACGATTTGGTTAGCATAAAAGGCGACGCACATGTTGTAGTCACATTTCGTGACTAACCATGCTATATTAACGAATCTACCTTAACTCGCGTTTTCAGTGAATGACAGATGCACGTCACCCTACGAACGCATACGTTTCTCAAGCAAAACCAAGCGAATCCCCCAGTGTTCCCCAGTTTCCCAGCCTACGCTGGCTCGCAGAGCCTTCTCGAACTTGGTTTCGAACGTGCAGACAATCGACTTGATGCCTTGCTTGGATGCTACTACCTGGTTGTGAGCCAGTTGAGACGCTAGTCCTTCTAAGTCGGTAGCGTACACTGTTGTACTCCACCATGCTTGAGTGGATTCACGTCTGGGATAACCAAATGATAATGAGTCGGCTTTCCCTTTTTTCGTGGCAATGTAGAACTTGTGGGTCTTGCCGATTTCTTCAAGGTTCTGAAGAGTGTTGTCTAGAGCCTTCCAATCATAGACCAAGATTTCGTGAAAAACGATGCTAGGATTCGTTTGCAGTAGATTGTGCGTTCTGGCTGGACTTACCTTTCTTATTGAAGGATAGTCTTCACTGTGGGGTACAGTTTTGGGGTTAAGGTGCCAGAAGACGGCCAATGTGAAGACTCTTGAAAACCCAGCCATTTTGGCAAGCTTTAGAGAGGCAGAATTTCTGTTAGCGGTCGTGTAGCGAAGCCGTTGAAGACCGAAGGATTCAGCTTTTTCAACCAAGTAGCGTGTAAGCTCTTTTGCAAGTCCTTTGCCCCTGTAGTCAGGGTGAACTCTTAGTCCTTCCATCCAGCCAGTTTGGCCGTTTTCTACGAGTCGCAGGTTGCCTACAGCCACAACGTGACCGTTCATTTCGGAGCCGTAGAAGTGGCAGTTTGGATCATTCAACCACTCGTCAGCCACCGATGGAAGATAGTCATGTCCATCCCAAATGTGCCGAGATATCTCCATTATGTCATCACGATCCGAGATGAGCAGTCTCTTAATCGTTGCAGACATAAACATCCACTAGTGTGTTTCTTTCTCATCCTCTTATTTGCTGTTGCGGAAGCGACAATTAAATGGTAACGTAACAGCAACAGAAAGACGCTCGCTAGAAGAAATACGTGCAGATCTTGTCGTCGCTAGGATCTTGTGAAAGAAGAATTTTAGAACGCCGTATTTGCTGGCATTCTGTATCGGATAGATTGGCTTTTTAATGCGATCATCTAACGCCTTGATTTGTCCCACGTTGTCCAGCCCAAACCCTCCGCGATCCTGCCCGAGTTTGCGGAAATATCAGTTCTATGCGGAAGCTTTTTCCCAATGATTCCCGGATTCTTCCGGTAATAGTTCAATTTGTCAACAGACTTTCCGGTCTCGGAAGTTGTAAGAAGCAAGAAATAGAATTCTAAGCGTCTGTTCCAAGCATAATAGGTTCCAACATCGATGTTCCTAATAACTTGGTCTCTGTCCTTGCAGTAAGTCGTATTCATCGAAATTTCTGAATGATACTTCGCTTCCACAAAGATGACAGATTTCTCGAGCATAATGGTTAGATCCACTTCCGTGTTCGCTTCCTTGTACTTTAGAGTCTGGGGAGGACTGTAGAAAGGTTTTTCTTTCTTTCCTCTCCAAAACAGTAACTCCGCCCTACCGAGAGTCCCAACCAAATCTGCATCAAGTTGACGCTTCAACGCAGTTTCAAGAAAACTCTGCAGCACACGCTCCTTCTCTTTTGTAGGCATCGATAGTATAGGACTGAAACGCGCCCAAGTGAGAGCATCCTCACTGTTTTCAGAGCAAACCTTCGGAAGGCCGCACACATCTGGATGCCTCTTGCCGAAGACCTCTCTCGACTTCCTTCTGAAGTCTTGGTGCGAAATATCGATACCTTTCAATGCCGGGTGTAACTCCGGTTTCAGGTAGACTCTGACACCTTTCTTTGATAGGACGAATTCTTTGTCGTTATAGCCATGCATATTCAACAAAGGAAACTGAGACAGATGTTAACACTTTCGCACGTTGGTTTCTAACCTCAAGAGACGAGTTGGAATTTTGAAAATCGTAGGAGTTCGTGCTATTCAGCATTGCACTCGTCCAAGAGCTTCGTGATGGGTTCTTCAATATCTTTGAACCCTTTGTTTGAAAGAAACCTCGAATGTTGCTCCTCGATTTTGTTGATTATTTGGTTTGGACTTGCTCTTTGCCCAAAGCCAGATGGTGCGCTTCTTATCACATTGTTGAGTTCTTCTCTTTTCCTTTCAAGATACATGCAATATCCGTCACTGGTTTTCGGAAAACGTTGACTATTGAATTTCTTATCGAGAACGTATTTATTGTCCCATATTATGCACAGCTTCGGCAAAAGCATATGCATCAGTTTTCCAGCTCCGACAACACCGAGTTTGTACGACTTGCCCTTGTGTTTAATCTCTGTTCTGGATATACTGTCAAAAACCTCTTTCAAGTCATTCTCGGCATTCTGCAGGTCTTTGAAGAGAACCAATTCATTAAGCCGCTTCAGCTTTTGCCTGTTGTTCTCTAGGACATCCAGAAGGTTGTGAGCAATATCTTTAGATGAGGCGGATCCTTCTTCTGTATTCCAAAGCAGCCATCGTCTCATTCCTCCCCAGTTGGCCAAGTAGCCTTCCACGACCAGCATCATTCCTTCGAGTTTCGATAAATCGAAGCGTTTTGTGATATGGATATTTTTGTAGATCCACCCGTAAGCCAGCGTATCCCCGGGGTTAAGATTGCTATGGTATTGCTGAGTTCTTCTCTCAAAATCCGAGTATGAGGACACCGGCGAATATTGAGACATGTTCATCTGGTTCTCGGAAGCTCTATTAAAAGATGCGCCTTAGGCATGTGTGGAAAAGAGCGCGCTGCTAAGAGTTGAGAAATCCGAAAATCATGTCAAACGACGTACTAGTCTTAGTGAATTTTCTTTACAGAAAGAAGCTTCTAAGTGCGGTCACCGGGATTTGAACCCGGGTTGTCGGCTTGGGAAGCCGATGTCCTAACCAAGCTAGACTACGACCGCCCATATTTCCGTTAACAAAAGCTAATTTAAGCCTATTTGATCCAACCATGTTTTGTGTACCAGTTTGTGTACTTTCTCTAACAGGTTCAAGTTTCTGATATTCTGCTGGTAAAGTCTTTCCAATGTAGCACCATTTAATCTTGCCATCAACAAGATGTTTCACATACCAGTATTGATATCTGATGCCCTTTGAGACAGTTTGTTTAACAAGTAAGTATCCTTCAGATTCACATTTGAGACATTTGACTTTGGTCATTTTCCTTCCTCTATTTGTGTACCAGTCCCTATATCCTCATGGGAACTTAAGGTTTGTGTACCATCCAAGAATATCAAAGAATAAATGGAATCAAGCTGTTCAGAAAACGAAAATAGCAAAGTTTCCCTTCTCTCTTTTCTTGTTGGCTTGGTAACGTGAGATTTCTATGCTTGGAATTTTCTTCTCACAACGGTCCTAACCTACTTAACATGCATAGGATTTCTTCCATAAGTTATAAGAACTGAAGCAAGAAGACACAGTGAATGGTGCTGACAATTGCTTGAAGGAAAGAACGTGAATTTGAGGATAATGGAGAAGGAAGATCTGCCAGTGCTACGTGAATGGGATAACAATCCAGAGTTTATGGGCAGATTTGAACCTCTCAGACAAGAGACAAGGACTGATTTGGAAAGAACTTGTGACAATCTCAAGGATGCTCAGCGGTTTTTTGTGGAGAAGAAAGATGGAGCAAAAATCGGCTACATAGCTCACTTCTTGGCGGCAGGAGAGATAGAGCTCGGATATTTCATTGTGCCAACTGAACGAAGAAAGGGCTATGCCAGTGAAGCCATCAAGATATTGGCTGACTATCTATTCCTTTCAAAGCACATAGTCAGGATTCAAGCGAAGGCTGACCTAGAAAATCTTGCGTCATGGAAAGCTCTTGAGAAGGCTGGGTTCACAAGAGAAGGCATTCTCAGAAAAACATACTATTGTTGGGGAGAACATAGAGATGACTGTATCTATAGTATTCTCAGGGAAGAGTGGAAAGAACCAAAGGTACTGGCATGAACTCGATAGAAGTTGCTGGCTATTATCAACATATAAAACCATAGTTGGGTGCGCGCAATAGCTTTTGTCAGGATTAACATTCTCGTCAACATTGCTAAGAATGCCAAATTAGAGTCATTGTTAGGATCTTGGCAGAAGCAGTGAAGTTGTTTGTCGTCAATCACTGTGGTCCTTTTCTGGAGCGGCTCTGTCTCGTATTCTGTGTGCGGGGATTTTGTTGTAGGTTGCTGAACATTTCTTTTTTGAGCATTGCCTAGTGGCAGCCCATTTTAGGATCGGGATCACGGCTTCTCTGAGCCCTTCTCCATCTTTTGTCAATGAGTATTCGACACGAGGCGGGATTTCGGCAAATGATTCTCTCTTAAGTAGCTCTTCCTTTTGAAGCTGTTTTAGCGTGTCTGCAAGTGTCTTGGGGCTTATGCCGTGCAGTTCTTCCATGAGTTTGTTGAATCTGAGGCTGCCGTAGTTCCCTATTGCATTGATGATCAGAAGGGCCCATTTCTTGCTTATCACGTCTATTATTCCTTCAAGCGGACAAAAACAAACTACGTCATTCTTGTTCTGCATGCCCGTCACTTTCCTTCCACATAGCAACTATCTCACTATAAACTTGATAGCATAAATACTTTACTTCTAATAGTGCTAGGAATAGAGGTGATAACAGATGGACGAAGACTGTGGTTGTGGAGGGCATCATCGGAGACATGAAGACCACTGTGGATGCGGCATGCATGGAGAGGGACACGATTACAGAAGACGGTTCTTAACGAAAGCCGAAAAGATGGAGAAGCTGAAGAGCTATGCAGACGAGCTGAAGAATGAGCTCAAGGCAGTGGAAGAGAAGATCAAAGAAATGCAAAGTTGAAAAACATCCAAGCCTGAAGCTTAGGGTGGCGCGTGATAAACGATCATGAAAGTTGGCGGAGGAATCGACGGTCTCAAACAATGGATCAGCAAACATCTTCATTACCCCATTTCTAGGTTGAAAATTGGTGGAGTGACAAAACATGGGTAGTGCAATAGAAGCATTAAATCTGACGAAATGTTACGATGATCTTTTGGCAGTAAATCACGTAAACTTTCAAGTTGAACAAGGCGAAATCTTTGGGTTCCTGGGGCCGAACGGCGCAGGCAAGACTACAACGATACGGATGTTAACGGGACAGACCAGACCTACTTCAGGAACCTTCACGGCCTTGGAGACCTTGCCTTCTCAATTGCAGGTCGTTGCCCGTTTCCTGCCTCTCACATACTCTGTCGAAGCATTGAGAAGTTCCATTGCTGAGCCAGCAGTCACCTACACTTACAGTCTAGACATTGTTGCGTTGACTCTGCTTGCCATCGTATTGCTGGCCTTATCCACTAAGATACTTGAAAAAAGAATTGCTTGATAAGGCGAGAAGCACTTGTTAATGAAGCATATATGCAAGCCTATTTGGTCCTGTCCTGGCATGTCTTGCACATACCGTAAATGTCTAAGCGTTGCCCTGTCCGCGTGAATTGTGCTTTTGCCGTCACACTCTCAACCATTTCTTGAGCAGTTTTATCATCAAAATCCTGGATGTTGCCACACTGCATGCAGACCAAGTTGATATGAAGCCCTACGTAAGAATCGAATCTTGCCTGGCTTTGAGGCAGATCAAGTTCTTGGACTAGGCCGTGTTCCGTCAGGATTTGAAGCGTCTTGTAGACTGTCGCAAGGCTTACTGTTGGATGCATCTTTCTGACTTCGTTGTAGATTCTCTGCGCGGTCGGATGATCTCGGCTATGGAGGGCAAATCGACAGATTGCTATCCTTTGGGTAGTAGCCTTGTATCCGTTCTTTCGGAGAGTATCGATTATCAGTGCGTCTGATTTCTGAGAACGACTCATACCTTTTATTAGATAATAATAAGTCTTAAATAAACCTTTAACTCCCTAACATGCAAATACGCTGCAAAATGAGAAAAGAGGAGGTGAACGTTATGAAAGAGAAACATCTCACAACGAATCAGGGTGTTCCAGTCTCTGATAACCAGAATTCACTGACTGCAGGTGAACGCGGTCCTGTGTTGCTGCAGGATGTGCACCTGATTGAGAAACTTGCACACTTTGACCGTGAGCGCATCCCCGAGCGTGTGGTCCACGCGAAAGGTGCTGGCGCGCATGGCTATTTCCAAGTGTACAAGAGCATGGCAAAATATACCTGTGCGAAATTCCTTCAAGACCCGAAGAAGAAGACGCCCGTGTTCGTCCGATTCTCTACAGTCGTGGGGGCAAGAGGGTCGGCGGATACGGCTCGTGACCCAAGGGGCTTTGCAGTGAAGTTCTACACCGAAGACGGCAACTATGATCTCGTAGGCAATAACCTGCCAGTCTTCTTCATTCGAGACGCCATCAAGTTCCCTGACATGGTACACGCTTTCAAGCCTGCGCCTGATACCGGTTATCCCACAAGCTCGTCCGCGAATAGTCGCTTCTGGGACTTCATTTCACTTACTCCTGAATCAACTCACATGATCACGTGGCTCTTTTCAGATCGAGGCACAGTGAAGAGTTACAGGAAAATGGAAGGCTTTGGCGTCAACACGTACAAGTGGGTGAATGCCAAGGGCAAAGCAGTCTACGTCAAGTATCATTGGAAGCCAAAAGCAGGAATCGAGACTATCGACCGACACGAGTCTACTCGTCTGGCCGGTGAGGATCCTGACATTGCCACTCGCGACCTGCATGAGACTATCGCTTCAGGAAAGACGGTAGAATATGAGTTGTACGTTCAAATCATGAATATCGCTGACGAGTTGAAGCAGGACTTCGACCCTCTTGACGCCACAAAGACATGGCCGGAAGACAAGTTCCCACTAATGCCAGTGGGCAAGATGGTGTTGAACCGCAATCCCGAGAACTTCTTTGCTGAAACAGAGCAAGCGGCATTCTGCCCTGCCTCTATTGTTCCAGGCATCGATTTCTCTGCTGACAAGCTCTTGCAGGGCCGAATATTCTCTTACGCAGATACGCAGAGGCACCGCTTGGGGACCAATTATCTGCAACTACCGATTAATCGACCACAGACACAGGCCAACAATAACCAGCGCGACGGTGCCATGCAATATGCGCCCTACGGAGGAGGAACAGTCAACTACGAACCCAACACCTTGGCAGACGGAATGTCACATAAAGCTCCGCCTGCATGCGAGACTCACGAGCATCTTGACGCAGACATCGGGCGTAGAAAAATCAGTATGGCAAACGACTTCAAGCAAGCGGGTGAACGTTACCGGTCACTAAGCAAAATGGATAAGGACCACCTAGTTGGCAACATCGTGGATTCGCTAGGCCATGCGGACAAATCTATTCAGAAACGTATGCTCCAGAACTTTGGTGAAGCTGATTCGGAGCTTGGCAGACGCGTCGCAGAAGATCTGAGACTCTAGGGCGTGCAAATCATAGCACGCCTCTTTTCCAAATTCTAACTTCACTTGGACTAATGTGCTCCTTAGAAAATCTTGGCAGCTATCATTATATCACAAGAACGCACCATTAGTCAAACTCAAGAGAGGAAAAGCGATGGCTTCCAAAGCAAAAATGTTCAATAGAGAAGCCGCTAATCCAAAAAACAAACCTGAGGGGATTTTGAAGACCTTAGCGCTCCAACAAGGAGAAAAAATCGCTGACATAGGTGCCGGGGGAGGTTACTTCTCTCTCAAGTTCTATACTGCACTTCTTTCTGACCATTGTGCAAACTCTACGCAACTCACTTTGATAGTAACTGGAAATGTACCATTGCTAGCATTTGGAAGCCGATGTCTGCCAAGCTGGACTACGATTGCATACGGAGAATACCTTTTGATGGAGGATTCAACATAAGTCTTACGTCTTGCGCGAAAAAAAAGAAAAAAAGATGTTATTTTCTCACTTAGACTTCGTTAGATGCACGTTCTTGATTAGAACGTATGGGCTAAGTGATGGCGGATCTGCTTCTCCCCACCAATGTACGTGTTGTCTTTCTTTCGAGATTGCAGCAATGTTGCCAAGCATAGTCAGAGTATTATCGCTTATACGTAGGTCTTTCCATGATCGTTTGATTTCGCCTTTTTCGATCAAGAATATGCCATCCCTAGGAATTGTTGAGAAATCCCCTTTCGCATAGTTTTGGAAACGCGTGTACCACGTGTTCGTCAAGTACAGTCCTTTCTTTGTCTCTTTGAAAAGCTCGTCTTTCTTCATGGTTCCTGCATCAATCTCAACGTTCCATGGGTTCGGATAGACCAGTCCAGCGTTGCCTGTTGTCTCTGTTTTGAAGATTTTGGCGGTTGACGCGTTGTGGAGGTATGTTTTAAGAATGCCATGGTCAATGATTATGTTCTCTTTTGTGGGGACACCTTCGTCATCGAACACTCTGTTTGACATGGAATAGGCGGCAGGATTATCTCTTAGCGTGACGATTTCAGGCGCTACTTTCTGACCGAGTTTGTTTACGAAGACTGACATTTGAATCATTACAGAGAAGGCTGAAACCATGCTAGCCCAGACACCGAGGGATGATCCGAATATCAAAGGATCAAATATAACATCATAGGCGCCTTCGTCGCCAACGGTGGGGTTCTTAGCAAGCTTTGCGATTTCACCAGCCTTTGTTCCAGCCCTAGCAGGTTTGAAATCCTTCAACGTTGAACTGCATTCGACACCGTGGCCTGAAGCTTCCCTCTCTGAGAACGCCCTTATCGAGAATTCAACTGCAGATCTGCTGTCAGTTCCGATTGGTCCTTCAGAAGACACAAGATAGACATCCTCATACTTGGTGAAAAGTATGCCACCACTGTCAACCTTTGACCCGACTTCCTTCTCAGCAGCATCTATAGCTTCGAAAACATATTCTGTTGGACTCTCAAGACTCTCCAGATTCTTGTCCGCCTTGCTCTTTGGATAGTGGAAGCTGCCTTTTGCAAACCCTCCAAACATTGGATTCTCATTGGAAACCTTAGCCAAACCCATCAGTCGCTTAATGCTTGCATCGACATCAACGAAATTGTGTATCTGCGTCGCTACGACCCGTTTCTTCCAAGCCAAAGCCACATCTGTAACATAATCATCCCAAGCAACCGTGATGTCAACCTGATTATTGCTGAAACGCACTTGCCGGTACTTGCCGAAAGTGGTCTTGGCCACTACTTCGTCTGCGCCCAAGCTCTTAGCTTTCTTGACGACCTCTTCAGTCTTGTTGAGTATGTCGCTCATTTCACATACACTCCTCTCAATCTGATGCATGGACCACCCGTGTACACTGGGACTCCTTGACCTGGATCGCCTTTTCCGCAAGTAGCTGCGTCAAACTCGATTTTCTTTGATACAGCGTCAACAGCAGTCCAAAACTTCAAAGTAGTAGTCTCAATGACTGGCCTTGCAACAGGATGCTTCAGCTCGCCATCCTCTATCAGCCATGCTTCCCTGCCCACGTAGCGCTGGTTGAAACGTTTGTCATCAATATTCCATTCGGTGAATGACTTCATGTACACTCCGTACTTAACGCCGCCAATTAGCTCCTCCTGAGTCGAGTCACCAGGAAGCACGAACGTGTTCGCCATCCTGACTATAGCTTCTCTGTCATAGTTGATTGATCTTGAGGAGCCATTGCTTCTCGTGTCAAGCTTCGCTGCTGATTCCCTGTTATGCAGAAACTCGTTGATGACACCATCCTTGTACAGAAATCTGCGTCTTGCCTTCACACCCTCGTCATCATATGGATAGTAGCCATAGCTATGCTCAATTGTAGGATCATCCACAACATTGACCGCCTTACTGCCTATTCTCGTTCCAATCCAGTACTGGCCGCCTTTGTAAATGAAGGATCTTCCAGCTTGACTCATCTCGCGTCCCAAGATTCTGTCAGCTTCCATTGGGTGACCACAAGATTCGTGTGCAGCTATTCCAGTGACCTCAGGTCCGCAGACCAAATCCATGTTTCCCGGCTTCACGGTTTTAGCCTTCGTTATTACGTCTTTGAGAACCTTCGTTTCATGAACCATCTTGTCCCCGAGATGCCACTCGTCGAATGCTTCCCACCCGCCGCTGTAACCGAATTGCTTGTATGACTGCTCAGTTTTTCCGTCCTCAACGACCGTGATGAAGATAAAGGCGCCAATCTTTGGAACGAAAGATGAGATTCTCGAACCCTCTGAATTGACAAAATACGTGGTGATCAAGTCGATTGAACACTGAGACATTGTTGCAGGAACTTTCACTCCAGACGAAGCCAAGGCTTTGTTAATCTCCACGAAAGCTGATATTCTGTCTTCGGGCGAAACGTTCTCTATCTTCTTCTTTTGGTCAACAACCCACTTTGTCGTGACACCCTTTTCCTCTGTAAAGACCAGCTTCTCTTTCCTATTCGCAGCTTTAGCGTACTTGAAAGCCAAATCGACAATTCCTTTCGCGTCCTCCTTCAGCCATCTGTTAGTTGAAGCGAAGCCGATTCCACCATTCGCCATGATCCGCACACAGAAACCGCTGTCAACAGCAGAAGTATACGCCTCCAAAACACCGTTTCTCAGCATCAGCCTATCTGCCATCTGACTTTGCGCTCTGACTTCAGCGTACTCAATCTTCTTGCCCTGTGCATACTCTAAAGCATAGTCGACAATTTCTTCTTCCATTTTTTCCCAACCTTATGAAGCTTAATCTGTCCCAGAAAAGGATAAAACCTTTTAGGTTGTCCGCTGCCGCCGAGTGACCAGCAGAAAATGGCCATAAGGTTGAAGACGCGACAAGAAAGCCATTCCTGACTTATGGCCGAGAGCAATTGAAGGGATTGTAGACAAAACTGTTATTTCTATCTCCAAACGAACTGATCTCCTATCACAAGAGGAAGAGGATCTTGTTGCCCAAGGAATTCACGTATGCTCTTGCCGGCGTTGACAGAAAGGTAAGAGCTGAATCCAAGAAGGCGCTGGAGCTTCTGAAGGAAACATACATGTTTAGTCAATACGGTGGGATTGTTCAACTTCCCTATGGGAACATTTTCCCTCAAAGCAAGAGAAGCTTCCTAGATCTAGTTATCGAAGGCGTAGGCACAAAGGTTCTCGTTGCACAGCTGGCTGAAAAATATGACACGATAGGAATCGACGGCGTAGCCATGGCAGTCAACGACATCATACGTTCCGGAGCGAAACCGCTTGCAGTCGCCGACAACATCCACACACAAGTCTCAGACCCAACACTAATCAGAGAACTGATGAAAGGCATTGCCAAAG
The DNA here is from genome assembly GCA_022865885.1 of Candidatus Bathyarchaeota archaeon. Lineage (GTDB taxonomy): Archaea > Thermoproteota > Bathyarchaeia > Bathyarchaeales > Bathycorpusculaceae > DRUK01. The sequence goes on along the minus strand of JALHSQ010000226.1, from coordinate 112,999 downwards.
GAGCGTTGGAAGCCGAATGCACTGTCCCAAGCGGAGAAATCGGCGACGTAACTGAAGTCATAAAAGGCCTCACCGAAGGAAAAGGATTTGACATAGTCGTAGCCTCAATTGGAAAAGTCGCCCATGAAAAAGTAATCAGTGGAAGAAACATAAAACCCGGCGACGCCATCATAGGATTAAGAAGCTCAGGACTTCACAGCAACGGCATATCGCTTGCAAGACGAATCCTATTCAAACGCTGGGGCGGAAGATACGATCCGCATGACACCCCAGACGGGTTGAGCAAAGAAATAGTTCATGAAGTCTTGGAACCAACCAGAATATATGTCAAACCAATGCTTAAGGTTGCCAAGAAAGTGGAATTTAAGGCAGCAGTTCACATTACCGGTGATGCATACGCAAAATTCACCAACCTATGCAGATTCTCAAAAAACATAGGTTTCGAGTTTGACAATTTCGACCCGCAACCAGTCTTTGGTTTGATACAGAAGACTGCCGCAGAACTCGGGGGCAGGATAACTGATGAAGAGATGTTCAGAACATTCAATATGGGCTGGGGATTCGCAATAATAGTGAACCAAGCCAGCAAGGACGAGGCAATAGACGTTTTGCATAAGAGTGGAACCCACGCTGAACAAATAGGCAACGTGAAACAGGCAGATGGAATAACAGTTCGCTATGAAAACAAGCGAATTGTCCTGAAATAGTCTTGAGCTTCTTAGCTGATGAAAGCGTTTAAATTCCTTGAGAATTCAACCTTTGGCTATGAAATATCGGCTGAGAATAGAAGTAAGCCTAAAGCCTGGCCATAGCGACCCCGAAGGCGAAACCACAGCACATCTGCTTAAGGAACTCGGCTACAAAGTCGAAACCGCAAACGTCAGCAAAATCTACACACTGGTTCTCGAAGCACAAAACCAAAGAGAAGCACACACAAGAGCTGACGAAATATGCAAGAGACTCCTTGCGAACCCAACAAAAGACAATTATGCTGTGGCGATCGAGGAAGAAAAATGATCCGAAGCTACTGCACGTGCAGGAAAACACCTTTCCCACTATTCGACATCAACATACTCGGCGCCACTGATGAACAACTCTTGAGAATAAGCAGAGAGCTAAACATAGGACTAAGCCTGCAAGAGATGAAGCACGTGCACGCCTACTTCAAGAAAAAGAAACGAAACCCCACCGACGTAGAACTTCAAACCATAGGCCAAACGTGGTCAGAACACTGCTTCCACAAAACATTCAAAGGAAAAATCCACTTTGAAGGAAAAGAAATCGACAGCCTCTTCAAGACATACATAGCAAGAGTCACCGACGAACTCAGCCCTCCTTGGTGCTTTTCAGTCTTCGAAGACAATGCAGGAATAGTCCGTTTTGACAAGAACCATGGAATCGCAGTAAAAGTCGAGACCCACAACCATCCCTCTGCAGTAGAACCTTTCGGCGGCGCAGCAACCGGTACAGGCGGCGTGATTCGCGATATCCTGGGCGTATGGGCAGATCCCATCGCTTGCACAGACGTCTTAGGGTTTGGTCCACTGGACTTTGATTACAAGAAGCTTCCGCCTGGTGTGAAGCATCCGAGATACGTCTACACAGGTGTCGTCGCAGGCATAGGCAGCTATGGCAACAACATGGGAATCCCTACAGTGAACGGAGCCATATGTTTTGATGAAAGCTACGTTGGCAACGTCGTCGTTTACTGCGGATGTGTAGGACTCCTGCCACTGAGAAAATTCAGAAAAAACGCCAAACCTAAGGACGTTATTGTCATAGCTGGTGGCAAAACTGGTCGTGATGGTATTCACGGCGTAACCTTTGCATCTGCCGAGCTAACTGAAGAATCAGAGAACGTCTCAAGACCTGCAGTGCAGATAGCAAATCCGATAGAGGAGGAAAAACTGAAAAGAGCCATAAACGAGATCCGGGATATTCAAGTGGCTTCATCAATAACTGACCTCGGTGGCGGCGGCATGTCATCAGCCATCGGTGAAACCGCTGAGAGATTCGAATGCGGTGCCACAATCAAGCTCGACAAGACCCCGCTGAAGAATTTGGGTATGGCTCCATGGGAGATCTACATCTCAGAATCACAAGAAAGAATGATTCTAACAGTGCCTGCCGAGAATCTTGATAAGATTTTGGAGGTCTTCGCGAAAGAGGACGTTGAAGCCACACCGATCGGCGAACTCACCAGAGACAAAGTGTTGCGGATCGATTATGGCGACGAGAGAGTTGCAGAAGTGGACATTTCATTTCTTTTTGACCCACCAAGAACGATGAAAACTGCCAAGTACGACCCAACAAACATAGGAGAGCCCAACTTCCCTGAGCCTAAAGACTTGACTGAAGTGCTCTTGCATCTTTTGTCTTCGCCTAACATTGCGAGTAAAGAAAGCGTTGTGCGCACTTATGATCATGAGGTGAAGGGAAAAACGGTGCTCAAACCATTGCAAGGCGAAAACGGAGGACCAAACGATGCATCCATACTGAAACCGCTCGAAGATTCGTGGAAGGGCATAGTGATCTCTTGCGGGATAAACCCGAATTATGGCAAGATTGACGCGTACTGGATGGCTGCCTCCTCAATTGATGAGGCAGTAAGAAACAATGTGGCGGTAGGCGGCAGAAGAATAGCTTTGCTGGACAACTTCACTTGGGGAAACCCGGAAAAACCGGAAAGATTAGGCAGCCTAGTCAAGGCTTGCATGGCATGTTACGACATAGCCAAAGCATATGAAACGCCATTCATCTCAGGAAAGGACAGCCTATACAATGAATCGCCACTCGGACCAATAACGCCAACCCTGCTCGTAACAGGGCTAGGCATAATTCCCGACATTCGATCAGCAGTCTCAATGGACATCAAAGCCCCAAACAACGCCATCTACATTATCGGTGAAACCTTTAGAGAACTGGGTGGCTCAGAATATTACAGGACGAAAGGCTTCCTGGGAAACACCGTGCCGAAAGTAAGACCTGAGAAAGCCAAGAAAACATTCCATGCCATAACAAAAGCAATTGATCTGGGACTTATGGAAGCCTGCCATGACTTGTCTGAAGGAGGCTTAGCTGTATCCGCGGCCGAGATGGCTTTCGCCGGAGGCTACGGCATAGAAATAGACTTGAAAAAAGTTCCAACCGAAACCCAAGAACGCGACGATTTCATACTGTTCTCTGAGTCGAACAGTCGCTTCCTAGTAGAAGTTTCAAGCAAAGCCAAGGACGATTTTGAGCGACAGATGAAAGGAACGGTTTACGCAGAGATAGGCAAGGTCACTAAGACTCCGCGATTGTGCATTAGCACGACGAATGGCAAAGTCATTGTAGACGCTTCGCTGAAAAACTTACAGACAAGCTGGAAACGAACACTAAGCAGCGAGGTCTAAAACATGAAAAAGGAAGAGATCAACGTCTGCGTCTTGCGAGTCGGCGGAACCAACTGCGACGCAGAAACAAAACAAGCATTTGAAGAACTAGACGTAAGAGCAAGAGTTGTACACTTAAACGAAATAATTAAACAAAGAAACCTTCTGGAATATCAAGCACTGGTCCTCCCAGGCGGCTTTTCCTATGGCGATTACGTGCGAGGAGGCGCGATTTGGGCAAAACTATTGCTTGCCAAGCTTGGCAAGGAACTGAAAGCTTTCGTGGATGAAAACCGCCCGATTCTCGGCATCTGCAACGGCTTTCAAGTACTTGTCGAGGCAGGCCTCCTCCCGGGCTTCGAAGGAGCGAGCACGTACCCAGAAGCTACTCTCGCCACTAACGTTCCACCAGGCTATAACTGTCGATGGATTTCGATCAAGCATGAAAACAGGGGGAAATGCGTTTTCACATGCAAGATTCCGAGAGGGAAAACCTTGCACGTACCTGTAGCGCATTCAGAAGGCAGATTTCTATTACCAAAGGAGAAAGAGGATCGACTTCTGCAACGACTGTATGATAATGATCAGATAGTTTTCAGATACTGCAATAAGGATGGAGAACCAGCAAAAGGCAGATTTCCATTGAATCCGAACGGTTCTTTCCACGATATAGCAGGTGTCTGCAACCCAGAAGGAACCATATTTGGCTTGATGCCTCATCCTGAGAGGGCGTTTTACTGGTGGCAGCAACCAGACTGGACTAGGCAAGACCGAGTGCCCGAATCTGGCGATGGAAGGCCAATCCTCGAAAGCTTGATCAGCTACCTGGAAAACAAGAGTTAAGTCCATCATCACTGTAGCGAGCGCTCTAATCACCTAAGGATGGGGAAACAAGACGTGACGGATGAAAGAAAACTTGTGATATCAGGTAAAGTAACGGACTTTGACAACAATCCACTACAAAATGCAGAAGTTGAAATCAATAACGACCGCTTCGTTGCCATTTATAAAGCTAACACCAACGACAAAGGTGAGTATAAAATCTCTGGAAAGAGGCAAAGCTATAGAACAAGCTAAGAATACTAAGAAGAGACCGCGGAAACACAATCTTGACGGAAAGATGATGAAGACATGAGCAATGATGGAACTGTTGTTGTTGCGTCTGCATTGCGCAAGGTCTATGGAACGAAAGAGTCAGAACTCGAAGTCTTGAAGGATGTTAACCTCGAGGTAAATATGGGCAATCTGGTGGTTATTGGCGGACCATCCGGCTCAGGAAAAACAACACTTCTCAACATAATCGGGGGCATCGACAGACCTACAAACGGCCAGATATTAGTTTTTGGAGAGGATTTGAACTCGAGAAATGAGGATTTCCTGTCAGACTTCAGATGTAACAAGATTGGTTTCGTCTTTCAATCTTACAACCTGGTCTCAACTCTGACTGTCGCCGAAAACATAGCGTTTCCGATGGAGTGGCTTCGAAGGCCCGAGAAACACGTCAGTGATAGGGTTGAACAGCTCCTTGAATCGATGGGGTTACAAAAAAGGTCTCAGCACTTCCCATTTCAGTTGAGTGGCGGCGAACAGCAGCGAGTAGCATTTGCACGAGCGTTGGCAAACGATCCTCCGTTGCTTCTGGTTGACGAGCCCACTGGCAACCTTGACGAGGAAATCAGTGCAAGAATTGTGGAGATCCTTAGCTCGTTAAACAAAGAGGGAAAAACTGTCATAGTTGCCACTCATGACGAGCGAATATTCGAGAGAGCCAATCAGAGTCTGTGGTTGGAAGCTGGCAAGTTGATGAATCGGCATGAGTGAAACAGCATTTCCGGTCAACGATCTGCTCAGGAGAAAATTGCAGACAACCTTGGTAGTCGTTAGTCTGGCACTCTCCGTCGGATCAACGCTTTTTCTACTTCTTTTCGCCGAGAGCATTGGCTCTGGCCTTTCTCTCACTGTTGAAGATAAGTTGAGTCTAGGGTTTTCACACATCCTTTCCCCGTTCATCCTACTTTTGACGGTCTTGATAATAGGCGCAGGAGTGGTCATGGTCTTTTTCATGATTTCCTTGATGATGTCCCAGCGAGTCAGAGACATTGGACTGATCAAAGCGGTAGGTTGTCCATGCGGCCTTGTATTCGGATACTTTCTCACAGAATTGCTCATCATAGTTTTTCTAGGTTGCTTTCTCGGGATTTGTTTGGGAGCCCTTGCAGGCTATGCCTCATCGAATTTTCTGAGCCTTCTCGGGTTTCAAGTAGGACCTTTTGAATTGAATTTAGGATCCATCGTGGTCGTGTTCGTGCTGTTCCTTGCAATCGGCCTAGGCGTGGGAGCCACATCCATCTTTAGGGCATCAAGAACGTCACCTGTGAACGCCATGTGCCCTGAATATCGATTCGGTACGATGATAGAAACAGAATTCAGAGCTCTTTCAAGCCGACGTATGACACTCGCGGTCGCTCTGCGAGGCGTGATTCGAAGGCGATCCGCAACTGTCAATATCGTTCTTTGTATGAGCATAGTCTTCACGCTCGTTACAGTTGGAATAGCAGGAGGGCTCATCGCCAATCAAACAACGCAAAGCTGGGTTGAGAAGGCGATTGGCACCAACATTGTTCTGGTTGCACAGACGGAGATGTGCGATCGCTATGCGCTCCTTTTGAAGCAGTTCTACGCGAACACGTCTCTTGCAGCTTTCAACTACATGGATCCAAGGTATATGGTTCCTCAGGATCTAATCGCGGAGTTGGCGGCTCTCAACGGTGACGCAAAGGTTGAAAAACGATTCGTCACCGAAGCAACCGTGCGAGAAGTGCAGGGATACGTACTGGGGGAAACCAGTCAAGACACCCAGATTATCGGAGACAATCGCGAGGGTAAATCCTTAATCATCGGAATTGACCCACAAGAAACGTTGGGGAAATGGTACATAGCAGGTAGGCAACTCGGCTCCAGCCAAAGTCACGAGGTTGTCGTGGGCGACACACTTTCGGGAACACTGCTTTCTGACCCACTGGTTCAGAAACTAAGGGTCTTTGGTTCTAATTTTGACGTCGTCGGCGTGTGCATTGATCCACTCAACAACGGCAATGTTACGTACGTTAATTATGACGCTTTGCGAAATGCAACTGGCATTCTGGGACCAAATATCGTTTTGCTGAGTATGGATCCATCATCCAACAAATCTGAAATGCTACAGCAGATAAACTCCACTGTCAAAAGCTTCGCCGAGGATTTTGGGGTCCTAGACCTTGACGATTTCCTAACTAGGAGTTTGGGGTTCTTGGGTTATACATGGTCGACGGTGATGATTATTCCGTTGTTCTCTCTTGTTTCAGCGTCTCTTTGCCTCGTATGTTACGTCACACTAGCTGTAGATGAACAACGTCACGAATTTGGCGTCATGAGGGCGGTGGGAGCGCAATCAAAAAATGTGTTTAGTATGATCTTCGAACAGAGCCTGCTAATCCTATTATCAAGCTATGGCATCGGGATCTCGATTGGAACGATCGTAACTCTCTTGATTTTGATTCACGACCCTTTCATCACAAACCTCATCATACTCCAGATTGCGGGATTGCAGACGGCCGCGCTCATGATAACATTGCTGTCAAGCCTCTATCCAGCCTTAAGGTTTGCACGTAAGCCACTTATCGAAGTTCTAGGCAGAGACTGAATTCGATCCAAAATGGTTCAGACAGGGCAAAAACTTTGTCTAGCGCGCACTTTTCTTGTCTCAACACACAATCCTTAGAAGGCACTCGTCATTCCTCCAAGGAGCGTTGTCTAGTCTTAGAAGGATCTTAACAGAGACCTGCCTTTTGTAAATGGATAATTCCTGGTAATCCAGTTCTAGCGCCCATTTTCATCACGCATCTTGAGGCAACAAAATTGCCTAGTTTTGCGCAGTCCATAAGGCTCTTGCTGTGGATCAGGCCATAGAGGAAGCCAGCATTGAAAGCGTCACCGGCACCAGTCGTGTCCACAACTTTCACTTTGAACGCCTCTGTCAAGAAATCTTCCTTTCCATCAGTCACATAGCAGCCCTTTGCACCAAGCTTGACCGCAACGATCTCGACCCCTCGATCGAGCAAAGTCTTTGCTCCTGCTCTGTAATTAGTCATTCCAGTGAGCAGCTCAAGTTCACCGACGTTGGGCATTAGAACAAACGTTCGTTCAATAATCGAGTTTAATGCGGCTAAACCCCTTCTAGCGTACAACATCCCCGGGTCAAGACCTACGTTGACACTTGAGTGAAGCTCCTCAACCAGCCTTTTCTGGCTCTCAAAGGATTCTGCTCCCACAAAGGACGTAAGATGCAGAAACTTGGTTTTCGAAGCGTAAGCCAAATCAGCTTTGTTGAGAGTCACCTCATCGTTTGCGCCTGCATCGATGTATAACGCTCGTTCGCCTTTCTCTCCCACGAAGCCCATAACGATCCCGCTTCGACCCTGCTTTACCGTTCTTATGCCAGCCGTGTCAACATTCTCTCGGTGGAAATCCTCAAGCAGCAATCTACCTTCTCTATCGTCACCGAGTTTTCCAATAAACCCCACGCGGCAACCGAGTCTTGCTAAGCCTACCATCGTGTTTGCTGCTGATCCTCCGCAAGTCTCTTCGAAACCAGTGATGAAGCTTTCCTCTTCGGCTCCTGCTATCCTGTTTACTCTGAATAGCTTGTCCATGTTGAGGGCACCGAAGCCGATCGCGTCAAACTCGGTCATCAGAGCAACTCGCGTAGGTGAATCTTGTATTCGCCCAGTTTTCCACCGTAGTTTCCAGCGGAGATTCGAACGACCCCATTTATGGTTAAGGCTGCTTCTATGCCCGCTTTCATGGCCTCTTTCACAGCTTGCATAGAGATACCACTAATCACTATCTCTGGGATGTAGTTGACTCCTTTAGGCACCGTGGATTCTTTGCCAAGTTTCTGTCTTAGAGAAGGGCAATACGGGTGGTTTGTAGTCGGCCCTATCAATGGGAAACGTGTTTCGGTCTTTGAACCAGCTGAGCAAACGTCAAACGGAGTTATCACGCCCCTAACTTGGCTTATGGCGTCTAGAGCCTTCTTTCCAGCTTTCATCACGGCTTCCTTGGTTTCGCACATGTACCAGAAATTGCCGCCAGAAACCCCTTTTGCGTACCCAATGTGACGCTCGATAACAAAGTCAGGCACCATTATCGGCACGACAATCAAGTCACGTCCATAAAGACGCTTCTCCCACTCAAAGCCGTCCCCACAGTGACCGACTCTCTCCATCATATCCATCCGTCCTTCAGGGTTCACAATTAAAGCATCAAAAAGCGCAGTGAAAGGCTTGACAAGAATGTCTTGACGGATTCTGTACGAAAGCTCCTTCTCAAATCGCGTCACTGAATCTTTCAAAGGTTTATCTTTGTCCAATCCTTTCCAGAACTGGATGGTTGCACCTTTTCGCTTGTCAGGCGATTCCTTCTCACTTAACCATTTTTCGATTCCGCTTTCAAGCCTTCCTATGACACCTGACGGCGTTGCAGTCGCGTCCTCGGCTGCCTTCCTTAGCGTTTCTTCATCATGGGCAGTAACTATGACTCGACAGTAGAGACCAACGAAAGCTTCAGCATAGGTGTCTTCAATCTTGGTCTTTGCATCCATCTAACCTAGTCTCCCGATGGCTTCTCCTCTGACCCTTCGCCTAAACTCGCTGCTTTCTCTCGCCAGAGTCTCCATGTTTTCGCTCGTTATCATTTTAGCTTTAGGTAGCCCACTAGTGTGCAGCCTGAGAAGACGATTGAGTAAGGTTTGATTGATTGAACTGTGTTTCATCTCTTCGGGATTCCATTTTTCCAACAGATCTAGAACTCTTCCCTTCCCAAACTTGAAGAATACTTCTGCAAGCACAGCTGTTACGGTGCTGTCTTCGGACATGACTGCGACTTCAGCGTTTCCTATTGCGTATTGATTACCATTGAAAGCTAGTGCCAAACCATTATTCTCCTTGACGAGTCTAAAGGCTTCAGCGTCGGTTATGCTGTCGCCGACGTACATGACGTCTGCCATGTCAACGTCGAGTTTCTGAACCACTTCTCTGATTGCTTCAGCCTTCTCCTCGCCTCCTACAGGGTTGACTTCAGAGAACATTTTTCCACAATCTGTGCATGAGATCTCTTTCCAGAAAATCTCATCAAGTCTTCGAACGGTCTGTTGACCCTCTTCTGGTAGATTGACGAAGTCTTTCACGTCATAGGCGATTTCGAACACAGGCATCTTCGCGATTTCCTGTGCGGTTTCCTTCAACGCTGCTTCTTCTGCGTCTGTCAAGTCATATTTGTCGATTTCGACTTTCGTGCAGTACGTGTGTTCGAACGGGAACTGTATGGTCTTGCATAGTTCCATTATGTATTGCTCATAGCTTGTGCTGACAATGTATGCGGGGACCATTTCTCTCACATGAGTTAATGTGTTTTTCGCGTTTGGGATCAGAATAAGGTGGCGAGCTGAGAATTCCCTCATTTTCCGAGCTGTAACATTGTATGCTTTGAGAAAGGGCAGGATGAGTTTCAATGTATCCCCGGCTTTGTAGCCAGGTTTTTTCAGAACATCTGCAAGCATGTCATCGTACCTGCTTATGACGCTGAATATTCTTTGACCATTAGGAATGAAATGAGACGTCATTTCGTAGGCGTTGTCGTTTTTCGAGATCGGGCCTTCGCAGTCAGAGATGAAAACGCCTTTCACGGTTTACGCCTCAGCACCGTCATATGTCTCTTGCTTGCATCTATGTGTTGTTTGGAAGCCACATCGGTTCTGTTCCAGAGCCCACCGCCCTTGATCGCTTCTAGACCCCTGAGAGAGGTTTGTCTGGCTACGTTGATGTCTTCGCCTATGCCAACCACCGACACGGCCCTGGATTTCAAAGCGAACACTTCGGTTCCACGAAGCTCAAGTGATGCCGGGTAAACACGAATCTTATCCCTATATTCCTTGCTTAGCCCAACGGCCTTGGTCAGGTCAATTGGCGTAGTAACTTCATCCTTGTTCACGCGGTCCGGAAATGCACCCGAATAGTCTCCATAGTCTTGCGGAACCTTGTAGGTCACAACTGTCGCCGCCTTCTCTAGTTCTACGCGATTGAGGTTGCCTTCAATGATTTTGAAGCATACGTCTACAAGATCATTTTTCAATATGGGTAAGATGTTCATGATTTCCGGGTCTCCCGGTCTACTGTTGATTTCAAGAATCTTCGGCTCATCAGCAGTATGCATGAAAGCAACGTATAATGGAACACCTTTAAGACCCGCTGTGTCCCTACCTTTCAATTCCTCGAAGACCCTGTTGACGATCTGTTCTTCTCTAGCACGATCATCCCTAGTTAGGAAAGGCAGAACGTCACCAACATCCTTGTAAGAACCCATACCGCCTGTGTTCGGACCTTTGTCATCATCGAAAGCTCGCTTGTAATCTCTGGTGTCCGGCAGAGGCACAATATGCTTGCCATCGCAAAAAGCCTGAAAACTTGATTCTTCACCTTCAACCTTTTCCTCTATTATGACTGAACCAAACTGAAAACTAGAAAGGAAATGATCAAAAAGTTGCTCGCGGTCTGCAAAGTGATCACCCCATACGCCTACACCCTTGCCAGCTACAGGCGTGTCAGGTTTAACGACTGCCCTATTCTCATGCGTGTCAAGCCAAGCGTAAACAGCTCTTCTTGCTTCTGATGTGCTCTTATAGTCTCTTGGGTTGAAAACCTTGAAGGGTGGATTAGTCGATGGCACTATCTTCTGGAGCAGTAGTCGCTGTTGAACCTTGCTTTTTTCTATTGCGGACTCCCTAGTTGGACAAATCATGGGTATGCCTGTTTTCTTCTCCACAAGGTCTCGGACACCCTCGACTATGGGCTTTTCTGGACCAACAATGCCGAAATCGATTTTGTTTTTGTTAGCCTCTACGAATTTGCAGATGTCTTCTATGTTTAAGTCTGGGATGACAACATGTTTTGCAGCGTTTTTTACATTGAAAGGATTTCGCTGCTTGTCGGCAACGTAAACTTCCACCCTGTAATTCTCACTTCGTATGAATGTGTCAATTATGGCGGTTTCTCTTGAACCGTAAGAAATGACTAGTACACCAACTTCTTCCATAGTTAACCCTTTAGACTGCAAGATTGGCAAGAAAGCCTAATCTGCTTTGCCTCTAGGAGCTCTGGATCGCATCTTCGATCTCGTAAAGCCGCCCAGTCTCCTCATGCCCTTCTAGAAACTTCTTCTTCATCACGTCTGCTATTTTCTGAGCCAGAGGCGTCGGATATTCACCTGTCACACATGCAAGGCACAATTGATCTCTAGTGAAACCTATCGCATTAACGAGACCCTCTATGGATTGATAGCACACGGCATCCGCTTTGATTATTTCAGCTATTTCCTCCGTCTTATGCTTTGAGCCGATGAGTTGACCATATGTCGCCATGTCTATCCCATACAGGCATGGACCGACTATGCGTGGAAACGTCACAAACAAGTATACTTTTCGTGCTCCCATTCTACGGAGCTTCTCAACTATGACCTTTGTAGTGTCTCCTCTGACAATGCTGTCCTCTGTCACTATGACGCGTTTTCCGTTGATTTTCGGAGCCAGAATATTGATTTTTCTGTCGATGGTGGATTGGCGATCCTTATTAAGTAGCAGAAAAGCTCTCTCAGTTACATAGCGATGTCTACGAGATGCTCTTTCCCATCTTAGGCCAGACTCCTCATGAACACCTAACGCAGAGTCGTCGCCTGTCTCAGGCACAGATAGAATCATGTCGGCGTTCCTAACGACATCAGGGTTTTCCCTGACAAGGGTTCTTCCAAACTCCTCCCGTATTTCATACACGTACTTGTCGTCAAAACGTGAATCTGGCCGTGCGAAATAGGCAAATTCGAAAGCGCAGAAAGCTTTTCGCCCGTTATCCACGAGTCTTTGTCTTTCAAAACCGTTTTTCGAGACTTTCACGAATTCTCCGGGTTGCAGTTCAAAGTCTCTTTCAAGACCATTTATATCCAGACTTACAGTCTCTGACGAGAAAGCAAAGATAGAATCATTCTTGCTATGCCCAGCACACAAAGGTCTGATTCCATGTGGGTCTTTAAAAGCGAAGAATTCGCCGTCTTGAGTTACTCCGGCCACGGAGAAGGCTCCATCCACCTCTTTCATGCACGTTTTGGCGACAGAGGCCAAATCGTGTCCTTTCAAACGTTCAATGAGGAGCTTGTAGCAGATCAAGTCAGCATCGCATTCATAAGAGAAGCCGGGAAACTCGACATTTATCTCCTTTCTTAGTTGAAAAGTGTTGACAACATTGCCATTAAAGGAAATCGCAAGCTTCAGACCATCTTTCGAAGCAGTAACGGGCTGCGTTCCTTTTATCAGTGATTCTTCATCAGTCTTCCCAGAAGTTGTGTACCTGACATTGCCTACGCCGACATGCCCGGGTAGTCGCCCGAACCATTCGTGTATGGCGCTTGTTTTTATTTTTGGCACAAGGTCGAGGCTTCTGTGAACGTGGAATTTTCCGTCACTGTAGGTGAGGAAACCGTGAGATTGATGACCCCTATGGTTCTGTGCTCTTAGGCCCCAGTATATGTATGGGAATACAGGTTGATCTTCATAGTTTATGGCGGCGAAGACACCGCAGGCTATTCTTAACTGGTCTCCCATGACTGGGCAATAGAAATGGGTGTTTATCAGGTTTTAGGACATTTTCAACTAAAAATAATGGTGGAGGTTGAGTGGTTCGACTGTCGTCGCTGGACGCCTAGTGAGTCACTAGACGTACTTCTGACACTTGTAGCAGTACCATCTCTGGTATTGTTGGATGTAGCTTACTGGACCTCTACACGTCGGACAAATTTGGGCTGATGGTTGCTGAGACCCAATCTGGGCGGGCTGCGATTCGGTCTGTGGCTTAAGCAAAACAAAGTCGCCTGCGCCTTGGACTTCATCCCAAGGAATCTCCCTCATATCGCCATCTTTGTCTTCCATGCTCAACGAAATCCCTGACTTCCCAACAGTGAAGCCTATGTCTTTAATGACCCCAACTCTGTTTCCATGACTGTCTATGACTTCCATTCCCACAAGCCTATCTTTAGTTACACCTTTTTCCTTAGGTTGTTTAGCCATAAATACAACACTTCCTAGACGAAACAATACGTTACTCCACTAACCGAATTTAAGTTTTTCCACATACATTCAACGTATGTTCCATTTTTGCATTTGAATGGACTATCCCCGATCGTCAACCCTTTAGACGACAGTTGTGACTGGCCTAGTGTACTTGGAATCATCGCAGGATCATGAGGTTGGCAAGCTAGAGTGCCAGTGGATTCCTTGCCCTGAACACCGTTTGCTCATTAATGCATATGACGCAATAGACAAATGCTTCAACATGCTTCTCCATGGTTTACACGACTTCGAGGAATCGGAAATCAATCACTCAACCTTCAATGGATAAGCGTCTGACTTCTTGTGGATCGAAAGTGATAAAAACAAGTCGAATCGAAATACTAGCCGGGATGAAAGATATGACAACAGGAAATGAGAGCAGTTCACAATTCGACATGAATCATTGGATCCTGCGCTTCGTAGCACTAATCATTGACAACATACTATTAGGAATCGTAGCGATCGTGATTATCTTTGGACTGGGAGCATTGCTTTGGGGTGGCATGTATTATGGATTATACTTGTGGGGTGGATTTGGATACGCCCTTCTCTTGCCTTTTATCCTAGGCGTTCTCTCAATCTTCTACTTCGCACTCTTTGAATCGTCATCAGGTGCAACGCTAGGCAAAAAGGTCATGGGCTTGCAGGTTCAAATGGTCAACGGCAGCAAAGTAACCTTTGACAAAGCATTCATCAGAAACATAAGCAAAATATACGGGCTTTTCCTCCTCCTAGACTGGTTGATTGGCATCGCAACTCCAGGACAAGACCACAGACAAAAATACACTGATCGCATGGCAGGAACGACAGTGGTTTCAACGAAACAATCCTTCATGTCCAGCGCGCCGCCACCACCGCCGCCACAATAGAAGAGCAACGAAGCTTCTTCACCCATCCTCTTTTTCAAGACAGTGCTTCCAGAAGAACGGACTATTAGACCATTAACACAGTCACGCTTGCACTTTGGTTCTTACGGGGTAAGTCTAAACTTGTCTCTCGGATAGAGAGTTACTTCTCGTATGTTCTTCTTTCCAGTAAGCAACATTGTCAATCTCTCCAAACCTATAGCCCAACCCGCATGAGGAGGCATCCCATAATCGAAGGCTTCCAGATGATGCTTGAAAGATTCAGGTTTCAGACCCTTCTCCTCCAGTCGTTTCATCAGCAACTCTTTGGACGCGATTCTCGTACCACCTGAAACCAGTTCCAACCAACGCCACATCAAATCGAACCCTTCACACAATTCCGGATTGTCCTCCCTCGGTTTAATGTAGAAGGCTTTAGAATGGGTGGGCCAGTCAGTCAAAAAGTAGAAGTAAGGATGCTTCTTGCCAAGAGTTCGACAAGCCGGCGTAGGCATGTCTTCACCCCATGGGATTTCTATGCCTTCCTTCTTCAAGTCCTGAAGAGCCTCGTCGTAAGTTAAACGTTTGAAGGGTATCTCAGGCACTTTCAAAGTGTGTTTCAGCGTTGCCAACTCTTCACGGCAGTTCTCATTCACTACTTTGCAGATGTCTTGTACGAGTTGCTCAAGCAGCTGCATCACATCTTCAGCCGTGGCGAAAGCCTGCTCAATATCTATTGACACAAACTCACTCAGGTGACGACGTGTATGCGATTCCTCTGCCCTGAAGAAGGGCCCAATTTCAAAGACCCGTTCGAGACTCATGACAAGCTGTTCCTTGTATAGCTGTGGGCTCTGGGCAAGGAACGCTTTTCTCTCAAAATAGTCGATAGAGAACAGTTCGGCTCCACCTTCAGTTGCTGAACCGATGATGCGTGGTGTGTGCACTTCCAAGAAACCTCTTTCGAACAGAAAATCACGTATCGCTTCTACGGCTGCATGTTGGATCTTGAAGGTTGCAATGTTATCTTCTTGGCACAAGTCCAATGCTCTTGCGTCAAGCCGGACTTCGAGATTCGCAGGCGTCTTTCCTGTGATGTCAATAGGCAACTGAGATTCGGCAATACTGAGAATCTTGATGCCCTTCGGAATGACTTCGATGCCACGAGGCGTCATGTCAGTCTTTTTCACAAAACCTTGCACTCCAATGCTATACCTTTTCTGCAGGGTCTCAGACTTCGCTAAGACTTCGCTGCTTGCCTTCTTTTTCAAGATCGTGATCTGAATCGTACCCTCTCGGTCTTGCAGTATCACAAAACGGAGGGCTCCCAGATCACGGATTTCCCGAACCCAGCCGAAGAGTGTGATTTCTTTGCCATCCATTTCGGGTTTAACATCGTTTGAATAATGAGTTCTGCGCCAATCACCAATTGCATCAAGCTTCATGCCAATCCTCTCCAGTCTAGTCTGAGAATTCTACGCGCAATGTCATACCGCGCACCTTCAGGGCGATTTCCTTCAAAGCATTTATGTCAAAGGGTGGCGCCCCACGTCTCCTCCTCAGAATAGCCCTGGTCTCAGTGCTTCCATCTGGGAGCCAAATCGTGTTAATCGTCACTATGCTAAGGGGGGCAAACAAGTCTTCAAGAAATTTCCTCTCATTAACCCCATATTCTAGAACCCGAATGTTCTTGCCAGTTTCTTCACCTAAAGCTTTGATAATTCTGCTACCATACCCCAAAATCCTCGGAACATCCCCAGGCCCAACGATCAAAGCAAGCGCTTTTCCTGCTTCAACAGCCTTGTGAAAATTAACATTCTGAAGAGAAGGATACTTCTCCTCCAAAGACAACAGCAAACGGGCTATCTTTAGGTCTGTTTCGCTTATTTCTCCAGACTTTAACCTAGTTGAACACTTTTGGCACAGTATTCCGCTTTTTAGACAGAAACTGCAAAGTACTGTTTTCACTTGCTGAAGCGCCCTCCGTGACAAACAAAGGAGGGGCGGCGGAGCTCTGGAAACCCATTAAGAGACTCTGCTTTATTGTTCTAGCGAGATTTCGATTGTGCTAACGTTTGAAGGCGAGCCACCCTCTTCTCTGGGTGCCATCTGCTGTGTTCCGATGCCTATTCCCTTGATTTTCACGTTTGGCAAGAATCTGCGTCTGACTACTTCGACCACATCTACTGCTAGGCTTATGGATCTCCCTCGTGCCTTAACATGTACTTCTTTTGCTACGCCGTGAAAGAGGGTTATGCATGCCAGTACATAGTTCATTACTGGCTTGTTTCCGATTAGCACTGCATCGCTTTCAGACATTTTGTACCGCCTCACTCCCATTTTTCATATTTTTTATAGGCTTTATAACCATTTTTTGGCGGCAAATAAATACATTGTGGTCTTGCTCAAATTCAACGAAACCAAGACAGGAAACGATGTGTTTTCCTCAGACCGTGATTGCTAAATGCTTAAATAAGCCATACTATTGTAAAGCTGATTCTTAACAAAATGCTAGCCAGAGGAAGAGAATTGGAGACCCTGACACGAAAGACAACGCTCTTGTTAAGAATGCTTTACGACAAAGGAAAAGCTACAAGCACATACAGCCTACGGATGAAACAAGATGAACTAGCAAGAGAGTTAGGTGTAAGCAGGCAAGCATTGAACGTTCACCTGCGAAAACTAAGAGACGCCAACTACATACGCACAGGCAGAGGTTTCATTGACGTCACTGAGAAAGGATTAAACATGCTGGGAACATCATCAACGCCAGCCTTCATACTCATGAAAATATCGCCAGTCAAAAGAATCCAAGTTTACGAAAAAATCAAGGAAATCACGGTTCAAAGAGCCTTTAGAACAGCCGGTGACGTCGATGCACTCATAATGGTCGAAAGGGAAAAACTCGACGAAGTCTTGAAAAAGTTATATGCGATTGAAGGAATACAGGACACAAAATCCTACGTTACCATAGAAGTCATCAAGTGAGGGGAGAAAACTGAAGCTTTTTGAGTATGAAGCAAAAAACATTCTAGCGAAGTATGGAATACTAACACCGCAAGGAGGACTTGCAACTGACCCGCATCAGGCTCGGGAAATCGCAAGCAAGCTGAAACCCCCTTTTGCAGTTAAAGCACAGGTTCTGGTTGCAGGGAGAGGAAAAGCCGGCGGAATACTGTTTGCTGACTCCATCGAGGAAGTGGCGAAAACAGCACAGAAGCTGTTGACGATGGAAATCAAAGGTATCGCCGTCAAGAGCGTATGGATAGAAGAGAAGATAGCGATAAAGAAGGAACTCTATTTCGGCATAACAACTGACAGGTACAGACAAAGCTACGTTGCAGTTGCCTCCGCAGTAGGCGGAATGGAGATAGAAGAGATCGCAGCAAAGACACCGGAGAAAGTATTGAAAATTCCCATAAACCCTTTTCTTGGTTTTCGCCCATTCCAAGCTCGAGAGATCGCGAGAAAAATGGGCTATGTTGGCAACAGGATCTCGGAACTCGGAAGGACACTTGAACGGCTCTACGCTGTTGCAATGGATTACGACGCAGAGTTGATAGAGATGAACCCTCTGGTGGAAACTGCCAATGGAGAATTTGTGGCAGCAGATGCACGAGTGATAGTAGATGACAACTCTCTCTTTCGGCATCAAGAATACAGAAAAAGACTGCTGGAAGGCCAAAGCGAACTTTCAAATCAAGAACTTGAAGCAATGAAAAATGATTTAGCATACGTCAAACTAGATGGAGACATAGGCGTCGTAGGCAACGGAGCAGGCCTCGTCATGGCAACGTTAGACACAATCCAATACTACGGTGGAAAACCAGCAAACTTCCTAGATGTTGGAGGCGGCGCAGCCTCAGACAAGACTGCCATAGCGCTCAACATAGTTCTTTCAGACCCGAAAGTCAAAGCTCTTTTCATAAACATCCTAGGAGGCATCACACGCTGTGACGAAGTCGCAAAGGGAATTCTCGAGGCAAAACAGAAAATCGGAGTAACAAAACCCATGGTCATCAGACTAGTTGGCACAAATGAAGAAGAAGGAAAAAGGATACTCACAGACGCCGGAATAGATGTTCTGGATAGCATGGAAGAAGCAGCCCGTCGAGTAGTGGAGATCGCCAAGCCCGGAGGAACCTAATCGTGGGGATAATAATAGGCAAAAACACACGCGCAATAGTGCAAGGCGTAACGGGAACACAAGGGAGCTTTCACACCAAGCTTATGCTGGAATATGGAACCAAGATCGTGGCAGGCACGACACCAGGGAAAGGCGGAACCCAAATTCATAACGTGCCAATATACGAAACCGTTGAGGAAGCACAAGAAAAACATTCAGCGAATGCTTCAATAATCTTTGTCCCAGCACCATTTGCAGCAGACGCAGCATTGGAGGCAATTGAAAACAGGATAAAAACAATCGTAATAATAACTGAGCACATCCCCATTAAAGACGCAATCAACTTGATGACGTACGCGAGACAAAACAACGCAACAGTAGTAGGTCCAAATACTCCGGGAATAATAACACCGGGAGAATGCAAACTCGGGATAATGCCTGCACACGTTTTCAAACGGGGCAACATAGGTATCGTTTCGAGAAGCGGAACACTCACATATGAAATAGCTGCAGCCTTGACCAGGAAACAACTGGGACAATCAACATGCCTCGGCTTGGGAGGAGACCCGATAACGGGCCTAAACTTCATAGACGCCTTGAAGATCTTTGAGAAAGATCCAGAAACGAAAGCCGTTGTCCTAATAGGCGAAATAGGCGGGAACCTTGAGGAACTCGCAGCCAAATACATCGAAGATGAGAAATACCCAAAGCCAGTAGTAGCATTCGTAGCTGGACGGTCGGCTCCCCCTGGAAAACGCATGGGGCATGCAGGAGCTATAGTTATGGGCAAGGCTGGAACCGCCGAAAACAAGATCGAAGCCTTCAAAAACGCAGGTGTAAAAGTCGCTGAAAGGCCAAGTGATGTTGTTATACCCCTGCTAAAGTTCGCCGAAGCTTAGAGAAGTCGAGGATTCGCGCGCGCGCTTGCTGGCAAAAGGTATATTTGATACTGAGCTATCTGAGTTCTAGCCATTAGATAGGAGATCGGCAAATGCCAATTCTGGACCCATTCAAGAAGGCTCTGGCCCAAAAGCACAGGCTCTACATGAAGATCTGCCGCAAGTGTGGAGTAAGAAACGCTTCAAGTGCAGTGAAATGTAGAAAGTGCCGAAGTAAGAGCTTGCGTTGGAAGAAGAGGGAAATCGTAAAGTAGCATTTTCCATTTCTGTCACTAAAGAATGCTGGCCAACGTCTCAATGTTAAAAATCGTGTTCGCACAACCATTCTTTATTAGTGGAACAGCTTGCCCAGCCACGCCCATGCCTCCTAGAAGCTCGCCGCTCAATCTTGTCTCTTCGCCACAAGCCACTCCCACAACTCCCTCGTAGCCTCTGGTCTTGACAATTTTCGGGACACAAGAACCTCCAGGCAAAATGTATACTTCATAGCCTTTCTTTTCGGCGAGAAACACTGCCTTATTCACCAAACAGTCTGGGGAGCAATGCGCACAGATGTAAGATGGAATACTCGGGTCAAATGACGCCTTACAGTGACTCTCCATGTGTTTCCTTGAACAATGGGGCAAGAAGAGCACTCTTTTTTTGGCTTGCTCAAACCTCTCTCTTTCCATGAGGTTTTTGGAGTGCATATCTATCATGTCTTGGAGCAGAACTACGGCATCTGACAAGTTGAGGCCCGTCGCTTCTTGGATCTTGAACTTCTTGATCATGTTTTGCACGCTTTTGCCAACTTTTCTGTGGACACCCTTCTGGTAGCTGGCCTTGCTGATCTCAGAGAAGAAGAAGCGGGAGATTCTTGAGAGATCGAACGTGAACTTATATGGCATAGCCACATCAACTGAGAACAGACCTTTAAGAGTTCCTATTTAGCTTGATCAGTGCCAAAACGACCCCGACGCGACACTGCGGTAGAGGGATCTAACCCAGATATTGGATAGCTAACGTTCTGTTCAATAACCCAACAGTGCATTGGACTTAAAGACTAATTTTTGGGTTAGGGTATACAAAGGCATCAACAGAAGTCATAGAGCTCCCATGTGAGCTTCCTTGCGCGTGTATCTGGCCAGCATTACCTAGTGCTTCTTGCAGATTGCCATAAAATGCTCGCTGATTCCCACACTCGTAGGATGGGTACAGGTCTTGAGATGAGTCTCCCACCAGATCTTCCACGCCGTTGGCTGTTTCCTAGCTAGCATATTTGTTTCCTTCCGGTGACCGCTGGCCAGTCCTTCAAGACCTACCATTTCCAGAACTCGAACTCCTCCCTTCTCAAGTGATTCCTCAAGCTCTTCAGGCAAGAAGAAGTGGCAAGGGGCAAATCCAAAACCACCATAATAGTTTCCTGTGTCTCTCATTACCGGAAAGAAGTCGAGTTCTATTTCCTTAGGAAGACGTATCAATTCGTTAACAAGAACTGCTGGTCTTCCAATTACAGAAACGAAAATGTGGGAACCTTTCTTTGTAACCCTTATCAACTCGTCAATTGCCTTTTCTCTTTTTGCGTCGTCGACTATATGCGACAAAGGGCCACCTAGACAAACAACAGCGTCAAAAGTCTCACTCTCAAACACCGAAAGATCATCAACTAAGCCTTGGATTATTTGCTTCACTCTTTTCTGAATCCCTGATCTTCGAATTCGGGACTTCGCAATTTCCAGCATCTCAAGCGACAAATCAAGAAGAACAACATCGTAACCCAGCTTTCCAAACCAGATCGCGTATCTTCCAGGACCACCGCCCGCATCTAGAATCAAGCCCTTCTTCTTGTGAAGATGCTTCTGAATGAAATGCGTTGTAGTGTCAAATTCCAGCTTATGGTAGGAATCTCTGACAAGTCTTTTCCATTCCTTAATGCCCTGTCCAGAATAGTATTCTCTGACAAGTCTCTCAGTCATGAGGATAGGTTTGTACAAGGCAGTCGTTATATTGCTTTCTTTAGGCTGGACGTTTCAACCACTATGCCTTGGAGACGAAAGAGCACTATTCTTCGATTT
This sequence comes from Candidatus Bathyarchaeota archaeon, assembly GCA_022865885.1. Classification (GTDB taxonomy): domain Archaea; phylum Thermoproteota; class Bathyarchaeia; order Bathyarchaeales; family Bathycorpusculaceae; genus DRUK01. The sequence goes on along the minus strand of JALHSQ010000226.1, from coordinate 91,509 downwards.
CTAACTTCTCTGAAGGAAGCAAAAGAAAGGTAAACGAATCTCCTCCAAAACAATCATCGTTTTCTTGGCAGACCATCAAGCACTGTCATATGAATAGGACTCAGATAGCTAATGCACCTTGCCAGCTATTCTTCTTATTCTTCCCCGTAGCCGAGAAGCTCCCTTAGAGACTTCACTTCATCCCGCAACATGCTTACCTCTCCCTCCAAAGCATTTGCTCTTGACTCCGCAACCTTCCTTAGCGTATCAATCTCTATCATCAGATTTGCACGTTCAGTTTCCAGAGTCTTTATCTTTTCATTCAGATTTTTCAAGGTCTGCATAAGCTCTCCCTTTATACCCCTAATTCTTTCTGCCACGTTCTTAATACTTACTATCTCCCCAATTGCGGTTTCAGTCTGCAACTCGGCTCTGAACCTTGCCTTACAACTCGAACACTCAAATACTTCCGTAAGCCTAGACCCTTCAGACTCATTCAGTGATCCTTTGGCAGGAAAGGGCCAAATTCTAGCCGAACCAGTTACAGCACTCCCGCATTTTGGACAGCTGACCACGTCGCAAGTTCCCTTCCAAAAGGGTATCAGCCATCGGGTCTAAAATGCGTTTTGCATTGAGCAAGGGTAAGCCTCTGACAGATTGCCAATGCAGACTTGCAGATCATGAATTGATAGAAAGCTTCTTTGTTTCTCACTCACGTAAGATCCAAAATGGACGGATCATAAGATAGCAAGACCACAAAGCGCGATGGATAGAATAATCCGCGATGCATAGAGTCCTTCTTGAACCAAGCCGAAATCTGACGATAGCGTGTAGAAGAAAAAAAGTGTGAGACGGTTAAATAGACATCCCAAACATTAACCGTTCAACAAGTTCTTTGTAGCGATTACGAATCGTAACCTCAGTGACTTGTGCTATTTCAGCGATTTCCCGCTGGGTCTTACGTTCACCCGTCAACACTGAAGCGATGTAGCTTGCCGCAGCCGCGATGCCTGTTGGACCGCGACCCGAAGTAAGCTTTAGCTCCTTTGCGGCCGCCAAGATCTTGTGAGCAATTTCCTCAACTTTCCCTTGCATAGTTAGCTGGTTTGAGAACTTCGTTATGTACTGGCTTGGCTTCACAGGTGGAATGGAATAGCCTAGTTCTTTGATCAAGAAACGGTAACTGCGACCAACTTCTTTCTTGCTTACGCCCGAAGACTGAGCTATTTCCTCCAATGTCCTAGCCAGTCCACATTGCCTGCAACCTAGATAAATCGCTGCTGCGGTTACGCCTTGAATTGACCTTCCACGAATCAAACGCTCTCGCACAGCTTTCCTGTAGATAACTGAGGCTGTCTCAAGGATGTTCCTTGGAAGATTAACGTTGTTGGCGATCTTTGTGATTTCGGACAAAGCAAAGGCGAGGTTGCGTTCAGTCGCGTCTGAAACTCTTATACGTCGCTGCCACTTTCTAAGCCTGTAAACTTGTGCCTTCTGGCCAGGTGAAAGGCTTTTTCCATATATATCTCGATCATGCCAATCAATCATTGTTGAAAGACCCTTGTCATGAATCGTGTAAGTTAGCGGAGCACCGACTCTAGTGCGTTTAGTCCTTTGCTCGTCATCAAAAGCTCTCCATTCGGGTCCTCTATCAGCTATTCTCTGGGCTACAACGATACCGCAATCCATACAAACAATCTCAGCAGACTCGTAATCACGCATAAGCCTTGTACTACCACATTCGGGGCATCTCTGAACCTTGACAGTCTGAGAATGCTGTCCTGCCGACGCTGAATCCTCAGGTCCTTCTCCGTCACTCATTTCTCATCTTCTCCTTTCTCCTCTTTTTGGGAGCACATACAATTTCCTATTCACAAGGTCCTCAGGCTTACCAATCGTGGGCCTAATTGCCGCATAAGGTGATGATACGGGTCCGAATACATCGAACACTTTTCCGATTACTCTTAAGTTATCGTCAACGACAGTTTCACCGATGCTCGGTTCATTCTCGATTCTTACTATGATATTTCGACTGGGACTCATGTGAAGTGCTAAGCCTAATCTGTGCAACTTTCTAATTCCCCTCGAAAAGTATCATCTGTGAACAAGAACACTTTATTTAAACCTTTCTAAGAATCCTTGCAATCAATACTGAAATAGGCAGATTTATGTTATGTTTTAAACGGATTCACAGCATTTGAAATGTACATAGATGTTGAAATTCCACAAAGCCTAACTTCAGAATTTGCCTGAATCATGCAAAGGATGAAGCATACAGAGCATCTTCCTCTCGTAAGCATCCACACAAATGCATCAACGAAGCCTCCAAGAGTCAAATGCTTGACTGCAACTCTCCGTTGAGAGCGCCCAATTCTCCGCGAGGAAACTTCGCCAATTGCTGGTGGAATGTCCAGATTGACCAAGCGAAACTCGCCCTTCCGAAGTCGAAACCTTCATAAACGAGAAGTGTTGATTAAACTGTGCATTTGAAGGGTGAGGCTTATGTCCAAACCATTCTACGTGAAATACGAAGTACCAAAGGAACTTGCAGATGCGGCCTGTGAAGCCCTGCAAATAGCCGCAAAGACAGGTGCGGTTAGAAAAGGCACAAACGAAACAACAAAAGCAATTGAAAGAGCACAAGCAAAGCTCGTCGTCATAGCTGAAGATGTTGACCCTCCCGAAGTTGTAGCCCACTTGCCGTTACTGTGTGAAGAACGGAAAATTCCTTACATTTTTGTCCCAAGCAAGGAGCAAATAGGCAAAGCCATAGGCATTGATGTTACTTCCGCCGCGGCATGCATTGCCAAGGAAGGAGACGCCGCCGGACTGATCAAAGAGATAACAACAAGAATCGAGCAGATCAGAAGAGGAACGCAGTAATGAGTAAGGAAGAGAGAACAGAGAAAACAGCGAGAACAACCAGCGAAGAAGCATTAACACCAGCAGAAGTAATTCAAGTCATTACGCGTACAGGTGTAACAGGAGAGATTTCGCAGGCACGAGTACGCATTCTAGAAGGAAAGGACAAAGGACGGATCATAACACGCAATGTCAAGGGACCAGTACGAGTTCAGGACATTCTGATGCTCAGAGAAACAGAAAGAGAAGCAAGAAAGATAACCAGATAAAAGTGTGATTCCAAAACTGTCTAAAGGGATGAACGTGCCAAAACCTAGAAAATGCTCATTCTGCGGCAACGAGTTTCCAGCAGGCACAGGAATGATGTACGTCAAAAATGATGGATCAATTCTGTGGTTCTGCTCAAGCAAGTGCAGAAAAAGCACTCTAGTTCTAAGGAGAGACCCACGCAAACTCAAATGGACCACATACTTCGGCAAAGAAGAAAGAGGAAAAACCTAGTTCAATCGAGGAAATCCTTCTCAAACGTTTTTTTCACGGCTCACACTAGTATTTGCCAGAAAAACGTCAATTGCCAAAGTTGCCGTTAGAGATGCGAGCCGAAGCGGATACATGTAGCGGCAACGTCTCTTACATCTATTTTCAGGTCTTCGTTGATGTCCGCGTGCGGGTTCCAGCTTGCATGACCAGGGTACGATCCGAAAGCCTTTGCGACGCGAGCGACATCTCTAACATCGACTTTGCCGTCGTGGTTCACGTCCCCACGTAGGTAGCGACTCATCAGTGGACAGTTGTCAATGTTGATCGGATTGATCACATACGGGTTGTCAACTATCCCATCGCCGTTGCTGTCAACAGTCGTAGAGTTGTCCCAATAGTTGCCTTCACACCCGTTAGTCCAGTTGCTAGCGCCTTGGAAAGGAGGTTGAAGGTAGACGTGTTGAGTGTTGTTGAAGAGACTGTTATGATAAAGCGTACAGTTTTCAACGTTGCTTTCCATCCAGATACCTTCTAGATTGTCATGGATGCTGTTTTTCACGATTCGGCCATCACTGTTGAACACTTCCACTCCCACGGTGCAGTTCCATATTTCATTCTCCACCATATCCACACCCTCACCATACACAACTATGCCCTCAGCCAAAAGGGAGTTTCTTACGGTAAAGCCGCTAAGAAGCACGTCTTTTCCAGTTACATAAATGGCAGGAGATATCGGTTCTCCCGCTCTCCCTGCGTCAACAACTGCTACTCCACTTCCCTGCCCAATTATGTTCAAGGTGTCTTTGTTGACGACAAGATGCTCAGGGTATGTGCCGGCTGCTACTTGAATCTCGTCTCCTGCAGAGGATGCATCAATCGCTTGTTGGATTGATGGATAATCGTTTGGCACTTCTAATATTCGGCATGAAGTGATTTCAACGCCTGTCCAGCTTGCCTCCAACCTGCGATCCATGTCACATAAGTCCCCTCTTCCGAACGCTATTCTGTATTTTTCTCCCGGTGTCAAACCTGATACGACTCTGCTTCGAAAATACCAAACGCCCGGGTTATCTCCGCGGGTATAGTCCAAGATTCGAGTTGCATTGACCAAGTAGCCAGATAAATCTGGGGTCAAGAAGTAGACCGCGAGATATTTCCGGTCAGGGTGGGGAGTGACGTCATTGTAGCTGAAGTAGCCATTCACTAGAATCCTGCCAGTTGGCGGAACAATGAACGTTTCGTTGTAGTAGGCAAAGAAATCATAGCCAAGTTCATACGCCCCGGGATAGTTGAACGTGTTCACGGAAACGCCATCGCCATAGGGAGTCGAGATTTGGGAGATGTTGACATAGTGACTTGTGGATATAGTGCCTTTTACCCAATTGGTGAGTGCTGAATCTAGGGAAAACGCGCTGACAGCATTGGCGAGTATGATGATGAGAAGGAAAAGTAGACTTATCGCCTTCTTCACCGATGGACACCGTCGTAATCAATGGTGAATCGCTTGGTATTTACACATTATGGAAGATACTTCCATTTGACACGCTACGAGAAAAGGCGTAATTTATCTCGAACTGGAGAACAAAGAAGAACTCATAGATGGTGATAGCGGGGGGTTGATTTGAACAACCGATCTCTGGGTCTCCCGGAGCGCATATAGCTCTTATGAGCCCAGCGGGTTAATCCTGGCTACCCCACCCCGCTGCACTTGTGCCAAGGTAACATGTTCCTGGCGCTTTTATGGAATACTCGCCTACCGTATATTAAGTATTCTCGTCGTGAAAACATTTTAGTACTGCACAACGATTATCGAGCCTTGTGTGAGTTGAGTGGACAAATCCTATTTCCGCCAAATATCTGAACCTACCCTCAAGAATCCTATTTTCGTTCAGGGACTCCCAGGTTTTGGAAATATTGGGAAGATAGCGGCGCATCTTCTGATGAAGTTCTGCGGCGCGAAGCCTTTTATGGAGTTGTACTCGCCTTCCTTCCCTGACTACGTGTCAGTCAACTCGAAAGGAGTTTGCCGCCTGCCCCGATACGAGTTTTACGCTGCGCCGATGGAGAAAAACGATTTCATAATAATGACCGGAGATACACAACCCTCGTTTGATGACGTGCTTGCCCACTATGCGATCTGCGGCGAGACTTTGGACGTTGTTGAAAAGATGAGCTGCAGCCTAATTGTAACCATCGGCGGAATGCCACTAACAGAAGAGAAAACACAAGTATTCGTGGCAGCTACTTCCCCCAGACTTGCCCAAGAATTCATGGATAAGGGCGCTGTCATATATAGTAGAGGCAGAATTGTAGGGGCCACGGGTCTAATGCTAGGACTTGCAAAAGAACGAGGCATGGAGGGCGTGTGCTTATTGGGCGCAACTACAGGCTTCAAGGCTGATCGCGGAGCAGGTTTCACCGTTTTCAAGTTCCTCATGAAAGCCCTCGGTAATGAGGTAAAGGAAGGGTTATAAGACAAAAAGCCAATTCTAAATCATCATTAAAATGGGGAATAGACATGACGAAAGAAGAACAACAAACCAAAACTGGAATGTTTGGCTCAAGATTCTGGAGAGCCTTTGTGATAACCATTGCTGCCATCTTCGTTTTCGGAGGATCATACGTGACCTATGTGCTTGCCCATGTTCTCAAGGTCGACTTCGCTATTTCGATAACTTCCGGATTTATCCTGTTCATAATTGGTTTGGCTGCCATATTATACTTGGTAAGGAGCAAAGTTATCTCTTAGAAGATGCCTTCTCGCTTTTTTGCCTCCGATACCCTAGAGTACATCATCTTATCAGACAATCTAAGCTCTTCATCGGCAATTCTAGGATAGTTGGAGCCTCGGTAGAAAAATCGTTCGGTCCGAGACGCGTGAGTGGCAAGGCATATAAGATATGCTGAAAGATATACCAAGTATGCCGGACGACAGGGAAAAGAAACTCGAAGAGATCATGAAGAAAAACGATGGGTCAGCAAGAAGAACAACGATAATACTTGAAAAAGAGGAAAGAGAATTCATTGACTCCCTAATAAAAGAGGGAAAAGAGCCTGGCATAAAACCACTCATCTCAAAAATGCTCGACGTTTACAGAAGCATGATGATTTACGATTGGCGCTTTCCCGGTGAATACTATTGTGGAATAAGCCGGGTAGCCTTCGTGAACGTTGAACTGATCAACATTTTCATCCAACACGTTGCAAAGGAGGAATATCGTGCGATCGGCAGAGAGATGGGTGAAGCATTAAGAGTTTCAATCGAAGCAACGCTTGGCATTCAGACAGCAGAGCGAGAAAAGTGGCAAGACGTTTTCAAACGTTTAAGAGTGCAAGGATTCGGGGATTTCTACACGAAGGACAAGTATATACTGTTAAGGACGCCGTTCATCAGTGAGCCGGAAATCTGGGCAGGTTTCTTGGAGGGCCTGCTTGACACCAATCTAGATGTAAAAGCGTCTTCCCCGCCTCTCGTCTTTCAAATAAAGGAAAAGGCAGAAACCCATTAAAACGATAAATCATTTAGCACGAGAAACTATACGCAGTAGAATGGAGGCATAGAGTGTCTTTGCATGAGGCTATGTTATACGAGAAGACAAAAGAAAACAAAGTAAAGTGTTGCCTGTGCGCAAGGAACTGTTTCATTAGCGAAGGTGGAACAGGTTTCTGTTTCGTGCGAAAAAACGAAGGGGGAAAGCTCTTCTCGCTTGTGTACGCCAAGGCGATCTCGGCAGGCGTGGATCCCCTAGCCAAGAAACCCCTTTCACACTTCAACCCCGGTGCCTTGGTCATGTCTATTGCTACAGTAGGATGCAATTTCAGATGCCAGTTCTGCGACAACTGGATGATAAGTCAAGGAAAAGAAATAAAGGGTCGCAATTTCCCTCCAGAAGAAGTCGTAAAGGCAACAAGAGACAATGGTTGCCAAGGAATAAGCTACACTTACACTGAACCGACCATCTTCTTTGAATACGCATACGACACTGCCCGACTGGCAAGACAGGTCGGATTCTTCAACACCTTCGTAACCAACGGTTACATGACACCCGAAGCAGTGAAGACAATAGCACCGTACTTGGATGCAGCAACAGTCGACTTCAAAGGCGGCGCAGACCCGGAATTCTACAAAAGCTTTTCCTCAGTTCCATCAGTAATACCCATTTTTGAAGCATTAAAAGAAATGAAACGAAACAATATTCACATTGAAATCACGAATCTAGTCGTACCGAAAACTGGAGACTCGATTGAAAAAGTGAAGCAACTCGCTACTTGGATAAGAGACGCTCTTGGAAAAGACACACCATTTCACTTATTACGTTATCATCCAGACTATCAACAGACAACAACTACCGCTACTCCCATCGAAACCTTGGAGAAAACGTATGTCGCCGCAAAAGATGCAGGATTGAGCTACGTTTACATCGGTAACGTGCCGGGCCACCCATGCGAAAACACGTATTGCCCAAACTGCAACGAACAAGTAATCAAACGCTACAGCTTTGAAATCACGAAGTGGAATCTGACAAAAGATATGCGTTGCCCGGTCTGTGGACAGGAAATACCAATCAAAGGTCGATTGTATGCAAGCGGGCACTCCTACCCTTATGCCTTGTTCTGAAACAAAATCGAAAGACTAGCCAGCCCAACTCTTGGCACACGCCATAAATCCACGTCTACGTAACTAATTGTCGGATAATGCATGTGGGCACGTCTACGGCCGAATGCCAGGGCAATATTGCAGGATGAGAAAACTCGAGTGTGCTTGGCCAGATATTTCTGCGTTATGCAAAACGAGAAGCCAGCGAAATTCATGATCTCCAAGAAACTCCCAGCTGAGTTCAGCCAAAGCAGCACTACTGAGGAACTCTGGGATAAGCATAGAAGACTAGCTGAAGAGTACAACAGCATTGAAAAGGAAATTGATGACAAGAGAAAGCAACTGCAAGAAATGCCCATTCCTGAAAAGTCCTTTTTGGATCTGAAAATAGAGATTAGCAGCCGAATTCTTCACAGATGCCATCTCTGTGTGCGTCGATGTGAAGTCGACAGATTTGAAGAAAAGCGCGGATACTGCGGATGCGGCTCGAACATAGTAGTCTCAAGCATATTCGAGCATTTGGGAGAAGAGCCAGAGTTGGTGCCTTCTGGAACTATCTTCACCATGGGCTGCACAATGCGATGCAAACATTGTCAAAATTACACGATATCTCAATGGTTTGAAAATGGCGAAACTTACAAAACCAGCGATCTTGCAGGAGAAGTTGAACGGCTGCGGATCAACGGTTGCAGGAACGCCAATCTCGTAGGCGGGGAACCAACGCCATGGCTTCAACAATGGCTTGAAACGTTCAAACAAGTAGACGTAAATGTTCCAATTGTCTGGAATTCAAATAGCTACTATAGCCCAGAAACCGCGCAGCTACTGCGGGGATTCATTGACGTCTACCTCTTGGATTTCAAATACGGCCCAAGCATATGCGCCGAGAGAATTTCTGAAGCTGCAAACTACTGGAATGTATGCACGCATAACCATCTAGAGGCAGTGAAGCATGGCGAACTCATAGTCCGCATACTAGTCATGCCGAACCATTTGGAATGTTGTGCAAACCCTATCATGAAATGGATAGCTGCAAACCTGGGCAGAGACACAAGAGTGAACGTCATGTTCCAATATAGACCAGAGTGGCGAGCACACGATCTGCCGGAGTTGCAGAGCGCTCACCGGAAGCGAGATTGAACTAGCTGTTCGATTGGCCAAAGATGCCCAACTCACAAATTTCATGACATAGATTCACTTAGGCCGTGAAGAAAACGCACCTATGCTGTTTTTATATTCGTTTGTTGCCTCTAATCGAAGATTGCTGGTAACTTTAACCATGTTCGCAGTTGAAACACAAAAACTGATTAAGAAATACGGTAAAGCACAAGCGCTCAAAGGGCTTGACTTCACAATCAACCCAGAAGAAATCATGGTTCTGCTCGGACCGAACGGTTCAGGAAAGACGACTCTTCTACTGATTCTGGCGACTGTCCTGAAACCGACCTCCGGAACCGCGCGCGTCATGAATCTAGATGTGACAAAGCAGCCGACCCAAGTTCGCCAAGTCTCCGGCATCTCATTTCAAGATGCAAGAGGCTTCTGGAGACACAAACCCGCAGAAATACTCGAGTTCCACGCAGCAATGTGCGGCATCTCCAAAGCCAAACGTCAAACCATGATAGAAAAAATACTTAAAGAATTAGAGCTTTGGGATGCCCGCAATAAATTGTTCATGCACCTGTCAGGCGGACAAGCTAAGAGAGTTGAAGTGGCCAAGCTCCTCATCCAGCGTCCCAAATTCGCGATATTCGACGAACCAAGCAGCCAAGTGGATCTTCGAGGTAAACGGACAATCTGGGAGCAAATACGCCAACTGAGAGAGGAAGGATCAACGATTCTAGCCGCCACGAACGAAGTTCGAGAGGCAGAATACCTTGCTGACAGAGTAACAGTTCTTGAGCAAGGAGAAAGCGTTGTGTGTGACACTGTGCGAAACCTGAAGGACAAGATTGCAGGTGGCGACATAGTAGAGCTAGAACTGGAGCAAACTGAGGGCGACGGAGAAATTGGCGAGGAATTAAGCAAGATCGCGGGCACTGCGAAACTAATGACCGAAGGCAAGAATACGTACAAGGCTTATGTTTCGATGGCTGAAGCTTGGGTTCCAAAGATGACAAGCTTATGTTACGAAAGAAACGCACGTGTGCTATCAGTGAAGGTAACTGAACCATCGCTAGATGACGTCTTCCTGCATTTTACAGGTAAGAAGTTGGAGAGCCCTGGGCATGCGTGATGTGATCCGTCTAGTATGGTTTGACTTGAAGCAGGAACTGAAACCGCCTGTCTGGATAGTGATGGAATGGTTTACGTTCGGAATCCAGCTTTTCGTGTATGGAGCCCTAATATCCCAACTTGTAACTGGAGTCAGCAATTATCAACAGTTTTACGCCGTTGGTTTTGTTGTTATGATGACTTTCAACATAGGCTCTCACACAGGCAGGAACTTTGTAGAACACGCTCATGAAGGGCGACTGCCATATCTTCTTAGCCTCCCGATATCGCGGCCAAAACTGTTTCTCGCTATAGTTCTTCAGGGCGGTGTGGAGTTAGCGCTATTGATAACAATTCCACTTGCCATAACTTTGTTTCTCATCGGCAATATGACGGTAGTTTCTATAGCTGCAACGATTGCAACACTTTTCTGCCTAGGCTTTGGAGTCGCAGGATTAATGCTAGGTCTGTCCTTTATGGCGTTCAAGTCAAGCGATATTTACTCAGCTATCACAATAGTCCTAAGTACGCTAGTCATCCGTTTCAGCACTGTCCTGTACCCCTTGATGTTCCTACCAGCAGGCTATTCATCAGTCGCGGCACTCAGTCCATTGACCTATGGGGCCGACCTAGTTCGTCTCATCCTAGGCTTTGATCCAAGCATTCTCCTCAACCCTGTCTACGCGGTTGCGGTGCTTACAGCCCTAGCAGTGTGCACACTAGGACTTGGCATGTTTCTTCTCCAACGTTTGGTAGAAGGAGTAAAAAGCGCATGACAGAACTGAGACGCATCCTGCGGTTAGCCCGCAATGATTTCTCCTACTTCTTTAGAACAAAGTGGCTTATGGCTGTCCTCCTAAGTCTAAATCTGTCTGACATGCTGGTTGTTGCCCTAGTCTACAACAAACTCATGAGCTTCCACTATTTCCAATTCTTCGTTCCAGGAGTGGTTGTTATGGGATTATTCGTGGCTGCATTGGACACAGGCAGACGCATTTGGCTTGCAATACGTGAAGGCGTAATTCACTACTACCTATCTCTACCCATCAGCACCCGCGGAGTTGTAGCCGCCTATCTACTAGCAGGCGGTCTTGCAGCTCTCGTGTATTCCACCTCGCTGTTGCTTATTGCACTCGTTGTTCTTCCTGCACAAGCAGTTTGGAGTACACTTGTTCTATTGCCCTTCATATTCGTGCTCGCAACCGGTCTAGCAGGCATCTCAGCTACACTTGCAGCATTGGCCTCAACACATGGAGAATTCTTCTTCGCTTATCAGCAGATTGTTCAAATCATGTTCCTAACGCTTAGCACCGTATACTACCCTATCGAGGTTGTGGGGAAATATCTCCCGCCCTTCCTAACGGGCATAGTGTCAGCGAACCCGCTGAGCCTAGCTGCAGAAGCCATGAGGCAGTACACGTTTGCAGGGCAACAGATAGAACCCTTCTTCCTACTGAAATTACTTCTTTCAAGCATTCCCTTCACTGTAATCGGGGCCGCATCTTACCTAGTAGTGCTTAACAGAATTCGGGCAAAAGGAAAGCTATAACATAATGAAATCCAGACCAAAACGTATTTCTTTTCGATAATCCCCACTGTTGAAAGAACGCAAGAGCGGAGAATAGACATGACATATTGCCCAGAATGTGGCGGCGAAATGCAGTACATGATAGGAACCAAGCATTACGTTTGCAAAAGCTGTGGATTGTCTGTAACGCAACAGGAACTCGTAGAATTAAGAGAAAAGCTGAAACCAAATACGGAAACCAAAGAAGAAGAACACGAAAAGCGAAGAAAAGAATACCTGAAATGGTGGCTTAGCAAAAAAGACTAGACAGACCCCAGCTTTCGCAACTACACGACCAGCGAAGGGCATAAAAGACAAACGTAAACTCATTCTTCAACGTGATCCGGAGAAAAAGAAAGTGACAAGGCAGTTAGAAATAATTTGCATTGGTAACGAACTGCTGATTGGCAAGATCCTGAATACAAACTCCCAGTGGATAGCCAAACGTGCAACTTCCTTCGGAATCACAGTTAAGAGAATAACAGTAGTAGGCGACGAAATCAATGAAATCGCAACGGCCACACTCGAAGCACTTAGGCGAAAACCACGTTTCGTAATAACAACAGGAGGTCTAGGCCCTACTTTCGACGACAAGACACTTGAAGGCATTGCCACAGCCCTGAAGCGCAAAACGGAGATCAACAAAGGAGCCTTAAAAATGGTCAGAGAGAAATACGAAGCCTACGCAAAGCAGGGCAGGATGGAAACGATCGAACTAACACCGCCCAGAATCAAGATGGCAACGCTTCCAAAGAGAGCAAAACCACTCCACAACCCAATCGGCACAGCTCCAGGCGTACTAACCAAAATCAAAAGTACATTTCTGATAGCTTTGCCCGGTGTTCCCTCAGAAATGGAAGCCATTTTTGAAAACTCGATTGCACCCATGCTGAAGCAAGAAGCTAAGGACCTTATCTTCGTCGAAAGAAGCGTTTTCATTAGCAACATTATGGAATCAACTTTGGCACCTCTCATTGATCAAACGATGCATGCCAACGCCAACATCTACGTAAAATCCCATCCGAAAAGTGAAGAGAATACGCCGCATATAGAGCTGCACTTCTCAACCATGGCTAAGAACTCTGAGAACGCAAGAACATGCTTGCAGAAAGCCATAGCTCAACTGTCAGAACTGATAGAGAAGAATAATGGAAAAATCAAAACCTTGAACCACGGATAACCACCAACACAAGTCGAAACTCGATATTCCTCGATTTAGCTGACGACGATCTGACTCTGCCACTAGCACCATAGTCCTGCAGAGAAAGCTTTTACATACGAACGAAGGACTGATACGAATAAACGTGAACTTAGCTCGGGAATGATTGAAAGATGTACATAGTTTTTATAATCGGAACTGCAGGATCTGGCAAGTCGTTACTTACCGGAACATTCGGCGACTGGTTGAAAATGTCAAAACAAAACGTTTCCATCGTAAACCTCGACCCGGGCGCAGTCACTTTACCGTATTCGCCAGACGTGGACGTTCGAAACTACGTAAATGTTGAGAACTTGATGGAAGAATACCGTTTGGGTCCAAACGGAGCACTAGTAATGGCTGCCGACTTGATTGCAGATGAGATAGAGAAAATCACTGAGGAGATTGAGGAACTGCGATCAGACATCGTTCTAGTTGACACCTCAGGCCAAATGGAACTCTTCGCCTTCAGGGCAAGCGGACCATACATTGCCAATGAGCTTACGAAAGAAACAAAGGCCATAGTCTACTTGTTCGACTCAGTTTTCTCGGTCAATCCTCTTAACTATGTTTCAAATCTCTTTCTCTCAGCAGCTGTCTATAATCGCTTTCTAATGCCGCAACTGCACTTATTGTCAAAATGCGACTTGCTCCCAAAACAAGAAGTCCAGAAGATAACCGACTGGTCAACCAGCCAAAGAGCTCTAGAAACCTCGATTGAACAGAAACTCGAAGGAACAAAACGTCTATTGAGCATAGACATGATGCATGCGATTTACAGGCTTGGCTTGAACTTCAGGCTGCTTCCGGTTTCAGCTAAAACCAATGAAGGCATATTAAACGTCAACAGTGCATTAGAGCGCATTCTAACAGGTGGAGAAAAATACACGTATTAACGAGATGAGAACAGATCAATACCCCCAAACCATCAGAAGCTACAGATCTTCTACAGACAGTATAGGAGCACCCAGTTCTTTGCCAATACCCCCGTCGCCAAGAGCAGAAACCGAGTTCTCGATGGCTATTCTTCAAACGTTGCCGACCCGTCAGCTGCACTCTTAGCAGGGGTAGTCGCTCTCCCCTAACTAGAACTCGAATCGACAATAAGTCTCCTGTTGCGGATCACTTCGGACCAAGCTTAGGCGCAAGCTGCTCTATAGCGTTCTTAAGCTTACTCCATTCGTCCAAGTTCCTTATATTGAATTTGTGCTTTCTCTTCCAAGCGTCCTCTCTCTTCTGCCATAGATATAGACCGATTGACCGTTTCCCATAAGCTTCGAAAATGACGACTGCCTCCCACCATTTTTGGCTCTTAAAAAGCGTCAAGAAGTCAATAACCTTATAGAACTCTGATATTGGCAGCTTCTCTTCAGTTGGCTCAGTCATCCTTTCCACGATTCCTCCAGAAGCTTGTGTTTTCCATGATTTAAGCGTTTAAGCCGAAGATAGCAATTGAAAGACGCCGTTTACTAGTACGTCGGTGCCTGAGCCACCCGCGTCGAGAATTCTTACTGACGGCTTTGAAACCAAGAGATCCAAGTGGTTCTTTGACGGGTTCTTTCCGCCGGGGAAGTCTGAGTTGTTGCCAAAAGCAATGTGAATCGTACCGAGCATTTTCTCAGCTTCGAGAAACTCTCTTGTGAATCGCGCCTTGGGGTTAACTCCGAAGGCAAATTCGCCCACTGTACTCGAGTTCTCATCAGTATTTAGCGAATCCTTGACTCTTCTCAAGACTCTTAGATCCTCGGATGAAGAATCCTGCACCTTGCCATGCTTGACCGATAACCTGACCGGTTTCTCTATCGGACCTATTCCGCCTACTGCCATGTCGCAGATCAGCTTACCTTCAAGCGAATCTTCAACGGGCGCCACTATGACCTCGCCTGTCGGAAGATTCATCCACTTCATTGTTTCTCTGTTGACAATCGTGTCTGTAAAGAAAGGTCTTTGTTTGACGCTAAGAGACAGAGTTGTGCCTGCCGGGTTCGTGATTGTCACCCTTACTGTCTGAGACAGTTTCCGAATGAGGTTCTTTGCGAAGCTCTGCATATTCTTGTGTTCTTCGGTTCGCAACGCTAAAGCCCCTTCTGTTAGCATGTCCAACGTAACTCCGGGGCAATGCCCCAAGCGAGTTTTGTGTCCCTCTGTCTCCAGCTTTATTAGTTCTATTCGAAATGGTGCTTCTTCACGAATTCCACGTAGAATATTGATGTAGATGGCGGGTTTCTCTTTCAGAACCTCCAGAATCTTCTGTGAGATCTCCTTCCGGATTGTATCTGCATCTGTCTTCAACCTCGTTAGTCTTGTTTGAAGGCCAAGCTTCAGAGCGCCATTCATGAACGCTTCTCCAATACTCTTCTTTTCTTCATCACAGAAAATGATTAGGCTCTCACCCTTTTCCGCTTCCAAGACACATTTCAGAGCGTTCTTAGCGGCTTCCCAAGCTTCCATAAGCATCAACTCGAGAGAATGGTTGTAGCACCTTAGTGATAAGGCTTACAGTCTATCATGTTCTGTGTTTTCTTGAGATGATGTATAATGGGATCATGAAAAACAGAACAAGTCCCAAAAGTCTAAAATGGGAAGCATACTCAGCCGTCGGTATGAAAACGAGTGTTGGTATAAGGTTCAGAATCCTGCCAATCATCAGACCAACTTCCATCAGAACCAAGATGCTTGCGTATTGTTCTCTGCCAAAGAAGTCAGAGAAGTGCGCAAACCATGAAATTGAAAAGGCGTTTGCGAGTCCCGAAAGTAGAGATAGAACCACGATTTCATGAGTCGTTGAAGCAGAAGCTACTGCAAAATACCATACTATGCTCAATGCCGTTCCCACGAGGGCAAGATCGACACGCATCTTCGTGGTGTCTGAAACCCAGTTTATCAGGAAGGTCATTGCAGAGATTAGGACTGCACTGGAGGCTAAGACAAGCCCCATGCTTAACACGGTTCCGGAAATGCTTAGAACAAAGAAGGGGTAAGCAATCCAATAAGCCTCAGAAAGACCGAGAATGATGAATGAGCCGAAGAAGACGAAGAAGATTCGGCTTCTAGGAATTGAGAATTTGGAAGTTTCAGGCTGGGATCTGATACGCGTTGAGAAGAGAAAAGCGACAAAATAGAGAATCACCGCAACCGCAAACAGCGTTGAGAAACTGAAATCTTCAATTATGAACCCACCGACGGCCGGACCGGCAATGCTAGCGATGGAAGGGATTATTATGGAGAAAAAGCTTATAGTTCTAGCGCGTAATTTCGATTCGCTAAGTCTGAACTGAAGAAGGTTAAAGCTAGGCCAGAAAGTTGCTACACTCAAACCATAAGCTAACCCTAAGATCACAGGACTTTTAATGTATATCAGGACGATGTAAAACAGCATTGTGCAGAATATGCCGAGGCTGATTATTCTTTCGAAGTTCTTCACACTCTTCAATAGTGCGAGCGGCAGCAAACCAATCAATATGAAAGTTATGAGCAAAACCTCAGCTATCTCTGGGACGCCTAGACCTGTTTCTTTGAAGTAGACTGGAAGAAAGCTTCCTGACAGATTGCTGGTAAAGAAGAAAATGGCGACGACTAATGTCAGGTTCTTCAGTGTATCGGATTGCATGACGAATCCCCAACTAACACCAGTAAGAAGGCAACGTCCAATTGAAGGTTTGCAGTGCACTGCTTAGAATCTGAGAGACACTGATCTTCCCTAGGGCTAGTTCCATGCAATGCTCTTCTCCGAAGTTTTATGATTTTGCATCGATTTCCAGTGTAAGAAACCAAAGAATCATGCATGCCTAGAACCCTGACTTTATTGGGCTTCGAGGCTTCATGAGTTCCCTTAAGACTACCGTTGCATACGAACTGCGATACAACATGAAACTAAGCCCCATCTTGCACTTCGATGCATCAACCGGCTCTTTAGAGATGCCATCTACTGCGAAATCACGCAATGGAGTCAACGCGCAACGCAATTCCCCTCTCAAGCAGATCTCGGGAATTGCAGCAACCTTGAACCTTGCCATTTCGACATTTTCTTCCTCCAAGATCGCCCTTTCGATTTCTCCCTGAAAGCCACGTGAAGGATGTTGTTTGAAACCGATTAGTGGAAGCGCTAGCCTCATTTTCCCCGCAGTAATTGCTTTGTTGACTTCTACAATGTTTTCATCACCCACCATTTTATACATCGACGCCATTGGCAAACCAGAGCGCTGCACGCTCACGACGTAATCACCGTTTTCAGCTCTATTCAAAGGCAAACCCGCCGCGATTCTTCGACTAAGAAATCTGTTGAAAAGACAAGATTGGTAGGCTTGGACAAAAAGCTCCCTCAACTTCAGAGGCAATCGTCTGAAAGCGCCAACGTAATCCTCCGGCTCTTCATCCAAGTGCTTGATCATTACACGCTCATAACGCAAATGCCTCGGAAATTCGCTTAAAGCCTGCTTGAAGTCTCTGGTCCTATGCAACGTTTCCCGCGCCTCCCTCGAAGCAGAATGTTCATATGGACTGGGTTTGGCTAGGAAGAGCAGCGCGGCTTTTGGAAGATTTCCTTGGATAATTGCCTTTCCTACCAGATGGGTTATGGGACGAATTGTACCGAACCGCTGGTGACCAAAAAAGTTGGGTACACCCCCAACTGAGCCGAGTTCTTCAGCAATTCTGGCAGTTCGCTTTCTGGTCGCAGACTCTGAATGACTTATCGACCTGATCGTTATGTTAAACCTGTTTCCAAAAAGATAGAAGGATGAAAGTCGGCTGTGAAAATAACCCACAGGATATAATTCAATGTCTTTGATTTTAACTCCTCTAACATCATCGATGGACACGTCCTCAATCGTTATGTGCTGAGCAGTAACAGCTCTCGCATCCTTCAAACCAGCAATCTGAACTCGCCCCACATTCACCCCGATATGGTCGGCAACGGCCTTGACAGCTGACAAGGTATCCCGGTTCCGTTTGGCCAGAACGCAGATTAGGTAACGGTTCCTCGCCAAGGAACTATCCAACGCTCTAGCGTCTCCAGAATCAACAGTTCGATCTGTCTGCGCTTTGGAACCGTCAACCAGAACCTCTTCAACGATGAAATCTTCTATGTTGTCACGTATGATTCCTCCAACACCTGGAGAAGATGTGATGAAAACTTCAATTCCTACACTCTTTTCCAGTTTGGAAACCTGCAAAGGCTGTAACCTCGGTGCACAGAGACTACAGAAGAGGAAGCCTTCCAGTTATCCTGTCCATTTTCTCAGTGGGTGCGGGTCCAATTCCCAAGCAAGTAATTGTATTGGGAGGAATCTCCGTCAGACCCCTATCTACGATCAAAGAGCAGGGTAACGCCAAATCTTTTGCTTGCTCCTCCAATGTCAGTAACTCCTTCTCATTTTTCACTTTCACGGCTATCTTACGCTGTCCTTCGAACAACCAGTCTTCCCACCACTCTCTGTGCCGCTTGCGACACTCCTCTGCTGCCGAAACTGCTGCGTGACCTGCTTGAACTGCAGCTTTGCCTTTACTTAGCTTCAAATCTAAGCGAAAAACGATCACTTGCTTGTAGCGAAACTCGGACATGGCTATCCCCATTTTTCTCCAACCAGTTTACTGTACGTCTGGTCTTAAGGATTTATGGAAAGATAAAGGTAGAGAAAATAGCCAAGCGTGGTCAGCATTCGAGGACTTCGCATGAAATGCAATAAAGATTGTCCTTGAAAGTCAATTTCCTGAACACCTTCCAATGCCTTGTTCAAACCGACTCTGCGGCAGAGGTTGATCGCGTTATCCATCGTCTCATCAGACATACGGTTCAGAAGTTTGCGCATTCTAAGCATAGTTTTCACGTCAAAGCCCCAAACATTAGTCCACCGCTTCTGATATTCACTCAAAGACCTCGATGAGACATCATTTGCACGCAAAGCCTCAGAAGCCACATCTGCCGCGATTTTCGCACAGGACATTCCGAAGATTACGCCTCCGCCAGTAGTCGGTTTCACTTGCGAAGCCGCATCTCCAACTGCCAAGAAACCATTTGAAAAGGACTTCGGGATTGGACCGCCAAGGGTTATTGGGTGAAACACCATCTGTGAGAGCTTAGCTGACGTCAGCTTCTTCGAGGCGATCGAATGCTTAAGAATGAACCGTTGCAGAAGCTCTCGTGGATTGCCAGTTCTTGCGGCTAGCCCAACTTTCGCTTCGTCGTCGTTTTCAGGAATAAGCCAAGCGTAGAAGCCTGGAGCATAATCGTTTCCAAGAAAAACCTCGACCATGTTTGACTCCATGTCCTTAACATTCCTAATTC
Source organism: Candidatus Bathyarchaeota archaeon (assembly GCA_022865885.1). GTDB lineage: Archaea > Thermoproteota > Bathyarchaeia > Bathyarchaeales > Bathycorpusculaceae > DRUK01. The sequence goes on along the minus strand of JALHSQ010000226.1, from coordinate 72,326 downwards.
TTGCTTGCACTGCGTTGACAACCATGCTCCGATCGAGAGCATTCAGCCCGCTTTGTTTTAGAAGACGAGAAGACACTCCTTCAGCGTCAATGACAAGCCTAGCCAAGAATTCTTCAGTGTTCCCATTTTGCCTGACAGCCACGCCCTTGACGTATCCGTCTTTAACTATCAACGAATCAACTCTTGAACCTAGCTGATAATGTGCACCCGCATGCTCCGCCATTTCCGCAAGGTGCCTGTCAAAAGATGCCCGATCAACTGTGCACGTAACAGGTGAAGAAAGGTGAACTGAGAACTCTTTGCCAGAAGGAGAGCAGAGATTTGCACCAGTAAAAGTGTTCACGATTATTCCTTTGCCCAACGGATATTGCCCTAGGCTTTTCAATCCTTTGATGCTCAGATGACCCGGACAATGCGATGGAACGCCTATTTCATGATGCTCCTCGAAAACAGTCACAACAAAACCGAGTCTTGCAAGGTTATAGGCTGCAAAGGAGCCACAAGGTCCGCCCCCAACGACCGCCGCGTCTGAAACAGTCTTCATATACCCTACACTTGCGACTCGCCCAAAACGGTCAACTATGTTACAAGCTCAATTCGTCTTTTTCCACGAACCGTAGAAGTCACATGTATTTTCCCGCCGACTTCCAACCGCATCAGCAACTCGTTGAAATCCTTGAACCCCAAATCCTCAAATTCCTCTTTGACAGCCTCAAGAAGATCTATGTCGTTCATGGTACCTTTCTTGCTAAGAAGATCCAGCAAGAAAAAATCGGCTGGGCGTGTCTTCCAAATCTTTAAAGGCATGCGACAATTCCCCTATGCGATAGGCGTCGTCGGTTTCTGAGCTTGGCGGACCTGCTGCATGAAGCTCCTGTACCATTTCTCCATGTCAGGCGAAACTGAAGGACCACTTTTCCTTAACGCCTCTTCGAAGTTTTTCATAGCGACTTCCTTGGCATTCACATCTTTTCTCAAGGTGATCATGGCAGCTTCTCTGCAGAGAGCCTCAATATCCGCGCCCGAATAACTCTTTGTCGCAGCAGCCAGTTGAATCAGAACCACGTCTTTCGCCAATGGCATGTTCTTCGTGTATATCTGGAATATTTGAAGCCTACTTTTCTCGTCAGGTTCATGTGTATATATCAATCTGTCAAACCGACCAGGGCGGAGCACTGCAGGGTCAACCATGTCAGGTCTGTTCGTCGCCGCAATGACAACGACGTCCTGTAGGGTCACGAGTCCATCCATCTCGGTCAAGAGTTGACTGATTACACGTTCAGACACGCCACTGTCTGAAAAGCCTGCGCCTCGCCGAGGCGCAAGTGATTCAATTTCATCGAAGAAAACGACTGCTGGTGCTGCCATCCTTGCTTTCCTGAAGACTTCCCGTATTGCCTTCTCTGATTCGCCAACCCATTTCGAGAAGACTTCTGGGCCTTTGATGGTGATGAAGTTGGCCTCGCTTTCGGTGGCGACAGCTCGAGCAAGTAAGGTTTTGCCGCAGCCTGGTGGCCCGTATATAAGGATTCCTTTCGGAGGCTTTATCCCCAGTCTTGAGAAGATTTCAGGAGTCTTCAGAGGCCATTCTACTGCTTCTTTGAGTTCTTGTTTGACTTCATCTAGTCCACCGATGTCATCCCAATGTACTGTAGGCACTTCTATGTACACTTCGCGCATGGCTGTTGGTGTTATTTCTTTGTATGCACCGACGAAGTCGTCCATCGTAACCTCCATTTGCTCCAGTACACTCGGTGGTATGCGTTCATCTTCAAGGTTTATTTGGGGAAGGTACCTACGCAACGCTTTCATGGCTGTCTCTCTGCCTAAAGCGGATACATCCGCGCCTGTATAGCCATGAGTCATGTCAGCCAGCTTCTTGAGATCAACATCTCCGGCTAGCGGCATTCCCCGCGTGTGAATCAGGACAATCTCGTTTCTTCCTTGTTTGTCTGGTACACCGATCTCGATTTCCCTGTCGAACCGGCCTGGTCTTCGCAGCGCTGGGTCTAGAGCACCGGGTCGGTTAGTAGCGCCTATCACTATCACGTTCCCTCTGCTTGATAAGCCGTCCATCAAGGCTAGAAGCTGAGCGACCACGCGTCTCTCGACCTCGCCTGTCACTTCTTCACGTTTGGGCGCAATCGCGTCCAGTTCATCGACGAATATTATGCCTGGCGCATTTTGCTGAGCCTGCTGAAAAATCTCCCTGAGCCTAGCCTCTGATTCTCCGTAGAACTTGCTCATTATTTCAGGACCATTTATTGAGAAAAAGTTCGCCTCAGATTCGTTTGCTACTGCCCTAGCTAGTAGTGTCTTGCCGCAACCTGGAGGGCCATGGAGCAACACTCCTTTTGGAGGGTCTATTCCGAGCCTTTGGAACAGTTCGGGATGTCTGAGTGGGAGCTCGACCATTTCTCTTACTCTTTGGATTTCCTCACGCAGACCCCCGATATCTTCATATGTCGTCCGAGGTAGTCCCTTTCCTTCAGGTGCTGGCTCGTTCAGTATTGTGAGCCTTGTCTCCACTGTGACTTTTACGATACCGTGAGGGCGGGTTTTGGTTACGGTGAATGGGATGGCGTGGCCAAGCATCATTACTAGGGTTGTGTCGCCTTCAACAAGGGTCCGTTCCATCAAGCGGTTCTTGACGAAATTCGTGAAATCATCATCAACGTTTAACCGCATGTCTACAGGCGCCAAAGTGATGCTTAAAGCGTTTTTCACCTTTACAGGTCTAACCACAACGTACTCGTTTATGGCCACGCCTGCATTTTTGCGCGAATAGCCATCTATCCGAAGAATGTCACGGTTCTGATCTTCACTATAGGCGGGCCAAGCAATGGCTGAAGTTGTTCTTTTGCCAACTATCTCTATTACGTCGCCGGCAGATATGCCCAGTTGCTGCATTGTTCTTTGGTCAAGACGAGCAATACCTCTGCCAACGTCTCTCTGTCTTGCATCTCCAACATGTAACTGTATTTCACTCAAACAGAATCCTTCCAATAACTATTTGCACGATGTGTTTCGAAATAGACTTTCAGTCTAATATAAACGTTTAAACCAAGTTTTGAGAGCTATCGGCTTATCCTGCGCACCATAAGCGTCTGCACTTGACTTACTCCCTCAAGCGATCCCAGCTTCTTCTCAAACTCGTCCAGCAACCCAGTCCTATCCTCAGGAAACTTGACTTGGAGGAGCAGTGCTTTCAAACCATAAGCGACAAGCTCCTCACCATATCCATGAACGGCTGAAGCTTCTGGCAGGCTGGTCTCTATTTCCTTTTTCAAGTTGCCAAAATCCTCAATAATATCTGTCGGAAAAACCTTGTATGTTACAACAACAAAGCCCATCTCTATGCTTCCCCATTCATTTATGGCCCGACAAACCCGCATTTTGGGCATTTGTAAGGACGGCCGAATTTTCGACATTTGCCGCAACGTTTTATCTGTATCTCCCCACAGTTAGGGCAGTTGAATTTTGTGGCTGCCGCTCCTGGTGGAATCGGTTTACCACAGCTTGTGCATGTAGCCATTATTAGTGTCGTTGCTTTTTCTGTCAAGGTTAATCATCTCTGCAATGGCTTCTGTAATTGCAGGACCTCCTTATATCTTAATTGTTTTGCGGTTCTGGGTTCTGGTGCATTATAGGGTGATGAACAAGTTCTTTCTTCCTGTTACAAGTCGGGTGATGTTTTCTTGCTTGTCAAGCCGTGTAAGCTTGGTCTCCTTTCTTGTTGTCCGTGCTTTTGGTTGGTAAGGGCGGTGCTGGAGCGTAGAATGTCTTGTCCTTTGTTTGTAGGTCAAACCTCAAAGCTGTATTAAAATTGTATAGGGGAGTCCCGTCTGGATTTTTCCTATCGACCGCGACTCCGACGCGAGTCATGTCCACATACACTTTCACCATAGTTTCATCTTCCAGACGGAATACAACTACGTTACTTCCGACAACTTTTGCGGAGATTTGTTTGTACTTTATCTGTTCTTGGGACATAGTATCACGAACTTCATCAACAATCCTTTTTTTACGTCTTAAAAGGCTTTTGCAAGACGAGTCCCGTCAAGTCTTCGGTAAAACCGAGCCCATAAGAGCCCCTATAAAAAGTCGGTTGATAACACATACGATAGGATTTAGAGTGTGATTTGGCAAATACTCTCCTTAGGTTTGAAATTTGTGCACTAAACGGATTGTTCTCTGGAGATGGGCAGAACGGTTCAAGATATTTATGCCTACAGAGAGCCCTTTTTTCGCAGGTATAAGGTTCAAATCGCATAATAGTTGCGTGCGTGCAGGACTAAACCCTCTTGATTGGATGCGAATGATGAAAGGGCATGGAATAGTCTTGCATAAGATTGTTCTAAGTAGACAGCAAGCTGAACATTGCGTAGTTGCTGAAGGTTGCTTCATTCCGACCTTTGAGGAATTGTCAGAGTTCGGAAAAAGAAGGCATATGCAACCAGTTGGCATCCTCAGATGTTACCAAGACGAAAGCTATGAGAAATCATTTGTTCCTTTATTGGAATACTCGGGTGGTTACAATCTACCAGAAGTTCTGATCCCATTTTCCGTCAAAGCTGAGGCTGTTCCTTATGCAAAAGTGTGCATTTTAGTTTGGAAACTGAAGATGTGGTTCACGCATAAAACGAAGATGGTTCTGGTAAACCCTCATCGGTTCTCCCTATGACTTTGTTCGACTTGCATTCTGAATTATTGTTATCCATTTATTCTCACCATCTATCTTGATTCCACATGCTTCTGCTGGTGTCTTGCCGTTTAGTCCTTCGTGAGGTCTAATGTAGTTATGGCATAGTTGATAACCCGTCAAGATCGGTGTTTCCTTCGTCTTCAGTCCCCTCATCACCTTCTCTCTATCTCTTACTTCACCGTTGAACCGTTCCATCTTGTTGTTTGTGTCTCCTCTAATCGCAAGGTGGTGAATATACTGGGCCCTCGAGGTCATTTGGGTCAAAAACCTCTTCGAGTAGGCATCGTGGTAAGATGGCCAACCATCCTTGATGAGGGCCATAGGCTGTTTTTCAGTAACGATATGCCGAAGACTTGATAGGGCCTATCTTGCTCTCGCAAGTTTATTATCACGGGTTCGGTCCAGTATTTCATGGTGTTACATTGGGAGTAAAGCTGCGGGATCTTGTCCCGAAGACAGTTGTTAGGCTTGAGGATCTAGGTGGGAAATCCATCGCTATAGATGCTTACAACGCTTTGTACCAGTTTCTAGCGATAATTCGTCAGCCAGACGGCACACCGTTGAAAGACAGCTCAGGGAGGGTTACGAGTCATCTGAGTGGTTTGCTTTACAGAACTAGTAATCTTGTGGAGCTCGGGATAAAGCCAATCTATGTCTTTGACGGGTTGCCGCCTACGCTTAAGGACGTTGAGATTCAGAGACGCGTGAAAGTGAAGCAGGATGCCCAAGTGAGGTATGAGCGGGCGTTGAAAGAGGGCAAGATTCAGGAGGCTCGCAAGTTTGCACAAGTCACGTCGCGTTTGAAAGACTATATGGCTGAGGATAGCAAGAGACTACTTGACTTGATTGGGATACCGTGGATTCAAGCTCCAAGTGAGGGTGAAGCTCAAGCGGCGCATGTGACAAAACGTGGAGATGCAGATCTGTGCGCAAGTCAAGATTATGACAGCTTGCTTTTCGGTGCGCCAAGACTTGTCAGAAATGTGACGATTTCTGGGAGAAGAAGACTTCCAAGCAAGAATGTCTCGATAGAAGTTGTGCCTGAAGTAATAGTGATGGATGAGGTTCTGAAAGAGTGCGGGATAACGTATGAGCAGCTTGTTGATGTGGGTATATTGGTAGGGACTGACTTCAACCCTGACGGTATAGAAGGTTTGGGACCTAAGACAGCCTTAAAATTGATAAAGGAGCATGGAACACTAGAAAATGCTCTGCCACATGTGAAGAATGCGGCGTTTCCAGCTGAACCAAGCAAAATAAGGGAGATATTCCTGAATCCGGCAATAACGGACAATTATAGGATTGAGTGGAAAGAACCTAACGTAGAGGGTACAGTGGATTTCATATGCAGACAACGAGACTTTTCAGAAGATCGTGTTAGAAAAGCGCTGGAAAAGATGCAGAAAGGAATAGACAAAGCCAAAGGAAAAGCGACGTTGGACAAGTGGTTCGGATAACCTTACTTCTTACTAAACTTTAAAGACCAGTACAGACTTGATTGTTCCATAGGGAAAGACATGAGCGAAAGACCGCCAGAGCTGCCCGAACCGTTCAAGATCAAAATGGTGCAAAAAATAAGGCTTCACCCTAGAGAGAAACGCAAGGAGCTTGCGGAAAAATCAGGTTACAACGTTTTCATGCTAAAAGCAGAAGACGTCTTCATAGACCTATTAACAGATAGCGGAACCTCCGCTATGAGTGATCACCAATGGGCAGGGATGATAGATACAAATCAAGCCTATGCGGGTAGCCAAAGTTTCTACTCTCTTGAAAACGCAATGAAAGACATATTTGGTTTCAAACACTTTGTCCCTGTACATCAGGGCAGAGCGGCAGAAAACATACTCTTCTCAACGATAGTTTTTCCAGGAAGCTATGTGCCAAACAACATGCATTTTGACACAACAGAAGCAAACATCCTAAGAAACGAAGGCACGCCTGTCAACCTAGCAATCGAAGATGCATATGACACTTCGAAGGTTTCCGCCTTCAAGGGAAACATGGATACAAAGAAGCTCGACCAGTTCATACGAGAGAAGACTCCCTCGAAAATCCCGTTAATAATGGTCACGGTCACCAACAACAGTGCAGGCGGCCAACCAGTTTCCATGCAAAACGTAAAGGAAATCAGCGCAATAGCCAAGAAACACAATATAGCCTTCTTTATCGACGCATGCCGCTTTGCGGAAAACTGTTACTTCGTAAAGCAGAGAGAGGAAGGCTACAAGGGAAAGTCGATTAAGGAAATTGCTAGAGAGCTTTTCTCTTATGCAGACGGATGCACGTTCAGCGCCAAGAAAGAAGCTTTGACAAACATTGGCGGGATGCTCTGCACAAACAACGATGAACTATTCGAGAAGCTGAAAAACCTGACAATAGTCGTTGAAGGCTTCACAACGTATGGAGGATTGGCATGCAGAGAGTTGGAGGCCATGGCTATAGGACTTTACGAGGCGATTGATGAGGAATATCAAGCGTACAGACACAGGCAAATCGAGTATCTGGCGAGTTTGTTGCGAGCCGGTGGCGTTCCGATAGTTGAGCCTCCAGGTGGACACGCAGTCTTTGTGGATGCCAAAGAGTTTCTACCGCATATTCCAGCCGAGCAGTTCCCAGCCCAAGCGTTGACCGTTCAGCTTTACATCGAGTCAGGAGTCAGAGGCGTGGAAATCGGCAGTTCATGTTTTGGAAAAACCGACGAGAAGGGAAGGCTTATTCCTGCAAGAATGGAACTGGTTAGACTCGCCATCCCCAGAAGGGCCTATACAGATAACCACCTCAAGTACGTTGCTGAATGTTTGATTAGGCTTTACAGGAAAAGAAATCAAATAGTGGGACTGAAAAGGGTCTATGCGCCTAGACTCTTGGGACATTTTACTGCAAGGTTTGAACCAGTAGCTTAAGTTGCTTGTCCATGGCGTCCGGTTAAGGGGACGAAGGCGACTCCGCCAAGATTGATTGCCCTGATTTCCCCGTTGCTTCCTTTCGTGATTTTCATCAAGTTCTGAAACAGGTTTACGCTGCCCACAGGAACCAGCATTATTCCAACCGGTTTCAGTTGTTGCAGAAGTGGCTTCGGAACGTCTGGCGCTGCGGCTGTTACAAGAATTCGGTCGTATGGAGCCTTTTCGGCGTAGCCCATTGATCCGTCGGAATTAATTATGGTTACGCGGTCACCGTATCCTGCTTTTATTATGGTTTTCCGTGAGAGATCAGCCAAGCCTTGAACTATTTCGACGGTGTAAACGTGTCCCCAGTTGCTTCTAGGAGTGCCGTGTGGTGCTATTATCTCCGCTATTGTTGCGGCATGCCAGCCCGAGCCCGCTCCAACTTCCAGTACTTTGTGGCCTACTTCCAACTGCAGGGCTTCATTCATTATTGAAACCATGTTTCGCCTAGCCAAGCAGCGAAGCTTGGACTATGTGGCGCAGAGATTGTTTGCCCAAAACCAATTGGAAGTGGCGTATCCTCAGCAGCGTAAGGCTGCATGTTCTCTGGAAGGAATTTGACTCGTGGCACAGAACGCAAGGCATCAATGATTTTTGGCGAACGTAGAATGCCTTCTTTGACAAGACGGTCAACTAGTTTGTCCCAATCGTTCTTCTCCATACTGATACTCCAAGTGAGTAATCGTCGAATTGACTTTTAACATATTTGTATTTTGAAGAAGTATGTGGAATAAGAAGTAAGGCTACTTCACAGTGACGGATTTCGCCAAGTTCCTCGGGGTATCTGGGTTGAAGCCTTTTTCTATCGCCATATAGTAAGCCAAGAGCTGCAGTGGGGTGATGAACGGAACAGGCGACAAGACTTCTGGAACACCCTTTGGCACCTCAAAGAAGTCTTCAGCAAGGTTCTTGATTTCTTCATCGCCTTCCTCTACGACCGCGATTATTGAGGCTCCTCTTGCTTTCATTTCCATTATGTTGCCGATTAGCGTCTTGTGGGTATCGTCCTTTGGACAGATGAAAACTACTGGAAAGCCTGGTTCAACGAGGCTTATCGGGCCATGCTTACTTTCGCCAGCTGGAAAAGCTATGGCTGGCACGTAGGCTATCTCCATGAGCTTGAGTCTTCCTTCATAGGCTGTAGCTGTACTTATCCCTCGACCGAGAAAGAAGAAGACCTTAGCGTCTTTGTATTTCTTCGCGATTTGCTTCGCTTTTTCCTCTTGCGTGCGAAGTATTGTTTCAACGGTTTCTGGTAGCTTGTTCAGTTTCTCAGCGAGGTAGTCCATTTCGTCCTGTGAGACTTTGCCTCTTTTCTTTGCGAGTCTCAGAGCTAGTTGGGACATGACAGACAATTGGGATGTGAATGTTTTGGTTGCGGCTACACCTATTTCTGGGCCAGACTGTTGACCGATGTAGACACGTGAGACACGAGTCAGGGTTGAGCCGATAGTGTTCGTTAGTCCCAATACTGTTGCTGCTCTTTGACGTGCAACGTTGACAGATGCAAGAGTGTCCGCAGTCTCGCCGGACTGGCTTACTGCAAGTATCGTACTGTCAATATTCACTGATTTTCCGTGTTGTTCAACGAATTCTGAAGCAATGACAGGGTATGTTGCCAAAAAGGCAAGCTTGGAAAACATGTAAGATGATGCTAGACAGGCGTGATAGGAAGTGCCACAGGCTACAAGATAGACTTCTCGCGCACGATCAAGGAAGGTGGCCATTAGATCAAGGTAGTGCTCTTGAAGTCTCAGCGTGTTTCGTAGACACGCAGGCTGTTCATGAATCTCCTTCAACATAAAATACGGATAACCTTGTTTGACAGCCATCTCAGGCGCCCAATCAATGAGTTTTGGCTCTCGGGAAACCATGCTTGAGTCTGCAATTTTCCTGATTTCAAAACCTTTCAACGAAAGTGTGACGATTTCCCCGTCATCAACTATCACCGCTTTATTCGTGAGTGGCAGAAAAGCGGGGATGTCAGACGCGAAGTAGATTGCGTTTTCGTTCACTCCGATAACCAGCGGGCTTTCATGTCGGGCGCATATGATTTTGTCAGGTTCTTTCGTTGATATTACTGCGATTGAGTACGAGCCGTCGAGCTTCTTCACGGTTTCTAGGACGGCGTCAGCAAGACTCGGGGGCGGAAATGCTTCCAGGGCTCTCTCTATGAGATGCGCAATGACTTCTGTATCAGTTTTGGATTTGAAAACGTGACCACGGTTCTCCAGCTCTTGCTTTAAGTCAGCGTAGTTCTCAATGATGCCATTATGGATAACGGCTATTTGTCCGTGGCAGTCAACGTGAGGGTGCGCGTTGATTTCTAGGGGGGCGCCATGAGTAGCCCAACGCGTATGGCCGATGCCAATGCTCCCAGGCAAATCATCCAGATTCCGAGCCTTATGGACGTCGTCAATTTTCCCCTGATCCTTCTTGATGAATAGCTTGCCGTTAGATATTGTTGCTTCTCCAACAGAATCGTAACCGCGATATTCGAGTCGCTTCAAAGCAGCATGTATCACTGGAGCTGCGTTTCCATTCTTCAGAATACAACCGAATATGCCACACATCTCTATGTCCTCGTTTCTCTATTCTTGCTGCAAACCCTAGTCAAGCTTCTTTGGCGCTAATAAGCATTCTTTATGACAAAAATCCTAATCTTAAGAGAAAATTATGAAAGGTCTCCTACCATTCCATGTAGTTTGATTGAGAATCGATTTCCGTTCTTTCGAAGCACTAGCAAAAATCTCGAAGAGGTGACTGCTTCTGCGGACTGGTTCAGTTTCAGAAAAGTGTTTCGCAAATCGTCTACCATGCGAATCGCGAATTCCGTCACTAGAGAGACAGCCACGTTGAGTGCCACTCTGAGAATGGCATAAAACTTGGTCTTGCGGTGTAGGCTTTCAGCAGGGCACCTTTGATTCCTTCCACTCGTATCTTTCGATGAACCACCATGTTTCGACTGCAGCCCACTTCCGCCTAACCAATCCCCCGCATTCTCATCTTTGACTGATTTGCTAGCTAAATCGAAAAGCTCCTCAAGACTACTGAACAACTTGTGCAGAGCTACTGCATGTCAACGTTTAATACCCGCCTATAGCGAAAAATGCGGTCTAGCGCTATCCTATTGGCTGGGGGGGTTTGGCCAATAGCACCTACCCCCTCTTTGCCCTAGGCATTTTCAACTCGTTCATTCAGCGGATCCGTCAGCAGATCAAGTGGCAGAATTGTTCGTTTGATCACCTACCATAATGAAGATTTTAATAACGGTGTAGGCCATATGCTTGCCATGAACGCTAATGAACAAGAAAATGTTGTTGCAGGAAGAAGAAGGAACACGGAAAGTCAAGGAGATCGCAATAGTCAAGGACCCACAGAAACTAAGGATGATTCTGGATAAGCTAAGCTGGAAAATTCTAGTTATGCTTTCTGAGAAGGAAATGTACCCGCTGGAACTAGCTAGAGAAAAGGGGATACCCGAGCAGAAAGTGTACTATCACATAGGAAAACTGGTGAAGGCAGGAGCAATAACAGTCGCCAAAGAAGAGAAGAAAAAGGGAGCCATAGCAAAATACTATAAACCAGTCTCTTCTGCCTTTGGAATAGAGCTTTCACAAGAATACAAGGAAATAGGAGGGCTTTCACCCCTAAGCATTGACGAGAAAACTCGAAGGTTCTTCAAAGAATTCATCAAGGCAGATGGTTCATTTGAAGGAAAAATCGTGGTCGGCAGCCCAACTCCACACGGACCATTCAAGACAAGCGCAAGAGATGGCCACTACGCTTCTTACTTGACCTTCTTTCTCGGACAGTTCTCCAAGATACCTAAAGAATTCGCGATAAAGCTTGACGTTGACGTGAAAGCAGAGAAAGAGGAAAAGAACAACCTCGTACTCGTAGGCGGACCCGGAACAAACGTCATCACACAAGAAGTCAATGAGAATCTTCCGATAAGATTCAACATGCAGCCTTCTGAACAAGGCTTCTTACTAGGCGGCTTGGTTTCAAAAAAGACCACGCAGGTCTACACGGCTGACACGGCAGGCTTGGTTGCTAAAATCGCGAATCCCTGGGATAGAACTAAGCGAATCATAGTGTTGGCTGGAAACAAAGCTGTAGGTACAAAGGCATGTGTGTTAGCCTTGACGAACTTCTGGAAGAAGTCCTTGCAGAATTACCATGAGGAAGAAACGTTTGCGGTGGTAATACAAGGTTTTGATCTGGACGGTGACGGCAAGGTGGATTCAATAGAGGTTCTGGAATAATCAGGCATTACAATGCTAGAGCTTGCAGCGCAACATCTGAGGCGAGAGAAATGGAAATAGAAGAAACCATCTTGGCATACGGACACAAGAAAGTTCAAGCCACACACAAGACAACCCTTGAGGTCACAAAGGAAAGACACCTCTCAGACAAGGGCGACTGCATCGTCTCAGTGTCCGCGAATAGAGCACTGACAGAACTGGGATCTGAATTCAAGGAAAACTTGTGCAAGGACAATGCGAAACTGACCGTTTCGATCGAGGCTGGAGAGATCACTGAAATCATCAATGCTTTTGGAAGCTCACAACTGATTTTGACCCATCCGGCAGACATAGTTGTGAGAAAGAGCCATTACGTTTGCAGCAGAACAATAGCAATACGTGCAGACAAGGCTGCATGTGATCTGCAGAAGGAACTTGTGAATAAGCTAAGAGACGGCAAGCAGATGGTGAGATTCGCATTTACAGTCAAGGTCTAGCTGATTTCAGCGTCAAGAACAATCTGCCACTCATATGGAGCTGTTGCACGGACGAATCTTGAACAAGGAATTCGTTCTACGTTTCTTCCGCATTGTTTTATAGTTTCAATGAAGCGCAGCTGTGCATCCTCTAATGAATCTGAAGCATTTATGAAACTGTAGAAATGGATTATGCCGCCGCTTGATTTAAGTGCCCTGCAGGCTGTGTCTATGAACTCGTTGGCCTTTTCAGGTAGATTCATAATCACGCGGTTAGCTGTGCCTGCGAGTTTGGTCGCAACGATCTGCATGGCATCGCCCAATATTGGGGCAACCTTGCCTTCGACTCTGTTAAGTCGGATGTTTTTCTTGAGATACTCGATCGCAAGCGGATTGATGTCAATAGCATAGACCTTTACGTTCTTCCGCTTTTTCGCGATTTGCATCGGAAAAGGCCCCACGCCAGCGAACAAGTCCACGACTACTTCGCCTTCCTTGACGAGGGAAGCAACTCTGTTGTGCTCATGCGACAGCCTTGGAGAAAAGTAGGCTTTGGCTATGTCAACATAATATTGGCTTCCATGTTCTTTGTGGATCGTTTCTGTCTTATTGGCTCCGGCAATTACTTGGAATTCTCTTAGGCGATAGGTTCCACTGACGACACCTGCCTTTGCTACCACGGTTCGCACGTTCTTGTTAGCTTTCAGAATTGCTTCACCAATGATGGCTCTATACGCTTCAAGATTCGCTGGTATCTCAATTATCGCTATATCGCCAACGAAATCTATGGCATGAGGCAGACTATCCTCCAAATGGGTGGGCAAATGACCTTTGAGCAGTTCAACATATGATACTTCTCGCTTCTTTCTTTCTGGAAAGACATAGCGTAGAACTTCAAAGTCCCTCACCTGTTTCTTAAGCGTCTTCAAGGCACTTGCTGATGGCTCGCTGATTAATGGAACGTAAATGAAGTCTGCATCTCTTTGAATTTCGAGGCTGTGGTTGACGATTTCAAGCTTGTTCACTAGAATCAGCATTTTCTCGCCGTATCGCTTTGGAGTTCGGATGCCCACAGAGTTCGGCATAGAGCCACGCAGAAGGCTAACGTTCATTCTGAGCAATAATCATTGTGTAGAACAAGGTGAGCCCAGTATCGGTCAGATCATATTGCGCTTTGGCTTTGGCCGTAGCTCGCTGTATGTATTTGTGAAGCGTATCTAGTGGAACGCTAAAGTACACGCCTTTATCTTCCATCAGTGAATCGTAGGTCTTTCTGTAAGCAACGATTTTCATTTTGGAGATTCGAAATCCATGAGCTTCAAGTGACCTCCGCATTTCTGAAGGTTTGCAGTATCTTGAATGCGCTTTGGAAACTGTTCGCTCCAATCCCTCGAAAAACTCTTCATCATCTAGTTCAGCCACTGTCAAATCGCCATACGCCAAAATGCCTCCCCCCACTAGTGTCTTTGAGAGTTTCCCAAGGATCTCTTCTTTGGATTCGAAGTAGTGCATTGTACTCATGCAAACAGTCGCATCAAAAACGCAGTCCACAAAAGGCAGATGGTCAGCATCTCCCAAAACCAAGTCGAAACGCTGCTTGAAAGAAGACGCTTTCGCTCTTGCCTGCTCCAGCATCTCTCTTGACAAATCAAGACCTACCAGTCTCAGCTTGGCTTCTTCTAACAATGGTAAGGCATTCCTACCGCTTCCGACGCCAATCTCCAACACAAGTTTGTCTTTGAAGCCTACAAAGGTAGCAAGCAGAACATCGCTAACCTCGTCTCCAAAACCTTTCGTCGATCCCCAAGTCCTGCTCTTCTGCCTATCATAATCTTTAGCTCTAGCCGAATAGTATTCTTGAATCAGCTTCTTGCGATTCGCACTGCTCACCTTGGATTCACACCCGCCCTGTGGTTTAGCCTGTTTTCTCAATCCTGTAGAGCCCATCCACCTTCTCAGCTTCAATCTTCACGCCTAGCATTTTCTCGGCAAGCCAAATGTTCGCTTGGAGGTGCTCAGAAAGCGCTGCTGCAAGGTATGTTGACTTGCCTTGGGTTAAGGCCACGTAGGGAATAAGCAGATCAGCTAAATGCAGATCAACGGTCGGCTTAGCACTAATCTCACTGTAGATTGCTTGGGCAGCTTCATTACCAACCGTTTCGCTTGCTTTCCCTAGTTCACCAATTGCGTCAGCTCCCAATAAAGCATTAGAGTCTGTCTCAGTCCATAAGACGAGTGAACTGCCTTTCTGGGCTGGGTTCGAACTGTCATTCACTATTTGGATGTCTGTTTTGTAGCCCTTTTCGCTCAGATAGTTGCTTGCGGCGTTAGCTTGGCGTTGGGCAACCTTTCTTTCAGCCAAGAACGTACAGACTGAGATGCCTTTTATGACTGACACTTTGCCTGAATCTTCCAAACATAGGGATGTTAGAGACTGGCTTGGCTTCACTGTCAGCGTCACTTCTCCCAAGCCTTTCGGGTAATAGCCATAGCGATGAATCATCAAGTCTGTTTCTAGCCCCATGCGATTCAGCATGGGCAAGAACACGAAACGCAAATAGTTGATAGTAGGCGAATGCGAAACGTCGGTTCCACCTTTGGACACGTGCAGTTGCACAGGTTGATCGGCAAAAAGACAGATCGGCAGCACCGCAGTCAGAAGCATGGTAATGCTGCCAGCCGTGCCAATCTCAGCTTCAAACGCCCCACCCTTAACCTTCTTTGGCTTGAACCATAGCTCACGCGAGTTGATCTCGGCGCCTATTACTTCTGCGTCGCAAAGCTTGGCAGCGGTTAGAACTGCTTCAAGATGCTGAGGTTTCAAGCCAGGTTGCGGACGGTTCATTCGGATATTGTAAATGTGTAAAGGCAACCCTCGAATGGTTGCAAGGGCCACAGATAGCCTAAGAATCGTGCCGCTTCCACTTTTCTGACTTCCGTCAATCTCAAACATTAGTAGCCTATTCTCCGTTTTCCATCAAGTTCAAAAGAGTCAAAACAATTAATAAATGCGTTAAGTACTAGAGATTTGGAAGGAAGAATGTTCATGAGCGGAGAAAAAGAGAAAGTTGAGAATCTGACAAGAAAAGTTGATGAACTCGTAGTGATTCTGAACGGAATCATGGAAGACCTGCACCAAGTGTCTGCCTCACTAAAATCCTTGGCGGTTTCACACATCACTCAACCGCTAGCTGCTCCACCCCCATCATCTTTGCCTCCGTTTACGCAGAGCCCTGAAAAGTCGAAGGCAGTAGAAGACATCAAAATGATGTTCCCAGATGATCTGGAAGACTTGCTGAGCTTTGAGGAAAAGGATGATTACGTGGTGATAAAACCTCGCCAATTTCTGGGTTCAGAAAACTTCGCCAAGATAGCCTCAGCAGTGCGAGGAATGGGTGGAGACTACGTGAGCGCTGGAAAAGCATCACACTTCAGGGTACCCAAGAACAGAGCATAAGACTTGAAAGAATCCTAGCTGAACCCTATTTCAAAGTCTCGGTATTCGCCCCGATAAGTCTCCCACATAACGTCCACGTTAGCGACTCTTGCCCCAAGTGGACCGTTTCTACAGAACTCAATTAGCTTTTCTACGTCAGCCTTTTCACCCTCGAAGAGAACTTCAACCCTACCATCAGGCAGATTGCGAACCCAACCCTTGACGCCATACTTCTTGGCGTTGAGTCTTGTTTTTGACCTGAAAAACACACCTTGCACCTGACCGCTTACGAAGAGGTGCGCTCTCGCCTTAATAGTCATCACTTCTGTAGTGGGAGCAAATGGAAAATCTGGTTTATGAGTGT
The DNA here is from genome assembly GCA_022865885.1 of Candidatus Bathyarchaeota archaeon. Lineage (GTDB taxonomy): Archaea > Thermoproteota > Bathyarchaeia > Bathyarchaeales > Bathycorpusculaceae > DRUK01. Next base: position 56,150 of record JALHSQ010000226.1, on the reverse strand, counting down.
TCACTTTAACCTATCTCTCTCCACCACTTCGGCATGTCGGTTCAGCGTCCACTTTAAAAGCATTTTTCGCAGTCGTTTTTCTGGTGAATTGATATGTTTGACGCTAACAACGGAAAATTGCTGGTCTATGCTTCAAGTTCTGCACCTAAGAGAAGCAGATTGGAACCTGTGAGTTCAGCGGCTGAAAAAATGGCCAAGCAGTTAAGGATGAACCTTGAGATAAAAACCTTCAGGAAGAGATTCACACAGATCTACGTCTACTACAAGGGAGACGGTGACGAACCTATCCCAATTTACTGCAGCAAAGGAGAGACATCCAACTCAGATGAGGTTTATTCCGCCTTGAAAAACATGATGTTCGTGCTTTCATTCCACCCGAAGCAAGTTGCCCTCAGGCATGTCAGAGAAAGGATTAAGCGGTTTTCATAAATCTGATGGATTGGTTCTGAAGTGTTATGTCATAAACTTGGTTCACGTCGAACCCTATGCCCAAGCTCTCATATTCCTGTTCCGTCAGGAACAATATGATTTTGGGAATCGTGATTTGCCCTCTCGTTGGAAACATTGGAATTTGCTGCTGCAGAGCCTGAAGAACATCTTGCACGACTTGTGCTTCTTCTGATTGTGGTCTTACAGCAAAACGAGGAATCTCGCGATCCTCAAGCAACTCTATGCGTTTTCCAAGGTTGCCATCCACGTCACGAATGGATTCAATCTTGTTCACTCTAACACGGAACATACGTATCCCAGAAGCTAAGCGTCAAGAGAGGCTTTATACCTTTCTTCAAAGCTAGCCCGTTTTGGCCAAGACTGAAGGGTACGCATGCGCCTAAGCCTTATATTTGTAGCGTATGCATAAGCATGACATGTTGAGGCATCAACATGAAACTTGTGACAGTGTTACTTCCTGAAGCTTATCTGGAAGGATTGGACGAGTTGGTGAGAGCGAACATGTATCCGAGCAGGAGCTCGGCAATAAGATCGTCTGTAAGAGACCTGTTGAAGAAAGAGCTTTGGGAAAGACGCAATCGATAGAAGCTTTTGCTTCCAACGCCCATAGTAGCGGTTAACAGCACATTCGCTATTGTCTAGTGAACTTCTGGATTTGTCGTGCGGATTCAGCCGGATTCTCTGCGCCTACTATCGACCTGCCCACGATCAGATAACGTGCACCAGCTTTCAAGGCAGACCTGATTTCGCCGCCTTGCGCACCTATGCCAGGCGAGAATATTGGCACTTTTTCACCAAGTACCTGGTACACTTCTTCTATTTTTCTCGGATATGTTGCGCCGACGATGACGCCGTCAGCCTTCAATGCTAAGGCCTTTTTTGCAAAAGCAATGTATTGATGTGTTTTCTCGCCAGTTTCAGAGTCGATGATTGTTTGTCCGTAGCCTTCACCTGCTCCTTTGTGGCTCATGTAAGTGAGGAGAATTATGCCTCTTTGCAGCCTAGTGGCAACTTCAAAAATGGGTTGCAGTCCTTCTTCCCATCCTATGAACGGGTTAGCAATCAAAGCATCAAACCCTGTAGCGTAATAATACTCTGCAATCACTTGGTTTGTTGCGCCAATATCATTCACTTTGCAGTCCATTATTGCCACAAGGCCATAATCGTGAACTCTTTCCACAAGTTTCTCAACGCCGCCAAATGCTCCAAGAGGAAGAACGAGGTGGTGGTTAAACTTCACTGCACAAAGGTACGGATGAACTGCATTCAAGACGCTTTCAGCCTTAGAGAGAAGGCTATCGCGGTTTTCTGGTTTCTCAAAAGGAAAGTCTAAAGCCAAAACGATACGAGATTCGTTCTTCCTCGCGATTTGCTCAATCTTCGTTCGGAAAGCCACAAATGAACACCACACCCTATTAGGATGCAGAGCTAAAAACTCTTACCACTTCACCTTCTCCTCCTGAAACCTGCTTGATATACGAAAGCGCAATTTCAACCGCTTCTTTCAGCTGCTCTTCCAAGATTCCTGGCACACCATACGCTATGAGTATCACGTTGCGCGTTTGCATACCTATTTTGGTCTGGTCAGAATCACGATAAGGATAGATGCACAGAACTTGCGTCCTGTCAGCCAAGATCAATGTTCCTTGTGTTAGACTAACCGGTTTTGCCATTCCAATTCCTTGGAAAGCTTCGCCACTTTCTGCAAATCTGATTTGCAGCGGTGGATTTAGGCGATCGGCGTCCAAGCCGCTTATGGGAATTATCGTCTTGATCGAGGCTAAGTTGTAGGCGTCGACTGCAGTGGATATACATGGGAGTTCGTCTCCGTGCAAGATTCTTCGCAGCAATGCTTCGCCTGATGGTCTTGTTTTCGTGGGGTCCACGCCGAGTCTCCAGTAGAAGTCTCTGTATGCCCTGACGGTGGGATTGGTTTTTAATTCTTCAGTACTGTATCTTGTCCTGACCTCTTCGTAAATGGCTTCTTTGAGTCTCTGGAGCTTGTCGTTCTCCTTTTCCACATGGACATTGTTGATTATGCCGAGACATACAGACAGTTTGGAAAGCTCGTTCTTGACTCTTGAATCGTAGTGGACATCCAACTGCGTATCCCTCGCAGATTATTCTAACACGTTACACCCTATCCAAGCTACGTATTTAATAGATTCAAACGAAAACAGACGATTCGGGAAGAATGAAGACGATGCTTGGGGAACTCGCAGCTCTCGGCGCAGCCGCAAGCTGGACAATCTCAGCTTTGCTTTACAGAAAAGCCTTGCGAGAGATCAAACCCGTTTCAGCGAACATTATTCGCCTCACGTGTACTGCTGTAGTCTTGTTGGTATTCCTGATCATGCTGGGTAAGTTTGAAGCGTTGATGAGTCTACCATGGAGTGTTCTCGTTCTTGCAGCGATTAGCGGCTTGATCGGTTTGGGGGTTGGAGACACCTTATACATGGTAAGCTTGAAGAGCATCGGTGTGGCGCGGGCAGTTCCAGTAACCTGTACGTATCCATTGTTCAACCTTTTGTAGGCAGTCTTCTTGGTCGGAGAGCCTATCACTTTGCCCACCGTCCTAGGAGCCATCACTATTGTCTTTGGAATATGCTTACTAAGCCAAGAAAACAAAGAAAACAAGACAGAAACGCGAAAGAATGATTTGCTTCAAGGCTTAACGTTTGCTCTGGCAACAGCTGTCGTATGGTCCGTGAGCATAACAATGATTAACATGGCTGTAAGGACAAAACCTGATTTGGATCACGCGTTAGCCATCAATACTGTAAGAGTCATTGCGATTGCACTTTCCATGCTCGCGTCGACGCCAATCATCGACAAAAGCCTTGGATTTCTGAAGGCGAACAAGAGAACAGTTGCCACACTCATTGCAGGTGGAATCGCCGCGTTAGGGCTTGGATGGTTCTTTCTGACCTTCAGTTTCATAGAGACCCTAGAATCGCGGGCTGTTCCAATATCTTCAACAACACCGCTCTTTTCAACTTTTGCAGGCATCGCTCTACTTCATGAAAAGATCACAGTCAAGAATGTGATTGGTTCCGTAGTAATCGTTATCGGCATTTTTCTCATCTTTCTCGTCAGATAGGATTCACCACTAGAGCTTCTATAAGGTTTTTATAGGCCATCATGTTCTAAGGGGAACTCGGCGTTTATATGTCCATCTCTCCCAGTCTACGCGAAGTTCTCGCAAGAAGAATAGCCGGTGAGATAATCTTATCTAGCAAGCCAGGAGCAACCATGCGAAAGTGGCGCGAACTCTTCGCAGTTTCCCAAATTGGGCTCTCTGACAAAATGATGGTCTCGTCATCGGTCATTAGCGATTACGAAAGCGGCAGACGCAAAAGCCCGGGTACAAAGTTTGTTAGGAGGCTTGTGTGGGCCCTCTTGACCATTGATGAAGAACGTGGAAGCCGATTCATCCAAGAATTCGCCAAACTCACGAGTTCACCAAGCAACGCCATAATAGATCTCCGCGAATTTCCGATTCCAGTCAGAGTAGAGTACCTATGCAAAGCCATACAGGGCGAGATAATAGCTTGCGTAAGTCAAAACGTCAGGGAAGTTAATGGATACACTGTTGTTGACAGCAAGAAGGCTGTGGAAACGCTTTCTGGGCTGGAATTCTCTCAACTCTTCGGAGTGACAACCGAACGGGCTCTAGTTTTTACGCATATCGAGAACGGAATTTCGCCGATGCTTAGCGTGCGTATGAGCAACTTGAAACCGCGGGTTGTGGTTTTTCATGGTTCACTCCCAGATGAATACTCAACAAAACTGGCGGAATATGACCACATCCCACTCATTTACTCCAACTTGGCTAGCATTGAGCAGCTAGTGAAATCTTTGAGAAAGCTTTATCGCATTGCTCTTAGGAAAAAGCTTGGCAAGCCAGTTCGCCCTCCGCCCAAGATAAGTGCATGAGAAAGACTTGAAAAAGCATTCTTGACCCACAGAGCCATCACGCATGAGCGACTGGATTCTTTGAGAACAGTTGTGTTACGCACGACGCTGAAACGCTGCAAAGACCAGTTCTGCAAGAACTCGACCGACGATTTTGCGGGATGGCGTTATAACAGCCATACAGACCTACCCCCTACCCGCCTAGATACCTCAGAAAAACTTTGTCCAAGAATTTTCTACGGATTTAGCTCGTTGTTCGATCAGACACTTGTTTTTCTGACCCTCGAAGTCTGTACTCTACCATTGTTACGCAAAGAACCGGAAAGATCCTAGCTCAGAACATGTGCTTTAGAGCGTCGGCGCCTTTCATTCCTACTTCAACGCCAAGACTCTTTGCTTTGGAAGTTGCAGTCTTTACTTGAGCGTTAAGCACGTCTTCAAAGCTCTTGACCCCACTCACAACCGCAGCAGCTACGCCCAGTTTTTCAGCCGCCTCGGTGTTCAGAAACCCGCACATAACGAAGCCCTTTTCAGCTGTGATCAGGAGTAACGGAGGCGAGTCAGGCAGATCAACTTTCACGCCCAGACCAGTTTTGTCCCCAACCTTAACTGACATGACACTAATCGTTGCTGACACCTTTCAATAGTAGGCTCTGCAACCAGTTTAAATAAGAATCGCTAACATAAAAATGAAAGAAGCACCAATGCTAACGAAACTCAAGAAAAAAATACAAACGGCACTAACAGTAGAAGCAATAGCAGCTCACAGAATAGGATTGACGCCAAACCGGATAAGCGGCATAGGCATAATACTGGCCTTTCTTTCAGCATTCACATATGCCGAATGGCAAGGCAAATCAGTTTACCTCATACTTGCCACGATTCTACTATTGTTCTCTGGGTTCTGTGACGCTCTAGATGGAATTGTAGCTAGGTTATTTCAAGAAGCAACACCTTTTGGAGGGTTCTTGGATTCTCTGTTAGACAGATATGCCGACGCTGCCGTCTATATGGGCATAATCTTGGGAGGATTATGTGAAGCCTCATGGGGGTTTGTGGCGCTGGTAGGCTCTTTGCTTGTGAGTTATAGCCGCGCACGCGCAGAAGCCACGGGGATAAGAATGGAGTCTGTAGGTCTGGCAGAAAGAGCAGAGCGCATGATCATCCTGGTCATCGCAAGCATAGTGGCGTTCTTCTGGAACCCTTTCGAATCGATGAATGCGGGCATTGTCTTGCTTGCATTGCTTTCGAACTTGACCGTTTTGCAGAGAAGCCTCTATGCTTATAGCAAGCTAAAGAAAAAAGAAAACTATTAGGAGACTAGAACCTTCTCGGTCGCATATGCCGTTCTTTCTCAGCTCTAACCTTTACGATGCCACGATGGACGGCACAGGAAATACAGTAGTATGTCGTGTCAAATGAAGAAGCGATATATGTGCCCTTCTGGCGAAGCTCCTTTGCCAATTGCGAATCAACTAGAGTAACCCTTCGCGTGGACTTCTTGGCTTTGTCACGAGGCACTAGTTGTCCACAGCCACCACACTGAACGGTGCCACCACTGCCTTTACTGCCTTTTGATCTTCCACGGCTTTTTCGTTTAAAAGGCAATATTCTCTTACTCCATCACTCTATTTAGCAATCAATTGTGTAATCTGCCTTATATATCTGCCCTCGACTTCAAAATCGAAACAGCGTTAGCATTACCCGAGAATCTAATGATGACAGCCTTATCAGATGACGACAAGAAATCCTAGGACGCAAGGTTTTGATCAGCAGTACACAGTTAACGAACCATAAGGGTCAGCTACAAGATGCCGTTCTGTAGCTTTTTCCATCTTCACGGGGACTTGAGCCGTTTCTTTTTCCACGCTATGACTGCTGTCAGCGTTGTAAGCATGAATAATGGTAGAATTAGGATTGATGAGAACTCTGGGATTATGATTACTTGCTCTGTTGAGTGAGTGTAGTTGAAGTATAGGTAGGTGATGTTCTCGTTTGAGCATGGCAATATTGTAAAGGCGATTTCTGTGCCATTGACAAACACTTGGAACGTGCTGTTCATGAACACTTTTGGAATGTTGATTCGGCAGAAACCGCTTGTGCCTTTGTCGCCAGTCACATTGAAGCTTATTGCAGTGCCATTATAGACCAGATTGGATATGGTTGAGTTGCATATTGTTTGAATTCGATGTTCTGGAGCAACAAGGCTTATCCAATCAGACTCCGAGAGCCTACCCATCAAGGGATAGTGGTCCGTGTTGTTCCCATCTATTATGTATGGCGTATCTCCTATTCCGTCACTACCCGTCTCATTCTGATGAGAGCCACTATGCAAGTCTGTCCCTTTGTAGTCGCTCCAGTAGTTTCCTTCGACCCCGTTATCCCAGACGTTCACTGAACCATAGTAGGAACTAACCTGACCATTGCCGTTGACGAAGTTATTATGATAAAAGACATTATTAGACGAATTGTAAAGCCCAATACCATAATAGTTGTTTGTGACGTTGTTACCAGACAAAACGTTACTAGAAGAAGAGTCGAGCACAATACCAAAGCTGTTGTTTGGGGTGACGTTGTTGCCAGACAGAGTGTCATTAGAAGAAGAGCTGAGCCCAATACCAATGGAGAACTTCTTTATCGTCATGTTTCTTACTGTCACGTTGCTCTTGTTCGCAAGCGTTGTTCCGTTCCCGCGTATGATTCCCGTCACAGTGTAGCCTGCTCCGTCAAGGATTGTGTTGTCTCTTTCTATAACGATTCCATCCGCGTCGCTCGAGATGTTCGCAGTCAGAGTGTAGACGTTTCCGTTATGACTTATCGGTGCTGTCGGCGGGTCTACGCTCCCATTTGCCCTTATGTATATAGTTGGCACTTCTTCAGCTGGTCTGATAGTCTTCTCTATCCAGGTAGTGTTACCGACAAATGGTTGGACAAGCGTGTACTCTGTCGAGTTGAATAGAATTCCGCTCTCTTTAAGCCAGAAGAATTCATGAGAGACCGTTGTCGTTCCATTACTGTCAGTCCAGCTGTTCGTAGCGTTCCAGTGGTTTGATTCTAATACGTCATATTGCCGTTTGGAAGAATTCCAGACTGAGATCGTGAAGGTGTTGTTTATCGTGGCACCGTAGAGAAGCGTTCCGACAGGCGGAGAAGTATAGACTGCGTCGCCCTGTGTAAGATTGGCCGCAATGAACCAAGGATTCGTGGCAGCGCGGCTGTCTCCTTTTTCGACGTCGAACGCGCCCGCGCTACCCTGATTACCACCGTCTGCTTCTTGATAATACTCATCAATTTGTATGCTTGTTCCGTTAACTCCATAAACGGAGACTTTTGCCCACAAGGGCGTAACGTTTCGCGGCGGCATCGTTGCGTTTCCAGAGAAAACATAGTCGTAGCTCGTCCAATCACCAGTTTTGACTCCTACGCTTCTTTGGGCAAAAGCTTTGTCTGTGCTCATCAACCCTAGCGTTACAATCACTATCAATGCTGCTATCACTGGTAGCTTGCTCATTCCGTGTCACTACCTTCACGTTGACTAGATTCTTTTTATATGGTTTGTGGAAGAGTCTTCGATTGAGCGCGCACTGAAGCAGCCCGGCAAGAGCCTTGACTCGGAGACGGAAATAAGGAAGTTTGATCTGATCCGCTTTCTTCAGCATGTCCATTATTCCGCTGTCGCTGAGAACAGAACGGTCCCTGTAATTCGCGTTTGGATTAGTCACGTGTCTCTGTCTCCGTGAGCTTGACCATTTCTAACACAAGAACCCACTTGCCTAAACACTCAGAAATGCCCTGTCTGATTCAGACCATTTACCATCATCAATCGCTAGCGCTATTCGCCTAACAGGTAAGAAAGAAAAAAATGGAGGGTGTGCGGGTGAAGTATCCTTATCGAGCGTTAGCAAGTCTTAAATTTGGGATGATTACTCTGAGATGAGTGAATCCGAACGTAGCATAATACAATGGCAAACGTGGCTGAGACAATGGCTGAAATGGGTTTAAGATCCAAAATGCTGGTCAGGGACGTTATGAGTAGCCCAGTGATAACTATCGAGGAAAATGTACCAGCAAACCGCGTTGCGGAATTGATGGATAAGCAGGACTTGGGCTGCATAATAGTGACAAATCAAGAAGGAAAACCTTTAGGCATTATAACCGAGAGAGACCTTGTTGTGAGGGTTTTATCCAAGAACGTGAAACCAGACTCTCTTAAGGCCAATGAAATCATGACTTCACCTTTAATCACAATAGAACCTGGCGCAACGATCACCGAAGCAGCCAGAAGAATGAGTAAACTGAACGTAAGAAGACTAGGAGTAATATACAAGGGGCAAATCACAGGATTACTATCGAGCAAAGACGTTCTAGCAGTCATGCCTGAACTAATAGAAATCATACAAGAACGCGCGCGTATCGAAAGTGACAGAGCTGAAGAGGAATCAGAAGAGAAAGCAGCACCCCTCGCCGGCTATTGCGACCGTTGCGGAGTCTGGTCTGACGATTTGAAAGACGACAACGGCCAATTCCTCTGTGAAGACTGCAGAGCTGAGCCTGAAGAAGAAGGCGAGGAGTAAAAAAACGTTTGCTTGTTAAGGATGCCATGAACGACAGACACCCATTCATATATGAAGATGAACTTGCAACAAAAGCCCGCGCAATCATACGAGATTTCGGGTTAAGAATTCTTCCGGTAACAGATAAGGACAAGAAACTCTTAGGGAAAGCCTCTCGACGAAATGTGATGACAATTTCATCTTCTGTCTCCCCGATCAAGGTCAAGGGAATAATGACCCCAGCGAAACATGTTGCAACGATGGAGGAGGAGACAAATTCAACCGTCAAAGCTATGCTTCGAGCAGACGTTTGGGTCGCACCAGTCGTAACGTCAGCCCAAGACCAGACCTACAAGGGAGTAATAGGCCTAGAAAGCTTCATTGAACCATTAATCAGAACAAATCCCGAAAAATTCTTGAGAGACGCTGCTGACATAATGACAAAAGACGTCGTTATCTGTTCCCCAGAAGATGAGATAGATAACATTTGGCGGCTAATGCAAGAAAAACGCTTTGCAGGTCTTCCGGTTGTAGAGAATGGCAAACTGGTGGGAATTGTCACGATGAAAGACCTGCTCTCAAGCGGAGCAATGCTCCCGACCTTCGAGTCGCCAAAAGGACGTTTTCGAACATCGCCAAAGATCACTTCAATAATGAAAACGGAAGTAACAGCGGCAGAACCTACGACAAAAATGATCAGGATCGCCAAAGTCATGGTCTCAAAGGACATAGGAAGGGTTCCTGTAAAGGACAAAGAGGGCAGACTCATCGGAATAGTGGACCGCGAAGACGTCGCAAGGATTCTCTTCAAATGAGGGTGAAATGATTGAGGAGAGAAGGCTACAGAAGAGCATTACGAGGAAAAGGCTCCATTTCTCTGAGAGGTCACACATCAAAGAAACATGAAAGCGAAATTCTGAATGTAGCAAAAAGCACAGTCATCACGATGGCTCCAACCACACCCATATACGACGCAATCCAAATAATGGCCAAAGAAGGATTTCGCCGCATACCAATAGCCAATCCGGCAACGAAAGCGTTAGAGGGAATCGTCACAGCAACGGACATAATTGACTATCTGGGCGGCGGAAAAAAGTTTGAAATAATCAGCCAGAAATTCGGCGGCAACGTTTTCAAAGCCATAAATGAACCGTTAAAACTGATCATGACCCAAAAGGTCGTTTCGATCAAGACTTCCGCGAGGATAAGCGACGCAATAGAATTAATGACAAAAGAGAACCTAGGTGGCATGCCTGTGGTTGATGAAGGCAACCACATAAAAGCGATAATCACAGAGAGAGACATTGCAATACTGTTTGCTGAAAGAATAAGCGGTGTAACTGTCGCCCAACTGATGTCAGAGAAAGTAGTCACTGCACTATCCAAGACAACAATATTCGAAGCTGAACAATCAATGGCAACACAGGGATTCAGAAGATTGCCCATAATCTCAGAAGGCAAAGTGACAGGCATACTCACAACAATGGACATCATACGATTCTTCGGCTCAGGAGAAGTGTTCAAACACCTACGATCAGGAACAATAATACAAGTCTTAAACACTCCAGCACTAGAGATAGCAACAAGGAAGGTTTCAACAATCGAACCTAGCGCAGACGTCGGCAAAGCAGCAGGAATAATGAAAGACAAAGACATAGGCGCCGTACCCGTCGTCAAAAACGACAAACTTGTAGGCATAATAACAGAGAGAGACTTCTTCAAGATAATAGAATAGCTTTTTATCACTTTATGCAGTGTTCCTCAAGTGTAAAGAGAGCTGACAGCGTGACAGTTGACCTCATACTAAGTAACGCTAAAGCCTATCTAAGAAAACAGATAGTGGACTGCAACATCGCCATAGACCAAGGCAGAATCTTCAAAATAGGCAAGAAAACAACGATGCCCAACGCTTCAACCACGATAAACTTGGAAGGCAACCTGGTTCTGCCTGGCCTAATAGACGCCCACGTACACCTCAGAGATGAAGGAAAAGCCTACAAAGAAACCTTTTACACTGGAACAGCTGCCGCCGCAGCAGGCGGGTTCACAACAATTCTCGATATGCCAAACAATGCACCAGTAACCATGAGCGCAGAAACTCTAAGGAATCGAATGAAGACGGCTGAAACAGAGGCTCTAGTAAACGTCGCTTTCTACTCGGAATTCCCGCAAAACATGCAAGAGATCCCAAGAATAGTCAAAGAAGGCGCAGTGGCATTCAAACTCTTTATGACTGAGCAAGTCGGCGGCCTCAACATCGATGACGACAACGTCATACTTGAAGCTTTCAAGACACTCAGCAGATTAGAGGTTCCAGTGGCCGTCCATGCTGAAGACAAGCAAACATCAAGAAAAGCTGAAACAGAGCTGAAAAATGCCGACCGCAACGATGTTGAAGCGTTTCTTGAAGCCCACTCCGAAAGCGTCGAATTAAGAGCCATTGAACACTTGCTAGACATTGATAGGAAAGCTGATGCTCAACTGCATTTTTGTCACGTTAGCACGGAAAACGGTTTGAAGGCAATAGTCTATGGAAAGAAACAGAAAATGCCGGTAACATGTGAGACAACACCTCATAACCTCTTTCTAACTGCAGATGACCTGAGGAAAATCGGCATGCTAGCTGTAACTATGCCGCCTGTAAGAGAAAAACGCCATGTTACCGCACTGTGGAACGGTATCAAGAACGGTTTGATTGACATCATAGCCTCCGACCACGCGCCACATACTCTGGAAGAGAAAAAACCAAGAAGCGTTTGGGACGCAAAGGTTGGAATTCCAGGTTTGGAAACCACGCTACCGCTACTGCTTACAGAAGCAAACCAAGGAAGACTATCCATAGCTGACATCGTCAGACTGATGGCTGAAAAACCTGCTGAAATCTTCAAGCTGAAAGACAAGGGATGCATAGAGGAAAAGAAGGCCGCAGACCTGACAATCGTAGGCTTAGGCATAAAACACAAAATCGACGCCTCAAGATTCAAATCGAAAGCGAAGTACTCGCCCTTTGATGGGAAACAGGTTCAAGGGAAACCTGTTAAGACTTTTGTCAACGGTCAACTGATCATGGATGATGGAGAAATAGTTGCCAAAGCAGGAAGCGGCAAGCTGATTCGGAGAGAGTAACCATTGAAGTTTATCGCCGACGGAATGCTCGGCAAACTGACACGTTGGCTTCGCATCTTAGGACATGACGTGAAATACTCAAGCCAACTAGATGACGCCCAACTGATCACCATTTCAAAGAGTGAAAACAGAATTCTGCTCACAAGAGACTTAGAGCTTTACAAACATGCAACCACCAGAAGAGTTTGCGCATTTTACTTGAAAGGACGTACAGGAGACGAGAAACTCGCTGAACTTGCAAAAAGATTCGGATTTGCCTTGGACATAAATATGGCGAGATCTAGGTGTCCAAAATGCAATTCCAGAGTAAAACCAATACTGAAAGACAAGGTGACGGACAAAGTTCAGAGAAACACACGCGTCCACTATGACAGTTTTTGGGAATGCAAGAAGTGCGGCCAGATTTACTGGCAAGGAGCACATTGGAAGGGAATCAGAGAAAACCTTGAGAAAGCTAACCGAATCATAAAGGCAACTCAAAACGCCACAACCTAGGCTCTAGCTTTTCGAAACACGCCGCGAGAACACAGAAACAAAAGCTTCTTTTCAAATCGCCTAAGCTGGATCCACAAGCCATTTCAGAGGAATGTCCTGATAGGCACCGTCTGGCAAGTTTCTTCTAATAGTCATAGGCAAAACGCCTGCACTAAGCTCCTTCAACGCTATGTCTATTGTACCCGAAAACCCCGCAGATACTTCGACAAGTATGGGGGCGCCCATAGAAATCTGGAGGGCCCTAGCCCCCACGATCCTTGCCTTCTCAAAACGGGTAATCTTTGGTGGACCTATTGTGACTTTCTTTTCCTCGGACGTGTTCTAGTACTCCCCCATCCCTGGATACCCGCCACCTGGGGGCATGCCGCCTCCTGGCGGCATTGGAGGAGCTTTCATCTTTCCAGCAGCAATTACATCATCGATTTTCAAGAGCATAGAAGCAGCTTCAGTTCCAGATTTGATTATTTGTTTCTTGACAGCTAACGGTTCGAAAACGCCTGCTTTAGACATGTCTTGGACTTTTCCTGTGTTTACTTCTATTCCGGCCCACGTCTCGCCTTTTTCGTGTCTTGACCTGAGTTCAGACAACACGTCAATTGGGTCTAGCCCAGCATTCTCAGTCAACGTCATTGGAATGGATTCAAGGGCTTCGGCAAAGCCTTTCACAGCCAGTTGCTCTCGTCCCGGGAGCGACTCGGCATATTTTCTGAGCATGCGAGAAACTTCAAGTTCAGGTGCACCGCCTCCAGCGACTACCTTCGGTTCTTGAACAACGTCTCTGACTACGCATAAAGCGTCGTGTAACGATCTTTCTGCTTCGTCAATTATGCGCTGAGTTCCGCCTCTTATCAGTATCGTGACTGCTCGTGGGTGTTTGCATCCTTCTATGAAAGTCATCTTGTCCTCGCCGACTTTGCGCTCTTCTACCAAGTTCGCATGCCCCAAGTCTGCAGATGTTATCGTGTCCAATTTGGTAACTATCTTCCCATCTGTAGCTTTTGCGAGTTTCTCCATGTCGGACTTCTTGATTCTTCTGACTGTGAGCATTTCTTTTCTAGCGAGGAAATGTTGCACCATGTCATCAACGCCCTTTTCACACAGCACAACGTTTGCACCGGTCTTGGCTATTTTTTCAACCATTTCTCTCAACATTTCTTCCTCTTGCTTAAGAAATGCTTCCATTTGCTCCGGGCTTTCAATATTTATTTTGGCGTCGAATTCGGTTTTCTCGATCTCTAATGGGCAATCTAATAGTGCAATCTTGGCTTTCTCTACACGTTTTGGCATTCCTGAGTGTGAGACGTCTTTGTCCAAAACTATGCCTTGGATGAGTCTTGTCTCTTTGATTGATTCGCCAGCCTTCTTTTCAACTTTGACGTCTTCAACATCTGCTTTGCTTTTGTCACCTTCTTTCTCGGCAACTGCAAGAATTGCTTTGACTGCTAAGTCAGCTAAGTATTCTCGGTGTTCTGCAACAAGCTTACTTGCCATGGATGTCATGGCCACTTTCTTACCATAGTCCTGCAGGTTCTGGTCAGCCGGAATTGCTATCTTCTCTAAAATCTCTAATGCTTTTTCTGAAGCCTTCTTGTACCCGTCAATTATAATGGTCGGGTGAACGTTTTTCTCAATTAATTCCTCTGCTTTGTTCAGCATTTCGCCACAAACTATAACCGCTGTTGTCGTTCCATCGCCCGCTTCGTTGTCTTGTGTCTTTGCAACTTCCACCATCATCTTGGCAGCTGGGTGCTGGATGTCCATCTCATCCAAGATTGTGCGTCCGTCACTTGTTACTGTCACGTCGCCGAAGCTGTCGACAAGCATCTTATCCATGCCTTTGGGTCCGAGGGAGCTTTTCACTGTCTCAGCAACTACTTTTGCAGCCATTATGTTGGTGTGCAGCGCCTCTTTTCCTCTCGAGCGATTTGAACCTTCTTTTAATACTAGAACTGGTACACCGCCAGTTGATGACAAACTCTTCATAACCTCCTTTAATGCGTCAACAAGACAACCAGCATTGGAATATAAGTTTTTCTAAAAGGATACCGTAAAAATCAGATTTCCAACTCGTCTCGAATGGTTCGACGCTAACAAGACGTAAGCGTCGTTTTCAAACCTGCTCCAGTCAAAACGATCACCGTCTGATCGTTTCTTGATACCTCTTTGTTTTCAAGTTGCTTGTTGTAGGCAGCGTATGCTACAGCCGAGCTTGGTTCGACGAAGAAGCCTTTGCGCGCAAGCTCAATGAAAGCGTCATACACTTCATTTTCCTCTACGATTGCAGTGTCGCCTTTAGCTTCTTTCAGACGACTGACCATAAGATCTAGGAGCGGGGGATTCACGCTTACTAGAGCGTCAGCAATAGAAGTGACTTTTTCAGGTGAATAATAACTCAGGTTCTTAAAACGATGATAAAGAGGAGAAACTTGATGCGTTTGGCAGGCGACGACTCTTGGCATATCATCTATTATGTTGGAATCAACCAAATGTTTGAATCCACTTAACACGCCTAACAGCGAAGTTCCTGCCGAAACTGGCAAGAATAGATGCTCTGGGACATTCCAATCAAATCTTTCTGCTATTTCGTAGGCAAGACTTCTAATCCCATCTCTGAACATTGGATGAAGTATGTGTCCAACGTATGATTTCCCCTCCTCAGCTTTCTGTGCCTCTTCTGCAACTTTGCTTCGGCTGCCTGAGACCTTGACCACTTCTGCGCCGTAGAACCGGATTTGGTTAAGCTTTGGCCCAGAAGCATCTTCTGGAACATAAATTCTTGCGCTTAATCCTGCACGAGCCGCATAAGCAGCCATAGAAGCTCCCGCATTCCCAGACGAGTCCTCAGAAATGCAGCCACCCACTTCTTTCAGAGAGCTCTGCAGAGCGGAGAGCAAGACTGCAGAACCCCTGTCTTTGAAGGAACCGGTAGGATTCAGATTATCGAGCTTGAAGTAAACACTGTTTGAGGATTTGACGAGTGGTGTGCAACCTTCGCCTAGAGTCAAGATTTCCGAGTCTCTCACATAAGGAAAGAAACAGGCATAGCGCCAGACAGTCATTTCCTTCGTCCGAATCTTCTCGGTCTCAAAATCGACATTAATCGTGACATCAAGTGGTCCACCACATAAAGGACACATGGGTAATAGCGAATTAGAAGATGAGTGACCGCATTTCAAGCATTTGATCTCGAAGCCCATAAGTGACATGTGTTCGAAACTTCAATAAAAAGCCGCTGATCACCTTTTGACTCATGCAACAGACTTTTCGAAGGCAAGAGATCCTCGCTGTTTGAGGATTATAGGTGAAAAAATCAAGTATAGGTTATGATCGCGGAAGATGAGGCTCTTCAACTCGTCAGAAAAACCAGCAAATATGATCACGCGTTGGTGGTTGCAACGTTGATGGAAAAGCTTGCAGCGACGCTTAACGAGAACGAACAAGAATGGAAGCTTGTCGGTTTGCTGCATGATTTAGACTATGACGAAGTCGTTAACGAGATGAAGAGGCATGGTATCGTCTCCGCTGAGAGACTGAAAGGGAAACTTCCTGAGCACTGCATCCACGCGATAATGGTCCATGATCATAGAACTGGTCTCACTCCAAAGAGTAGACTGGATAAGGCTCTGATTGCAGCTGACACAGTGGCTAGCTTGATCGAAAAGACTGAGACACAAATTGAGAAACTGGAAGTTGATGCACTCAGAGTGAAGCTTGAAAACGCTTCTCTCGGTCAATCGTGGTACAAGAGCAATCTAATGCAGGTTGAAGAAATAGGACTACGACTAGAGGATTTCCTTCATCTATGTCTTGACGTTCTGAAAACCACAAAGTCGACCAAGAACAGTAATCCAAGGAGATATTAGAACGGAAGAGAATGGAGATCTGCACTCTAGAATGATGAGTGGCAATGAGTTTTGTTCAAGGCTGAGGCACGATTTTTGTCAAAAGTTGATCGATTGGGCTTTGATTAAGATTCAAGCCGAGTTTACCGGGTTCAATGTCCAAAGCCAAACCAAGTAACTGCGTGCAGTAAATCACTGGAAGATTGAGCTTTGCCCCAACAACGGCTGCTGCTTCTTTCTGTTTAGAATCGAACATCATTCCACAGTCGGGACATGAAACGACCAGTCCATCCACAGTCAAGTTCTGAAGAGACTTCATTTTTGTGCCCGCAAGAGAGAGTGAAGAGTCAGCATGACTGTACATCAGAGCAGAACCACAACAGTCCAACTTCTCAGCGTAATCCACGTTTTCAGGGCCAAGCGCACTGACGAGTTCGTCAAGTTTGCGAGGATTCTCAGCATCATCAACTCTTCCAAGGTCACTATAGCGAAGTATCTGACATCCGACATGGCTGGCTAGCTTCAGACCTTTAAGTGGCCTCAGCACGGCTTTCTTAACGTTATCCAAACCAACGCGATCATGCAGAAAATTAATCGTATGCCAGATCTTAGTGTTCAGGTCGTATTCTAAACCCTCTTCCTTCAGCAAACCAGTGATTTTCTGGGCGATCTTCTCATTCTTCTGCAGAAGGTTTTTCGCTTCGGAAATCACGAAATGACAACGGTTACAAGGAACCAGCAGATCACTCAACCCCGTCAGATTAGATAATGCCAAAACCCGTGCTGCCAAGTAGTTAGTAGCGAAATCATTAACGCTTTTGACGGGGTCTCCGCAACACAGAGCCTCACGCAAATCGACAAGTTCAACATCCAGCTTTGGAAAGACTTCTCTGACGGATATCTCGTATGCATATTGACTGGTCAGTATTCTGCAACCCCAAAAGACAGGAATCTTCACGTTCATCTTTCCTCCAGAGCCTTCAGAAACGCCGTTTGGAAACTCTCTTTGGGATGGACAATCTTCGGCAGTTCCAAGCTCTCGCGGTCGAACGTTTCCATTTTTCGTGTAGTGACTTTCTGAATGCCTTCAATTAATCCGCTTTCTAAAATCTGGGAAACAATTTTCATGTATGCTTCAGGCACTTTCGCTTCTCTTTCCACCGCCAAGTTTCTAAGGGCCATTATTACGTGATATGGCGACGCTTTCTGAGGGCATCTCTGTATGCACTTCAGACAGGTCACACACGTCCAGATAATGTCTGAGGAAACCAACTCGTCTACGAAACCCAGATTCACAAGTTTCTCTATTTCATGGGGCTTCAACTCTAGCAGCTTTAGTGCCGTGCATCCACTCGTGCATTTCATGCATTGAAAACAGTTTACAAGAGTTCTATCCCGTAGCATTACCAGAATTTTGTCACGCGATTCAAGATTTGGTTTGGCCATGGACATGAGATCTATCAAGCTCAAAATCAGTTTCCTCCTCTTGCGTTTGTCTCGATGAGAGCCGCTTCCACCTGCGTCAAGACTTGCTTGTTGCTATACTGCTGTATCTTGATGGCACCTGTTGGGCATGCTGCGCTGCATAAGCCGCAACCTTGGCACATGGCTTCAATGATTTCAGCCCTGAATTCTTCAACGTTCGCTTTGTCTTCCTTCTTCATCTCAATTGCCATGAACGGACAGAGCGATTCACAAACTCGACACCCACTACAAAGATCCTTATCTGCAACTGCCTTCAAGGGCTCAAGCTCAATTTCCCCGCTTGACAAGAGATCTATGACTTTGGCTGCGGCCCCACTTGCTTGAGCTACAGTGTCAGGGATGTCTTTTGGTCCTTGACATGCACCTGCAAGAAATATCCCTGCCGTAGAGCATTCCAAGGGGCGCAATTTCGGGTGTGCTTCCAGTAAGAAGCCGTCTGCACTTCTTGAGGCATGAAAAAGCTCATTGATCGTGCCAATATCGTCATTAGGCACAAGTCCGTTCGCAAGCACAACCATGTCAGCATGCGTTTCAAGCAGCCTATTTGTTCCCCTCTCAAAAACGTCGAAATACAGTAAGCCGTTGGCGTCGCTGCGAATGTCGGAGGGAATTCCGGCGACGAAATTGATGTCCATGTCCCGGGCTCGACTGTAAAACTCTTCGTAGCCCTTACCGAATGATCTGAGATCGTTAAAGCAGATGTAAATGTTCACGTTTTCGCCCAGTTTCTCACGAGCGAGGATTGCCTGTTTTAGGCTTATCATACATCCAACGCGGCAACAGTATTCGTGAAAACGTTTGTCTCTGGAACCGACGCACTGGACGAAGACTATAGTTTGAGGTGGCTTGCCGCTTTTCGGTGAGAGAATCTTTCCCCCTGTAGGGCCTGAAGCGTCTGAGATCCTTTCGAACTCGATGTTTGATACGACGTTTTGGAAGCGTCCATAGCCGAACTCGGTCATCTGTGAGGCATCAAAGACAGCTGAGCCAGCTGCGAGGATTATGCCGCCTATTTTGAGTTTGATGATTTGTGGTTGTTGCTCGAAATCTATGGCCTTGGCTTCACATGCTGTTAAGCATTTGCCGCAAACATCCTTTTTGAGCTTTAGTCTCAGACAATAGTTAGGGTCGATGTTAGCGACTTTGGGCACAGCGTGGGAGGAGAAAATGGAAATTGCCCTAGTTTGACTCAAGTTTTCGTTGAACTTGTCAGGAACCTTGACTGGGCATACTTTGGCGCATAACTCGCAACCTACACATTTGTCTTCATCCACGTATCTAGGATTCTTGGTTATAGAGACTTCATAGTTCCCGACGAATCCTTTCACGCCTGTTACTTCGCTGTTTGTTAGAAGAGTTATGTTCACATGTTTAGCGACGTCAACCATTCTTGGCGTCAGAATACAAGCGCTGCAATCAAGAGTCGGAAAGGTCTTGTCCAATTGCGCCATCCGGCCACCAATGCTCGGCGCTTTTTCCACTAGGTAGACCTTGAAGCCCGCATTTGCCAAATCAAGCGAAGCTTGAATTCCGGCAATGCCGCCTCCAACAACTAGAACGTTTTTCTCAACGCTTACTCTGCGTTTTTCCAGGGGCTCAAGCAGTCTTACTCGAGCTACACCCATTTTAACAAGTGCCTTGGCTTTCTCTGTCGCTCTTTTGGGTTCATGAGAATGAGGCCAAGAGACATGTTCCCGCAGATTAACAATCTCGATCAAATAGGGGTTTAATCCAGCTTCCGCGACTGCCTTGCGAAATGTTTCCTCATGCATTCGAGGTGAACAAGTAGCGACTACTATTCTGTCAAGTTTACGAGTCTTGATGTCATCTTGGATCATTCGCTGCCCCGGATCAGAGCACATGTAAGCATAATGTTTCGAGACTACAACGTTCGGCAAGCCTTTGGCATATTCGGCGACGCTTTCAACGTCAACCGTGCCGGCAATGTTTAGGCCACAATGACAAACGTAGACCCCTATCTTCGTCATCGAAGCAGCCATCCACAACCTTGTCTGAAACAATTCGTGGGTTGAATGCTTCTATTATTCTTTATGTCTAAGAAAAAGCCATTGCAATGTTCGCAGCTCACCATACGAAGTTGAATTTGAGCACATCCTTGATCGCATCAGGCACAAAGCAATAGGATCAAGACGTGAGGGCGAAAACGATGAACAATAGCATGCTTCGACAACTTCCATTTCATGAGAGAACCACAAAACTAATTATCGCAAGAATCATAAGACCGTGTACGTGAACAAGATGATCTCAATCAATGCGCCGCAAATCGACCAAGAAGAGATTAATGCTGTAGTCAAAGTCATGAAGAGCGGCGTACTCACACATGGACTTGGCGCAGGCCCGATGGTCACAGAATTTGAAAACGCATTTGCGAAATCCGTAAAGGCAAAACACTCAGTGGCGATGAACACGGGAACAGCAGCCTTGCACTCGACCCTCGCAGCGCTAGGAATAGGGGCGGGCGACGAGGTAATATTGCCGAGCTTCACGTTTGTCGCGACAGCCGAAGTTGTCGTTATCGCCGGAGCTAAACCAGTTTTTGTCGACATAGACGCAGACACGTACACGATGTCAACGAAGTCGATAGAAAAAGCCATAACAAAGAAGACAAAAGCATTGATGCCGGTAGACCTCTACGGTCTGCCAGCTGACATGCAACCAATAAGGGAGATTGCGGACAAGCACGGGCTAAAGATAGTTGAAGACGCTGCTCAAGCTCACGGAGCGATGTATGACGGAAAGCCTGTAGGAGCCTTTGCTGACGCTGCATGCTGGAGCTTCTACGGAAGCAAAAACATGACAACGGGCGAAGGTGGAATGATCACTACTAATGATAAAGAGATTGCAGACACAGCGCGCTCCATCAGGAGTCACGGAGAAAAAACCAAGTACCAATCCCTAATGCTAGGGCACAACTACCACATGCCAGAAATAGAAGCAGCAATAGGTTGTGTGCAACTGAAAAAACTACCCGGATTCGTGGCCAGGAGACGTGAGAACGCAAGAAGATTAACACAACACGTCGAAAAGACAAAAAATCTAAAGCCGCCGATGGAGCCAAAAGGATCCAAAAGCAGCTACTACCTGTACACCGTCAGATACAAGAATGCAAACAGAGAGAAAAGGGATGCACTCGTTGAGAAACTGAAGCGAGAAGGAATAGGTGCGTTTGTCTGCTACGTAAACCCGATACATCTTATGCCATACTACCGCAAATTCGGAAAGCACAAGCTCCCGATAACTGAAAAAGCATCAGAGCAAGTCTTCTCGTTACCAGTTCACCCAGGCGTCACAGATGAACAAGTAGACTTCATAGGGAAAACTGTTCAACGCCTCACACGGTAATCTACCCGCGCTACGTTTAAATAGAATCTTCAGGTAGTATTGAAAACCCTAGTCTAAGGTTTTGTGAGGGATCCGTTGTGCAGAAAATCAAAGTAATTATAATGGGAGCAGCAGGAAGAGATTTCCACAACTTCAACGTCTACTTCAGAAACAACGATGCTTACGAAGTTGTGGCCTTCACGGCAACACAGATTCCGGGAATAGAAGACAGAAACTATCCAACCGAACTTGCAGGCCCAAATTACCCGAGGGGAATACCCATTCGCCCAGAGGAAGAATTGCCTAAACTTATAGCAGAACATGACATTGACCAAGTTGTTTTCGCGTACAGCGACGTTTCGCACGAATACGTGATGCACAAAGCTTCCGTGGCACTAGCCAATGGAGCAGATTTTCGTCTGATGGGCCCCAAGACAACCATGCTGAAATCGAAGGTTCCAGTCGTCTCTGTGTGTGCCGTTAGAACGGGCTCGGGGAAGAGCCAGACTTCGAGACATATCGCAAGGACCCTGAAAGGAAAAGGCTTGAGGGTTGCTGCAATCAGACACCCCATGCCTTATGGTGATTTGAGGAAGCAGATTTGGCAACGTTTTGCCTCATACGAGGATTTGAACAAGCACCAGTGCACAATTGAAGAAAGAGAAGAATACGAGCCTCACATAGACAACGGCATCATCGTGTACGCAGGAGTTGATTATGAAAAGATTCTGAGAGAAGCAGAGAAAGAGTCAGACGTGATAGTATGGGACGGAGGCAACAACGACTTACCTTTCTACAAGCCAGACTTGAACATTGTCGTAGCTGACCCACATAGAGCTGGACATGAACTGGCATATCACCCAGGCGAAACCAATCTACGAATGGCGGATGTCATCGTCATAAACAAAGTGGATACGGCTGACCCGCAAAAAGTGAAGCAAGTCAAAGAGAACATAAGAATGGTTAACCCCAAGGCAACAGTTTTGGATGCGGCTTCTCCTGTGACGGCTGACAAACCCGATCTGATCAAAGGAAAACGCGTATTGGTGATTGAGGATGGCCCCACGTTGACTCATGGCAGCATGCCCTATGGAGCTGGAACCATCATGGCGAAAAACGCTGGAGCAAAAGAGATCGTTGATCCTAGACCATACGCTGTAGGCTCAATCAAAGAAGCTTACAGGAAATACACGCACCTAGGCGCATTACTGCCAGCCCTAGGATACGGTGAAAAGCAAGTTGCAGAGCTGAAAGAAACCATTGATCGAGTACCTTGCGATGTCATCGTTATCGGAACGCCTATAGACTTGAGACGAGTCATGACGATCAGCAAGCCGACCGTAAGAGTGAATTATGAGCTTAAAGTGTTGGGGCCAGTCTCCCTTGAACAGATCCTTGATGAATTCCTCAAGAGGTGTGGAGTACAATGACTAGTGAAGAAGCAGACATCTCGCGAATCAAAATACGGTTCATAGTTGAAGGACTGGGAGAAGCTGAAGGGGAGCTTGTACGCTTCCTATCGCCTAGGACAATAGACATGATAGTTAGGAAGCTTCCTGTCGAAGGCAGAGCAGCCCTTTGGAAAGAGGAAGTGTATTTCGAGACACCGATCAAGATGGGAGAGGAAAAGGCTAAGGGAACCGTTGAAGGTGGGACTTTGGCATTTTGGCCGATGGGAAGCGCAATCTGCATATTCTATGGGGAGTCGCAACCGTATAGTCCTGTGAATATACTTGGCAAAATCACCAAGAACTTGGAATTGTTCAAGCAAGTCAAGAGTGGCACAAAGATTAGAGTTGAACTATTAGTAAACTAGGGAGCTTTCCCGCCAAAACCTCAAGAGTCTTTCACATTCTTCTACTACTTCCTTTTCTTGACTCTTGCTCCTCAGAGTTTCAAGGAAGTCTATGCGTTTCTGAACCGAACGCTTCTCAGCTTCACCACTATAGTAGTGCTGAAGTTGAAGGTACTTCTGCATACGGGCAGCTTTTTGTATGAAGATGCTTGCTGCATCAACAGGATTCGCAACAGCATAGCTATTCGCCCATATTGCTGCGCTTGCGTTGTGAAGCATGGTCAGACCGTCGGTTTCTTTTATTGTGCGAATGTATGCTGTAAAGAAGTTCCAGTAGCCCGCGGCTTTGATAAGCTCTGTGGCCCTCTTCACTTTTTGCTGAAAATGTTGGCTGCCTTCAACTCTCAAATGATGTCTGTAGCCGTTGTTGATCAAATCGTTAGCTCTCTTTACTTCTTCCTCCGTGTAGACTCTTGTTGGAAAAGCCGTGTGCACAATTACTCCTAACAGTGAATGGAAAACGTTGAAAGAGGGGAAACGGGTTTGTGAACTCAGTCAGCCTTGTAGATCTTTATGCTGTGGTTTCCCGAGACCAGATGAATCGTTCCTTTTTCTTCTAGTTGCTCCAGAAAGTCTTTTGCCGCACTTATCCGCACGTTGAAACGTGTGGCCACAGCGTACGGTGTTAGAACGTTCATTTTCTTCAGTTCGCCCATGATCTTCTCATTCTTCATGTCAGGCGGAATTATTCCAAGAGGTCTTTTCTCTTTTGGCGGCCCGGATTTCTCTTTTTTCTTCTTTTCCTTCTCCTCTTCGTCCTTCTTGTCTTGGGCTCGCTCCATCTGTTTAAGATTTAGCTTCTTTTTCCCACCCATTGCCAATCAGCTTCTCTTAGATGGAAATGTCTCGTGGTTTTTTAGGCTTTCTACGCTTTAGCAGTTGGATTGTTTTGATTTCGTGCCCCAACAAAAAGAAAGGAGAAAATTGTGGAACTATCGACCCATGACTTTCTTAGCCGCTATTTCGATGTCTTCGGATTTTATGGTTTTTCTTCCTGCGTGCATTGCAAAATCCAGTGCTTCTTTTGCGATTTTCACGCCGATTTCCTCTAGTGCCTTCGCCAGTTCTTTCGCTGCTGCTTCGCTAACTCTGTCAGCTCCGGCTTTTTTGCACAGTCTATGCATGGGGGCTACAGCCAAATTTAGATCAACCATAAAGACTTCTCCGTAGCCCTTTTTTGTATTTAAAGCCGTATTTAGCCTTTGCGATTCAGAGTTTGCGCAGAATCGGTTTAAACATAGCAATAATGCGGATTTAGGGTTCATAAAGCCTAAACAAGAGGAAAACCGAGACTGTTCTGTGCAGAAGATTAAACACATACAAGGAGTCATCATAGACTTTTCTGAGGACAGAATCATAAGTGATTTCTCAGAAGCTCAGAAAAAGAGCGAAAGGAATACGCGAGCTTTTCGTATTCGGAACCTGAATTTCAATCTCAGTAATCTGTATCTAGTTTTCATAAATGGCTTATATTCGGGCGTTGAACCATTTGGTCAAAGTTGAGAAATGTAGGGATCTGTTATGAGTCTTAAGCTTGAGAACCCTCCCCCGATTTCGGTGAAATGGCCAGAAAGTAAGCCGAGAGAAAAAGCTGACGTCGTTTCCAAGCAATCGCCGTTGTCAGAGAAGCCGACTGAATCGAAGAGGTCTCCTGTGGGAATCGTTGAACTTGACGAGATTCTGGGAGGAGGCTTCCCAGCTCGTAGCCTTATCCTGTTGACGGGGAACGCCGGAAGTGGCAAGACTGTTTTTTCGACGCAGTTTCTTTTTAACGGCGTTGTGAAGTACGGTGAGAAGGGTGTCTATGTTTCGTTTGCCGAGAACAGGGAAGACTTCTACAGGAATATGCTTTCGCTTGGGATGGACATGAGGAGTTTGGAGAGAAAAGGACTCTTCAAGTTCATGGATATGGTGACGATGCGCGGCGAGGATGCTCTGAAAAATATTACGGAAAAGGTCCTGAAAACAACCAGCGAGTTGAAGGCGAAGAGACTTGTAATCGACTCATTGAGCGCCCTTCTGCAGACTATGGGCGCCGCTGAGACACGCATGTTCCTTCACACTGTCTTGGGCAAGGTGACAAAAAGCCTTGGTGTTACAACGATGGCTCTGGGTGAAATTCCATATGGTGAAGGCAAGACAGGATTGGGCGTGGAAGAATTCGTCGCAGACGGCGTTATTCTTCTGACTCACATGGACAAAACAAACTCAGTAAATAGAAGACTCACAATCGCCAAGATGAGAGGAACTCCTTTAGACCGCTTCTCCTTCGAGTATCTCATCGACAAAGAGTACGGCGGAATCGAACCAATCGTGCTGCCAAAGAGAGCGGATACTCTTAGTTCCCCGACGGAGAAACTCCCCACTGGCGTGGAGGGATTGGACACAATGACGCATGGCGGTGTCTTCAGAGGGTCAGTAACTTTGATTGAGGGCCCAAGCGGCGTTGGCAAAACGATAACGTGCCTGCACTTCTTGGCTGCAAATGCCCTGAAAGGAGAGAAAGCCTTGTACATCTCATTAGAAGAACCGATCGGTCAGATCATTAGGACTATGGCAAGTGTAGGTTTGAACCCGCAGAAGCTGGGTGACCACTTCGTCATTGACTCTTATGTGCCTGAGGCGCTTACCCCTCTTCACTACTACAAGATTCTCAAGGACATGCTGGACCGTCACGCGCCTACCGTCCTTGCCTTTGATCCCGTCACAGCAATGCGGCATCTGATGTCAATGGAGGACTTTGTCACCTTTGCACGCTATCTTCAGCTCTTGTCCAAGCGGAAATGCATAACAGTGCTCCTAACATCAACCCACGGAACCATCGAAGCAGCCAGATCATCCGAAATTTCGACCCTGGCAGACAACATCGTCCTTCTGCGCTATTTTGAAATCAGAGACAGGATGGGAAGGGAAATGCTAGTACTGAAGACTCGAGGCTCTGAACACGAGACGAAAACAGTATCCTTCGAAATCACTGGAAGCGGGTTGAATGTTCAAACCTGACTTGGCTGGTTTTTATGAGTAAAGAGAAGACATTAGCCAAGAAGACGGCGCAAGAGATTTTCGAAGACAACAGCGCGCGCGAGGATAAAGACTTACTGCACAAAATAGCACAAAGAGTCTTTGAAGAGGTAACGACCGAGACTATGGGTTCGAACTTTCAAGCGATAGTAATATCCTTTCAGTTGAAACAGAAATTCGGAAAAGACCCATACGAGGTTCTAATAGACGATCCCGAAACCTTCTACAACGGTTTAAGCGAGGTTTCAGGAGATGGCGCAGACGTGGTTCTGGGTTTGGTCGGCTCGCTCTTATCCAAACGTTACGGAGCCAACCTCTCTGCCAAGGAGTTCTTGGAACTGTTCACCAGAGTCAATGGCCAATCCAAACACGAGCTCAAAGAGATCTTCAGAAGGATAGCCGATCAACCGGCCGAGCGCGAGCGCGCTATGCAAACGGCTAGTGACCGCCAATGGTTGACTAACCTCAAAGCGTCTACAATGTAGATCCTTGTTAGCCACGAAGCATCATGAGAAAGTGGGGAAAACAGACCTTAGAAGCCCCCTTTCGGGAGACATCGCCATTTATCCTGGCTCAAGTCCCAACGACCACACCAAGCCCAATTCTGCCCTATCTTGCAAAAAATAAGCCCACCTTAGGTATCCCTGACGGACAAAAAACTGGTGCGGAAAAGTTATAGCTGAATCAGTTCTTTTGGCTTGAGTGGTGAATTGAGTTGCTTGAAGGAAAAAATGTGAATCTGAGGGTCGCCGAGAAAGAGGATTTGCCTCTACTTTCTGAGTGGTTCAACAACCCTGAATTCGCAGGAAGATACAACCCATTAGACGCGCAAGAGTCCAAGACAGATATTGAGAAAAGGTATGAAAAACTGGGCTCTGAAAAAGTGTGGTTTCTGATACTGAAAAAAGATGGAAGCAGGATTGGCTATTTGGGAATGGGTCTTGTTGGACCATATTGGGAGATTGGCTACGTATTGGTCTCTAGCGAGAGAGGTAAGGGCTACTGCACTGAAGCTGCCCAACTTGCCGTAGACTACCTTTTCATGTCTAAAGACATAGTCAGAATTCAGGCGACAACTCACATAGAGAACATAGCGTCACAGAAGGTTCTGGGAAAGGCTGGTTTCCAGAGAGAAGGAAGAATACGAAAAGGGCTATTTGCTTGGGGGAATTGGGCTGACCTGTATCTTTACGGCATTCTCAGAGAAGAATGGAAAGAACCAAAAATACTGAAAGTTCTTGAGATAAACCACAGAGTAGGGTATTAGTCTTTTTTCCCTGATTTCGGTATTCCTATCCATCTTGGAGTTCTATTCATGTATTCACGATATGTAACTCCATACTTCTCTATAAGGAAGGGTTCCTCAACAATCACTACATACCAGCGTAGCAAAAGGAAATTTACAATTGCCACTAATAGAAAAACCCAGGAAAGACAGGCTACACCGATGCCTACGTTCACCAAAAACATGCCAAGATACCCAGGATTTCTTGAAATACTATAAACACCTCTAGTGACTAGCTCATTTACTGGTGTAGTGGCAAAATTCAATAACCCTGTGACTACAAAGAACATGGCTACCAAATAAATGAGTAAACCAATAACGAACCAAATAGTGTCTAGTTTCAATGGCAAGAATATACTATAAGCAAATGGTAAGAGTATAATCAAAGAAGATAGATTGCTTACTGTTTTCACCTTCTTAGTAAAGCTTGAGACCTCTTCTGACGCCCTTTTACCCAATATCTTGGGACCAAGAATGGAAATGATTATGATAGGGAGAGTGAAAATCCAAGCGTTCCATAAGCCTAACTCAAAAGCTGGAACAAGCGACATGATTCTCTTTATGTCGGCTTTATCTAAAAGCTTTACATTATAGCTAGCTTTTCGTTCCAAGACCAATCGTATACAAGCCTTAGAAGCAACTTCTATCAGTCTTTTTAAGCCAGTTTGACCCTTCTTTCCATTAGAAGAAAACGGTCATGTGATGACGGATTTCGGGAGAAAACCCGAAGAAATTCAGTCTTTCCAAAGCAATACCATATAAGGAGAGACAAACAGAAACAGAAAACGAAATGAAGAATGCGAAAGAAAGATTCTACGAATACTATCAGAAAGCCAAAGCGAAGAACACGCTCAAAAGCTACAAACGTGGATTAGAACTTTTCTTAGAATACTACGGAAAAGACGCTGATACGGTCTTAGCGGAAAGACGTGCGGATATTCAGAGCGAAAACTTTGAGAAGGTCAAGCATTTTGACAGAGAGGTTGAGGCTTACTATAAATGGCAAATCACAAAGACAGACACACGAGAACCTTATGCCCTGACAAGTGCAAGGTCGAACACTTTAGGGGTAATTCAATTCTTCAAGTATTTCGGTCTATCAATCTCTCCTAACATAGCAACACCACCACCCACGACACACAGTTACATACCGAAAATTGAGGA
This sequence comes from Candidatus Bathyarchaeota archaeon, assembly GCA_022865885.1. GTDB lineage: Archaea > Thermoproteota > Bathyarchaeia > Bathyarchaeales > Bathycorpusculaceae > DRUK01. The sequence continues at coordinate 27,617 of JALHSQ010000226.1, read as the reverse complement.
ATTGCGAAGAATCTTCAACGTCTCTGATTTGAGAATGAAAACCATCATAAGTCTTGGATTAGACCTTTCTTGGAGAATTTCTGACTTCATGGTTCTGAAGGTTTCAGATTTGCCTACCCTCGACCAAGAAACGCCTATTCCAATTGAGAAAATCACAGAAAAGGAAAAAGTGCTCAGTTCGACTTTTATCTCAAAAGAAAGTGCGGAATTGCTTCGAGCCTATTTGCCCACGTTGAACCCTAAGAATGAATACCTTTTCCAAACAAACCACGAGGGACACTTGGACAACGATTCGATTAACTATGAACTGCACAGAGTCACGGAAAAAGCGAAGGTCATTATTCCCAAAAACAAGAGGTTCACTTTCCACTCGCTACGCAAAAGATTTCTGAGCACGGCTTATTCAATCGGCATAGACCACGAAATCAGTAAGCTATTAGTTGGAAAGTCAATCGGTCAAGCTACAGAAACGTATCTGGGAGACGTGAAGTTGAAAGAGGCATTCGTCAAGGTTCGTGAAGAGGCTCTCAGTCTCAGCAACGGAACAATCAAGAGCGAAATGGAAAGCAAGGACAAGCGAATTGAGGAATTGCAAGCAGAAGTGAAAGAACTCAGAACCATGATGAAAACCATGTCTGAAATTTATGGCAAAGAAATACTTGAAAAAGCAAAAGCTGAACTGCATGTTTCTGGAGAAAAAGGTGAAACCAAACTGAGTCCATTCGAAGCTTTGAGACTCATGGCAAAACTCAGAGAAAAAGAAGAACAAAAAGCATACGAAAAAATGCTTGAAAACGGCAATGGTGATAACCATGTCAAGCAATGAAACAAAGAAGAAACGTTACTGTGCACATTGCAGTAGAGAATTACGAGACGATGAACACAATTTAGCTGAAAGTGACCTTCAAGAAGTTTGCGACGACTGTTTTAACGAAGACTCAGAACTAGAAGAACTATTCTTCCTCTAAACCCTTCTTTTTTGACGTTCAATCACCTTAGACTATGGTTCTTCAGCTTCTCGCTTTCGCCGAGCACGTTTTTCCCATTCGGTCTCGTCATCTTCGTCATCTGGTTCACTCCAAATCCCAGCACCCTTGATTTCTTTCGGAACAGCGAAAGTTTCTGAGCATGGTGGACACGGACGTTCATGTTCGGTTTTCAACTCCAAAAATTCACGGTAACTTAGCAACGGCTGTTTCTCGTGAAATTCTTCCCACGACATATATTTCTCTCGCAAAGGCTTAGGATTTTCAGCTTCACGCTGTTCTTTCAATTTTTCCCGTCTTTTCCGTTGATAATCCCGCATGTAATTCTTATCGTTTGTCGGTATGTTCTAACACCTTTTTCCCTTCTTTGAATTCTCCGTCATACATGTTTTCGAATTCCGCTTTTCCCTTGAACCAGTAATAGAGGTTTCGACACTTTTCCGAGCAAAAACTGATTGACTCAACGAATTCTGGACTAGCACAAAGAAACTTGAAACTCTTATGGCAATAGGCGCACTTGACGTGAACGTAACCATCTTCGTCACATCTGGTTTGACTCATGCCAAAAGTCCCTTTCTACTGCACTCAATCTGTCTAATTATCAGTTTTTTGTATTTTCTACAACCAACACAAACAGCTAGATGGTCGTCTAATCCTACTGGAAATTTCTTGTTTAGGTCTGAACTTAACAGATAACTTTCAAGTTGAAAACGAGCTTCGTCACACAGAAACTTTGCCACACTCCTTTTGTCTTTCAACGTTCTGTTTTTGCCTTTGTGCGTATTGCGCTATTCTGAATTTCAGCAAACAGTCTTGGTTACAGAATTGTTGGCGATTTCTATAGAATTTTGGGTCGAAAATTATCTCTTTGCCACATTGCAGACAGAACCGACTGTGCGACCTATTGCGGGTTTGGTGTCTAGGGCAAAACTTCGCAAGGCCACTTTTAGGCGTGTAAGTCTCGTTGCATCCGTCAAATTGACATTTCCGTGGCCTTCGCATTAAATCACACTTCAATTTGTGACTGGAGAGACTGAGGAACCGTCAGAACCAGTGTCCGAAACGTGTTCTGGGAAATTCGTCTCTCCAGTCAGATTGCCTTTTTCGTGGTTTCTTGTGTTTTTTGTCAACATAAACTAATTCTAGCTCCACACTTCTCGCAAATCATGGTTTTTTCGTCTGTCTCATGCTCTCTTAAGCTTCTAGGGTCACTCTGATAATTTCTTTCTAGCAAATTCAAAGAGTCAAGTCTGGGTCGATTATTGAAGAATTGAATGTGACCGCAACTTGGGCATTGTCTGTAACTGTCACAACCTTGAATTTCGTCTTCAGTCATTTTTGAACACTCTCCTGAAAACTCCGTAAACACCAAGTTCGCTATCTGATTTTGACCCTATCCTTTCCCATTCCCATGATTCTGAATTTAATTCTGAAAATTCCTCTTGAACAAGAGGTCTATCGTTCTGGTTTTCCTTGACCCATTGCTCCCTACAGTTAGGTGAGTCGAACATCTCATTTTTGAACGACTTGAACACTTTTCCGCATTGCTTGTTTCGGCATTTCACATAAGTTTCGTAAATACTTTCTCTCCCGTCTTCACTTTTTCCCAGAAAAACCGGGTCAGGGTCGAGTCCTTCAGCTTGTGTTATCAACATTCTCTTTCTATCCAAGATTGTCTCTTGACCGATTTTTAGGGTCTGCAATCGTTCTGAAGGGTTAGTTTTTGGCAATTGTTTTGAATTGAGAAATTCCGAGATCGCCTTTTCCAAATCGAATTCAAGAGCGTTTTTCTGTTGAACCTCTTGAATCACCTTTCTGCAATATTCGTCTTCACAGACTACAGCTTTAACAATCGTGAGCATTTCGTCATGAGTGATGCTTTTGTTTTTCTTTCGCTCGTTCATTTCGTTTATGAACTTTGTGGCTATTAGCAGTTTTTCAGGTTCGAACGTTTCCAGTCTCTCAGTTATTTCTTTCCTAAATTGCACCTTTTGATTCTTCGTGAGTTTTATAGAATATGGCAATTTAGACCAAGACCTCGCTGAGTTCTTTATCGTTGAAAATTCCAAGCAATTGACCGCTTTTCAGAAGCTCTTTCGCACGTTCATAAGTAACACGTTTAGGTCTCGATTTCGAAACTTTCACAACGTTGAAGGGGAAACTTTCGCTATCCTCAAATTGTGCTTCTTGCAGAATTCCGTTTTCCAAATTCTTCACATAGACTCTAGTGTACGTTTCGCTAACTCTGAGATTTTCCGAAATAATCTTCTTTGTCTGCTCGGTCTTCAGATAAATTGACCTCGAAATCGGCAAATCAGCAACGTCAAAAGAAACAGCAATCTCGTAGAATGTGACGTTTGAAGGTTCATCTAAACTTTCGAGATTTTCAGTTTGCCTTTTCACTAGAGCAATCGCACAGCAATTCTTAACGAAATGCCATTCTGAAACTGGCAAAAACTCATGTGGCTTTTGCTTGTCTGGGAAAGACCGTTCTATCATGAAATTATCGTCTTTAAACACTATTCTTTCGATGTATCTTCTCATTTCAATCAATCTCTCCAGAATGCTTTTTCTTCCATTTCCCCTCTTTCTTTCCGAAATCTTTTCCGAGACCAGTATATTCAATAGACTGGTTTCGCTCTAGAGTGTGCGCTAAAACTTGAGCATACAGCTTTTCAGCTTGTTTCTGGTTTTCAAAGTTTGAATCGTGAGACGCATCTTCCAAAAATTTGAGCATCTCTTTCTCGCTTGTGAATTCTACTAAGCTGATATCTCCTAAGTCTGAAGCTAGTCTTTTGAGGTATTCAGTAGAACGCTCTCTAGTGGGTTTCTGTTTCTCTTGACTAGCATAATTGCCCTCTAGACCTCTTTCTCCGATGTCATCTCTCTGATTTTTCGAGAGAGCATCTATTTGGTCCTCATCGTGTTTCATCTTTTGAAGCTTTGCGAACTCTGATTCTAACTGTTCTTTTGTTTTGATTGAATCTGCATCAAAAACCAAACTCCTTTTCTCGTATTCGTCTTTGAGAGTCTGCCTCATGGAATCCCAGACTTTTTGCTGTTCAAAAGCTGTTTCTGATTCTACACGAACCACAACTTCTCTGCCAGACTCTTCTTTGAACTTTTTGCGTTCTCTCTCAACAACTTCTTTCTGTTCTTCACTTAAATCTGGGTTACTCATTCTTTCAACTTCTCCTTTAGTTTTTTATCTCCGATTTCATCGGATTCTGCTTCGAAACTTCCCATCATCAACCTTGACGCTCCATCAAACGTTATTGTGACGCTCTTCGTGAGCACACTTGACTCGAACCTCAAGATGGTTCCTTTCTTCATGCTTGCTCCGATTGAGACCAGTTGTTCCAGTATCATCTTGAGCACAGTTGCTTTGGGCTTACCCGTGATTGCCGAAAGGTAGTCCAAATAGTCTGATGTAGTCAAGTCGATTGAGAGGGTAGTGAATTCTTTCTGTTCTTTCATATCTTAATATCTCCCCAAGTTTAATTATCACTATATAATGCATTTCTAGTATTTAAGTTTTATGGTGCGATTGTATCGAAAATGTTATTTAGGTTAAATTCTGGACTGAAATTCTGAAACAAAGCTCAATCTAGACAGTTATTTGGCCGAAGCTGGCCGTAATGGAAAAGACCATCACTGTCGAAGTCCACAATTATTAAGCAGTTACTTAAATGAGACACAGAGAAAGACCCGTCAGCTAAACAGATGGTTAATCATGACCGTATCAACCGTAAACCTTAAATAGTTTGACAGTGTATTATACTATTGATTCTCTGGCGGGGTCGTTTCAATCTCAGTTTTTTGACTCCGCTTTCTCATCACACAACCCTCTACCTTTATCTTGTCATTCATCAATGTTCTCCTTTACAAACGTAAAGATTTGCTTGACACAGACTCCATTGAGTGTAAAAGAAAGTGCTCCCATAAGTCTTAAATACTTCGTTGCAGTATTAGTTTAACCAGAGAATCAAAAAGAAACAACGATTACGATTTCCAAAAGCAACGACTTGACACTTGAACCCTAACACGGTTTCACTTGTGGTCGATGCTACTGACACAATTGAAAGCCTCTTGAACTTGACGGAACTGGCTGGCTCACCGTGAAACGCAAAGCATTCGCCTACCAGTTGAATACCTCCCTGTAGTGGAGTTGGATACTGAAACGCCGTAAAACGTCCAGCATCCTTGAAGAGATGCTCATAATAGAAAAGCGTCAAGTGGCTGGAGACCCGTGCGTGGAAATCTTGAACAGAGAGATTCTCCATTAGGCTGTCTTGAAGCAAGACAACGGCAACAACAGCAATCAACTGAGGGCAACACCAAAAACCGCCCAAAACTTCAGCTCGCCTTTGCTCACATTGATAACCGAGAAGTCTAGTAGCAGACAGTATTGTTATCAAGTGAGAAAGTAAGAAAGTATATTATTCAAGTCTAGTAGCCCAGAAACGAATTCCACACAGCACTTTTGAATTGAGCACAGCAACTAGGGTGAGAGAGAGGGTTTTTTCAGTTTTGGCATGGGTTTGACGTAGAGTTGACCGCAAACATTAAAGACTGGGAATTCTCATAGATGACTTTGAGAGTGTTCACATGACCTTTCAGATAAGCGAGAAAAGCAAAATCATAGCTAGAGGAAATGGCTACTCCAAGGAACACGACCAATTGAGTGACGCAATGGAGAAGGCGATAAACTGGCTGGCTGGTCAGTCCGTTGGAATAGAAGTCACAATTACAGAGACAACCACAGTAAAGAAAACATCGTCTTGAGAGCTTCATTTCACTGGCAATTTTCCTTCTTTTTTCATGACGACTGGCTTAATCATGTGTAGATACTAGCTAACGGACCCAACAGACCTTTACTCTAAACCTTTACAATACACTACATACTGAGGGTTCATAGAGTCTGAGTATTGTTGTTGAATCATAGATGTATCGTTGGTTTTCTTTTAAGGGTTACACTTTCTGTATTCCTCATGAACTCCCCCCTAGTCCAAGTAATTATCATTTGATTGACTAGCCCAATTTTTGAGCTATTTCTATGGTTCGGTTTAAGCAACATCTATACTGGTTTCTGGGAGTCCATATGTGAGTCATTCTGTTAGTCAATTGAAAGAGTGTGGAAATGTTTAGCGATAATCATTCAATAACCTCTGAAAAAAGGTTGAATGCAACTCGATAATGTGGGGTTCAAGAAACTCGAAAAAAGTGGCCCTATGTAGTAGTTGGTGACAACTCTCTCTTCTTCTGTTGGTTCAACTTGCTGTTGGTCTGGTCTCTGGTCTTCGATTTAAGCACCTGCTTAACTAATCTGAGCTTGATTCTATCCGTGTTCACCGTTATCGCCTTGATTTGAGTTTGTCCACAGTCCGTAGTCGTGCTTCCTTATAAACGTTACGGTTTTGTCCATGGAGTCCTAGTGTCCACTATTAGAAACCCACTAGCCCTAGTGGTTAGTCAACTGACTGCCTAGATGATGAACAGTCATCAATTGACCAAAACGATACAGTCCAAATTCACCGTTGACATACCATCACAACTTTCGGGATATCAACTGAAACACCTAGCTACTCAACGGTTCCAATCAAACTGACAGTATACACCACTCCCCCACCATTACCAGACACCATCAACCAAAATGACTACGCTCCACGGTTAAAGAGTGGGCATATAGTTTTTGAATCTTAGAGTGTTGGTTTAGAATGTGGATGTTACTCTTTTATTTAGCGAAGGTGATAGAAGTTATAGGAGAATTGCGTTGCCCGAAGAAATGCAGACTCAAATTCCTGAAGCAAAAAAGAGGGTCACATTGAAAGCCTTCATCAACCAGAACGACAAGTTATTCACGGCAATTGGTGTGACAGGTGGACTTGCCGCCCTTTTCACAAGACTCGAACATGCAGAACTTCTATCCTTCATCACTTTCATAATGTTGATTCTATTAGATTTTGAACTTTGGAGAACATTTCCTAAGAGTGAAGAAGCGTCCTTCACTTTGGCGATTTTCGAGTGGCTATCGCAAGGATTTCTTTTTCTAGTAGCTGTTTACCTTTATATGACGTATCCACTATATTTCAAAGGGTTAGTTGTTGTGGTTGTCTTCTTGCTGTTTGCAGGAGTTTTTATTCTACTAGATAGAAGATTCAAGTTGTACGCCTTTTTCAGAAGAGTATTTCCAGAAGGGAAATGGTACATTGCCTATGCCCGAGCATGTATAGCTGGTGGGATAATGGGTGTGGCATTCCTATTGGCTTGGTTCATTGCCAATTTCATGGTTGACTATCTGCCCTATCTTTTCAAGTAGTCATAAAAGAGTGAAAAATGGTGGTATTTATGGAAGGGTGGTCTTCTCTCCCCAAGTTTTCCCTTGCCGTTCATTTTCCTTTCTGAGTCGCGCTAGAGTCTTCTGTTGCTGTGCAGATTTAAGATTTGTCAGAAGATATTCTACTAGGACAATCCTTTTATCGTGGACGAGATACCCTTTTGTTTTAGGTGTGTTTGATACGATAAGTGAAACCCTGCTTTCAACCATATTCACAGCAAGTATTGCAAGTGCAGGTCTTATAATAGCAATCTTATCTTTGGTTGCTCAATTGCGAAACAGAATATTCGAAAGAAGGTTAGTCACAGCACAAGAAAAAAGGACGGAATTTGACAACGCTAAGGAGAACATTACTCCAGAAGAATCATATAAAGGGGCTGAACAGTTGAAAGCAATAGGGTCTGAAATCGCCTCGATGAAAGCATTACCAACATATCTTACTTCTCGGGTTAAGTTCGTTCTCGCAGGCTTTTTCATAACTGCCTTTTTTTCTCTGTTTTGGCTAACAAATGCCGTGGAGAATCAAGGAGCAGAAGCCCTCTTAATACTCCTATTCTGCTTCTCCATTCTTGGATTCTTCGTTGTGGTAGGGAGTGCTACTGAAGACGTTCAAGAATTAATGAAGGAAGAATTTGAACAGTTGAAGAAAGTGCAAGAAGAAATGGAGAGAAAACGGAAAGAACTTGAGAATTTCAAGAAACATAGCAAAAGACAATAATTAGCTTTAGTTTTTCTGTTCTACGCTTTCGACATATTCTTTATAAGCTAGTTTCGGTATGGTGTTAATGGGATATCTATGGAACAACGTAAAAAGTTCGGGACTTCGGGAGACATCTCCAATAGTCTTGATATAGAGACCCAAAGCGTGTTTACTCGTCTTTTCTATATGGTTTTACGTCGAACAGTCTAAACATAGCCTCTATTACCTTCAGAACGCACGATTTCCCCTACGTTAAATAAGGAAGTGAAGAAGAATGCCGAAAACGCTTAAACAAAAACCAAAACCTTCACAAAATCCTTCTAAAGCCCTATCTAACGTTTATTGTTTCTTACTTGCCGAAAGCTACCGCTAATGCCTAAACCATTCGACAGGAAAGCGAAATCATAAAAACCCATTCAATGTAGTCTAGTGAAAGCTGCGGAAAGACATGAAATTCGTTGACTCACACATCCATCTTTCAGATGAAGGATACTCGGAACACGTAGACGAAGTCATAACAGATGCACGGAATACGAATGTTGTTGCTCTAGTTTCAAACTCTATGGATCTTAGAACAAGTCGTGCAAGTCTTGATCTAGCAGATCGATACCCCGGCCTAGTTTACGCTGCCTTAGGAATACACCCATGGAACGTGCAGACGTTGCCAGACGATGAACTACAGCGAATGATGGAGTTGATCAGTGAACAGAAGAATAACAAGGCACTAGTTGCCATCGGCGAGATCGGCTTGGATAATAAGTACATGGAAATATGGGACAAACAAATAGTGGTTTTCACCGAGTTGCTGCACTTGGCTGAGAAACATGATTTACCAGTAATAATCCATTCAAGAGGAACTACAGCGCAGATCGTCGATATGCTACCCTCTTACAAACTAAGAAAAGTGCTGCTGCACTGGTTCAGCAACCCGATAAGCGCATTAGACAAAGCTGTGGAAAATGGATACTTCATTACCGAAGGAGCACCAACTGCTTATTCTAATGGCATACGCGACGTTGTTAGAAGAGTCCCGCTGACCAACTTGCTGACGGAGACAGACGGCCCAGTACGCTTTTCCAGACCACCCTTTAAAGGGAAAATGACTACGCCGGCCTTCATGCCGACGATAGTTGAGGCAATAGCAGAAATGAAGAAGCTGAATGTCGTGGAAGTTGCTGACCAGATAATAAGAAACTTTGAAGGCTTTTTCTCAGTAAAGTTAAATTAGGCTCGTTGCTCTTATGAAAGCCGGCCCTAGTGTTTCCTGATATATGGAGCGCGAAAGACTACATACCTGATGGAGACTAGAATTTGGGATGTGTAAGGACAGACCAAGTCAAACGGACAGCCAAAGAGCTTGTTAGGCGTTTCCCTGATAAATTCTCCAACGATTTCGAAAACAACAAACAGCTTGTCGCCAAGCTCACACAAGGAACGACCTTAAAGATAAGAAACCAGATTGCAGGATACATAGCTCGCTATCTTGCCAGTGAAGAAACAGAAGTCTCAGAGGATGCAACCGAAGAAGGCGAAGAAACTTGATGGATGGATACCGAAGAGGATGGGCACTCCGCTACTTGCGCGAAGCAAAAGCAGAGCTTGAGGCCGCAAGAAAAATGCCTTACATGGCACCGAGTCTAGTTTTGGAGTCAATCAGAAAAGCTCGAAATGCAATCTACTACAGCTTAGGAGAACCAGCTTTTATAGAGACTGTGGTTAGAGAGACAGCTGAAAAAGCTCAAACACAAACGATTAAGGATCCCATTCTGAAATGCCTTGTGGAAATCGAAGAGACAGTACAACAGCTAGCGCAGTTAGAAGAAGTAGATGGCGAAAAAGCCATGAAGCAAGCAGACAACCTAGTACAAATAGCGTCAGACATCATTGAAATATTAACAGAAGAAAAAATAGAAGAGTAGGAAACTATCTTTTTTCGATAGCCCTAGATATACGATCCAAAGCCTTCTTGATGTTCTCAACCGAGTTGGCAAAAGACAAGCGTAAGTGGCCTTCACCATATTCCCCGAACGATGTCCCTGGCAGAACAGCTACGCCTGCATCGTAGAGCAAATGATCACCAAGCTTCCGACAATCCATCCCGGTTCCAGTTATGTTTGGAAACACGTAGAAAGCGCCTCGAGGCATCTTACACGTTATGCCCTTGATTGCGTTCAAGCCTGAGACGATGACTTCCCTGCGTTTTCTGAATTCAGAGACCATTTTTTCCGGCTCAGTTTGTGGTCCCTTTAGAGCTTCAATTCCAGCAATCTGCGTGAAGGTTGCTGTACAAGAGTTTGAGTTAGTCATTAGTTGTGCAACTTTTTGAGCTATATCCTTCCGCATCACCCCATAGCCGAGTCTCCAGCCAGTCATTGCGTAGGTTTTCGAAAATCCATCTAGCAATATTGTCTTGTCTTTCATTCCTGGAAGCGAAGCGATGCTTTCATGTTTTCCTTCGTAAATTATCCTGCTGTAGATCTCGTCTGCAAGAACGAATATGTCATCTCTGTCAGCGATGCAATCAGCAATGACTTTCAAATCCTCTTTTGTCACTATGCCGCCAGTAGGATTCTCCGGGTAGTTCAGTATTATCAGTTTGGTCTTTTTTGTTATCTTTTTCGTAACATCTTCTGGTTCGAGTCGGAAATCGTTCTCTTCTTTAAGCAGTATGGGTACAGGCTTGGCTTCAACGAAGTTGATCAAAGACTCATATATCGGGAAACCTGGGTTCGGATAAAGGACTTCGTCACCCGGGTTCACCAATGCAAAAATGCTGTAAAACATTATTGGCTTGCCACCTGGCGTGACAACAACTTCGTCAGGTTCAGCCTCTATTCCTCTTGTTCTTGAGACGTACTGTGCTATGGCTTCTCTGAATTCAGGAATCCCTGCGGATGGACCATAATGGGTGTAGCCAGCCGCTAGTGCTTTCACTGCTGCGTCTTTAATGTTCTTAGGAGTGTCAAAATCAGGTTCACCAATTTCCAGGTGAACTATGTCTCTTCCTTGTTTTTCAAGAGCTTTTGCTTTTGCAAGTACTTCGAAGGCTGTCTCAGTTCCTAAAGCTCCCATCCTTTTCGCAAAGATAGTGCTCACTTGAATCACCTTAGTTTGAAAGGAAAATGAACGTTAAAGAAGGATAGTATTTAACTATTTCAGTCTGGCCTTACGTAAACCCATGTTTAGAATTGTCTTGACAACGGTTTCACTTTCAACACGTCAGGGTTAACCAAGTTTGGTGGTCTCTTCCCTTCAAAGAAAGACAGCAAGTTTTCCGCGACCATTTCAGACATCCTTGATCGAGTTTCAAGGCTGGCACTTGATGTGTGCGGCGCAACGACCACGTTGTCAAGTTTAAGTAGAGGATTGTCAATCGGCGTCGGCTCCTGTTCAAAGACGTCAAGTCCAGCACCAGCTATTTGACCTGCCTTCAAGGCGTCATAAAGAGCCTTCTCGTCAATCACTGGTCCACGCGAGTTGTTTATCAAGTAAGCCGTGCTTTTCATCAGTTTAAGCTTCTCCGCGTTTATCAGATGATGAGTTTCTTTCATCAGTGGAACATGGATGCTTACAAAATCCGAGTTTTTCAAGAGGATATCTATGTCAACTTTCTTTGCACCAAGGTCTTTTTCCATCTCAGGGCGCGGAATCACGTCGTAGTACAGAATTTTCATGTCAAAGCCTTTTGCCCTTTTAGCAACAGCGTAACCGATTCTTCCAGCGCCAACGACACCGATTGTTGCACCATAAACGTCTCTGCCCGCCAGCATGTTGGGATGCCAGCCTACTTTCCATTGCCCAGTTCGAACGTATTTGTCTGCTTCAACAATTCGCCTTGCCAACGCCATCAGCAAAGCCCAAGCGAAATCAGCGGTTGTATCGGTTAACACTTCGGGCGTGTTTGTCACGTAAATGCCTCTTCTTGTGGCCTCTTGCACGTCTATATTGTCGAAGCCTACTGCTAGTTGGGACACGATTTTCAGCTTAGGCGCGACATCGAGAATTTCCCTGTCGATCTTGTCAGATAAAAGTGAGACAAGGGCATCAACGTTTTTCACTTTCTCAGCTATCACTTTTTTCGGTGGAGGCGCGTAGTCAGACCATACTTCAGCGTCAAAGAATTTCCTAATGAGCTTGAGTCCCCTTTCAGGAAGCTCTCGTGTGACGTAGATCCTTGGTTTTGGCATATGATTCACCATGAAGCGATGCGCGGAATTCTTTATTAGCGTTCACTTATTACACTTACGCATTCACATTAGAAAATCATTCAATGGTTTGTCCAAATGATTAGTATAAGGAACAAAGAGCAGCTCATTAAGAATGGTGAAACGCAACTCGACAGAAAAGCTCGGCGACTAGCTTTGTGTAGTCTTGAATCCGCAGTGAACGCCGTTGATCCTGCACAGATCATGAAGTCTAAGCTTCTACTGAAAGATACAATCCTTCATGTCGATGGGCATGTTTTCGACATGAAAGAGTTCAGGCACGTCTATGTTTTAGGAGGAGGTAAAGCAAGCGGGTTAATGGCACAAGCTCTAGAGGAAGTGTTGGGTAACCGAATAACGAAAGGATTGGTGAATGTCCCACATGGCACCCGGCTGAGAACAGAGAGAATAGAGCTTCATGGGGCAAACCATCCAGTCCCAGATCAAACAGGTGTTGAAGGAACTCGTCGCATGGTGGAGATTGCAGAAGAAGCTGAAAAACAGGACTTGGTCATATGTCTAATTTCAGGCGGAGGATCAAGCCTCATGCCTCTACCTCGAGGAAACATCTCCATTGCTGACAAAAGAGCAATTACAGATGCCTTGCTCAGGAGTGGCGCAACAATAAACGAGATCAACACTGTCAGAAAACACATTTCAGAATTCAAAGGCGGCTGGCTCGCAAGAAAGACCTATCCAGCCACGATTCTTAACTTGGTTCTCTCAGACGTTGTCGGTGACCCACTGGATGTCATTGCATCAGGTCCAACCGTTCCAGATTCAACAACCTTCAGCGACGCTACAAGAATCCTGAAGAGATATAGTTTATGGGATAAAGCTCCATCAACCATCAGGGAAGTCTTGACGGATGGCGAGAAGGGGGTAATTCCTGAAACCCCAAAAGCCAACGATAAGACGTTCAAGAAAGTCTGCAATGTCATCGTCGGTAACAACAGATCGGCAAGCTTGGCAGCGCAAAAGTATCTCATTTCAGCCGGCTTAAACACAATTCTGTTGACGTCAACACTGGAAGGAGAAGCTAGGCAAGTGGGACGCATGCTTGCGTCCATAGCACGCGAAGTACGTCTCTCTGGGAACCCTGTTCCAAGACCTGGAGGCGTAGTCGCCGGCGGGGAGACAACAGTGGTTGTAACTGGAAAGGGTTTGGGCGGAAGAAACCAAGAAATACCTTTGGCAGCAGCACTGAAACTAGATGGAACCAGCGGCACGGCTGTCGCCTCAATGACTACGGATGGTGTTGACGGCCCAACGGATGCCGCTGGCGCGATTGGGGATGGAAAAACCTTGATAAGGGCAGCAAGAGAGGAATTGGCGCCAACCAGATTCTTGGCAGAAAACGATTCATACCATTTCTTCTCGAAGCTTGAAGATCTGATATTTACTGGCCCAACTGGAACCAACGTTAACGATGTTTCCGTGATCGTAGTCCTGTAATGTTGGATAAAGTGTAAAACAATGATTGTGACTGTTCGATTTGTCGGCTCCTTACGTGCCGCGTCAAGAAAAAGCAAATTCAGCATAAAGCTCGAAAAAACTATCACGTTAAGAGAGATAGTAAAGAGAATTGTTGAAGAGAATCCTAGACTTAAGCGAGCGTTGATTGATCCAGAGCTTGACGATCCGAAGACGAACGCGTTGATGCTCGTGAATGGAAGAGACAGTAGTGTCCTAGATGGTTTGGAGACTAAGCTTAAGGACGGGGATGAAGTGGTTTTCGTATCAGTTGTGCATGGAGGATAGGAAAAGATGGAGCTGTACGCCATTAAGACGAAAAAGGTGAAACCTGGCGATAACCTAGTTGACATAGTTCTTGAATCGTTGAAAAAACTGAACTTGCAGCTTAAGGATAATGACGTTTTAGCCTTAACCTCAAAGATTGTCTCTTACGCAGAAAACCGTCTAGTTAACCTGAAAGAGGTAAAGCCCTCTGACAAGGCAAAGAAGCTTGCTCAAGAATTCTCGTTAGAACCAGAATTTGGAGAACTGGTTCTGCGCGAAGCAGACAAGATCTGTGGAGGAGTGGAAAGAGCTGTCCTAACACTCAAAAACGAAATGCTGGTCGCCAATGCAGGGATAGACAGCAAAAACGCCCCCGTTGACTATGTTGCACTATGGCCCAGCAATCCCTCAAGATGGGCCAAGAGTATCAGAGAAGAAATTTATCGCAGAACCTGTAAGCGCATTGCTGTCTTGATAATTGATAGTGGCCTGATTCCACTCAGGATAGGCACGATCGGCTTGGCTTTGGCTGTTGCCGGGTTCAAGCCGATAAGGGATCATAGAGGAGAGAGTGACCTCTACGGAAAAGAGGTGATCATTACGCGTCATGCTATAGCCGATGATTTGGCCTCAGCGGCACACTTGCTAATGGGCGAGTCAATTGAGCAAACGCCAGCGGTGCTGATTAGGGATGCGCCTGTGGATTTTGATGGCGGAGCATATGGACCTGAAACCATGATGATGCCTCAAAGAGAATGCATTTACATGAACAATCGCCAGAAATTCGCAGATTCACATTAGAAACAGCAGTTGTTGCCAGCATTTTTTGAAAATTGAGAGGTAGGGCACTAAGAAGATAGCTGATTCGTTTAAGAGCTTGTTTGTGAGCCTTCAACAAACGGGATTTCTTTCTGTTTTGAAACGTTAAGCGGCAGCATATTGAGGTGCCTAAGAACCTTGTACAGCGGTGCCCCAATCAGAGCTGCAGCCAACGCGATTATCATCCGTTCTATTGGATATAGAACCGTGATTGTTTGCCAAGTTCCTTTGAAGTAGTCCACGTTGGGTATGTGAATCATTTCAAGGGTGAGAGATCCAGCGATCTGACCAGCCAAGGTTGAGGACAAAGACACCACGAAAAATGCATAGAGAATCATCGAGTCATTGTTAGAGTCAAAGCTTCTGACGGCTACAGTTTGTAAAGGCGAAACTAAGATAATCAGCCCCACTATTTGGAACCACAGTGACGCTGGATAAAGCCAAGCGACACCGACAACAGGATAGAAGGCTAAGAATAGCAAAAGAGAAGAATAGATGAGGACACTGACTACACGTTTGCCCCTGCAAACCAAGCCACTACATAAAGCAGCCGTCATGCCAGAACCAATACTCAGCAGTGAAAAAGATCCGAAAGAAAACCCCATCAACCCACCTAAGAACGTGGATAGAGTGCTTATGTATGGACCAAGTATCACGCCCATTAGCGGAGCCATAATAGCTGCCGCCGTAATTGCCTGACCAGGCAGACCGATTATTGGAGAAATCTTCAGAAAACCGAAAACCACATACAAAGCTGTAAAACTGATTGTCAACGCCACTTCTTTCGTTGTGAGCTTCCTGAGTGACCACATCTTAACCCTTCCAAGTGGTGTGGAAAACTAATTATCCAAAAACGTTTATAAAAGAAACCACATGCGTAGCCCAATCATCACTCTAACAACAGATTTCGGTCTGAAAGAGCCCTACGTCGCAGAAATGAAAGCAGTAATTCTAAGCATAAGCCCCAATGTGAACATCATAGACGTCACACATGGAATAGACAAGTTTAACACGAGAATGGGTGCCTTCCTTCTGGCATCAGCTGCACCATATTTCCCAAAAGGCACCATCCACGTGGCCGTCGTGGACCCCGGTGTTGGAACAGAACGTCACCCGCTAATCATACAGACGAAGCAAAACCTCTTCGTCGGACCAGACAACGGCGTTTTGACTCTAGCTGCAGAAAATCAAGGAATAGAGCATATCTACGAAATAAGAGAACGCAAGACTATGTTGCGTGAGATCTCTAACACGTTTCACGGAAGAGACGTCTTTGCGCCAGCAGCGGCTCATCTGGCAAACGGAAAACCGCCCACCGAGTTTGGCCCAGAAATCCATGAAGTATCAACTCTGAAAACCGTCAAGCCCATCAAGAGAAAGGGCGTGCTTGTAGGTGAAGTCATACACATAGACGATTTTGGAAACGTAATAACGAATCTTGGGCAAAAGGAACTCGAACAAATGAGCACTAGGGACAGAATTAAGATCAGATTAGCAGGCACAAAGCTTGATCTCAAGCTCTGCAAAGCTTACGATGAGGTTAAGACGCAAGAACCTCTAGCCACTATTGGAAGCCACAAATTCGTCGAAATCGCTATCAACCAGGGCAACGCTGCTAACACTTTGAAAATAAAGGTTGGCGATGAAGCTACGCTTTATCGCTCTTAGCAAGGTCTTGCAGTCTTTCAACCCCGCCTATCTTCTTTATGAAACCAGACACACTCGGCGGAACTAGCGTCTCCCAGTTGGCCCCTTCGAGCATTTTCTTTCTAATCTTGGTTGAGGAGTAGTGTTCGCGTTCATAGAAGCGGATAGCTTTCACCTTGTATCCGGCCTCTATGAAGAGACGTCGCGTAAGTGGCTCATTGGAATAGACGGTGTCGAAACTGGGGGTGTAGCCTTCCAAGGCGGAAACCCATGTCATGTGCAGATGCACGTCTGGTACAGGGACAATCCAGATTCGCGAACAGTCCGTTCCATCGTCTTGGAGGGCCATGCGGATCATAGTCAACCTTTCCCCAGCGGTAAATGGGTTGCTGAGGTTGTGACTGTACTGAGCGCTACCGATCACTATCACAAGTTCTTCAGTTTCTTTCAAAATGTCCTTTACTGCACTAAGATGACCATTATGAAAGGGTTGAAATCTTCCTGTGAAAAGACCTCGCTTGACCATAAAATATCCCTTCTTGAGGTGTAGCCCACACGCTTTTATCATTTACGATAGAGAATCCGCCGGAACTCAAACGCGACTCTGGTATAGATAAAAACTATTCTTCGAACGTCATGCCAAAGAGAAAAATCATCTGAAGATGCTGCTGCCAGATTGTTAATGCTTATCCCTTTTTCAATTTTCTCAGTATATGCTCAACTGGAAGTACTTGTAGTTTCTTGCCATTTACTAGCACTTCTTTTTCAGCGGTGAAGCCTTTGCGTTCACGTTCCAAGAACGCCTTTTTCATCGCAAGGCCGCCTGCATAGCCGACCAGCGTGAAGTCTGAACCGACAACGCGGTGACAAGGAACTATTGGCGCAAAGGGGTTCAGTGCCATGACTCGACCGACACCTCTTGGGCTGCTATCGGTAACCTTGGCTACTGAACCATAGGAGGCCACGTAGCCTAGAGGAATCGCGGAAGTTGCTTTAAGCACTCTCTGTGTGTGGTTTGATAGATGGTTCATGGCCAAGCGAAAACTGTAGGAAACTTGCTTTCCGTCAAAGATGTTCTTTAGCGTTGTGATAACATGTTCGACGAGAGCAGAAGCAACGTCGCTTTGATTGAACTCACTCTGGAAAGGAATACTATTTCTCAAACCCTGTAAGGCTTTTTCTTTACTGGAAGCAAAGGTGGTGGCAAAGACCTCTTTCTCATCACAAGCGACTCCAAACCAGATACCTTCAACGTTTTTCACATGAATGTTCAACGTTTTACGTCACCTTTCTTAAATTATGATGGCATCATGCCGGATATTTAGCTTGTCCCTACGCAGTCAATAGCGGTGCAAAGGCAACTTGATGAGGATCTGCTTGTTGTCAAACCTGAGAATGTGTTTGAAGGAAACAATGCGACTATCAACTCTTTTGGAAAGGCTTCTCCGGACCAATCCCGACCCTACCCCCTCCCCCTAGGCTTTCTCAATAAGAGCCAACCCTAGTTTAGCCTCGTCGGTCTTTACAGTATTTCTCAACACGGTCGAAACAACATGGGGAATAAGTATCCGAAAGGTGCAAGTTGAATATTAATCTGCAGAAAGAAACATCTTTTTTTTTCTGCGGCCAAGTCGTTCGGATTCTACTCCCTCTAGGCCCGTGATCGACTTTTAATCCTCTTCCCAGAATTCTTCAATGAACCAACGTGCAGTATTTCGACCCAACATGTATGAATGGGGAATCCAGCGTGAAAAATGCTTAGGGGAAGCCAAGAAAACCTGAGAAAAAGCCCCGAAGAACAGAAAAACGACATAATTAAGCTTAATAGTTTGTCTGTCTTATATCATCGGGAAAGGTGAATTTGATGGAAAAACAAGCCCAACAAGGTGGATACATGTGGATCCCCGGAGCAACCACCATTGGTGTCGTATTCAAGGATGGAGTCATATTGGCCTCTGAGAAACGTGTCTCCTACGGTTACCTTGTTGTCAGCAAAGGCGCCAAAAAAGTCTTCAAGATCACAGATAACATTGGCGCGGCGTGCGCTGGACTTGTTTCTGACATGCAAATCCTGGCAAGAGAAGTAGAAGCCTACGTGAACTTGTTTAATTTGGACGTGGGCAGATCAATTTCTGTGAGAGCCGCGGCGAAACTCATGTCAAATCTGCTTTTCAATCGTAGAATGGCACCGTTGATCACGCAGACAATCGTGGGCGGAACGGACGAGGAAGGACCGTCAATATACGTGTTGGATGTTCTAGGCTCACTAATACCTGACAAATACGCTGTCGTGGGCTCAGGAACAGAAATTGCCATAGGAGTACTTGAAGAAGGCTACAAAGATGATATGACGATCGAAGAAGCTAAAGACTTGGTTGTGAGATCAGTGAAGTCAGCAATAAGCAGGGACATCTTGAGCGGAGACGGAATAGACTTCCTGTTGATAACCAAGAAGGGAACACAAGAAGAAACGATAAAGTTTTGATTTAAGCCTCCTGTAAGACCTTTACTCAGATTCAAGGTTAAAAGACAGGTCCCTCTATAGCAAGTGGTGGTCATCAGACAGGTGAGGTAATGGCGACATTCGACCTCAGTGACAAAGAAGGACAATTCCTAGTCAAGCTTGCACGCCAAGCAGTGGAAGAGTATTTGAAGAATAGAAAAAGAATCGATGCTCCGAAGGATATTTCTGAAGAACTACGAATTCCATGCGGTGTATTCGTAACAATAAACGGCGTGGAAAACGGTGAGAAGGAATTGAGAGGATGCATAGGCTACCCGTACCCTACTGACCCACTGGTAGAGGCAGTAGTTAGCTCTGCCATCAGCGCTGCGACCCAAGATCCACGCTTTTGCCCGCTCGCAAGCAAAGAGCTTGATAAGGTAGTTTTTGAAGTGAGTGTGCTTACGCCGCCGCAAGTAGTAAAGGTGAAAAACCCAAGAGAATATCCGACCAAGATTAAAGTTGGACAGGATGGGCTAATCGTTGAAAGAGGCATGTTCAAAGGCTTACTTCTTCCACAGGTACCGGTTGAATGGAATTGGGATGAAGAAGAGTTTCTATGTCAGTCTTGTGTTAAGGCAGGCTTGCCGCCGGATAATTGGCTTCTGCCTGAAACTAGAGTGTGCAAGTTCCAAGCCATAATCTTTGAGGAAGAAACGCCGAAAGGAGAAGTGAAGCGAAAAGGTCTCGGCGGGAAATAGCTTCATGCGGGTCTACTTTGCTCCTTGCGGAATAGGACTAGGGCATGTTGGAAGAACAGTTCCGATAGCTAAGGAATTGTTAAAAGAGAAGGCTGAGGTTGCGTTTTCCACCTATCGGGATGGTGTACGCTACATTGAAAACGAGAATCTTCCTCTCATGAAAGCTCCGCCGATAGGTTTTCAGGTTAACCAAGATGGGTCGATAGATTTCAGGCAAACAGCAGTTAACCCGGGACCATTTGTTTCTTCCTTCACGGTTCTGAATCAGGTGAACGCAGAGATTCGATTTATCGGCGGCTTTGGGCCAGATGTCGTTGTTTCGGATTCGCGAGTTTCTTCTTTGTTGGCGGCTCGAATGTTGGGTGTACCAAGGGTTTGTATATTGAACCAGTTTCAGGTGATAATTCCCCGACGAAAGCATCATCTGAGTTTGGCAAGGTTTGCAGATTCGGTAACGCTTACCCTTGTTGGGAAAATGTGGACCAGCGGAAACACCGTCATTATACCGGACTTTCCACAGCCATACACAATATCTGTCGGAAACTTGAGCATCCCAAAATCCTACAGGAAGAACATCAGGCTAATAGGACCAATATTGGCGGTGCATCCAGACGAACTGGAAACAGAAGAGGAGCTGCGAAGGAAACTGAGGCTGCCAGCCGACAAGCCTATCGTTTTTGCGCCTATCAGCGGTTCCATAAAGGAGAAGGCGTTCTTTACAGGGATTCTGAGGAAGATTTTGCTCGAATTTCCAGAAGATTACGAAGTCGTAATGTCGCTTGGTTACCCCGGCACCGACGACAGGCCGGAACGGCATGGTAACGTTACCATCTATAAATGGATCACGAACCGATTTGAATATCTTAAGGCATGTGATGTGGTGATAGGACGCCCGGGGCATGGAACTATAACACAGGCTATGTGTTATGGGAAACCAGTGATACTTATTCCTACTCCGGGTCACACTGAGCAAATCAATAACGCAAAACAAGCCCAAGATTTGGGTGTCGCGAAGATTATCCCCCAAAAAGAGCTGAGTCGAGAAAGACTCCTAAGATGTGTCCGGCAAACCTTGGAAGGCGAAACTCCAAAGAGACTTAAAGCAATTCAGAAGGAAGTCCGGGAATGCAGTGGGCTTAGAAACGCGGTTGAGATAATAAGGGCAATGGTTCGGAACTGAGCAAGTGTTTTTAAGTCAAATGGTTAGAGAGTGTGAGCATGTTCTTGCCAAATAAGATCATAGAAGAAAAGCTTCTGAAAATGCTTGCAGAGGACGTAGGGCAAGGAGACGTATCCACGGCGTTGGTTGTGCCTGAGGGAAGCACCGCCGAGGCGATGATAGTGGCAAAGAACTCGGGAGTTGCTGCTGGCATTGAAGAGGCCAAGATTCTTCTGGAAAGCCTAGGGGTAAAAGTCAAAGCTCTAGTTGCGGATGGAGATAACGTGGAAAATGGGCAGACATTGCTCAAAGCGTTTGGCGATGCAAGAACGATACTTGCAGCAGAACGCACACTCTTGAACCTTCTTTCGCGTATGAGCGGCATCGCCACCATGACGAGAAGGCTTGATGAGAAGCTACAGAAGGCTAGGTTGAAAGTCAGGGTTGCATGCACAAGGAAGACGGCACCCGGTCTATCGTACTTCGACAAGAAAGCAGTTCTTGTTGGTGGCGGTGAGACACATAGGCTTCATTTGGATGACATGATCTTGATCAAGGACAACCACTTTGCCTTTGCTGGAGATGTTGAAAAGACGGTTAGGAAAGCAAGAAGTGCGGCGTCATTTAGTAAGAAAATCGAAGTTGAAGTTTCAACGGTTGAGGATGCCCTCAGCGCGGCAAGGGCTGGAGCAGACATAGTGATGTTTGACAACTTCTCCCCTGAACAAATAAGGAAAGCCTGTACGTTGATCAAGAAAAAGAGGCTTTACGGGAAGACCCTGCTTGAAGCAAGCGGCGGCATCACTGAAGACAACATTCTGGAATTCGCGTCAACCGGAGTGAACATTGTCAGCCTGGGCGAAATAACGAACAGCGTGAAGGCACTTGACGTGTGCTTAGACGTCAAGAACCCTCATAAAAAATGACGATGTGTTTAGCTCTATAAGAATGGCGTGATCAACACGCTTTCAACTAGTGCAGCTACTAAGAGAATTGCTGCACAAAGTAAGATAAGCAGACCTGCCTTGACGAGTTCTCTCTTTTCCTTGTGTCTTATTAGACGCCAAGGCAGCCAAACGCTTTCGGCAAGAGCGGTGGAATACGCTGTGAATTCCAGCAACGTGTGTGGAAAGAGGAACAAGAGAAGAAACGACATAGTAGCAGACACGTTCGCTACGTTGCTTTGCGCAGCAATCACGAGGCCAGTATTGTACAAAACATAGAAACCGAAGAAAAGCCCGAGAACTGGCACGAACATTATCAGGCAGATCAGGATGTTATTTTGGAAAATGAGTAGTGCGTTGTGCCAGACATCATTGCCCTTCAAAGAGTCTTGAAGTTGCTTAAGCTGTTCGTTCAGTTGCTGTGACTCTCCAAGGCTAAGTGGGGTTAGGACACCTGCAAGCGTTACCAAGATTGAGAGAAAGAGAAAGGCTAGGATCATCATTATTCTTTTGAGTCTTGATGACGAATGTTCCCAAAAACTGAATCTCATTGGCACGGTCTCCTAAGTGAATTAGGTTTTCGGGCGGATTTCCAAGGCTCTAAAGCCTCTTGCAACGGGATTCAGCATCTCCAAGATTCTAACATTTTTCAAGGCTTCTGCTGAATCTTCGGCGAAGCCTCTTACGTCATGTTCCGCAGCCATAAGCGAATACAAGCAGACCCTTTTCTCACTGAGTCTAAGCTGGCATCTTAAAGGCAGGCCGAGTAGAACTGACTGGTTTTCCTTAACTACTTTGCCGCATGCAAATAGTACAGCGTGAGCCCCTGATGTCAATTCTGCAATCCTCACTGGGATGCTTTCTTTTCCTATAGCCAAAACCTCGATTCCGTATTTTTGGGTTATTTCACCTGCGATTCTACGTATCTTGGGCAGTATCTTCAACAGATTGCGTTTTGCCTTGCTGGAAATTCTCATAGTGGTAAACTGTATCGGCGATAACTGTTCAAGCGGAATTGCGCCCAAAGACATGTCAATATGCACAACATCTGCCTTCACCTTCCCAAGCAGGTTTCGGCAAAGCTCTACTTCGTGTACAATAACGTCGTGCCCGTCTCTCGCGTCTGCAAAAACAGGTTCAGCCAAGCATACGTTGGACTCTCTGTAAGGAGGATTGACGAGGACTGATGCTGTTGCAACGATTGATACGGGTTCAAATTTCTCGTTGAGTATTGCGGTGGAGGAGTCTGCTGCAACGATCTTCAAGGCTTTCACGGTTCTATCTTAGTGCGGTAAATAGGATTTAGCTTTGCTGTTTCATTACTCAGGTTTTGTCAGGCACATTCCCAAGACGAACATCTCTGAGCTCTTTCCTCTGCTGGCTGGCGGTTTTATTACTTTCACTGTTTGAAAGTGGTTTTCTACCTTCTTGGTGAAGTCTTGAAGCATGTCGCCTTGGAAAACCTTAACGAAAAAGCTGCCTGATGGTCTAAGTGTATCAAAGGCTATGCTTAATGCTTGCTGCGCCAGATCTATTTGACGCGCATGATCCACTTCCCATACTCCTGAAATGTTTGGGGAAACATCAGATATTACCGCGTCAGCTTTTCTTGGCAGGTACTCTTGTATCTGCTGCAGTGTTTCCTGCTCACCGATGTCGCCCACTATTGTCCGAATATTGTGTTCTGCAAAAGGCTCCGTTGGTCTCAGATCGACTCCCAAGACGAAGCCTTTGCTGCTAACAATCTTTCTGGCAACTTGAATCCAACCGCCTGGTGCTGATCCCAAGTCTAGGACAACGTCGCCGGGTTTGATGAAGTGATATTTTTCCACGGCTTGCAGCAGCTTGTAGGCTGCTCTGGAACGGTATTCTTCTTCTTTTGCCTTCTTGTAGTAGTAGTCTCTTTTCCTGTCTTGCAGCCATGCTTTAGGCAAGGCTAGCTGTCACCTATTGTTACGGTTCCATCTTGAGATTTCAAAAGAAGCCACTCTGTCAATCTCTCGCAGTGCTGTGGTGAAGGTGTGCTTGAGGGGTCGCAGCGAGGGTTGTCTATGCACATTAGACAAGGGCAGTCTGCTATCGAATCTATTGATGCGGGCATTCTCTTTGGGAAAAGCCTGTAAGTCCATCGGCCGTCGCAGAGTTCCTTTTCTCGGCGGATGAGACCTCTATTCTCCAGTTTTATGGAGATTCTTGAGCCTTCTCTGCTGCTTGCTCCAAGGTTGCGCCATAAATCGGACTGAAGTACGCCCGTGTAGCCCGTGTTCATTACAAACTGTAGGGCCTTGTGTTCTAAGTCGTTGCGTTTCGGCATTCGAATCAGTTCCGTCTTTCAGTATTAATATATGTGTTTTTTGAATAAAAAGATGTAGGCCGCAAGTTAATGAAAATCATGTGAAAAACGATGAAAAAACAACACGTGAAAAACAGTAGAGCTTACTGTTTGGGAGTTGAGTCCACAGCGGATGATTTCAGCGTTGGAGTATCAACCTTCGAAGGTGAAGTGTTAGCGAACGTAATAGATGCATACGTGCCAATGGAAGGAGGTATCCACCCGCGAGAGGCAGCTCGGCATCATGCAGAAGTCGCCAGCACTGTTCTTGAAGAAGCTTTCGCGAAGTCCAGTGTAAGACCGCGAGAGGTATCGATAATTGCTTTTTCGCAGGGTCCGGGTTTAGGTCCATGTCTTCGTACTGGCGCGACAATAGCACGTGCGATGGCCGCTTATCTTGATGTTCCACTCGTCGGAGTTAATCATTGTGTGGCGCATATTGAGATTGGAAAACTGAGAAGTGGTGCGAGAGATCCTGTCACCTTGTATGTCTCTGGAGGTAATACGATTGTTGCGGCTTTTGATTCTGGGCGTTACAGGGTTTTCGGTGAGACGCTTGACATAGCATTGGGCAATTGTCTTGATGTTTTTGCGAGGGAAGCAGGTTTACGTCAGAAGAAGGGCGTGCCTTTTGGGGCTGCCGTTGAGGAGCTTGCGGCGAAAGGCAAGAGGTTGATTCCGTTGCCGTACACGGTCAAGGGGATGGACATGTCCCTAAGCGGCTTGTTAACCGCGGCGACCGCCTTAGTTAAGAAGAAAGAGTGTAGACTTGAGGATTTGTGCTATAGTCTCCAAGAGACAGCGTTCTCCATGGTGACAGAAGTTACTGAAAGAGCTTTGGCGCACACTGAAAAGCGAGAAGTGCTCTTGACAGGTGGAGTGGCGGCCAACAGGAGACTGCAATCGATGATTAAAGTCATAGCTGATGAACATGGCGCAGAATTCAACAGTGTGCCAACCGAATTTGCGGTCGATAATGGTGCCATGATCGCGTGGACTGGCGTTCTAGCCTATACTAACGGTTTGGTGACGCCAATCAGTGAAAGCTACGTCAGATCGAGGTGGCGGCTTGAAGAGGTTGAAATTCCATGGATAAAATCCGAAGGCCTCAGTTGATTAAGAAGGGGGCTGAAGCCAGTCTCTACCTTGCGGATTGGCATGATAGGAGAGTGGTTATGAAGAAGCGGCTTCCCAAGCAATATCGTCCTTCGAAAATGGACGAGAATATTCGGTTTTATAGGACGATTCATGAGTCGCAGTTGATGCATGAAGCAAAGAAGGCTGGTGTACCGACGCCGACGATTTTTCTCGTTGATGTGAAAGACTCGACGATAGTGATGGAGTTTGTAGAAGGAAAACAGGTAAAGCAGCTGCTTTCCGAAGCTTCCAAAGGAGAAAGGGCACGTATTTGCTTTCGAATCGGTGAATTGATAGGTAGACTTCATAAGGCTGGGATTGTTCATGGCGATTTGACGACATCAAACATGATTCAAGACTCTGAGGGGAAGATTTTCATCGTGGATTTTGGGCTAGGAGAGATAAACGATGAGCTTGAAGCTAAGGGAGTTGACTTGCACTTGATGAAAAGAGCCTTGCAGAGCACACATTTCCAGTTTGCCAAAGAATGCTTCGACAACGTGATCAGCGGATATTCTGAGGTCTTGGGAAATGACGTGACGCAGTGCGTCTTAGGCAAGGTTGCGGAAATAGAGAGAAGAGGACGATATGTCGCTGAAAGGAAGCTTGAAACACGATGAGGTTCCAGTTAGAGGGTCGAGTCATTTTCTTTGCGACGAATAACGTTGGCAAGTTCATCGAAGCTAAAGAGGTATTCAGAGAACACAAGATTGCAGTAGGAATGCTGAGAGCCAAAGGCTTAGAGGTTCAAAGTGATAGTCTGGAGGAAATCGCAAAGACAAGCGCCATCGACGCACTTGGAAGATGCCACTTGCCTCTCATAGTTGAGGACGCAGGACTTTTCATAGAAGCATTGAATGGGTTTCCAGGACCATACGCAGCACATGCTTACAAAACGATTGGAAACAAAGGCATACTAAAACTGATGGAAAACGAGAGGAATAGGAAGGCAAGATTTGAATCAGCAGTAGCATACCACTCTGCACAGCTGGAAACGCCAATCTGCTTCAGAGGCCAAGTCACCGGAGAAATAACAAGAGAAGAGCGAAAGGGAAGCAACGCGACCGGCTTTGGTTTCGACCCTATTTTCAAACCAATAAATAGCAACAAGACATTCGCAGAAATGAGCACCACAGAAAAGAACAGACGCTCACACCGCGCAAACGCTCTAAACACGTTTGCAGAATGGTACAAGAAACCCCAAGAAACGTAATCGCATGTGTTTTCAGTTGATAATTCAAAGTGTTGGATCGATAGGAGATATCTCCCGAAGTCCTTACAAATAGTCGGCTTTCGTTCAGTTGATATACCGAAGCAAGAAGAAGGCAATCCCAAATATAAGCCTTATGAACGATTGGAGACGTCTCCCGTATTCCCGACTGACATAGATATCTCCAATAAACATCGTGGTCAAACTGGCTCATAAAGAATATGTCGAAAGCGTAGAACAGAAAGACTCTAGCTAATCCGTGCTTCAAGCGGTTTTTGTCAGTATTGCGTATGCGTGCGCTATCATTCCTTCATCTGGCAGGTTTGAGGTTTGGCCCTATCTTCTCCAAATAGCCATCTACTTCGTCTCTGAGGACGCTCTTGAGCAGGTTCATCCTTATGTTCATGTACTCTTCTTGGAGTATGTCAAAGTGGAAGGATCCCCATTTCCTGCCTGCCACGTAAACGGTGTTTCGCTCAACTCCGCCTTTTTTGAAGCCGCAGGACTCGAGCGCCCTGTGAGCCCGCGTGTTGTATTCCACGCTCCAGGCTTGACAATGCTCGAGGCCTAGGTGCATAAAGGACATTTCGAGCAGAGCGACTGTTATTCTCTTTCCGAAGCCTTTCTCCCACAGTTCCTTCTTTCCGATGTAGGTACCAACGTCCGCCCCTGGAACGTTACCCCAAACCTCCCTGCGGATACTGGCAAAACCTATAGGCTCGTTTGATTCCATGTTCTCCACGATGAAGAGGAGGTTCTTCTCATTCTTCGTCCACTCAGCAAACCTTTCTTCCAGCTGAGCCATCGTAACCATGTTCAATGGTTCGCTCCTGCTGTACATCATCAGCTCAGAATCGTTCTCCCAAACGTGCAGCAGCTTCAAGTCTTCCTTTTCCAACGGCCTGAACCTGAGGCCTGCAAACTCAAACATCCACATCGCCCCTTTCGAACTAGCACAAGGGCGAAAATTAACCTTCCTGTGCGCACATTGCAGTGAAAGCGTAGAACAGAAAAACGCTTACTAATCTTTGCTTCATCTGGTTTTTGTTAGTATTCTTGGTTCTTTCCATTCTTCTCTAAGAAGGCTGTAGATATAGACGTCTTCCCATTTTCCCCAAGCAAACAGTCCTTTGCGTATTATTCCTTCTCTCTGGAAACCAGACTTTTCCAGAACCTTTTGTGATGCCATGTTGTCTG
>JALHSQ010000004.1 GCA_022865885.1 Candidatus Bathyarchaeota archaeon | reverse complement strand
ACAAGGCCTGGGAATTGTTCTGGACGGTATTCAACCCCTGGATAACTCTTGACGACGGCGTTTAAGTCAACTTTCTGGTTCAAGGTGGCAGCGGCAACGACGTTTTGAATCTTTATTATAGCTTTAGTCTTCGGCATGAAACACCACTTCTTATAGCGTAGCGGATGCTTAAATACCCTTTATAAGGGTCCTATGTTGCCAGTGTATAGAAGCTTCCCACACATTCCATATTTTTCTCTGATACATAAAATTGGCTTGAAGGAGATTTCTTAAAGGGATAAGCAAGCTTTAGCAGCGACTTCCATTCTATAATAGCTGGAGCGAAGACATGAAGTGACGAGACTGTCGATTCATAGACTGTTCTGCTATTTCCCTTGAGGAGGTAAAAGAGGAATGAGATTGAAGGTTTTGCAAATAGGCAGTTTAGTTCCCCCAGGATGGGGATTTACAGAGACCGAGGCCAAGAAACCAGCTGGATTCTGTACGATTAAACAAGCAACAGAGTTTGCCATGCAAAATTTAGGTTTGAAACAGGGCGAATTTAAAGTGTTAAAGGGCAGAGGAGTCGATTTAGACGGCAATCCTAAAGGAAAATGGATTCTTAAAGTTAAGATGGAGTGATTTCAAATGAGCGGAATGGTAATTCACGATTTGGTACTTCCGATAGTTCTTAGGAAAAGAAGAATCTAACTCTGCTTCTAGAAGATGAACACTTCATCGAATACGTGTATGCAACGATGGCTTCTTGGGGGATGCATAGGCTTGGGTCAAGGATGAAGAATTTTTCAGATTTCAAACAATCAATCACGTCATCCAAGAGCATCCTTTTGGAGCTGGAAGAGTTCAAACTCAGCACTTTGACTGAGGGCAATAGAGAACATGCATTTAGTTTACTAGATCGATTGTTCAGAAGCCTCAGGGTAATGGAAAGTGACAGTAATCTTGTAGGGAATTCCAAGGTCACTCATCACTTGCTGCCCGATTTAGTGCCGCCTATTGACAGACAATATCCTGTAAAGTTCTTCTATGGGAAAAATTTGACATCAAAATACACGCCAACGTATGACAAGGAAGAGGAGCCACCTCTCTTCATCGAAATCATGAATTGCTTCTATACAATTTGTAGACGGTTAAACTTGACGGAAAGTGACTGCGACAAAAACAAAGCCAATAAACACTTCTATACCCAAAGTAATTGACAATGCCATAATTGGGTTGGTTTTAAGTGAGAAGGAAAAAGATAGACATGACAACTGATCCATACCCTAGAAGAGAATGGAATTCGGGTTCTGAAGAAAGAGATGAGAGACAAAAGAGTCAGGAAAAAAGCATATCGAGATTTCTGAGCTTCAATAGAAGTTTTTCATCGCAGTAAGGGTTAATCTGTGCTTAGAGAAAGAGATGAGATAGGGTTTGATTCTAAGAAGTTTGGGTATGGGGAGGACGAGCAGTTCCACCATTAAAAATACACACAACACCAAGGTCGTTGATGGCGACTTTCAAATGCCGGGTAGGTTTGAAGGCAATAGATTTGCTCATCTTTACTGTTTTTAAGTTTAATTAAGATTCAATCAATACACCTTATTATGAAGACTCTGATTCTGCGCCATAAGTATAATGATTCTTTATAACTAAAAGAAGCCTTGTAGGGATATTAGGCCTAAACCGTCCGGAGTGAGGAGTTGAGAATAATAGTGTGCCAGCATTGGGATTCGGAACACTATTTCTGCAGTCGTAAAGAAAGAACCGTGAACCCCGATGAGCTGAGTGATTGTGCGCAAACGTGTCCGGATTATATGCCCCGTCGAAAGTCTAAAACGGTGACTTGCAATCGGTGTGGAACAGAATTCGAGTCAGATGAAAACGAGAAGGTCAAGGTCAAAAACAGAGAATATGATACGTGCCCTGTTTGCGGTGTGGGCTTGGAAAGAGACGATGAAACTCTTAGCAAAGGTATTGAATGATGAAGACCAGAGAGATGAATTTATGGTTGAAGTTTTGAATGACTACTCAAAAGGCACGCTTCTGTAGACTTCATGTTTTACTTCGCGTATTTTGCCAAGATCACGCAGGTAATCTAACGAGAGTCTGAGTTTAATTTCATCAGCAAAACGTTCATTCAAAATGGAGAACCCTACGCCAGAGTCTTTGCTCTCCTTGTCTGTTATGGACTTGAGTACTTGTCTATCGAATTCCTCTTTCAAAGATACCAGCTCGACTCCCTTAGATGTCATGATGTCCTCCCATGCCTCCATTATGGTTTCCATATTTTTCAAATAGAATTGATCGAAAACTTTCATTACCCATTCATCATCAGTAGTCTGCTTTCCTTGTGACCTTGCTGATGCTAAGGCTAATCGCAAAATGGACTGTGGCTTGCCATAATAGTTGGGATCAAACAAGCCATGCCTTCGAACAGCTTGTGGCAAGTCATATTTCTCCGCCATGTTAACGATTTTTTGACTTGCGTACTCCAAAGTCTTATCAAGGTCTGTTTGGGTTTTGCCAATCGTTGGAAACAGCATTTGCATGGTGATAATGTATTTGGTGACTTCAAGTGGCGGGTCAAAATGCATAGCTAGCATTTCAGCGCTGTCTGGTAGTAGTGTTGGCTGGTCGACCTTGGTTAGAGGAGGTTCATAGATTGATTTGGGTCGGTTACGTTTGCTTCCTAAACCCACCGAAATTTCAGAAAATCGCTTAGATCGTCTGTTGTCAAGAAAAATCGTCAGACGCTGGTTAAGAGGCCTATCGGCATCAAAACACCTGAAACGCCAAGAAAAAGGTGACAATGTTTGGTTGGTGTCGAGTTCGGGAAGCGTCAAACTACCAGATTTGCCCAAAGCAATATCCAATGGAATCATGCCTTTGAAATATTTCAATAACTTCTTGCTTTCTCCTGTGGCTGTTCCGTCGTACAATGTGAAGTTAAGCCCTCCGACTTGTCCGAAATCCAAAAGTGGAGGAGAACTAACAAATTCAAACGCTAATAATTCCCTTAAAGGCGAACCTATCCCTCCCCATTGTAGGAAAAGTTGATCTTGAAAATCATTGAAGTCTATTTCAGGTTTTATTGGTATCTTCATTTTTTCATACGAGATATCATCGACTATTATTTCCCAATAATCATTAAACACACTTCTCCTTCCTGTTATTGTCACGTACGACAAATTGGCAGGAACTGGAAGATCGGGGGGGCACTCACAAATAACATAGTCTTGAGGTAGATGCGCAGCAGGGATAAGTAGAAAACGATTTTTTCCAAGTCTGTAATCAAAAACAACCGAGCCTGAAATCATTGGATTTACCGAGGCCTTCGCATAACTAAATTCTTTCAATAGTTTGAGTTCCCATTGGTTGAATTCACTACCATATTGTCTTTCTCGAAAAGCAGGTCTAATAGGTTTGAAACTAGCATTGGGTCTAACGGCTTTGGAACGCTGAGACTCTTGAACAAAAGTCATACCCTTACTCCACTCAACAGTTGCTGAACTCAAATATAAGCGATGCAAATGATATTCCAGAAATCTCCTCTTAAGAAAGGCAAAATGTCTTTCATCAGAAGAGCTTCTTCCGCACTTAGAACGCGCTTGGCTCCAGTGAAAAGGCGTAAATGTGAATCTGCGTTCATCTTGAAAATGAGAAAACCTTTTTCTTGTTTATCCTTTGTCCGTGTCTTTGAGGAACTGACAACTTAATTCGTTGGAAGCGTTCTGCGGATGCTTTGGGAAGCCTTCTGTCTTTGTTAACGATTTCCAAGCTATTTTCACACTTTTATGCCAAGAACCCTCCAGTAAATTATGGTTCAGCTTTCTTTAGACATAGATGAGCATCTGTAGACCTCGGTTCACGTAGAGCCTAAGCCCGGATGCATGCAGATCTGCAATATATTGTGTCTTTACCGGTAAAATCGGGTGGGGGCCCCATCCCCCGCACCTTCAACATTGTTCTGGACGAAGCGTATGCGTCAGAGCGCGGTACATTTATTCTTGAGGGATTTCATGGCTCTAATGAAGCTGCCGTAGCTGGAACTGTCAATGCCGCCTTCGGGTTCGACTGTGAGAAGCGCTGGATATCTCCATTCATTTATGATTTTATCTAGTGCTTCTTGAAAACTGAAACTCGACCTATCAAGAACCCATCTGTTTTGTTCCAGTTTTCCTCGCAAATGAACATTTACGATCTTGTCGACTATCGATTCAAACTTGTCCAGTTCATCGTATAGTGCTGCCCATCTCAGATCAAGTGTCACAAAATCAAACAACTCAACCAAAGAAAACGGGGTACAATGCTTCAAGCGGGTGGGAACATTCTCTACAGACGCTTTCACTCTAGGAAACTGAGACATCACGTCAAGGAAAACCTTCACCAAGTTGCCCGGGTCGAATTCTGTCATCCAAGTATCCCAAATGTGGAATACACAAATCTTGATTCCTAAGTTGTCGGCAAGAGACAAGGTATCCGTGATCAATCTTTTTCCCTTTTCCAAGTCTCGCCTTCGGCCGGAACAAAGATAGTTACCGACATCTCTGCTTGCATGAATCGACAAAATCGGTAGCCTTTGCTCTTTCAGCAGAGTGAGGATCTCTCTGAACGTGAACTTGGGAGTTTCAGCCCAATCTACCAGTTTCGCGTCTGTCAGCGGCGGATTTTCACTATCCCACTCCGGCTCAAGCTGCAATTCGAAGCCATCGACAGCCGACTCCTCGAAAACCTCTCTCAATACCTGTAGCGTGCCAGCAAGATCATAGTACTTCTTGCCTCCTAGCTTCGCAATTGGTGCACTCGAAACTGAAATGAGGTTTCTCAAGACTTGTCCATCCATTGATCATGTTAGCGTGGATTGAGATGCAATTTCTGGGAACAATCCGTATATTTCTTTTCTGATTGAACCATTTAACTGCATGTTCTTCACAGCGTTAAAGCCTAAAAGCTTACACACTTCTTATATGGATTCCATGACTGTCCTCGTGATTCGAAAAGCCGCTTCTTCTGACGTCGAGAGACTAGCTAAACTAAGGCTGCTGCTGCAGCAACACGGCGAAAAATCAAACCCATCGATATGGCGCATCACTGAAGAAGGAAAAGCGCTCCTCAAACAAAGAGTAGAAGATGCCTTCATGGACACCAATACTCGCATTTTGGTTGCTGAAATGAACAGGGAAATCATCGGATTCATCCAAGGCGAGGTCTCACGCAGAACTGACTATTCACCCAAGAATGTTGGTCACATTTCAACAATCTACGTTGCCGAGAAACTCCGAAGAAGAGGCGTCGGACTGCGCTTAGTCAAAGAACTCTGCAAGTTTTTCGATTCGGAAGAGGTTGAGCATGTGACATTGAGGTTCATAATTGGAAACAGAGAGGGTGAAGGATTCTGGAGGAAGCTTGGGTTTGAACCAGTAATCATAACTGCAGGTACGCGCCTAAGAACACTCACCTAGAATGGCCTAATTAGTATATTCAGAGGTGTGCATGGACTCGCATGAGAATTCTGTTTATTTGCTCAGGAAATGCGCATCGCAGCCCGCTTGCAGAAGCGTTGCTAAGGAAACTGAGACCTAACTGGACCGTGGAGTCCGCAGGAACACACGTTGCGATTCCAATTTCCGAGGAAGCCAGAGCGTTTCTAGCCACGGAAAATGCAGAACAGTACCTCAAACCTGCTCCTGAAGATCTGGACAGCAAACCACTCAGAAACTATGATCTAATTGTCGCTATGGAGCAAAAGCACAAGAATGCAGTATTGCGCAAGTGCCCCGAATGTGAGAGCAGAATAGTCGTGTGGGGTATTGAAGACCCGTTTCTCATGCAGCACGAGGACGCTAAGCGAATCTACGAACAGATCAAGGGAAAGGTCGCGGCGCTTGCCAAATCAAGGTAGTCAAGTGGGGTTCTGCTACAGCGGGAATTGGCTAACGGTTTCATATTTTTTGCAGCCATTCTTAGGCTCTATTTTGAATCTTGATGAAGACGCAGCAAAGTAGCAAAGAAAGAGTGCAAGGCAAAGGTGGGAGAAATGCGATCTTCTGATCGTAGTGAATGAACCGTGCGAACGCGACCTTTAGGTTGTGGAGCTGCAATGAAGGAGTTAAAAGGCCAAGAAGTGAGCAAAGCATCTTGCACGCGTTGTTCTTAGCTAGTTCTCATTCTTCTCAGGGAATGAATCTCAAAGACTAGTTAGGCTCGATTGTTCCACGCTTCCTTCAGCTTGGAAGCGAAATGGTCTTCGTCATCAGCTATCCTTTTCTTTACCTCTTTCCAAGTGTTCGGACAATCCTTGTACTCCACTCTAACAATTCTATGTACTATTTTGTCGATTTCCTGCTTGTTTTCTTTTGTAACTTCAATCCCTGCTTTCTCAAGAACACGTTGAAGGTGTCTAAAATAGCCGGTCAAGATGAGTCACTCCCAAATATGAGCAGGATTTTCGCCCTTATTAGCATTCCATAAATGATAGTTCATTACTTGTACTTGCTCAACTTCAAGCATTCATTGTCTTACGACATGATTACGGAGGATGTCGTTGAAACAGAGACAGAATGGTTTTTGCTGCATGCACACAAGAGGAGCTTTGACTTTTCTGCATCCAGACTGTTCGTCGCTTATCGTGATTCGCTCGTGCAAGTTATTTATACTGATTTCCGACAAATATCGTTCTACGGTGAAAGAGCATGCTTGTCACAAATCGCGATCTCATGATACCTGCCAAACGAAAGGTATACGCCGTGGGAGCGTTCAACATAATCAACTTGGAGACCGTGTTGGCCGTTGCTGAAGCGGCAACCGAGGAGAAATCTCCCGCTATAGTCGCTGTTACGCCCAGCGCGATAAAATATGGTGGGTTACAATATCTTTCAAAGATAGTGCGGCTGGCAGCAGAAACCACGCCAGTACCAATGTCACTTCATCTTGACCACGGCGAAGACTTTGAAACGACTTCAAAATGCGTCGCTGCCGGGTTCACGTCCGTGATGATTGATGGTTCCCACTTGAAATTCGAGGAGAACATTGGTTTGACAAGACGTGTGGTTGACATGGCGCATCCAAAAGGGGTTACTGTTGAAGCAGAGCTTGGCAGGCTTTCTGGTGTTGAAGAATCGACAGTCGAAGAGAAAGACGCTATATTGACAGACCCTAACATGGCCAGAGAGTTCGTTGATCGAACAGGCGTGGACACACTTGCAGTCGCAATAGGCACATCTCACGGAGCATACAAGTTCAAAGCAGAACCGAAGCTAGATTTCGAAAGATTGAAACTCATCAAGGAGAAAGTGGATCTTCCACTTGTTTTGCATGGCGCCTCAAGTGTGCCTGCTTGGATTATTGAGAAAGCAGCAAAATACGGTGCTGAACTTGGAGGAGCAAAAGGAATTCCAGAAGCGCACATCCAGAAGGCAGTATCGCTAGGCATAGCAAAGATAAACATCGATACAGACCTGCGCCTAGCCTTCACCGCGACGGTGCGTGAAGTGTTAGCGAAATCGCCCAAGGAATTCGATCCACGAAAGATTCTGGGACCAGCTAAAGAGGCTATGAAAGAGGTAGTTAAAAGCAAGATGCGGCTGTTCGGAAGCTCCGGGAGAGCCTGAGTGAGGAAGAAACCATGAAAGTTGGCGTATTAAGCGGAGGCGGAGACGCGCCTGGCACTAATGCCGTGATAAGAGCAATCGTAAGAAAAGGAATTCAAGACTACAAATACGAGATCGTCGGCATAAGAGACGGATGGCAAGGCCTTTTCAAGAACGACTTCTTTCCCCTTGACGTGGAAGCAACGTCAGGTATTCTCCCACGGGGAGGCTCAATCCTCGGCACTTCGAGAACAAACCCGTTCAAGGATAAAGAAGGACCGGACAAGATACTTAGAAACGCCAAGAAGGCAGGCATAGGAGCAGTTATCGCCATCGGCGGCGACGACACGTTGGGCGTGGCCCACAAGATGAACGAGCTTGGGTTCAAATGTGTGGGTGTACCCAAGACGATTGACAATGACTTGTGTGGAACTGACTATAGCTTTGGTTTCATGACAGCGGTTGGGATAGCCACCGAAGCCCTTGATAGGCTTCACACTACTGCAGAGACTCACCACCGCATTATGGTGCTTGAGGTTATGGGAAGATACGCGGGCTGGATAGCTTTAGACGCGGGACTAGCTGGGGGCGCAGACGTCATTTTGATACCTGAGAAGCCGTTTGACATGAAAGATGTTTGTGCCTTCATCAAGCGTAGATTGGGAAGAGGCAAAGGCTTCAGCATAGTCGTTGTTGCGGAAGGAGCCAAACCAAAAGGTGGAACTGAGATAGCTAGCAGCGAGAGTGTTGACGAGTTTGGTCATATTCGCTTGGGTGGCGTGGGACACTATCTTGGAAAGGAGCTTGAGAAGCTCCTGGGCGTTGAAACTCGTGTTGTGGTTCTTGGGCATCTTCAACGTGGCGGCTCCCCGACGGCGTTCGACAGGATCCTAGGAACAAGACTTGGAGTAGCGGCCATAGAACTCGTTCATGAAAAGAAGTTTGGGTATATGCCTGCTCTTCAAGGAAACAAGATAGTTCCCGTTCCGTTGAAGGATGTTCTTGGAAAACGAAAAACTGTTGACTTAGAGCTTTACGAGGCTGCGAGCGTGTTCTTCGGCTAGATCGAATTCGTGGCTTATGTTGCCAGAACATTCGCAAGCTTCAGCAAGTGCATGTCCAAAGGTTTTTCCTTGTTGCACGATGTCTCGAGTTCCATGCTGGTCACTTTGCCTTTTTCTAGGCCCACTATTCTGTTTCCTCGATCCTTGGTCAGTAATTCCAGTGCTTCGTCTGCGAACAAGTTTGCGAGAAGTCGGCTTCTCGCTGTAGGGCTACCGCCTCTCTGAGCATATCCAACAATGCTCAGTCTGACCTCTGCTCCCATTTTT
The DNA here is from genome assembly GCA_022865885.1 of Candidatus Bathyarchaeota archaeon. Lineage (GTDB taxonomy): Archaea > Thermoproteota > Bathyarchaeia > Bathyarchaeales > Bathycorpusculaceae > DRUK01. The sequence continues at coordinate 17,200 of JALHSQ010000004.1, read as the reverse complement.
CTTTCGATTTCTCTCGCGAGTTCCCGTGTGTCTCCGATCCCTTCTGCTGCGACAATTATGGCTGACTTTTTTCCTTTCGCTTCACTCTCTTTCAGTCTTCTTATGATCTCTTCTTTTCCAAATCTGACTTCTGGAACTAAGATTATCTCCGCGCCGACAGTGATGCCTGTTGTTAATGCGAGAAAACCTCTTGTTCGACCCATGACTTCCACTATGAAAATCCTTTCATGAGAAATGGCTGTGTCTCGAATCTTGTCGATCTCGTCAACCGCCGTGTTTACTGCTGTGTCAAAACCTATAGTCTCATCGGTTCCGAAAACATCATTGTCAATTGATGCTGGAACTCCTACTATCTTGGTGCTGGTCTCGCTACTCAGCTCTAAGGCACCTTTGAAGGAACCGTTTCCACCTATCACGACAAGTCCATCAATATTGTCTTGAGCCAAGTTCTGGGCAGCTTTTCTGATGCCTTCTTTTTTCATGAATTGTGAGCTCCTTGAAGTGTAAAGGATGGTTCCGCCTAACTGTATTATGCCACTTACTGAGCGCGGCGACAAAGGTCTCAGCGAGCTCGTTATGAGTCCATCCCAGCCTCTCTCAAAACCATATACCCCAATGTTCTTGGAGTGGGCAATTCGGACGATGGCTCGGATGGCGGCATTCATGCCTGAAGCGTCTCCACCACTAGTGACGACGCCTATGGTTCTCAAACGGCTTCTTCTCCTTGCTTTCTCCGTGAGGCTTGTTACTTTAGTCAAAGATAAATCTGTAGCGCGTCTTAACCATCACAAATAATGCAACAGTGTCCAAGGGGAATGTAAGAGTCTGAGAGCGCAGAATCCTCAATTCTGGTCTTTCTCATAATACGCGAGAAAGCCTGAAGAGATTGCAGAAAAAAAACATCTTTTTTTTCACCAGTACTAAGCCACCTCAAAGCGACTTCGAAGAGTGCATTTGAAGGGAATAATGCGATTATCAATTCGTTTGGAAAGCCTTAACGGAGCCAATCCCGACCCTACCCCCTACCTCCCTAGGAGTTCTGTTGACATTTTGAGTAATCGACAAAGCACACGCACAGAGTCAACGCAAGTAACTCAACGGCATCGTGCTCAGCGTTTCCTCGGAGATCGTGATGGTTCTCTATTCTTCAATACGTAAATGACCCAAGGCGCAATCCTCGTTTCATTAACCCATTCATACGGCTCATCCTCTCTTGCCAATGGTTTATAGATATTGACTGGTTCCAGTTCAGCCCTCTTGAAGGTCTCTTGATAATACTCATCCGTCCAAACCACATCCTCCACCGGCCTTTTGTCTTCAATGTCTGTTTGAATTATCTTCACTTTGTCTCCACTTTTCGCTTTCTTGTTCTCCGGAAAGTCTTTGGTGGAGAATGAAGCCCATTCATGCGTGTATATTTCAGGTGACGAGACAAGGTTAACTATTCTTCCTTCATTTTTCAGTAGGCGACCGAGTTCTCTGAAATTCTTAACTTTCTTTTCCATCGTAGGGATATTGTCAAATGTGAATGCAGATAGTGCAAGGTCGTAGGTGCCGTCTTTGAACTGGCTGAAATTGCCATCTCGAATAAGACGATAATCCCCTTCAGGGTTGAGCTCTCTAGCCTTCTTCAGCATGTCTTCTGAAATATCCACTCCGACAACGTCAAAACCGAGTCTTTGCAGAAATCTTGTGGAACGCCCTGTGCCGCAGCCAAAGTCTATTGCTTTTCTTCCTTTAACATGCTCAAATATGATTTCAGGTAAATCCCTGTATGCTAAGTAGTAAGTGCTTGGAAACTCCAGTTTAGCATAGGCTTCCGCACGCTTCGCATCTTCATAGGAATTGGAGAATCCCATAGTCTTCTTCCTCATCTTTTTCGTTATTCTTCCTTCTTGCTCAAACGTCATCCGGTAGCTTGCTCAATAGTTGTTCATCCTGGAGTTTCTGTTTCATCTGCAGGTAGCATCAGCAGTCTTTTCGGGTTTATGATCATTGTGCGCAAGGCATTTATCCAAGCGAATCATCCACAAGCTTCGACAGGATCTGCGAATTCACTGAAGAAGGAGAATGAAAAATGAAGCCAGCTCTATTCGTAATAGATGTACAGAATGATTTCTTCAACATTAATCAGAGCTGTTCGGATTCCCTGAAGTCAGCTATCGAGTACATTAATGCGGCGATAGGTCTTTTCCGAAAGAAGAAACTCCCCATCGTTGTCATACAACACAAGAGTGAGGAGCAAGGTCTAGTACCGGGCAAATCAAGTTTTGAGGTGCCTGAAAGTGTGAAGATCGAACCTCAAGACATACGCATCGTGAAAACTTATGGTAACTCTTTCACCAAAACAGGACTTGCAGAGAAACTGAGAGAACTCGGAGTTGACACTGTCATTGTGACAGGATTCTGTGCAGAGTTCTGCGTCCTATCAACGTACAGAGGAGCGCAAGACTTTGACTTCACGCCCATAGTATTGAAGGGTTCGCTTGCATCGGATAATATAGAGCACATCAGGTTCGTGGAAGAGATTACAGAGACAATATCATTTGGCGCTCTGAAGGCATTGCTCTAATTCCGCATCCTTGCTTCAAGCAGATAATCCACTTTGAAACAGGAATCTTGCTCCAAGAAAGCTTATCGAGATCAGTTTCTGATCAGAAGATAAACCACGGTACAAAGAATCTGCACTAGGCTGGTTTTACGAGTTCCAGAATTCGTAGACTCCAACTAGTGTCGCTTGCCGCAACCACTCGGATAACAAAGCTTCCAGTGAAGTCCACAGGAAATTCGCCTTGTGTCGCGTTTGTATCGGATTCATCAGTTTCCGCGACACGTGAGAACCCACTACTATTCCTAGCATAAACCTCGACAATGAACAAGTTAGCAGTCCTATTATCGATCCTCCAAGCCAAGCACCATTGACTGTTCATAGTGAATTCTGTCGTATCTTGGTTCCCTGTTCCTGAGATCTGGCTAGCCACCTGCCACGTACCAGCCGGCGCAAACGGATTCTTAATGACAACGTAGGCTGTAACAGCGCCAATGATAATTAGCAATAATGAAAGGGTGGCCAGCTCTTTCTTCTTCACTGAATCTTCCCCTCAACTCCTACAACCGCACATCAAGATAAGAGTGTTGGCGACAAGCGCTTCTGTCCAAGTTTGGCGTGAGATTCTAGTCAAGGGCACGCCGCGCTCAATGATGTTGAAGCGGATGCCCTGTTTGCAGATAGTGGTCGATGGCTTTCTCCCAGTTTATCATCGCGCACTAAAACGATGCCAATCATCGTCGAAGACCAAGTTCTTGGTTTCAGTCCAAAATGATTAGCAGTTGGTTGGGGTAAGCTACATTCCAAAACTTACCCATTAATGATTTCGGCAAGAAGCCCTTCTGCATATGGGACATAGTCCTCAATATCTGGACACAAAACGTGCATGACTTCATGGAAAACTGCTAGAACAAACTCCTTCAGACAGTACTCAAAACTGTCTTCCCAATCACAATTGCCAACATAAATGAAAATAGCACCGTCTGGATGTTCATCGTCAAGTTCAGCCATGCCCTCAACTGGAGGAGCAGCATAATCTTTGGGCAAATGCTCCTTTTTTTCCTTTGACAGGCTTGGAAGACACACAATTTCCAATTTCAGATACTCTTCAACAAGTACGAAGATACGCAATGTGACGCTTATTTCTTACTCACCTACTCTTCCATTGAGGGGGAAGGTGGAGTGAGGCAAAGTTTTATAGTTTTGAAAGGCTTCAGCATTCTCTTGCGGTGGGTCTTAGGTGGGGGGGTAGGGGTCCCCTGTACCGTAAACCCTCTATAGGACGGACCGAAAGCTGAGGCTGAGGCGTTTAAGGCCGTTGAAACCTCTATTTCCGAAGCGTTGACTATCCGTCCCTTGGGGCTGGCGGTCATTGAGCGGCTTCCGTAGGGGAGTCGTCTTCAGCGTCAACCAGGCGAACTCGGCCAGGCCCGGGAGGGAGCAACCTAAGTCTGGACGTTCAGCGCTCAAGGGGGTGCGGGTATGAGTGTAGGGCTTGAGGGTTCGGCGGATTCTGGGCGTCGAACCTCTGTGGCCCATCGCTTTTCTTCAGAAACCAGCAGACGCGGAAAACTGTTGTTGCACATAGTTCCATGTATTTTGCACATTGTCTTGGAAAACGCTAAATCCCATCAGCACTATCCTAGTCTGACTGGAAGTCTACTCATGCCATTTAATGAGCTTCGCAAAGACTACTTGCTTGACCGTTGGGTCGTGATTGCAACTGAACGTGGCCGTCGGCCAACGGACTTTGCAAAGAGGGAAAGAGAACAAGCTAAACTTGGTGTCTGCCCGATGTGCCCAGGCAACGAGCACATGACCCCGCCTGCAGTTCTTGCATACATTAAATGCGGCAAAAACATCAGGAAGACGGCTGATAAGGAGAATTGTAGGCAGAAGGACTGGCTGATTCGCTGTGTTCCAAACCTCTATCCTGCCTTCACCCCGCCGCAAGGCAAGACCAGCAAGGAACAGGTCACGAAGAGTGACAGCTTGGCAATAGCCGTAGGACACCACGAAGTCCTAGTCGAGTCGCCGAACCATGACGAAGATCCTGCCGACGCAAGAATTCCCCAACTCACCCACGTTATCAACGCTTACGTCGATAGGCTTCGCGAGCTGTCAGCAAAACCTTGCGTGAAATACGTCTCCATTTTCCGCAACCACGGCTTAGAAGCTGGAGCCTCACTTTCCCATGCGCACAGCCAGATAATCACAACACCCTTCATACCAACAATCTTGAAGGAAGAGATGAAAGCAAGCAAGAACTTCCTGAAACAAAAAGGAGAATGTGTTTTCTGCGAAATAATCAAGAAGGAACGTGAAGGACAACGATCTATTCTTGAAAACTCGAAATTCTTGGTTCTAGCTCCTTATGCAAGTGTCAATCCGCTTGAATTCTGGATAATCCCCAAGAAGCATGACGCAACAATGCTTCGCCTGTCGCCGACAGAAGTGAAGGTACTTGCAGAAACACTGAAAACAAGCCTCAACGGACTGAAGCAGTTGTGCAACGATCCTCCGTACAATTACGGCTTTCACTTGGCTATAGACAAAAACGCACATGACTATTATCACTGGCACTTGGAAGTCTACCCCAAACTGGCAATATGGGCTGGATTCGAGAAAAGCACAGGTTGCTACATAAACACTGTCACACCAGAAGCGACAGCCGAAGGATTGCGAGAAGCAATCTCATCTTAAACTGTGCAAAACCTCAATTTCGTATCTTGGTTTGACATGCATGACGTCTTCCACATAAGCTCTCAATATTTCCGCAATACTCCATGCTTGTGTAATACACCCCTTCGGCGCATGAGGTGAATCACCATCAAAGACCTCGCTTAAGACTCCTAGCCCTGCCGCGAAAACCTGCTCAGTCAGCAAAGGCATTAGCAGATTCTTCAGAGCCCACTCACGCCAGAACTCAGAATGGCCCCTAGTTTTCAAGAATGCGGTCGTAAACTGACCCAGTAGCCAAGGCCAAACTGTTCCATTGTGATACGCTTCGTCTCTGCTTCTTCTATCTCCAGCATAACAGCCTACGTATTTTGGGTTGTTTCTTGCCAAGGTTCTTAGGCCGTATGGCGTCAACAATTCACGTTTTACAACATCAAGTACCTTCTCATTCTTGATATTGTCAAGCATCGTGAAATCCAAGGCTAGTGCAATGATCTGATTCGGTCTCAACGAATTATCTTTGCCGTATTCATCTATGGCATCGAACAAGCAGTTCATTTCCGTGTTCCAGAATTTTCCAGAAAAGCTTGACTTTGCCCTTTCTGCCATTCTTGCATATCTTTCGCAGTCGTTTTTTTCCTCAAACTTGTTTGCTAGTAACTCCATGGTTCTTAATGCGTTATACCATAATGCTTGAACTTCAACAGCTTTCCCCTTTCTAGGCGTTACTGGCTGACAGTTCACCGAAGCATCCATCCACGTTAACTGTGGACCATGAGAAAGCAAGCCATCATCGGCCACATGTATGTCAAAAAACGTTCCTCTAACGTGGTTGTCAATGATCGACTTCATGGTTTCCCACAGTTGCTCTTCAACGAATCTGAAATCGCCAGTGTATTTTAGGTATTGAAGTACGGAATTCACAAACCAGAGGGTTGCATCGACACTATTGTAGGCGGGTTGCTCCAATCTGTCAGGGAGAAAATTAGGAATCAAACCTTGCCTGCAGTGTTTCTTGAAGCTCAGGAACACTTCTCTCGCATCTTCAAATTTCCCATTTATGAGTGTCAATCCAGGAAGCGAAACAAAAGCATCTCTTCCCCAAACTTCAAACCAGTGGTAGCCAGCAATCACAGCTTTCGATCTGAAATTAAGATCATTAACTATAAACATGCGTGTGGCTAGAACAATCGAGCTCAGCCAGACGCTTTCCGGGATGCGACTATGTGCTTCGTAGAATTTTGTCAGGTAATTTTCATGGCGCTCCTTCTCTTTTTCATAGAGAACTCCAAGTTCGTGGGTTGCGGCAGGAATCTTGCTCAAAGCATCTTTCGCAGTTTTTTCACTTTCGCCCGCAGCTGTAGTCACTGCGAAACTTTGTGTCCCATTTGCTCCTATGCCGACTTCAAAGAATCCGCTCTCATAGCAGTCATCGAGACAGCTTTCTCCTCGCTCTGCTTCTTGTCGATAATATATGTCTTCAACCCATTTTTCTTCAGCGTGATACTGTCCATTTGTAGCTTCTAGTGCCAGTACGGCGTCGGGAGCGGTCACACTTATGATTGTTTCTCTTTCTTTTTGAGCCTGACTAGGCTGCGTGGATCTCCATCTATCTGTCACCGAGTGGAAATGCCTAAGATTTATCAGTGGAAAAGAGCGGACTTTGACCGCATGATCACTGCTGTTATGAACCTTGTAGAGGACTACTACGGCGTTTTCGTGATGGGGCATGAAAACCGTTTTCTGGATTTCAACGTTCTCCACTCTGTAGACGTGTTTTGGAAAGGGTGAAAGCGCAAATTCTCTTAGAAAGCTGTATCCTTGTGGAAAGATGCCGTTCTGGAACTCGTTGGCTCCGAGTCGATAGGCGTTATTTCCTATGATTACCTCCTCGTCCAGCTTTTCCAGGCAGACTCTTCGGTCACTAGGCGGGTGGAACGCGGCAACAAGAAGCCCATGATATTTCCTAGTGTTTATGCCCAGTACCGTAGATGATGCATAACCGCCCAGACCGTTTGTTATTATCCACTCTTTCTGTATGCTCTCTTCAAAACGAGAGAGTGTTTCTGGCTGGATGCTTATCGACGGTGTTTTCATTCAAGGCATCAGCTTTGCCACATTCTTTTCTCTTGACGCCGAGAAATAATTCGCCACTGGATTACATTTAGTTCTGAAAAGTAAGACGTGCGGCTTCTTCAACTTGTACTCTGTCAGGGTCTCAGCGTAGCCCATACCCTTCGCAAGGACTAGATCAACAGAATCATAGGCCTTGAGGAATTCTTGAGAAACTTCTTTCGCGGCAAATCCGACTGCATCCGTGCCTGTTGTAACTATTTTGTCAGCGATCTTGCCTATTCCAGAAATGTCTACGTCTTCCATGGTTGCATCGTTAATCACAGGTCCGCCTTTCACCCCAACTATCACTGTTGTGCCCATGTTCTTTAGCTGCTCAACGAGCAAGGTGTCAAACACTATTTCTCCAGCGTTATCTGTCAAATAGATTATCGTATGGGCCTTTCTGGCAAGTTCGTAAATCCTGTTAGTATCATCTATAACTAGGTCTCTTGCCGCATCCCTGAAGCTTTTCCTCAAACTGCTAGAGTTGAACTTATGGCCCGGAATGTCAAACTCCATGACGTTGCCAACAATCGCACATAAGCATGCTCTCTTGAATCTGTCTTGCTGTGCGTAACCCTCATTGACAAGCTTTCTTGCATAAGGCAAGAGCTTCAAAGCCTTCTCATTGCTCAGCCGCTTGCTCCTCTTGTACGGGTCACTATTTCCCGTAACTCTCTTCACTATCCTGTCTCTTTTCGTCCCCAGATCTGCAGGAACGCTTGTAGGTTTGAACTCTTTGTCCAGCAAGCGTAAAACTTCGTTTATCGCTCTGAAGCGTAATGCTGGGTTCACTGTAGCTTCCTTGGCTTCGGCTACGGCTCTGCTGAGTATGCAAGCTGCACATTCAGGTTCGACTTTCAAGGCTTTTCTAGCTCACCCAACACTTTGAGGCCTCTGCAAACTCTCGAATTATCGCGTACGGGTCCTTTGATTTCACGATGCCACTTGCGACCAATACGCCTTGCATGCCAAGCGCTAGAGCTGCTGAAACATCCTCTTCTCGGCTTATTCCAGCGCCGCACAGTATTATGACGTTTGAGTTAACCTTCCTCACAAGTCTAACGGTGTCAGTGATGACTTCGGGTTTCGCTTTTGAAACTGGGATACCTGTGCCAATAAGCTCAGGCGGTTCAATTGCAACTATGTCTGGTTCAAGGGCTGCTACTGCTTTGCTTATGGTTGGATTGTTGGCGCACACGCATGATACGAGACCATTTTCTTTTGTCAACTTGATTGTCTCGTCGATGTCAGAAAGCTTAAGCTGTCTCTCGGAATGGTTGATCAGCGTTCCAGTAGCTCCTGCTTCCTTCACTGATTCCATGAGGACGTGCCCGGTGAAGCCGCCTGGTTTTATTGGATCTACATGTTGAGCGAAGACTGGAATGTGAACGGCTTCTGCTACTTTGGCTATGTCCGCAAGCTGTGGAGCGACACCCACGTAGATTCCTGTTTCGCGGTTCACTTTCTCTGCTTTCTTAGCAAGCTCGATCGCTCTCTGTCCTGTTGCTTCAGAGTACGTTTTGAAATTGATGATTATCAGTGGAGTTTGGAATCTGTTCTGCAATAGACTTCCACCAGAGCTAAGGTTAACCTTGATCATTAATATTGTTTTGGAAAGAAAAAAACCGAATATTGTGCTTGGTAAGCGGTTAATGTTTTACTAGTACTTTTCCTGGGACAAAGACTGCTGCCGCGATAACGGTTGTCCAAAGGCCATCCTTGTCACCAGTTGCTGATTGCGTCACGTTTCTTGTCTGGATTATCATGCCACTGGCTTTGAATTGTTGTTCTTTCTCATGCCATGCACTCTCAGGGTCAAACTGTATTCCCATCGTCGTGGCGAGCATCGACGCAGCCAAGTCTTCAGCATAGTCTCCTGCCTTGTCATCTGGCTGTCCATATGAGTGGTGTTCAGAAAGATAGCCATAGTCGTTCTTGCCGGATGGAATGGCGACACCTATTGACGAGGCTATAAGCCGGTGCGGCTCGTTGGTCGCGTTTCGCGCCAGAACTAGGAAGGTTATTTCGCCTGGTTTCAGCATTTTCACTCCGCGCTCCAATGTGATAGGTTTGCATCCTGGTGGGATTATGCTTGACACGTTAACGAGGTTGAGGTATTGTATTTTCGCGTCTCTCAGGGCTAACTCGAAAGATTGTAGCTGTTCTTTGTGTTTGCCTACACCTTTGGTTAGGAAGAAATATTTGGGAATCATTTTGCAATACAATGAACACGGTGCATTTATTAACGTTGCGTTTTCTGCGTCTGTCTGATTAGACAATACCTCTCCGATGGTGACCTGAGACTTGGTTAATGATTAGGGAAACATCAACCTGCTTGTTCTTACGTGCTAGTCAGGGAAAAGGATAACAACGATTCATACGTAATCTCTATCGGGTCAGCCAAGTGCCGGAATATCGGAGCGTGTTTAGGGACGAAACAAAGCTTGATATAAACTACGTTCCCCACAAGCTGCCTCATAGAGATAGAGAACTCCGTATGCTCAAGGAGTTCTTCAACTTTCTATTACAGTTTCCAGAGAAGATGGCTCAAAGAGTTCTTATTGTCGGCGATGTTGGTACAGGAAAAACAGTGCTCTCCCAGCGTTTCGGAGTTGACATTAGTCAGGAAATCAGCAAACACGGAACAAGTTTCCGCTACATTCATGTTAACTGCCGAGAATACAGAGGAAGCCTATTCCTTATCATGCAGCATGCAGTTCAGGTTTTCCACCCGAACTTTCCAAGAAGGGGCTACTCTGCTGAGGAGCTTCTGCGTATTTTCATGCAGATTCTGGACGACGAAAGAATCTGCATAATACTGGTCTTAGACGAGTTTGACAGCCTAATCGAAAGAGAAGGCTCTGAAGCAATATACAAGCTGACGAGATTGCAGGAAGCCAGACAGAACAAACCTCAAAGGCTCTCCCTGATATGCATATTGAGAAGCCTGAGTGCAATCGCCAAATTGGACGCTAGCACTAGAAGCACACTACAATCCAACATAATAAATCTTGAAAAGTACTCAAAACAGCAGCTCATAGATATTCTTCGCGACCGAGCCTCCATTGCCTTCAAGCCTTTAGCAGTTCCGGAGGATACAACAGAGCTGATCGCTGAACTTGCTTTCTCCGAAAATGGGAATGCGCGTTTTGGCATAGAACTGCTTTGGCGAGCGGGGAAATATGCAGATGCAGAGAACCTAGATATAGTTACACCGGACTGTGCTAGACGAGCTGTTTCAAGCATAATCCCAGCTGTGCGAAAAGACGACCTAGTTGCTTTAGGGTTGCACGAGAAACTTCTCCTGCTCGGTATCGCTAACCTTTTCAAAGAAGGTCAAAAAATCTGCGTGTCTCTCGCGGAAAACGAACGTGCTTACACTATTATGTGTGAGGAATTCAACGTGAAACCAAAAAGCCACACGCAACTATGGGAGTACCTGCAAGATCTTTCAGCTACAGGAATAGTAGAAACCGAAGTCTTGTCAAGCACGTCTCGCGGAAGATCAACCATGATCTATTTGCCTAGAATCCCCGCACACGAATTAGAGAAGGAATTGCGATCTATCCTTGCAAGAACGGAAGTGCGAAGGAAGCCATGAAAATTGAAGATGTTTTTTCATCGAGGCTTCGTATGAGAATCCTGAAAACCCTGATGCAGGCTGGTGAACTTAACATTTCTGAAATTGCCCGCAGACTCGGCATAAACTACAAGGCAGCGCGTCAACACTTGGAAGTATTGGAAGATGAAGGCGTTCTTCAACACAAAACATTCGGTAGGATACGCCTCTATAGGCTAAATGAACATTCGTCAAAGGCAAAAGCTTTGCAGAGTCTGATTGAAGCTTGGGATAGACCTGATTGACCAGTTTCCTCATGGCGTGAAAAACAAAACAGAAAAGAGGAAGCTCTCCCTCTCCACTTTCAACGCGGAGCAAAACCGAGGAGACCACAAACTTGAAGATGGTCGATGTTTCCCACAAAGCTGAAGTGTTTCGCGAAGCCATCGCGAAAGGTCAGATCAGACTAAAGAAAGAAACCGTGCAACTGATCAGAGAAGGCAAGGTCGTGAAGGGCGATCCTCTGCAAGCAGCCAAGATTGCTGGAATTCTCGCTGCGAAAAAGACCTGCACCTTAATTCCTCTGTGCCATCCATTACCGCTGACAAAAGTGGAGATCGAAATTGCGGTTCACACTGAAGATACTGTTCAGGTGACCGCATCGGTTAAGACTAAGGCTCAGACGGGCGTTGAAATGGAGGCCCTGACTGCAACAGCTGTCAGTCTTCTAACAGTTTGGGATATGGTCAAACAGTATGAGAAGGACAAGAGAGGACAATATCCTTCAACGTCTATCGAAAACATCCATGTAGTTAGGAAAATCAAGAAAGGAGTACTTGAATGAGCGAGAGCATAAGAAAACACAAAGCTGAAGCGCCTCAGAGCTTGAGATTTGGCGTTTTCACCGTCAGCACTTCCCGCTATAAGCTGCAAGAGGAAGGTGAGCAGGTCAGAGATGTTTCAGGAGACTTGATCGAGTCACTCCTGAAAAATGCTGGCCACGTTCTATCTTTCCGTAAGATAATAGCAGACGACAAAAGCATGATTGAGAAAGGTATACTGCAAGTCTTAGATTCCCCAGTCTTGGAAGCCGCGATTTTATGTGGCGGCACTGGAATTGCACCATCTGACATCACAATTGAAACCGTTCTTCCTTACCTAGAGAAGATCCTGCCTGGTTTTGGCGAGATTTTCAGACACTTGAGCTTTAGCCAGATCGGTTCTGCTGCAATCTTGTCTCGTGCTGTTGCTGGTGTAGCAAAAGGCAAAGCTTTTTTCTGCATTCCAGGATCACCTGACGCTGCAAAGCTGTGTCTTGAAAGACTTATATTGCCCGAGGCAGGTCACGTCGTTAAGCATGCACGGGAATAACGATGGTATTGCAAGACAATTGTGGCCGACCACTTCTCAATCTACGTGTGGCAATAACAAAACACTGCAACCTGCGATGCCAATACTGCCACATGGAAGGCGAAGAAAGATTCAATGGTATTCCTTCTAGAGAAATGACGGTTGAGGAAATCGTCCGAATCACACGAATCGCCGTAGGACTGGGTATACCAAAGATCAAACTGACTGGCGGCGAACCCCTTGTTCGCAACGACATCGTAGAAATCATCAGCGGAATAGCATCTACACGCGGTCTAGCCGACATTTCTATGACCACAAACGGAACACTACTTGCTCCTCTTGCCGAAAAACTGCGGACACGCGGTTTGAAACGCGTGAACATCAGTCTTCCCACATTGAATGCGGAACTCTACAGCAAACTAACTGGCGGCAGAGTAGAAGATGTTCTCAAAGGCGTTGATGCCGCTGTGAAGGCAGGTTTCAACCCCGTCAAGCTTAACGTGCTTATCCTGAAATGTATTGGCAACTATGATTTTTCGGAAATGGTGAATTACGCGAAAAAAACTGGAACGATCCTGCAACTTATCGAACTTGAACCAATAAACATCAGTGACGAATACTACTCTGCCAATCATAAAGCACTAGACGAATATGAGAACATGCTAAAGCAAGAAGCCTTAAGGGTTGAGACTAGGCAATTCATGCAAAACCGTCATATCTACTATTTGCCTGACGTGAAAGTCGAAGTCATACGTCCAACGGAAAACGCAGAATTCTGCAGGCACTGCACTCGCTTGCGTGTTACCAGCAACGGGAAACTTAAAGCGTGTCTGATGAGAAACGACAATCTTGTAGACATCCTGACTCCTATAAGAAACGGGGCAGATGACCCGGAGCTTGTGGAATTATTCAAAACAGCTAATCAGAATAGACAGCCTTACAACCAGACGTGAATTATCTCGAATACGTCTTGGTTCTTTTTGTAACATGAACGGCCTTGTTAGCATTGGGAGCCTTGTTCAACCTTTGAATACGCAATTCATGATCGACATCAGTCTTCTTGCTACACAACCAGTCCTCCTTCTTGGTAGCCAAAGATTGACTGATGTGTTGTAGATAACCTGATGCTTCCAAACTAGTGATCCAGCGGCGTTTCTTTCGTCAACAAATCGAGTTTCTTTCCTCGTCATAACAAGGGAGATTCTTCCAATCATATGGGGATCATATCTTTCTGATTTTCCAAAGCCTTTATCCATGGCACGCTTAAAGAGAGAGAAAAGAACCTGAAACATGAACTGCAATTGGAGAAGGTAGTGGAAAGAAATGAAGGTCATGACCTACAGAGAATTGGAATCAAAGGACGAGCTTCTGCCACTGCTGGATCATGCGTTTGGCTGGACGTTCAACCAGAGATCCTTCGACAAGTTCGCGAAGATTGATCCGAGACTGATGAACAGTCCGATTGGCTTCTGTGTTGTAGAGAGCGGCCATGTCGTTGGTTATGTTGGCGTCATGGATTTGGCCACGTTAACTTCAAATGGCGATGTGGAGTATGTTGGCGGGATATATGGTGTTGCAACTCTGCCAAGTCACGTAAGAAAAGGAATCTCCACCACGTTGATAAATGAGGCACATCGATATTTCAGAGACCAAGGCTACCGATTCTCGCTTCTGGGAACAAGCCATACGATCGTTGCACATTCGCTTTATCAGAAGTTGGGCTACACAGATCTGTTTGAAAGACCAAGCGCATACAAGATCATGACACAAAACAAAACCAAGACTACAATCAAGGGAAAATCACAGAAACTTGATCTTGACAGGATCCTGGTAATCTACAAGGAACACGTTAAAGGCAAAACTGGCTTGGTGGTCCGCGACAAAACCTATCTAGAGCTGCTTGAGAAAACAGAAGGCTTGACTGCCAGAGACTGTGTAATCAATGATGCAGGATATGTCTTGTTTAGAGTGCAGAAAATCGGGGCTTGGGTTAACGGAATATGGATTAGGGAGTTTGTGGCCTCAGACTCGAAGGAAATGAATAAGCTTCTGGATCTTGTTGAGGAAAGGGCAAAGGACATGATATACGACAGAACAGTTCTTGACAGATCCTTGCTTCAGGTTTACAGATCTTGCAATTACATGATTCACGAGAGAAGCCACTCAGTACTGATGGTTAAACCCTTAACCTCAGATGCGTCCTTCAAGCAAGTGTATAGTAACCGCTTCTTCATGACTGGTTTGGACTTCTTCTAACCTCGATCTACAGATCCAGAATCTTTGCCTCGCGTTCGCTGGTGTTAAGCAATGCGATCGTTGATCTTCCGCTAAGATACCCGCAAACTTCCCCTGGATTTACTACAAGAGTTTTCCCTTTTCGCCAAGTCTCTGCATTATGAGTGTGCCCATGAACAACAACTTCGAAGTTCTCGCTTTCGACAAGGGTCTTCAAGAGTTCTCTGTCACTACCATGCAGCAATGCGATCTTCACACTATCAATGGTTACGGCCGCGAAATATCCCCGCATCTCCAATTTTTCGTTTTCGCTGAACCTTTTTTTCAACAGTTCATGGTCACCGTCGTTGTTGCCAAAAACGCCGACGAGTTTCGCCTCAAGTTCTTTGAATCTTGGTATGACAAATGGCGACACGTAATCTCCGGCGTGAAGCACGGTTTCAACTTTTTCATCATTCAATCTTCTTACTGCCTTATCCACCATCGGCAAGCAATCATGGGTGTCTGCGACAAGGCCTACTAGCAATTTGGTTCACTGGCATCTTGATGTTCTGTGGTAGCAAATAAGTCTTCGATTTTTCCTTTCGGTCATAGAGGTTTGTTCTAGAGAATATTTCGGTTCCGGGAATAGTAAATCATGCGAAACACGGCTTAAAACACTCCATGGCTCCTTCAATTATAGAAAACAGTTCTAAAAGAGGAATATAGAAAATGAATCCATGGGGTTCAAATCCCTCTTCCAAGAGAAGAGACAAGTTATACATAATAGCAGAAGTTCTTGAGATCGCAAAGGAAGGAACCCTGAAGACGCAAGTCATGTATCGGGCGAATCTGAGCTTTACCCAACTCAATGAATATCTTGGGTTCATGTTGAGAATCGGCTTGTTGGAAAGGATTGATGTAAACGCCAAAGCCGTGTACAGAGCAACTGAAAAAGGCTTAGACTTTCTGCAACGTTACAGAGAAATAAATGAGCTTCTCAAGTCAGAAAGCGATAACGGTTGCAGAAACAACGTGAAGATACCTCCGCCTCACCTCCTGAAGAGGATTTAGCCACACTCTATTTGTGAGAAACCTGAAAAGCCGTAATACACAGACTCTTGGTAACATGAGAAAAGCGACAAAAAGCAAGGATCAGGAACAATTCTGCTACGGTGACTTGTTTTAGCTCAAAGCTTTTCCAAATAACGCAGTCTGATTTTCATCGACCATTTACTAGGCATAGTGCATTGGTCTTGGTTAGACGCTACAAAAACAGTTTTATGTTTTTGTTTGATCATTGAGTCTGAGGTATAGATATGAAGGTTGAAGCTGTGCTTTTTGACTTGTTTGACACTTTGCTACTGCTTGAGAATGACGAAATCTACTATGAACCATGTTTGAAGAGGATGCACAGCTTCTTGGCTAAGAATGGAGTGAACGTGTCTTTTGCTGGCTTCAGTCGCACATATTTCGAGGTTCGTGACACATTCTACTCGGAATCGCGAAAGAGCCTCGAGGAACCACATTTCAACGTCCGGGTCTCCCAGACACTACAGAAGCTAGGATTCGACTTTGACGTCTCTGATCCAATTGTAATGGGGGCTACCAAGGCTTTTGCCGACGAGTTTATGCGTTATGTGAAACTGGATGATGGCGCTATCGACGTCTTACAGAAGCTTCATGGAAAATACAAACTGGGTCTAGTCTCGAATTTCGGTATTCCTGAATGTGGCCGAGAATTGCTTGATCGTTTCAACCTCACTACGTATCTCGATTTCATAGTAATCAGCGGAGAAGTCAACCAGCGCAAACCTAACCCAAAAATCTTCAGAAGAGCGCTGCAAGCGTTAGGCGTTGCTCCCTCAAAAGCTGTTTTCGTTGGCGACATGTTGGATCTCGACATCATGGGACCGAAAAGTGTTGGTATGAGAACTATACTCATAAAAAGAAGACCAATAGAAGGAAACAGCGGCATCAAGCCAGATAAGGTTATCGAGGACCTCACAGAGCTGCTGACTACGGTTGAGGATTGCTAATTGATGGATAGTAGCGTCAGCTAGATTCGAAAGAAACGTTTATATTGGCTAAGATGCCTTCTGATCGTTTTGGCGAATGATAGCCAATCCCGCAATTTTACGGCGGCGGCTCAACACCGACTGTATAGGCGTTCAATCGCCTTAGGATGAGGATAGTTGGCCTCCAGTTGCGGGAACACATATGTGGACCTGACAAAGTAATTCGTTAGGTCTGAATTGGGCTTTGGCGTATTAGTGGTTGTTTCCCTCCAAATCCAGCCGATTTTGCGGACGTGCAGCCATATTTTGAGTCTGGCTGTGGTCATCATGGAGTGCAACTCCGGTTGATCCTGCCGGACCACACTGCTATCGGGATGGGATTAAGACATGTTAGTCGTGCGCCTCCTAGCCATGATGGAGGCGCGGCGCACAGCTCAGTATCACGTGGCTAACCTACCCTTGGGACGGAAGTACCCCCGGGAAACTGGGGCTAATTTCCGATAGGTGAAGATTCCTGGAATGGTTTTTCGCTCAAAGGGCGTTCAGATCATGCTTCTGGGCGTTGCTCAAGGATGGGGCCGCGACCGATCAGGTTGTTGGTGAGGTAATGGCTCACCAAGCCTTTTACCGGTGCGGGCCGTGGGAGCGGGAGCCCGGAGATGGGCACTGAGACAAGGGCCCAGGCCCTACGGGGCGCAGCAGTCGCGAAAACTT
>JALHSQ010000225.1 GCA_022865885.1 Candidatus Bathyarchaeota archaeon | reverse complement strand
TTTGGTTGGTTGGATAAAACTTTACCGAAAAACCCCATGATTATACCACGATGGGTGTCGTGCGCTTGCGCGCACCTGTGACGAGGTGACAAGTCTCGATGATGCCCCTTTCAGATACGCGTTGGAACTTACCCTGTGCATGAAAAAAAAGATGTGGCGTACCGTCAGTTTAGTACCCTTCAGTAATGCCCGTAAGGGTATTCATAATTCAATATATCAATATATAGAAAGGGTACGGAAACCGAGGGTACGGATTTACCTGTCATCTCTCAGGGGCAAGTGGGGAAACCCCTTTTTTCCTTTTCTTCGCAAGCCCGTTCAGAGTTGCTCATTCCAATATCTACTTGAAAAATCTTATTTTAAGAGCTGGTCAACTTTTTCTTTGATTACCTTGTGATTGTTCTTGTTGAATTTTTGGATGGATTCAATTTCAATTCTTATATTTTGCTTACTAACTCTTTCAAATCCTTCAACTTTGCTAACTTTCTCGAGAGCCTTGCCCAAAGTCTCCAGTACAACAAGTGCAAGGTTAGGATGTTTTTCAACCAATACTCTTCCTTGGATACCAAGAGTCATAATCGCTCCATAGTCATCTTTCTCAGTGTTTAGAAGAGCAAGCGCGCAAAAACTCTTAGCCAAGTATTCCGAATATTCATCAAGCAATCCACTTTTTTCTATCTTCTCTACTTTGTAACTGAGCCCTCCGAGTATAGCATTACTTTCATGAATATTCTTTTCCGAAGCATACTTGTAAGCTTCATTTAGACTCCACGTAACTCTTTGAATTAGAAATCCAAGCATTCTTGGGTTTTTTAACTCGATTATTTTGTCGTAGATATCTGAGTAAATGCTTAATAGTAGATTTACCGCAAATTTAAATCCCTTTTCGGAAGCCATTTTAACAGTATTTACGAGACTGTCGAGTCTTCTGCTCTCGAAGTATTCATACATTATAGTATTGAACGCCAGTTCTATCTTTTGAGCTTCTGTTAGTTTGGAATAGTCAATTTGTTGAAGTTCAAAAGGAGAAACCTCAACTTCAGTTGCCTTCATTTCCACTTCAGTTAGCCTCTCTATACTTCTACAGTATTCTTCAGTTAAAGATTCAAAATCTGCCTTGACGGATTCTCTACCAATTGCCTCGTGCAAATCGTAGACATGTCTTAGAGCGCGAATTCCTTTTGCTGAATGAAGCCAGATTATTATTTTTTCAACTCTGTAGAGTAAGCTGAGTACGAAAAGCCCGTTTTTTGTTTGAAAGACTTCAGTTTTCACTTGTTCGAAAAATCTGTATATGAAATCCAAAATGCTGTCAGTTCTCGATGCCAATAAATCTAAATTTTCTTTATCAATATGCTCCTTTTTTGCTTTTTCAATCAAGTCAAAAGATATTTTCGTAAAATAGTCAAGACATTTAACATATGAAATGTAGTCATTGTTCCTAATGGATTGAATAATAACCTGCTCAAGCACAATAAAAGGTTCCTTTTCCGAATCGCTTACTTTATTAGACCAAAATCTGTTTTCTGTCACAATCTCGGAAAGATTTTTGGGAACACTCGCGTCTATTCTCTTTAGGGTCTCTGATGGTTGGAGTTTCTTAATCACATTGAAAGGATATGCTACGAGATAGAAAAGGCAGAAAAGTAGAAGAAGAAAAGAAGGAAAGACGAAAAGCGATGATGCCAAGAATTGTGAGAAAGATGCTACCAGAAGATTCAAGGATATCGCAAAAAGATAGACCCCAATGAAACCAGCAAAAAACGGGTCATTGAAGTATTGTCTTATACTGCGAGGCGTGTACCTTTGAGCCAAATATTGGATACCCAAAAGAGTGATTGAAACAGTAATGGCAAAGATTGTTGTCAGAAGTTGTGAATACGTAACAAGGATTGATGCTGGGTTCGCGTAATTGCCATATACTTGTGAATAAAAGGGTGAAAAAAGAAAGACGGCAAGCAATACACAACCTATGCTAACTAAACATTTACCTGCTGTTAACGGTAAAATTTTGCTCTTTAGCTTTTGATAATTCTGAAAGGTAAATCTTTTTGCTTTTTTAGTCTCTTTAAGAATGAGTTTTTTGACTATTTTAGTTTTGATGAGAAAAATTGTTTTTCAGACTAGATATCAATTTCTCTCCCCAGAATTTCTTTTTAGGTTGAAATAAATGTTTTTGGGTTAATAACATATAATGGCGATAGTTTTCACCTCTTTTTTCCACATGCTTCTCAGTAAAAGGTTGGTTGGTTGCGTAGAATTTCCACCCTGCCCTATTACTTGCGTCGTTTATTGCGATTTGGTTGGTTGGGTAAAACTTTACCCCCAAACCAAACACACACACTCTGAAGCTTCATTTTGCTCAGGCAATGGGCTAGCGTGCGCATGGAAAGCTGAGACTTCTAAACTGTCACATGTCGTCAAGGTTGGCAAAATCATAAAGCGGGGTATATATCTTAAGTAGGAAGAACCAAGGTGAAAAAGGATGGGCTACGTTACTGAGTCAGAGACAAGATGCAGTGGTTGTGGAAGAGTAATCCGCAAGAAAGAACTGCAGTATGATTCGCCCAAAGGAAGACTATGCAAGGAATGCTATGGGAAGCAAGCCCCAGATCAGACTCTTCGATTATTCGATAATGTATGAGGACGCGAGATGGCAGATCTGCTATTTGGCGATCCGTAACTTCGTTCCAGATTTGAAAGAGCTTGGCAGAAAACTTGCTGATGCTGAAGAGAATGGAGACCAAGTCTTTGCCATAGTCCCTAACGTTGGCTACACTTACCCTGGAGGGTTCTCAGGAATAACTGGTTTTGCAATAATCGTCAAGAAGAGCGCCACCAAACAAGGAAAAGGAAAAGCGTAAAGTTTTGGGTTTGGGTTTGGATAAAACTTTACCCCACCTTGCCCTGTTTGTCTTTGTTTTCCCAGTATTGTCTTGTTTTTAGGTATTGTATTTTTGCTTTGAGTAGGTCCATGTAGAACTCCTCTTCCTTACTGTGCATTTTTCCAAGAATCCTCGACGCCGTTTCTGGACCCACACCCTTAACCTCCAAAGCCGTTACCGCCTTCTTCCCATAACTCAAAATCAAATCCGCCTTCCGCCTAGCCTGAGTCAACTCCTTAAGCTCCTCCTCACTTAGCTCCTTACCTTCCCTTCTCTTCTTCAAAACCTCTGCTAGACGTCTGGCATCTTGGCTGAAATACATGAGCGCGAGAAGTCTGGAACCACACTTTCCGCATTCTGGCTGCTCAGGCAAAGCTCTCACCTTTTCTTCGGCCGTCCATTCTCCGCATTGTATGCACAACAGCCTAGCTGTCCTCGCTTCTATGGTCTTCTTCATCTTCTCAATATTGTTCAGCAAAACCTTTTCAGGCGCCATCAACTCTGAGACGTCGCTGAACTTCTCAAGAATATGATAAGCCAAAGGCGTAGGCTTCTCCGCACGATAAACAGCGCTTACCTTCAACTTGCCGTCTCGGACGTCACGCATGACCTCTTTAGCCTTGTCAACGTCCACCTTCTCAACCAAAGCCTCCCGCAAAGTCTCATCATAAATAGGCGTGTCCCTAAACCGGCTTGGCAGCCCCGCCAGCCGCTCATAGCTCATCGTCTTCCCACGCGGCAAAGCTCCAAACCTGTCCGCCACAAACTTCATCTTATAACTAAACGGAAACTTGCTGTCCAAATACTCGTCAAAAGCCTTCTCAACCTCATCATCCGACAAACCGAACAGTATTTTGCTCAGATTCTCAAGCTCCTTCGGAGATAGCTTGTGCCCAGCCTCAATCAGAATCCGATACCCATCAGTCCACCAGCCAATAATAACCTCCCTGTCAGACAGCAACGTGTCAAAAACCCCGCCCAACGTGCGGTTCACAATCTCCCCGAAACAAGCATGTATGATAAGATACTTATCGAAAGCCTCAACCACAATCTGCCTGTCCGTCGGCAAAGGCGCACCCTGCTTAACATGCTCGTCAACCTCCTTGGCAGCCTCAACCAAATCCCCTCTGCCAGTCGCAAACTCTTTCCCAGCCTTCTCAGCCGCAGCCTCAACACTTCCCGACTCTTTCAGCGACTCCTTCAACCGTTCCCGCATGCGTCCCGTCTGCTGCGCTAAGTCAAAGGGCACAGGAATCATCTCGCCATCCCAGCCGGGAATCGCCGCTAGCGGGTCCTCAGAAGGCACAACGTGAACCGTGCCCGTCTCCTCCTCAATCTGCACGATGCGCCAGACCTTGCCCTTCACGATCATGTTCAAACCGACCCGCGCATGTAAGGCCATGAACTCGTCGCCCAACGTGCCTATTCTTCTGTCAGAAATCACGTTCACTATCGGGTAGCGCCTTTCGTCGGGAATCATGCTCAAATTCTCAAAGTAGTAGCTTCGGCT
>JALHSQ010000224.1 GCA_022865885.1 Candidatus Bathyarchaeota archaeon | reverse complement strand
TTCTGACCGATGTGGAAACGGGTGAAGATATCCGTCAAGAAGAACTCGGGTTCCTGCTCTCCCAGTCTCCCTCTTTGAAATGCTTCGCAAGCTGTGACCGCTCTTCCCGCAGGATGCGGCTCTGAATCTGAACTGCATACCACTCACAATTTCTAAGTAAGCATATCCTGTTTGAAAAGGCTTTCTCACCATATCAGAGAAAGCAACATTTATTTGACCCATCAGCAATGGTTTCTCAAGAAGCAGGGATGAAGCGCATGAAAAAAGCCTTCTTAGTCTTTGGAGCGATTCTCTTGCTGCTAGGCCTTGTCCTGCTGTTCGCCCACATAATACCTGTGGAATCGACTGAGACAACCCACGAAACTGTTGAGAATCAATGGAGTCTTTCCAAAACCATCAGCGTGCCTACGAACATTAGTCTGAGCTTCCGACCTAGTTCAGAGTGGTCGATCCCTGCCTTTGAGGAACCGATCGAACTTCCACCAGGAAGCGGTGACTTGTACAGCAATGCGAAGCAACTCCAAGTGAACATCACGAACCCCCAAGGCAACTCCACGACCTTCGGCATTTACTTGATCTGCGATCCTTCTGGGACTGACCCCGTGACAATGTATCCTGACTACTTCGCCGTCCTAAGCCAAGACGGCGGGATCACTGTTGATGCAGGATATCCCAGAGCAGGATACCTGCAGAATGAGAACGTTGTCCATCTGGGAAAAGTGATTGAAAAAGGCATCTATACTGCTGCACTTGTGTTACCCTATAATCTACAGGACTATGAAGTCGTCGGCTCGACAGACATGCGTTACGACTATGTGAACGTGAAAGACAGTGGTGATAACACTCTTTTTGAAGACGAGTTCAATGACTACAACTGGACTACAGACCACTGGGTTATTCGCAACAGCACTTCGGACGTCAATTCGGAAGCATTGTGGAGCGTATCAGACGGACAGTACAAGTATTATTCCAGCGGCGTTGATGGAATACAGATAAGTCACGCAGGAGACCAAACTTGGACTGACTACACCGTAGAAGCTAACGCCACCTATACAGCAGGAATGTATGGGCCAAACATCGTGGCTAGGCTTAACGCGACAAGCGGTAGTCGGTATTCCTTTGGGGTGTACCCAGATGCACGAGCAGGCGGACCGAACAAGGCAAGGCTGTTGAAGTTCCAAGACTGGAGTCGTTCTCCAATCCAGTTGGGGGAGGCAGAAGTGACCACAGATACAAACTGGCACAACCTGAAAATGAAGCTGAATGGCGGTTCGATCAAGTGTTACTATGATGGCATTGAGGTGATAAGCGTAGTAGACTACAACTATACAAGCGGCTTGATTGGCCTGCAGACAGATGCGAAATCGGCTTGGCCGTGGCAACACTCTCCAGCTCCTCCTCCCGTGATTTCACTTTATGAAACAGTCTCCAACTCGACCTACCCTTACTCCCAGCTGCTATACGCAGGTTTGGCAACGATGATCGTGGGGGCGGTAGTAACAGGAGAAGGCATAAGACGCAGTAATCGAAGAAAGATTGATTCTAGAAGAAAAACCGCCAGAAGATGATTCACTTACTCGTGGAAGCCGTGCTCGGCTCCTCTTCATCTTCGTCTCTGCGCAGACAGCGTAGATACTCGTTGAATGTCTCCTCAACTTTCCACTCGAAATGCCCTTGATTGAGAATCGCCTTTTCACTGTTCAGTGCGCGTTCGACCAAGATTCTGATAGCAAGCAAGCCGACTACTGAGTTGAAAAGAATGACAGACAGAACGTTGAAGGGAAAATGTGCGTATGTTAAGAGCATGAGGTTGGTGAGAACCTCGCATATTACGAGAATAGGCAGAATAACAGCCCAGAAAATTCCCTGTATTTTTTCAGAGGCGTCTCCCAAGCTGAGTTTGGGTATCTTCAATATTAGCTTGTATATCAACGGCAACTGATCGTCGTTTGCTGAATCGTCAGCCATCTAGACCATGTAACTAGAGGCTTGAACCGTTATTTTAGGCTTTGTTTCGCCTTCTTGAAGGCTTCCTGAGGAAAAGAGCAGATGATGCGGAGGCAAGCATAGCACCAAGTAGTATCGTTAGCGATAACTGCTCAGAGACTACTGCGGAGCCTTGAATCAAGATGCTCTCCGCTGACCAATCAAACGTCAAGTACACGAAGCTGGTACAATCATCATCATAAGCAAGGAAAGCAGCCGGTTGATTGTTGATTCTAACCTGCCATTCTTCGCTGTCAACCCAGACGACGTCCTTTGGGATTGCAGGTCTGCAAAAGCCAACGTGACCGTTTTGAACAAAGACATCAATTCTGATGAATGGCCCCTCGCTGCTGTTGAAGGAGACGTGGGTGATTGTCGCGTTGCCAACGATATTGAAATAGTATGGCTTGCT
>JALHSQ010000031.1 GCA_022865885.1 Candidatus Bathyarchaeota archaeon | reverse complement strand
AGGATTCAAAGCGGTAAGCAGAACCTACTCAGGTGAAGAGACGCCATACGATGGCCAATACTGGGAAGGATTCGTCAACGTACCCGGCTACGGTGTAGACAGCGGCTACAGTTTCTTGAACATGCACACAACAGACAATTGCCGTGGTAACTATCCAACCAACAACATGACCATCAGATACGGCTTCAAAGTCCAAGGTGTGAAGCAATTCAACCCCATATACGCTGAGTGGCTGTGGGACAACACAGTTATCGACTTGGTCGGATATGACAGCCTCCTGGGCAGAAACCCATACAACTTGGGCGAGTTCATGCCTATGGTTGCGCTGCAATACTCGGCCAGCACCTACGCTCACCCGCTGTATGGGACGTGCAGCAAAGTTGTTTTCACCTTGAGACCAGGCGTTGAATGGCAGGATGGAACACCAGTCACGATCGCAGACATTTACTTCACGTTCGTGGAGATCGACGGAATTTTGCAGAACCGAGGATTTGCGCCGCCATGGTGGATCAGCAACGTGCAGAACATTCTATCCTTCAGTATCTTGGACCCATGCAACTTCGAGGTACTGTTGGACGTTAAAAGTGTGTTCGTTGCAGGCTGGATTGGTGGAAACCGCATACTTCCAAAGCACATTTGGAAGCCAATATGCACAACCGGCGACCCGTCAACTGATGAGCCGGATCCAAACATGATCGGCTCAGGCGCGTGGAGAATGAACGAGTACGTCGCAGACCACCACATACTATTGACAGCCAACTCACCAGGCAAAGCAGTCAAAAGCCCACTCACAGGAGCGACGACAATCGCCTCACACAACGGCTACTACCGCTACACCGCTATACAAGCATACGCAATCGCACCGGGCGCCAACTATGCCCAGAAGTTTAACATGTCAACAAGCCTCAACGCTATAGACATACACTTATTCAACGAGAAGGCAACCGAGTCCGCTACGGTCAACGTGACTGCAACATTGAAGATGACAAACCCAGTTGGCACAAACAAGACAGTATCGCTAACAAACGCCGTTATTCCGAGCCTAACCGACTACACATGGACTAATGCATTTAATCTGACAGCCATGATTTACGGCAGATACACCCTGGATATAAATATTACCGGAGCCAAGTGCAGCAGCCAGATCAAAACTAGCTTCTGGGTCACTCTCAAAGAAGACATCACTGGCAGCAACTGGTACACTGATAACGGCTACGGCACATACGTCTACAAGAGTGAACTAGTAAGCGCCGACATCAAAGTAGACACTAAAGACGTTGCAAGCGCAGCTAAAGCGTTCGGAACTGCCCCAGGTGACCTCAGATGGAACACCGGAGCAGACATTGTCAAAGACTACAAGATCGACGTCAAAGACATCGCCGCAATAGCCAAGAAATTCGGTTGGGTAGGTCACGCATAGCAAATATGAGAACGCCTGACAGGCGTTAATATCTCTTTTTTTATTTTGTTTCTACTCAAGCTAAGCTGGCTTTGTTGCGTCTAATACGTTTCGTCGTTCAGTCTACATCTTCCATGTTGAGAAGCCCCGTAATATTCCCCATTCTGACTGAACAATTGAATAGAAGATAATTCCGGAACGCTTAAATCCGGTGGCATGCAACATTACTATTGCTAGAAAATAAGGAGAAGGGAGAAAACCAAAGTGAAAGCTAAAATTTTATCACTAGCAATAGTTGGAATGATGTTACTAAGCATCGCAGGAGCAATACCAGTAAATGCAACACCAGCAAACTCAATGTACGTCGTACCATCAGCCTACAACTTTAACACTGGAGCCCAATCAGTCGGCTACAAGTTCAACGTTTCAGTATGGATGAACCTAAACGTAGTAAGCTTCGCATGGCAAGTAAAGCTGTACTTTAACACAGCCTTCCTGAAATGCAACATGGCAGGCTACCTAGGCGCAGGCGACGTGGACTCAACAAAGAGTGAATACTTCGCCGGACACGCAACAACCCCACTAACACCGGTCATTGACAACGTTGCAGGAACCGTCCTGCACGGTGAAAGCTTGGGAGGCGCCGACAGTGCAGCAGCAGCCGACAAAAGATTAATGTGGGCTGAACTCGAAATCACTGCCGCACCAGGCAAGTACGCAACATTCACAAGCGCAATAGGCATAAACAACGTCGATTCATACGTGTTGGACCCAGACCTGGCCTCAGTGACAATCACAAAGAACGATGGCAGCGTTACCTACGTTTGGACTCTACCTGCAAAACCACACCTTGAAGTCGTACCATCTGCAACCATAACCTACCCGAAGACAGCCGTACAAGTTGGCAAACTATTCGACGTTCAAGTAATCCTAAAGGGTATCGACCCCGCATGGGCATGCCACAACGTAACCTTCACATTGACCTATGACTGTGCAACTCCAGCACCAGCTGAGATACTAGAAGTATCAGACATGACAGCTGGCCCACTGTGGACTGTAAGCACCTTTGACAACACTACACTCGTCGGAACGATCACTGGCTTCGTCGGATTTCCAACATCCACACCAAGTGGAGACGTAGTGCTTCTGACAGTCAAGTTCCGCATCACATATCAAGACGTGTTCCCAACAAATGACAACGCACCACTAGTCCTAAGCGACATCGTAGTATTCGACACACTGGAAGAAATACAGACTACTGCCCCGGTCAACGGCAACGTAGTAGTTGAAGGGTACCAAGCAGCATCGCCACCATACCTAACAGTGTCCTCAGTAACCATGGGCCCAGGCCCAGTTCTAGGACAACACTTCATCGTAACCGTAATGATAATGAACGTCAGCGCACAACTGAACCTGATCGGCCTCGACTTCAGACTAACCTATGACCCAGCACTCATCACACCAGTCGCAGTATATGAGGGAGACTTCCTGCCATGGTTTGCTGCATTGCAGCCAGGCTCGCTAGGAACATTCTTCATATCCTACTTTGAGGCTGGCCCGCCAGAGCACGTTCTAGTCGGCAACATGATATACCCGAACGGAACAGGCTGGTGGAACCTACCCATGCCTTCCACAAACGGCATAGCAGCAACTATCGAGTTCGAAGTAGCCTACCAGTCATTCGGCGACGCAGACCTATCATGTGAACTTGGCATCTTCGACGAGCACTTCGTCGGCCTAGACAACATGGATGACCAGAACCCAATTGACCTCGGCAACAGCCCAGCAGTAAACGGCACCTACACAATCACGACAAGCTGGCCTGGCAGAGTAATCGACTTGTACGATCAGTACCCAGCACCATTCGGTGGACAAGGTCACAACATGCCAAGTGACATGTTCTGGCCACAGAAGCAAGTCGAACTCTACGCAAACGTAACATACAACTACTGGCCAGTACAGCAGAAAGACGTAGCATTCGAAGTCAGAGACAACCACGGCAACGTGGTCACAATACAGGTTGCCAGAACAGACGCAGACGGAGTCGCACACAGCTACTACCGAATACCATGGCCATGTGATCATCCAGAAGACTACTTCGGTGTCTGGACAATCACAGCCACAGTCGACGTCGCATGTATAGTCATCAACGACACAATGCAGTTCCACTTCGACTACATGGTGGAAATCTTCAAAGTTGACACTGACAAATTCGAGTACAACCACTGCGACGACGTCGTCGTAACAATCAAATACGGAAGCCACGCTCAACAGATATACCCAGTAGTCTTGCGAGTAGTCCTCGAAGATGAATTGGGCGTACCAGTTGCTCAAGCACACGTCTGCACGACCGTTGGCGGAACACAATTCTGCGCATACAAGAACGGCACAGTAACATTGACAATGCACATACCCAAGTATGCATTCGCTGGCATCGCCAAGATACACGTGAACGCCTACAACACGCTGCCCACAATGGGTGGCTCTACATGGTGTCCAGAATATGGCCTCCTTAACCCATTCGGTTACGCGTGGCCAATTGGCTCAACGACACCCCTAATAGCCATACAGCCATACTAGACGACCAGATAAATTCCAACTTTCCTATCTTTTTTTTCGTCAATGCAGAAACCTAGTATTTGACAGGCTGGACATCCTTGCTTGCATGAAACCGTATCGTTTTCCGTAATATGAGGGGCTTTTACATACCCATCTAAATACGATGTTCGCGAAGTTTACCTAGAAAAAACTGGGAGACGACTACTTGCACTCTTCTTAACGCTAAGAGAGGAGGAGACCAAAAATGAATAGGGCAGTGTTGAAACTTATAGTTCCCGTACTTCTTGTGCTGATTGGTCTAGCGATGACTACACACACTTCCCTCGCCCTTAGTGGATCCGCAGTCTCTGTTGACTTGTTTACACAAAAAGCAATCTACAACGGAAAAGGATCCAATTCGCCCAGCGACCTGTTCGGACCAGCAGAAACAGTGATACTATACGCGGAAGTAATGATCGACAACACACCAACCAGCAACATGCTCGTAACATACGAAATAACTGGACCGCAGCACATGACTGAAGACCAAAAAGTCTACCAAACTGCAGAAACCAACGCTAGCGGAATAGCTGAAACAGAGTTTTCACTTGCCGTCACAAACCAATCGGACGCTTTTGGAACATGGATTGTGACCGCAAGAATCGAAATCGGCGGAGAAATATACAGCGACCTGCTGTGGTTCGGAGTAAACCGGATAATTGAACTTGGCCTCATAAGAACACTGGACGATAACCTTTTCGACCGGACATCTTTCGGAATAGGCGGATACGTCGGCTTTGAAATCACACTGAGAAACAATGCAAAGACCCCAAAGACGACAGAGTTAGCTGTGACATTACTGGACGAGCTTAAAGTGGCCGTAGCCACAATGGAAATAGGCAATTTCACAGTTCCACCAATCGAGAGAACTCTGCACCTTTTCAACAAACTTTACATTCCAAAGTTTGCGTTTCCTGGCCGTGCCACACTCATCGTCAACGCGCTAGACGAGCATAGCGTAGCGTACTGTCCAAAGAGCTCAACAATCTTTCTAATAACAATATATGACTTAACATCCCCCAACTTTACTGACGCTTCAGTTTACCTCAACCCTCTACCCGCAGAAGCGGAAGCAGGCATCCCCTTAACGATACATTGGACAGTGAGAAACGAAGGAACCATAACCCTAAACGATTTCAACACATCCATCCACGTCGACAACACTATACTGACTTCCGCGCACATAGGCCAGCTAGAACCATACACCTCTCAAACACTCCAAGCAACTTGGAACACGAACAATCTGCAGGAAAGAAACCACATAGTAACAGCGAGCGTCCAAACATTCCCGAACGAAGCAGACCTATCCGACAACACCTACACCTCCCAAGTCGCACTGAAAACCACAAACCTAAGCCTAACACACGACCTGCAAGTCCTAAACGTAGCTTGCTCCACCCACGAAGCCGCTCAAGGCGACACAGTAACCATCGACGTCACAGTCAAAAACAAGGGCAACACCACAGAAACCTCAACCGTAAAAACATACTACGGAAGCTTCTTGATCAGCGAGAAGAATGTCACGAAGCTTGCAGCCGGCTCACAACAGATTCTCTCTTATCAATGGAACACCGCTAACGCCCCACAGGGAACTTACCAAATCAGCGCAACTGTAGCTCCTGTTGAAGGCGAAACGAGCACAGATGACAACACGTACTATGATGGCCAAGTAACAATCATTCTACATCCGCCCTTTACAGCTCATAACATAGCCATCACATCACTAGCAACCGACCCAACAACTGCAGAAACAAACACCCCAATAACAATAAGAGCCGCAGTCAATAACTTGGGAAACGAATCCGAAACCTTCAACGTCACATTCTATGCAAACACATCAAAGATAAGCATCAAAACGGTCACGCAGCTACAGCCCAGCTCGAACATGACAATAAGCTTTGCATGGGACACTTCGAACCTACAAGCAGGAAACTACACGATCTGGGCTCTTGCAGACTATCTCCCCGAAGAAACAAACACAACCGACAACATGCTCACAGACGGAACGGTCACATTGCTCGAACCATCACTTCCCTCCTTCAACTGGACTACCCTCATCCCAGTGTTTGCAATAGCAATGCTGGGGATCGTGATCTTACTAATTATCCTCTACTTCCTAAGTAGGAGAAGAGGCAAGAAGTCTTCCAAATCATCATACATCATCATATCGCACGCTCACATCTAGCAAAACCAGCAGCCCATTTCCTTACCATAGTACAACTTAGGAAGATGCAGACCGGAACCCTGCGGAGAAATATCACAGCAAAGCGCAAAGACCAGACAAAGATCACCATAACCACCCCATACAAGACCAATTGACGTAAAAATCGCTCCTTTTTAGCAACGAGCCACCATTCAAACTCCGATTCAGACAGAACCCTCTCTAGAGCATTATTCCATAATCCTTATTAGAAATAACCCTTATTAGAATAATCATCGTGAAAATATTAGCGTGAATCTATACTGGAGGCAAATTCTTGAAATTAATCGTTTGTGTAACTGTTCTGCTCATGATCCTTGCTGCAATTGGCACTGCATTTCTGCACACGTCATCTGCGGCGAATTTGGTAGATTTGCAAATTACCGCTGGTGAAAGTGAAAAGTATCTGCGAGAAGGAGTAACTTTACAAGGCGTTGTCTCACAAAACGGCCTCCCGGTCACAAACTCGCTTGTAGCTATAGTTGTTCAGAACGACAGAAACAACACCGTATTCTGCAGAACCCTCTCAGTAGGGAACCCAACAGAAACTTGGCCCATTCAAATAACCGGAATCTCCATCACAGACGCAGGTTTTACCCCAATTAACGTAGCAAAAACGGGAACCCTCCCCCCAATCTTCATCCAAGCAACAGTGCAAAACCCGCAGCCAGTCGAGAGAGACGTATTGGTCATAATCAGCACCGTCGACGCCAGCTCAACCACACTTGCCTCAGACAAGTACTACAATAGGATACCAACAGGAAGCTCCATCACCTTCCTATCGCAAGTATTCATACCAAAATGGTCAACGAGCGGAGTAGCAACAGTATACTGCAGCGTATACAGCAAAGACCTGATCAACGGAGGAATCCCATATGTCCCAGAGAGAATCGGACACTTCTTCATTAGCAAATACGAGCAAGGAATAAAACAATACAATATCCCAGACCCACCCACACCCCCTGGGCAAGGAGAATACTCAACCACGTTCCGATCATCCCCAGAAACCATACCCGGCGACTACTCAGTATACTCAATCGCACGCGTATCCACAGTCCAGTTCAGCCCCATGCAAACAGCAGAATTCAGCATAGCCGACATATCATACCCGCCAGAAGCATCATTCACATATTCACCGATCTACCCGTACAAGAACATGACAGTAACCTTCGATGCCTCATACTCCTCAGCAGGCGGCTACAATGACACAATCGTCAGCTACAAATGGAATTGGGGAGACGGCCTAGAGAACACAACCATAAGCCCAACAATCACGAAAACCTTCACTGGAGCCCCCTACTCATACCTTGTAACGTTGAACGTTACAAACAGCGCTGGCCTATCAGCTACAGCAAGCAAAGAAATAAAACTAAAACACCCTGACCCAACCGCTGCTTTCGAGTGGACCCCCCCAAGAGGAATAGCAACCCGCGTAGTGACTTTCAACGCATCATCATGCGACCCTGGCTGGGACGAAAACCGCGGTGCATACTGCACAATTAGCGAGTACAAATGGAACTTCGGAGACAACACAGGAAACATTACAACGACTAATCCTCTTCTAAATCATACCTTCGCCTCAGCAGGAAACTACACCGTTGATTTCTGGATAACGAGCAGCAGCGGACTAAAGAGCACAGCATCACACACAGTGGAAGTGATCAATTTCACCCTTGTCGGCGACATAACCGGGCCAACCCCAAATGTCCCAGATGGGAAGGTCGATGTCAGAGATGTTTCAAAAGCGGCGAAAGCCTACGGTACACAGCCAGGCGATCCCAGATGGGATCTATATGCGGACATAACAGGACCAACCTACCTTATTCCAGATGGGAAGGTCGATGTCAGAGATGTTGCACTGATCGCTAAACACTTCGGAGAATCAATCTAAGACGACACCGCAAACTACACGTACAGAACGCGCGTTTCTAGGTTGCAGTTTCAAACCAAGTTCAAGCCTGACTTCCCTTTTTTCTATGTCTTCGTTAGAGTATGTGGCAGAGTCAAAGCCAATCAGTTCGAAACCGAATTTGACGTAGAATCTTGTAGCAGGAACGTTGCATGTTTGTGTTTCAACAATAAGCATTCTTGATCCCTTGTCTTTCGCAATCTTGATTGCATGCTTCATGAGCGTTGTTCCTATCCCTTTTCCGCGACGCTTCTCGTCCACGAGCGCGCGCCGATTCGAGAAGGACGATTGCTTAGTCCTGGAAGGAACGCTTCATTTCTCTTGCCCGGCTAATCTGTTACTTCGCTGAAGAGCTGAAATCCAGCCTCATCCGTTTCTGAGCGGCGCGAACGATGAATGGTACCGCGTAAGGCAGGCGTCTCTTCTTCAACTCTCCTTCCCCCCTAAGGAATCTATGGAAACCCAGAGCAAATCCCTTAGGAGGAGATTCCTCTATGCTGTTTCCGACGGGACTCCATGATTAAGGAATGACGACCCGCATGGTAACAACTAATATGTCCGTTTACCGCCGGTGATATTTAGACTTGCTAGCACGCGCTTTTTTGGGGGGGAGGGAGAAGGGAGATAGGAGAAAGGGAAAACCCTCATGACCGTACATTAGTGAACGGTACCCCCCGCAGTTTAACGTTAAGTCTTCGTATATAAGACTTGCCATGTTACTTTATACAATGCTGATTGCGCTGCGAGTTGTGAATCGTTTGCAACGTGTTCCGATCATTTCTGTCGTTGCTTTTTGTTTTTTTTTTCGTGCATCTAGCGGTGAGGGAGACTTGAACTTCGAGTGCCCTGCAGCTTTGTTCCATGTCGGGCGTGTTTTGAGCGGCCCAATTGACCTTGTATCGGCTATGCTGAAAACGCCATAGACGCAGATTTTTGTGTTCTTGAAAGACTCAAGGTGACTGCCGGAATCGGAGAGATCAGTGCATGAACCGGTTGGGTTTGTTGTGTAGCACACGCAAGACTAACACGCTTCCAACGCGCGCATGTTAATGAGAGACCTATCGAAGAACGTACTGGTAGGTAGGCATGCCTTCAATTGCCAGGATTGGCAAGACCTTGCATCGCTTCAAACTGCACTTATGGCGGATACACAATTTGGGCCTATGCTTGGCCTGTCCCAGGAGAAATCTTGACCTCCGATAACAACCGAACCGACGGAGAAATCTTGGTTTTGTGGCCAGGTGATATTAGATTGGATTACAGAAAAATAGACGTGAAGGATGTCGCCTACGTTGCTAAACGTTTCGGGGTGAGTCCACCAGCTCCACTATGGGATCCAAACGCCGACATCAACAACGATGGCAAAATCGACACTAAAGATGTCGCCATGGTCGCCAGGTACTTCGGCCTAGTATACTAGTCGGAATATGCCAACTTCGACGACCAGCGCTGCTTGCATGGAAGGCCAATGTCCTGATAAACATAGAAGGTAAACAAAGCGCACGCTATCAGACAAACCAAAACACCCTTTTTTCCATTCTTTCGAGCCAACATCGAATCGATTTCCTCGTTCTCACAAAAATCCCTAGATACTCGCTCTATACGCATCTTCAGCGACTATGGATGGGTATCCCCAAAATGCCTTGCCACCACGCTAACATCTCTGACTCCAATACTGTTATCCTTGTCGATGTCTGCACGCGGATCCCACCTCGAGTGCCCCGGATAAGAGCCAAAAGCCGCCGAAACAATAGCAACGTCCACAACGTTGACTCTGTTGTCGAAATTCAAGTCCCCAAGAAGCGATATAACGAAGCTTACCGACCTGCTTGGTCCATAAGGAGCTCCACTTGGAGCTAGTAGTGAAGCATTCACTATACTTGGACCAACCCCAGCTGACTTCGGAATGACGAACGTTCTGTTGACGATTGTCCCATTTGCATCTGTTGCGAAAGACTCCATCAAGAAACCGACGACCCCGTTCAGAGAATCAAACAACGTTAACGCCAATGTGCCATTCTTAGGGGTCATCGCAATGCTGCCAATCGAAACCTCGACATCCAGCCAGCCTCCTCTAGGCGGATCTTCATCCACCACTCTTAACTCGACAAGCTCAACAGTGTACCCGACCTTGAACGTGACGGAGTCTGAGGCATTCTCAGGTATGTAAGCGATCGCGGTCCAAGTTCCAAAAGTGATCGTTTCAGCGTCTACAGGCGGCCTAGGAATAGTGAAATTGGCATTCGCTGTGCCTGACTCGTCCGTCAAAGCAGAAAGACTTGCCGTAAGATTCTCAATTGGATTTGCTGGTCCAAAGACCCTAAAATAGACATCCGCATGCTGCACAGGAGCCATGTTGTAGGTCAGATAAGCATGGAGAAACACGGTTTCTTGTGACTCAAACGAGTCGCTAGGCTGACCAAAACCTATTCCATTATATGGGTCCTTCTGGGTATAGACATCCACTTGCCATCCTTCAGCATCACAATTAGCGTTCGGAATAACCACTCGAAAGCCTGCAAAAGATCCGATCAGTACTAAGAACACTAAACTGAATCCTTCAGCCTTTCTCAAATAGGTTCTCCTTCTCCACCATAAGAGTAAGAATTCTCTCAACTATATCGCTTATGGAGAACTCTTCTATGGCAACTGTTGATTTTTGAGAGCGCTTGCTTCCTTATGCAGGTTTGGTTCCTTAGTGCGGCATGCAAAATCAGAAGTCTGGTACGAGGACCAGATACAATAGCATGGATTTCCGATGGTCTGGCAGGCTCTCACCTGAAAGCTAATCCACTGCTACCATGCAAGTAGTGAGACATTATTGCTTGCACAAATAGCAGTCGATCTACGAAAGATGACGAACGGGAACCATGACACTGGAGACTAACCATGCAATACATGCAGCTTCGAAAACAAAACACACAACGCTTCTGGCTACATATGTCACGTTGCAGACCATTCCCCTGATGGATATAGAAAAGTATTCCAGAAATCTTATTAGTGGACCAGCAATAATACTCTATGGGGGAGAGCAATTGAAGGGTTGCAAGACATTTCTATCACTATTAATGGTAATTGTGTTTTCATTGTCCGTATTTCCACTGGCATATTCAACTACGACGATTGTTGACTTCAACTCTCGACGCTCAACACCCTTGGTGGGTCAAGTATTCATCGTAAATGTGACTGTTTCCAATGTCATAAACCTTTCAAGCTGGCAAACAGTCATATCATTTGATCATTCAATCCTAAACTGCACCGGATTATCACTGCCCCCAGACCACGTATTCTCCGGATACTCAGTGTTCTTTCCGCCTCCAGTGATCAACAATGAAAACGGCACAGTGAAGGCATTCTGCTCTCTAGAAGGAACTGGTTCAATCAACGGTTCTGGAAAGCTCTGCACAATCCAATTTCAAGCCAAGACACTCGGAGTCTCATCGCTAAACTTCATTAATATCATGATGAAACAGTCGGACGGTACCTACCTTCTCAATCCTGACATGATAGTAATACCTTTCGAGGCAGCTATCGGAATAGTTGAGGTGAGCGCATCGGGTTTTCAAGCAAATATTTTCAACGTGACTCAAGACACACAAACCTACCAAGTTGCTGTCTCAACGAACTCGACAGTCACCAATTTCCACTTCAACCAAACTAATAGGGAATTGGGCTTCAATGTGACAGGCTCCGACGGCACGACAGGTGCATGCATCGTGACGATACCCAAGGCTTTGCTCAATAGCACACTAATTGCGTTACTGGATGATACTGCAATCCGTGCTTACAACAACCTCACACACACACTACCTGAAAACGAAACCTACTGCTTCACCTACTTGAACTATACACACAGCGAAAGAAGCTTCAAGATCCTGCTCACAGTATCCGGTGATCTTACTGGGGACCGCAAAGTTGACGTCAGAGACGTAGCCATAGTTGCCAAAGCTTTCGGCACTACGCCAGACTTGCCACGATGGAACCCACTTGCAGACGTTGACAACAATCAGAAAGTCGACGTGAGAGACGTATCCTTTGTTGCAAAGAATTATGGCAAGCAGTTGTAAATGCAGTTTTCTAATGCGCAAGCCAACTCTGCTGGTATTTGAGGGGCTCAGTTTTCTCAAATAGGGACGCACGCTCTTTTAGATTATCGAGAGGCCTGGCACTTGTTTCTTCATTAACAGTGTATCACTTGGGATCTACTTCTTTGAGATGTTTAACCACTTAGAAATGTGAAAGGTTAGAAATGCAACAAAGAATTCGGAGGGCAGCCCTTTTTCGGTACCTGCTGTCTTATGATTCGAAGCTATTAGACTTGAATAGGTTTCCAAGGCTCAATTATGCTATTTTGGATATAAAAGAATGGGGGGGCTAATTGGTTATCTGGACCCGAACTGCTTGCTTGCAAGAGACACGTCTTTGACATCGACTTTGCCGTGTTGTCGATGTCAGTGTTTGGTGGATAGAGTCCGCGTCAATGGCTGCGTGCGCACACTATCAACAAAAAGAAAAGAAAAACGGGGGGTTGATTGGTTGCTTATCCAACCCATCCGAAGAATTTGCATGCATAAGCGACATCTTTGGTTTCGATTTTGCCATTGTCATCAATGTCGCAGTTGGGCGGATGTGGGCATTTCGCACATGGTGTTGAGTGCCAGTATTGACGATACTTGGGGCTGGAACTGTTTGTCACGCGTTCAGCGCCGAATCCTTGGGCTATTTTCGCTATGTCTAAGACTTCCACTTTCTTGTTGCCGTCGATGTCACCCATATGGGTAACCATTAGAGTGTCTCCGGTGAAGGTGTCATCTGATGGGTCTGAATCAAGCGTTGCTGAAGCGGAAGCAGACATAGTGTACTTGTCGTACTCAGTTGTTCCACTCGTGTTCCAAGTGAATGTTAATGTCGTATTCTGGCCTGGAGCAAGTGTCACAGTTTGTGTCTCGAATGCCGTCAAGTTGGCATAAGCCGTTACAGTGAAGGTCGTGTTCACTTCTCCCTGATTCGCTACGGTTGGGTAGACACCACATGTCATGTTGGTGCTGCTCTGGTTCCTACATACGGTCTCGCGCGGAAGGCAACCTGTTTTGCTCGTAGTCACGTTTGTGACAGCTACGTCGATAACGTATGGTGACGTTATCACTGCTGCTTCTACCACGGCAAAGAATGGTGGCATGGGTCTCCAACTTGCGAAGTTCACTAATGCCCATGTGCCTCCTTGACCTGGCGGGAAAGGTGGGAACCCTAGTAGGGGAAGCGAGACGGCTTGGTATATGTCTTGAGATACGAACATAGCATCGTTATGTGTAATGTATGGAGGTTCGAGTGGTGGATGTACGTGTGGGAAGGGAATGCGTCCTTGCGGTATCATGCCGGTTTCAAACGCATCTTGGACTGGGTCGCTCAACGCTATCATCATGTCAGCTGAGTCAACGCCTGCGACAGTCACGAAGTGTCCTCCGGGCTCACGATACCATGTTGAGCCAGTCCATATCCAGTATCCGATCAGCAACACGACGTCTTGGCATCTCTCAACCTCTGCTTCCACATAGTGGAAATCTGGTTGAAGAACGGTGTGTTCATAGAACCAACCAGTCTTCCCAAAGTTGGTCGCAACCATATTCACATCTGCTAGGTCAACTTTGTTGTCGGTAGCTGATGGCCAGCCGATAGTCACAGGAGCTATGTCAGCGGCCATGTTCCAGTTAGGGCTTCCTGGAACAGATGGAAAGGCTGCAGTCACCAAATTCATGTCTGTCAGGTCTACTATTCCGTCGCCATTGATGTCTCCTTTCGGGTTAACTCCTGACCATGAGAGATAGTGTGTAAGACCTGCCTGCATGTCATTCACGTTCGTGCCTGAATGCACCAGTCCAGTTCTTCGACCATCAGTGTCCATTAGGTATGCCAAGTGCTCTATCAGCGGCTGGACGTTAGACGGGCTGTGATCGTCCCAAGCAGGATTGTAACTCTTGACTAGTGGGAACCCATCGTTTATCATTGGCGGCGGAAATAGAGGATTCGGTTCATATTCCGAATCTAGCCACCACAACGAGTTAGCGACGGCCACAGGGCCACAGTGACTCCATGCACCCCACATGTCTTGCCATATGTATGTTCCCCATTGTCTCTGGTCAAAATCAGGCACTCCACTCCATGCATAGTCATTATAAGCTGGTTTCCAGAACCAAGGATCAGCATTTACAGGCGAGATTCGAGCTATGTTGAATGTGGTAAGTAATGCACTTGTTGTTAGCAGCGCTAGAAACATCGTTAAAATGTGTGTTTTTCTCATTTCCAATCACTCTCTCTGCAAAGAGAAACGCATAACTATAGGTGTGTTGTTGAGATAAAAAGCTTATAGAAAGATAGTTCTATAGCACACTTATCCATGGATCATGTTCTGTTAGCGTTGCTCTAGTATGATCCTTTAGAAGGCTTGATAACCCCCCGCCACGCTCGCTTGTTTAGAGCTAGAAGATAATTCCAGAAACCTTTATCATAATCAAACAAGCTATATAATCTTGAAGAAACTACTGAAGGAGTGTCAGGTGAGAACACTGAGAACCCTGATTGCAGCATCGTTGATTTTGCTTGCTGTGTTATCTCTATCCACGTCACTTTGTACAACAGGCCTAGACCTATCCATAGCAACCAACAAACCCACATATGCTCTCGGTGAAAAGATTTCTATTGGTGGGAATCTAACTCTCGGTGGCGTTCCAGTCTCAGATGGCCTGGTAACGTTGCAGGTCGATAACCCAAGGACCGAAACCACGATCCTTAGGACTCTGTCAACTGGAACGATTCCTCCAGGACCATGGGTAGTCGAGATCACTGATTTCTACACGTGCGACGCCTCAGCCAACCCAAAAACGAACTTTACCCGAGGCGGCATTCTGGGCTTCACAATTAACCTGAAGAACAATGCCGGAACAAACTACGCCGTCATAGCAACAGTCTACGTTCAATATTCAGACAATACACCCTTTATCTTCTTCGGAATATTTACCGGCATAATTGAGACGGGTAGAACTCTCAATGCAACAACTTCCGTTCAGATTCCAGCCGACGCCCCCAAAGGAACAACCCTCGCATACGCAAGCGTACTCACAGGATACCCCAAAGACAACGGATACTCTTATTCACCTGAGAAGAACGCCACGTTCTACATAGAAACATCATCCGTCGGCCCACCCACTGAATACAGTGGCAACTTCGGTACATCGTTCCACACGAATCCGTACGGCGGAATGTTAGGAAACCACACGGTATACGCCTCTTCCCAGTACAGCTACTACCTGGCCATAAACAGCACAACGTTCAAAACAACCCTCCTAGGCGACATAACTGGCCCATCAGGAACACCCGACGGAAAGGTCGACGTGAGAGATGTCTCAAGAGTCGCAAAAGCCTACGGTTCATACCCAGGACACGCAAGGTGGGATGCAGTTGCAGACATAACAGGACCAACCCCCATGGTGCCTGACGGAGTGGTTGATGTGCGGGACGTTTCGCTTGTAGCGAGGCACTTTGGAGAATACGGCACTTTCCCCTGATCACTGATAGACTACTATTCTTATAGAATTCAACTCCAGAATACTTAAATCACGCAGAACGGTTAAAATAACCAGATTAGTAGAGCGAGAAGGGAGAAAAGATATGAATAATCGAGTTATTTCCCTCACGATTCTTACACTACTACTGCTAAGTGCAGTCGAAGTATTCTCAGCAAGAGCAACACCAGCAAACTCCATATACTTGAAGCCAGACACGCTCAGCTACGACACATCCCAACAAGGAATCGGTTTCAAATTCAACATATCTGCATGGATGAACTTGAATACACCCTGCTTTGCATGGCAAGTTAAATTATTCTTCAACGCGACTTGGCTGAAATGCAACAAGGTAGGCTACTTAGGCGCAGGAGACGTGGACTCAACAAAGAGTGAATACTTCGCCGGACACGCAACAACCCCACTAACACCCTCAATCAACAACGTTGCAGGAACCATCCTGCACGGTGAAACCTTGTCAGGCGCCGACACTGCACCCGCGGCCGACAAAAGATTAATGTGGGCCGAACTTGAGATCACAAGCAAGCCAGGCGAAGGCATAAACTTTGCCAGCCTTCTCAACATAAACAATGCCGATACCTATGCATTGGACCCAGACCTCGGAACCATCGACATAACAGCGTACAATTGTTCAGTCACATACGTTGGAGTAGCCGGACCAGAACCTCCAAAACCCTACTTGGCAGTTTCGCCCTCAACCAACATCATATTCGGGCCGCTACCACCATCAGCAATAGGGCAGGAATTCGACCTGCAAATCTACGTCAAAGAATTAGATGCAGCGTGGAACTGCCGTAATGCAAGCTTCACGCTAAACTACAGTTGCTCAACTCCGCCACCCAACCAACTGCTCAACCTAACATCCTACACTGTAGACCCGCTTTGGACAAGCAACACAATAGTAAACTCGACTGCAGGCATAATCAACGTCACAGTAAAGAATCCATCAACAACACCAAGCGGAAACGTATCGCTAATCAAGATACGCTTCAGAATCACAAATCAAACAGACTACCCAGATAATGATGAAGCACCACTGATACTGAGCAACGTAATACTCTGGGGAAGCTCAAAACAAATACCGACCACACCGCCGACCAACGGAAAGGTGATAGTCAAAGGTTTCCAAAACAAGGTTCCTGGCGATGTCGACGGCGATGGTAAGGTCAATTATATGGATGTAATAGTAATAATGCGTTCGTTCGGATCATACAAAGGTTCTCCATCACACAGGCGATGGGACGAGAGAGCAGATGTCTTTCCAGACGGCAAGATAAATCTTCGTGACCTCGCGATCGTGCTGAGAAACGTGAACCTTAACGTTTGAAGCTGACGAGACTCAACGAGACCCAATCAGGGAAACTTCCATGAACGATGCAAGATGAAAGGGCGAACACAACGTTCGCGACTAGACAAGATGCCACCATACCAAAGACGCTAAAACTGGACACTGACAATCCCTCTGACCTCTACCCTTTCT
The DNA here is from genome assembly GCA_022865885.1 of Candidatus Bathyarchaeota archaeon. Taxonomy (GTDB): domain Archaea; phylum Thermoproteota; class Bathyarchaeia; order Bathyarchaeales; family Bathycorpusculaceae; genus DRUK01. The sequence goes on along the minus strand of JALHSQ010000031.1, from coordinate 46,738 downwards.
CCAGGTGGAAGAATTGAGAACAAGAAAAATCAACACTAACCTACTCCTACTTTTCCCATTTATGCTGTTTGTCTGTGTGCTTGGCACTCCTAATCTGGTGTCAAATGCAATCGCTGAGGAATTCAGCGGACAGACATTCCAAGACACTACCATCATAATCGCGAATCAGAATCATTTTTCTATTCACAACAACACATTCATCAATTCAACACTGAGAATAACAATAAACTATGATACCGACGAAACATCCAATTTTGCTGTATCCAATAACACTTTCCTTGATGGCTCCCTATTAATAGTGTTTGGCTCTACGATCAACAAAACAGCAATTCACCACTTCGAAATCCACGGTAACATCATTGAAGACAGCGTCAAGATCGGAGTCGCGTATTGCTCAGACGGAAGAATATACAACAATACTATCCACGGCTGCGAACACGGGATAGCAACAAGAAGCGCTGCAAACATCACAATAGAGCAGAACAGCATTTCCGACATTGAAGGGTACGGGATATACGTCGGAACAGGACCTGGAAGCGGAACGTCAAACGTAACCATCCACAACAACACTGTAAGAAATGCTAGCATCGGCATAGGAAAATGGTATGGATCAGAAGAGAGAAGACTAATAACCGTCAACAACAACACATTCACCAACTGCCGCTCTTACGACTTAATGGCAGACTTTCCAGCGGTATTCCAAGAAAACGTCTTAACGGGCAGAGACAAACTGGTAGTTCTTGACTGTGCTCCACTCTTCTTCAGAAACAAGGACCGTGATGGATGCTGTGTTCAACCAGCCGATGTTAACGGAGACTCAAAAGTAGACATCCGCGACGTTTCATTAGTCTCACGGTCCTTCGGACAAAACAAGACCGACATCATAGACGTCGTTTCCAGTGGAATGATAGACATCTGCGACATAGTATTTGTTAGCAGGCATTTTGGGATCATAGGTTAAGTACCTCGGTTCTCTTTTTTCCAAGATAAGAAGACAAACAGATTCGCAGGCAAGGTTGAAATCGGCGTCAAAGAAGCAATCTTCAAGACGCGATCATGAAAAGGCGACAAGGAATTCATCTCCGGAACGCTTAAATCCTCTAGACTCTAGTTTTTAACATTAAGGGGAAAGGAGAGGATAGTATGCAAGTTAATATTCAAAAGACAATAGCACGCACTCTGATCATGCTGATGATCATCTCTTCCGTTCTATCAATAACATTAATAAAGAAAGCATATGCAGCACCAGAATTCCACGTTTCTCCAAAAGACAACCTATATGACACGAACACCACAAGTGTCGGTTACCGATTCAACATCACAATATGGTTTAATGATCCCGCTGCAGTTTACGCTTGGCAAGTCAGACTCAACTACAACGCAACCCTTCTCAACTGTACAGGCGCATGGCAACCCTCATGGGACACAACCTACCTGTTCTATGGCAAAACCACGGTTAAACCCGTACCATCCTTCACCGCAGGTTCAGTACTCATTGCAGACACCTTGATGGGAGCCGGCTCAGTCTCAGCATCAGGTTACAAGAAGTTGGCGATAATTGAACTGCAAATCGTGAGAGCTCCTGTATTTGGAGACCTTTCTTGTGTTCTGAACATGGACAACGTTGACACATACTGGCTAGATGAGGATCTAAATGAAGGAGTACTGATAAAGACGAATGGCAACTACAAATACTCGGGACCACCGATTACAACTACTATTTATGTTGACCCTGCAAGAATAGCTGACCCACTACTCACTCCATCCCACAACTTCACTGTAAACATAAACATCTCTGATGCTATAAGTCTATATTCCTGCACGTTTAGGCTGGGTTTTAATGGAACAATAATACATGCGACCGCAGCCCAACTAGGAAGTTTCTTCCCGCCTAGCATAACTCCAATAGTGGTCATCAACAACCCAACAGGATACGTGGAATTTACAGCCTCACTAGTTCCGCCTGATCTACCAGCAAGTGGCAATGGCACGCTGGCAACGATTGACTTCCATGTTGAGACGCAAGGAAACACAACCTTGCACCTATATAATGTTGGCATCTTTGACAACACCAACCAATCACTTCCTGTGGGGGAGACGCGTGACGGCTACTTCAATAACGCTCTCATCGCGAAACTCTACGTGGACCCACCAGAAATAATCGACCCAACCCTAGTGCCACCAAAAACATTCGAAATACACATAATGCTGGACGACGTTGAAAACCTCTACGGATACGAATTCAACATGTCCTACAACAAGGACGTACTCACATGCCTATACATCATCATCAATGACGCACTGAATGAGACCAACTACACACCTGATACGCAAATAAGCAACTCGAAAGGATTCGTCTGGGCCAGAGTCCTGTATTACCCACCTGCAACTCCACTGACAACATACACGCCAGTAGCTCTGGCAACGATATGCTTCAGAGTCAAATCCTTAGGAGCAACCCCACTACATTTGCATGACGCGAATCTCGCAGATCCCGACGGCAACCCAATTGCTCATGAAACATCAGATGGTTTCGTGATGACAGTCATACGCGACGTAGCCGTAACAAGCGTGACACCGAACCGTGATTGGGCCTACGCAGGCTGGCCAGTCAACATAGAAGTTGTAGCCAAGAACCTAGGAAACGTAAGCGAAACGTTCAACGTAAGCGCCTTCTGTAACGAAACTCTAATTCAAACTGTACTAGTAGCAGGACTTCCACCAAACACAGAATCAAACTTCACAATCACATGGGACACTACAGGAGTATCAGCAGGCATGTACCAAATAAGCGCCAATGCCACGACGGTCCCATTCGAAATCAACCTCACAAACAACGTCTATAGAGACGGATATGTCGCCATTTTCACGGTAAAACGCGACGTAGCAGTCACAAACGTTGACCCAGGCACAGATTTCACATACCAAGGGAGAACAATCAACATCACAGTGACAGCTGAGAATCTTGGCGAAATTACCGAGTCATTCAATGTAACGGCATTCTACGATGGAACACCCATAGGCACAATAGGCGTCGTTAATTTAACTGCAGCCACTGCAGCAAACTTGACCTTCTCATGGAATACTGCTCTCATCACACCATGCCACAACTATACCATATCAGCAGAAGCATCACTAGTCCCATACGAATACAATGTGACAAACAACGCTTTCACCGATGGCACAGTCAAAATAAGGTTCGTGGGAGATATTGACGGCGACGGCAAAGTGGACGTTAGAGATGTCGCAATTGCATCCGCTGCATTCGGCTCATATCCAGGTCATCCGAGGTGGGATCCGAGGGCTGACATAACGGGACCGATTTACTTGGTGCCGGACTTGAGGGTAGATACAAGGGACGTTGCAATGATATCTAAGAACTTCGGGAAAGGGTGCTAAACCCCATTTTCTTTTTTTTGTTATCCCGTTTTTTGTACGTGAGAAAGACTTAAATGTTGTCGGACTCTATAAATGAGGAAAAGAAAGGTGTTAAAATGATAAATAGAGTGAAACTAGGGACTTTAAGCCTATTAATGTTTGCAGCAATTGCCCTTGCACTAGTCTGTTCAAGCACGACTGCATACGCCCAGCCACCTATCACAATATTAGCGACCTCAACAAACCTCTCGCCATCAAGTAGCACAGTCAACGTAGCCCAATCTTTCAACGTTACCGTCATGGTTGCCGACGTTACCAATTTATACGCATGGCAGGCTAAGCTGTTCTTTGACCCGAGCGTGGTCCAATGTGCAAGCGCAGTTTATCCAAGTGACCAAGTGTTTGCAGGTAAGACTACCGTACCATTAACCCCACAGATAAACAACGTCACTGGCTTCGTGCTCTTCGGGTGTTCATTGCAGGGAGACGCCGCAACTTTCACTGGCACTGGCAAGCTTTGCACATTCACTTTCGTCGGTCAAGGTGTGGGTACGTCAGCTCTTAACTTCTCGAAACCATACGGGGTAGACACATATCTTCTTGACTTTGACCTTATCGAGATAAGTGCAACCATGGCTGACGGCAGCGCAACTGTCGTTCCAGAATTTCCAAGCACGATTCTTGCCATCACGTTTATAGCAATGCTCTCGATAGCGGCAGTGGCCTACAGGAAGACAGTGAAGCGTTAAACTTGGCAAAATAGACTTGAACCAACAGTCACTGGGCTGAAACACCCTCAACCTTTTTATTTTCGCATCAATTTTGAAATGCTTAGTACACTGATTAGACCCTAAGCTGAATTTGCTTCTTCTTGTGAGGCTGCGCAGGAATAGTGTGCTTCACGCTTCTGATTTTAGGGGGATATGAATCCAGAATACATATTCAACCTCTAGTTTACTAGATAATAACTCTTAAAATACAAATAGACAACTCTTCTACAAGAAAAATCTAGGTGAATGAAAAGTGAATCGAAAAATCATACTGCTCGCAATCATAGCACAACTACTAATAATCGCAGCCATTCCAAAAATCTCAATAGCATTAGCTTCACCCACTCTGACAATCAGTCCATCAGAACACCAAGCCACAATCATAGGTGAGCACTTCACCGTGGGCGTGACCATCGCCGATCTGGATCAAAACTGGAGACTCATAGCGCTCCAATTCAGAATACAATACGATAGCGCCCTACTCGAAGCTATCGACGTGCAGGAAGGATCATTCATGCAACAATGGCACAATTCCGCTGAACAACCATACACATACTTCATCAACTACACCGAGAACAATAACATCTACGGACCAAGCGTCATCGTAGGCATTCTCAACATGCCAAACGCAAACGGTCAATGGAACACCTTCGCACAAGGAAGCGGAACACTAGCATCAATCACATTCAGGACAATAAGCCAACCAGCTGCAACCGCAACATCAGCCTTAACCCTCAACAACACCCTTCTAATAGACGATGACCTGAACGAGATCCCACACACAACAGTCAACGCCAACTATCAAGTAGAACCATTAACGTTCAGCTACCAGCCAACTCAACTAATTGCAGGCAAGCCTGTGCTCTTCACTGCGCCACAATCAACCCAACAAGTAACCTATCAGTGGAACTTTGACGACGGAACCGCCATGAACGTGACCAGCAACACAGTTGGACACGTATACTCAACGCCAGGAGACTACAACGTTGCGTTAACATGCACTAGTCAAGGCTTCACCTCTGCCACAACAACAAACACCATAACGGCTAATCCAACCCAACCTTCATTAGACATGACGGTCGACGCAGGCTCCCTACACTTCAGAGGAGAAATAGCAGAATTCAACGTGCTAGTAACAATCGGCGGCGAAGCAGTCAACCCAACAAAACTTGAAGCCTTCCTATACTTGAACGGAAACCAAAAAACGGATCTGACAAGCTCAATTCAAAATGCAGGAACCGGGTACTACGTAGTACAATACACCATACCTGCAGACGCAGAAACCGGCACATACACCCTACTGATCAAAGCCGAATACTACAATGCCAAAGGCACAACAATAAAGAGCTTCCAAATGAGCCAAACACTAACTGCAGAAATAACAAACATAACCAACGGCATCGCAACAGTATCTAACGGCGTGACCCAAACAAGACTAGACCTAAACGCCATAAACGCAACGATCGTCGGCGTAGTCAAAGACGAGCAGGGCGTTACACGCGTCCAAATAAGTACGACAGCAGGAACATTGACAGCAAGACTTGACACAATAAACGCAACAGTAACACAAGTAAACGGAGACACCGCAACTCTTCAAACATCACTTGGAGAAATCAAAACAAAACTAGGCGAAACCCAGTCAACTCAAACAACGACACTCTACATCATAGCAATAGTCGCAGTCATAGCAGTAATCCTAGCAGCAATCATGCTTCTAGCAATAAGTGCACGCCTTCGCGCTCTCTAAGAAAGAATAAACTGAAAAACATCCTCCCTATTTTTTGTCAAATGAGACCTGATCACCCTACTGGCAAGGATCGAGTCGGCCAGATTTTTATAATTCAAAACAGAACTCGCACACTTGACTTGATTTTATATTCTGACCTTTTGTTGGCTGTCATTTGATATAATACTCCAGCTTTAATAGAACTATCTTCCAGAAGACTTAAAAAGGATACACTGTTAGTTGATACTAGCGAGGGAGAGGAGAAGAGGTGAAACTTCGTTCCATTCACTTAGTAGTTATTGGTATCCTTATCATTGCAACCATGGGCCTAGCTATGATCAAGAACGGTGTCACAGCCAATGGCAACCAACTCCCAGTAGCCTCATTCACATACTCACCAAGCGTTCCCATGCCTGAAGACACCATAGTTTTTAACGCGTCAACAAGCTACGACCCTGACGGCTGGATTGTACAGTACAGATGGAACTTTGGCGATGGAAACACGATCACTACGGCGGACTCGACAGTTACCTATGCATACCCTGTCGACGGCAACTACACAGTCGAACTGACAGTCGTTGACAACAATTCTGGAATAGGAAAAACCGTAGTCATCGTGCAAGTCAGCACGGTCGCCTTTTTCAGAGTAGTTTATCGTGGATCACTCATTCCCGTCTCCGACGTGGAAGTCACAGTTTATTATAATAATGGCACAGCTTGGGTCAAAGCTCCAACTGGTCCTAGCAAATCTGAAGTGAAATACGACAACATGACACAGCCAAACTTGGCCAGCACAGATGCTGAAAGGTTTAGAAACCCAGGATTCACAGCATCCATACTCCGCTCCAACGCCAGCAACATAGGATTCGACATTCACCCAAGCACATGGACAGTATTCTTCAAATTCAAATGGGGCACCTTCGAAACATACTGGCCAAACGACACGACCAGGGTCTACAACTACAAGGATGGTGCAGTCGAAACGCATGACTACCTTTCTGGTCATCAAGCATATTGGGACCCCTCAGCATCAACGTACGTCATAAGAGTGAATGACATTCATGGGAACGGCGTGGCTCCAACAGAAAGCCACCCCATAATAGTAGGCGTCCTATGCCCACCACCTCCACAGAACTACTATCTGACTGTTCGAACTGATCCCACAGGCATAACAACGATTCCAGGCCAAGGCTCCTATGCCCAATACTCAAACGTAACGCTGACAGCTCCAACAACAGTCAATGTTACATCCACGAGTAGCTACAGGTTTACTTACTGGGATGTCGATGGGACATCAAAAGGCATCGGAGTCAACCCAATAACAGTCTGCATGAATACCAACCACACAGCAACAGCACACTACATCCAACAATACCTAGTGACTTTCAGTCAAACTGGCTTAACATCAGATGCTTCTAGTACTATCGTAACGGTAAATGGCAGTGCCAAAACCTATTCTAGCCTTCCATATTCCGTTTGGGTTGATAGTGGCAGTTCATTCACGTACTCCTACGCCTCAACAGTCACCAGCACAACCACTGGCAAAAGATACAGACAAACAAGCGTGACCGGCCCAGCCTCACCCTTTACAGTATCCTCACCTGTCACTGTTGCTGGAAACTATGTCACACAATATCTTGTCACATTTGCCCAATCCGGTCTGGATTCAACAGCCACCGGAACTGTCGTAACTGTGAACAGCAGCACGAAAGCCCATACGGATCTCCCATTCGGCTGGTGGGTTGACACTGGTTCCACCGTAACCTACTCATACAGCTCAATCGTTTCAAGCACGACCCCAGACAAACAGTTCAGACTAACTGGCGTAAACGGTCCACCACCACAATTCATAGTCACCGAACCTACCACAATTACAGGCTACTACTGCATACAATACCTAGTTCGATTCACACAGTCTGGTCTAGATTCCACTGCCACGGGCACTGTTGTAACTGTGAATGGCAGTGCCAAAACCTATTCTAGTCTTCCATATTCTGTTTGGGTTGATAGTGGCAGTTATTTCACTTACTCCTATGCTTCAACAGTTTCGAGCAGCTTTGGAAACAAGCAGTTTAGGCTCAACAGCGTAACTGGCCCCTCTTCACCATTCACCGTGACAGGACCGACAACAGTCACAGGCAACTACGTGGTTCAATATCAGGTAACCTTTGCACAGTCTGGTCTAGATTCCTCGGCAACGGGAACTGTGGTAACAGTAAACAGCAGTTCAAAGACGTATTCTCAGCTGCCATACAGCCTTTGGGTTGATGTTGGCGGCTCAGTTACCTACTCGTACAACTCTCCAGTTTCAAGCTCAACCTCAGGCAAGCAGTTCAGGCTAAACAGCACTAGCGGTCCCTCTTCCCTATTCACTGTGTTAGCATCTACTACGGTTACTGGTAACTATGTGGTTCAGTACTTGGTGACGTTTGCTCAGTCTGGTTTGGATTCCACAGCAGCAAGCACTGTGGTGACTGTTAGCGGCAACGCAAAGGTTTACACTGACCTTCCATTCGCCCTGTGGGTTGATAGTAGCGGTTCCGTAACCTACTCCTACAATTCCATTGTGTCGAGTAGCACTGCTGGCAAGCAGTTCAGGCTTACTAGCGTTACTGGTTTTGCTTCTCCGATAACAGTTACAGGGCCAACAACAGTTACTGGTAACTATGTGGTTCAGTATCAGGTGACTTTTGCTCAGTCTGGTCTAGATTCCACTGCTACGGGCACTGTTGTAACTGTGAATGGCAGTGCTAAAACCTATTCTAGCCTTCCATATTCGTTGTGGGCTGATTCTGGTTCAAGCGTTATCTATTCTTACTCATCTCCTGTTTCAAGTAGCACTACCGGCAAACGATTTGGATTAAGCAGCGTAAGCGGTTCCGCCTCTCCGATCACAGTTACAGGACCTACTACGGTTACTGGCAACTACGTCACGCAATACCAAGTAACATTCGACCAATCAGGTGTTGGAACAGACTTTGCAGGCACTGTAGTGTCGATAGACAGTATCAACTATGGCGTCAGCGGGTTACCCGCATCATTCTGGTGGGATGCCGGTTCTTCACACACCTTTGCCTTCAGTTCGCCACTGACTGTCAACGCAAGCAAACAATACGTATGGAGTTCAACTTCTGGTCTGTCAAACCTCCAAAGCGGATCACTAACAATCACCACTTCAGGAAGCGTCGTTGGAAACTATGTGATCCAAAACAATGTGACGTTTGACGTTACGGGGGCAGGCACAGATTTCACAAGCACAGCACTCATTGTTGACGGCACCAACTACGGAGTCAGCGACCTACCGATTTCGTTTGCATGGCAAATCGGATCAAACCACACTTTCGCCTTCCAATCACCACTACTAGTTACCGCAAACACAAAACGCTATGTCTGGACCTCCACCACAGGCCTATCAACACTTCAGAGTGGTTCACTAGCAGTGACAACATTCGGAAGCGTAATCGGCAACTACAAAACCCAATATTACCTGTCTACTTCTTCACCATACGGTTCGGTCGGTGGCCATGGATGGTATGACAGCGGCACAGCAGCCTATGCCACCTTGGACGTAGGACTCATCGATCAAGGCAATGGGACTCGCAGAGTATTCGCACAATGGAACTACAACGCTTCGGGATCAAACTATGCGCAAAGTGACCCGATAACGATGGATGCGGCAAAGACCGCTGTAGCCATGTGGAAAACTCAGTATTCCGTAACCTTTGCTCATTCAGGTCTAGACTCGTCAGCCTCCAGCACCGTCGTGACCGTTAACAGCGTGCCCGTAGCTTTCAGTCAACTCCCCTATTCAATATGGGTTGACAGTGGCAGCTCCGTCACGTACTCATATAGCAATGTTTCCAGTTCGAGTGTTGGCAAAAGATTCCTCGTTACTGGTGTTTCGGGTCCGTCGTCTCCGATAACTGTCGGGAGCCCGTTGACTGTCACAGGCAACTACAAGACCCAATACTATCTAACAGTCTCCTCTACATATGGCACAACCAGCGGTCAAGGATGGTATGATAGTGGATCTACGGCCTACGCAGCACTGGATACTGGAGTTGTTGACCACGGTAATGGAACGCGCCGAGTATTCACAAGCTGGGGCAGTGATGCATCTGGAGCAAACTATGCTCAGAGCGATCCAATATCAATGAGTGGACCCAAGACAGCAGTCGCAAACTGGAAGACTCAATACTCCGTCACGTTCACTCACTCAGGTCTAGACTCATCAGCCTCCAGCACTGTCGTAACTATCAATAGCATACCAGTGACTTTCGGGCAACTGCCCTACAGTTTGTGGGTCGACAACAGTGTATCCGTTACATATTCTTATGATAATGTTTCCAGTTCGACTGTTGGTAAAAGGTTCATTCTTGTTGGTGTTTCGGGTCCGTCGTCTCCGATAACTGTCGGGAACCCGTTGACTGTCACAGGCAACTACAAGACCCAATACCAGATCACTTTCAGTCAAACCGGCGTCAGCGCCGACTTCACAGGAACCATCGTAACAGTAGACTCAACAACCTACACCTTCACCACACTACCAACATCAATGTGGCTAGATAACGGATCAACCGTCACTTTCGCCTTCAATTCACCACTCGTCGTGAATGCAGGCAAGCAATACGTGTGGAGCTCAACAAGCGGACTATCCACACTCCAAAGCGGCACACTGACAATCTCAGGCTCTGGAAGCATAACAGGCACATACACAATCCAAACGAAATATGAAATAACATTCAACCAAACAGGCATCGCGTCTGACTTCACGGGAACCGTCGTGATCATTGATGGAACTAATTATAACCTTGCGAATCTGCCTCACTTGTTCTGGTGGGACAGTGGTTCTTCTCATACGTTCGCTTACCAATCGCCGCTGGTAGTCACTCCTAACGTCAAGAGATACGTTTGGGTAAACACAACCGGCATTTCCAACATGCAAGGCGGCTCAATAATAGTATCTGCTTCAGGAGCAGTCGTTGGCAACTACGACACGCAATACTATCTCACCATGGCAACAAACCCGCCAGGCGTTAATTCTCCCTCTGGGGCCGGATGGTTTAACACAGGAACACTAGCCACAATATCCACAGACGCCTTCGTTGACATAATACCTGGCACTTCCCGCTACAGATTTAACGGTTGGTCAACAGGAGACATGACTGAAATCGCCAACCCACTAACATCGCCGACCACCGTTCTAATGGACAAAGGAAAAACAGTGACAGCAAACTATGCCACGCAGTACAACGTGACTGTAAACCAATCTGGCGTAGCCACAGACTTCACCGGCACAGTCGTGACAATAGACAGCAGAGACTACAACGTCACTAGCCTTGCCACCTCCTTCTGGTGGGACAAAGGCTCAACTCACAATTTTGCCTTCCAATCACCCCTAGTAGCAACATCGAACATCAAAAGATACGTATGGACAAGTACGACTGGACTATCAACAATGCAAAGCGCAACAATATCCATCACAAGCTCAGGCATCATAACAGGCAACTACAAAACCCAATACCTATTGACAGCACTCACTGATCCAAGCGTGCTAACTCCCCAACCAACCCGCAATCCTACAGGCGAAGCAGGCCCAGCAAACGCTTGGTGGTACGATTCTTCCATAAGCGTCACGCTGACGGCACAGCCGGTGACAGGATACACCTTCGACTACTGGGGCATTGACGGAACCTCACAGGGCAGCGGAGTGAACCCTGCCATGGCAGCAATGAATGGGCCTCACACTGCAACCGCCCACTACAAACTTGCAGTCCAAATGGCTGTGACAATAAACCCGCCTAGTGCAACAATCACTCTAGGGCAATCAGTAGGCTTCACGTCAAACGTAACAGGCGGAACACCTGCCTACACCTACCAGTGGTACCTTGACGGAAACCCAGTTTCAGGAGCAACGTCAAGCACATGGACATTCACGCCATCAGCAACAGGAATATACTTCGTGTTCCTCAAAGTCACAGACTTCAATGGCATAGCTGTGCAATCAGACAGTGCACGAATCGTGGTCATCTCAGTTCCGGTAGGTGGGTACTCCGTTTCGCTGGCCAAACAATCAACGCCACGATTGGCAACCTATCTGACACTTGTCATGCTGCTTGGCGCCATGCTCAGCTTGAGAAAGCGTAAGAAGAAATAGAAATATTCTCCTTTTCCCTCATTATGTCCACAGTCGTTTAGAGATCACTAGATCAACGATGGGAATGCAAGCGACAAGAGTGAAAGACCTGTGATCAAAAAGACACTACTCTACTTGATAACGTCGATTGCAGTTGTAACACTCTTGGCAACTGTTCTCTTCTATTACTATTCTTCAGTGCCAGGTGAACCGCGAGCCGCAATCATAGATCAATTGAGTAGCTCCAGACTTAGCAACAGTTCCCGCTACGTTAACCAAACTTTCATCGATGATACAAAGGCATTGCTCTCCATGCGCTTCTCCAAGGCTGACTACTACTCAGACAATGCCACCGTAGAAAACTACAAGACCTTGTCCTCCATGGGATACAAACTAATAATTTGGAGAGCGCACTCTGCTTTAGACGAGTCCAAGTATGTCGCCATATCTACTTCGGAAAGAGACGGCTCAAGAAACTACGACCAGTACTCAAACGATCAGCTAAAACTGTGCAACATCACTGGCGACCCGATACTGTATTTTGCGATAACTCCCAAATTCGTTACGGAGTGCATGACAGGCAGATTCGATGACACGGTCATCATATTGATGAGCTGCAACGGGTTAAAGGAAAACTACTACGGTACAGCCGAAGCCTTTGTGGAGAAAGGCGCAAAGGTGTTCATAAGCTGGGACGGATGGGTCAACGAATCCGATAATGATGGTGCAACCACCCTCTTGTTACAACATTTGATCAATGAAAACAACACTGTCGGCGAAGCTATCAACAAAATACCTCAATATGTCAGTGAGTGGGGACCAAGCAAGCTGGATTTCTACCCAAAGACAGTTTCTGAAACCGCAGAATATCGCATCCCAAGCTACAGAGGAAGCACTAACGGAACCAAAGCGGAGGCTGCGGCGATAACGATTCTAGAAAAGCGTTTCCAGAAAACACTGAGTTAAGCTGAGTTCAAGTTTTTCAAGCGCCTGGAAACCTCGACATATAACCGGCTCCGAAGAGGGTAGCCTGTCAAATTGGCTTCCTGTAACTTCCTAAACTCCGCTGCCAACTCCTTGTCCTGCAGAACCTCTGAAACCCATTTTTCGAAATCCCTCCGAAGAAGATGGAATTCTAAAGACTTCACATCTACAACGCTTATTTTCTCCATAAACTCTTTCAAAGATGCGGCGCTTGTGCCGGTATAGTTTCCGATAGAAGTGAAAAAGTAAAATGCCTTTTCCCGAGGAACTGGCTTAAGGATCTTCATGCTTGCTTCATCTTTCATGCTTATCCTCTCCAATAACCTTAGTTGCCTCTCTATCAGAAGTTAACCTTTTCGGCCATTAAACATGGTAGTTTGCGCTTCCTTGATTTTTCTTGTGATAATCGATGTACGAATTCTCATAACACCAGACAACGGTGCTATTGAATCAGCGATGAAATCATGCAGCGATTCTTGGCTCTCCGCGATGACTTTTGCTATGATGAGAAGCTCTTCTGACAAGGATGCATACACTTCCAGAACTTGGCGTTTTTCACACAATTTTTCCGCAACTCGCTCACTCTCCTTAGGATCCGTGTAAATCGTCAAGATGGCAACGATTGCTTTCACGCCAGCCTTTTCAGTATCTACCAAAGCCATGTATTTCTTGATCACGCCTTGTTTTTCCATTCGTTTTATTCTATCATAGATCGTTGAATGAGCCATTCCCAAACGTTTGCCAATCGCCGCATATGTCTGTCTAGCATCTTCTTGCAGCATCTCTAGTATTCTGAAGTCTGTCCCGTCAAGAACCATACTCTTGTCTCCAACCCGCAATTGGGTTATGCCTCTCCATCTTATGGGATTCTTATCAAGATTTATTCCTTCCTATGTTAAGGCAACCCTATTTTCTCTTCCAATCTTCTATACTGATCAATCTCGTAAAATCGTCGAGGTGATACCACAAACGCCTACAAATTTCCGAAAACATGAGGCAACACCCAGAATCTTGGAGGTCAATCCCGCGAGAAAGTTTAAATTTGCCGCTGACTAATAGAATATTGTTCTAGAAGATAATTCCAAAGGTTCATGATGAAAATGAACATTCCAAAAATCTTGGAAATCTTAACACAGTTCAAGGAATTGTGTCAACGCAAGGGCTGGGAAACCTCGGAATGGTACGACTGGATCAAGGCGAATGGTGACTATCACAATTTTCTATGGACAAAGACTGTTCACACTTCTTCTTTCAAGAGAATAGCCTCAAACAAGAGATGCATTGTTCGCAAAGGACTATCCTACCAAGTCGTTGAACCCTCATATACGGCATGGCTACTCTCAGAACCCTTTCCGGAAACCCTTATCAAAGCAATTACTGACGACGCTGATTTGACCAGCAGAATCGCTGTGTACGATTTAAGTCTCATGACGGATAGTACGAATCAGTGCGCCAAACAGAACCGCACCGATAGCCAAGTCTTCAGAGATTTTGAAAGCTTTCTGACGAACGAATTAGGAGTTAGCTTCAGACCTATCCCGATTGCATCTGAAACTGACGTCACCACTGACGATTGTACCATTGCAGAGATATCCTAACGCATATCCAGCTGAAAGCCTTCAAAGAGTTGATAAACCAAACCTCTGTATAGTAATGCCTGTGAAGGCGAGATGTCCCAGAACCCTGAAAAGATAAGAAAACTTGTTGTTTTCAAGGAAAAACTCGAGAGTAAAATCACGGAATTGCAGACAGAACTGGATGACCTAAAAGTAACTCTTGAAACAGTGAATTCGATTCTGTTAGAGAAAGGATTCAAACGCATCGAGATGACGAAAGAACCTAGTGTACTAGAATCCTCGCCGGCAAGAGAAGAGAATGTCGTCAAGCCTGAAGCCGTAGGCGAGCATACAACCTCATCTGAGAACGTCATCGAATTAAAGGCAGCCTCGGGTGAAATACTGGCAATTCTTCACGTCACCGAGGATTCTTTGCGTGCGCTTCCAGCAGGAGATAAGAACTTCAACGTTAATACTCCACCCTTTAATCAATTTCTAATAGAGAGAGTCCTAGCCAAGATGCAAGAAAGAGATAACGAGTTAGTCAGAAGAGAACAGCTACAGTCAGACAAGATGCTCTCATACAATGTTGTAAGAGAAGGAGACATTATTCGCGAGATTTTCATTAAGAATATCGATCTAGATCGCTTAAGAGAACTGAAATCAAGCATCCGGTGGACCTTTGAGAAGATGTATGAAAAAATGAAGACTCAAGACTAAGCTTCTGTACAACACTGCTAAGTTCCTGAGTGACTGGGTAGTTCCTTTAGAGAATTCCTCTTTGTAGTTCCTCCGTTATCACTTGATAGCGTTGCTTCACATACATTGCCTTCGGAAGATGATGCGAACTCGTGTTAGAGAGTGCATGTTTTAGCAGAAACCTGTGAAGTTGAGTAAGACTAAGCGCGGTCTTTTCATATCTTGATCTAAATGATTAGAGACCCAGGTTGTCCTTAGGTCTATCAGAGATCGCAAGTAAGACCATCACGCTTGGCCCGCATAGTTTTTGGACTAAGACAAAACTACTGTATACTGGGCAGAAATATGGAAGAACCAGTAAGAAAAGTTTTGCTAACGACAGCTATGAACATGGAGAATGTAAAGACGACTAAAGATCGCCGTTTCTCTAACGCTTGCATCATTGACCTTTCCTTAGATTCAGTGCCTGATCATGTCTGGCAAGACATCTTTGAATACACTTGGAGGTCAAGTAGAAACTTGTGGGATAGGAAACTCTTCGTTGTAGGCGAACGACTTAGACTTGTTACAACTCCAGACGAGTTTGGAGAAAAACTCGAATGGATCAAGCAAGTAATAAAGGAAACCAATAAGACCGTTGAGGCGTACAACCTCGTCGCCAAAAAAGGAAAAGAGAGAATCGAAAAGGAAACTGCACGACAAAATCAGTTAGAAGAAGAAACAAGGGTTGAGGTTTTCAAGGAAAACTTCAGAAAGAGATACGCGTAGACTCGTTTCACGCAGATTGATTCAGCTCAATGGCAGCATACTCTAGCATTAGCTTTGTCTCACAACACAATTACCTCTTTTTGCATGACGCCGAATCAAATATCGGACACCAAGAAGCTGATCTTGATGAAAACAAGTCTTTTTTCTTCACGCTTCCAAGAAAACCACATTCGAGGTTGAGATGCTTGGAGAGTAGGACTGATTTCCAGACTGCAGAGCAATTATACTCGTGCAGGCCTGTCAAAGTAGATGCTTTTGCCTTTGGCTGATATTGGAATCCCCATTGCGACAGTTGCTTCAGGTAACCATCCGAGCATCAGTGCTGCCGTTCCGGCACGATACATTATACGGTTATCAACATTCAATACGCTAGCAGTCTTCGCCGCCGAACCTAAGGCTATTCCTAGATCTAAGGCTTTGAATAAACATGTTGGACCTACAAAGTCGCGTCCCTTTCTATTTTGCTTATCCTCGAATTCTTTGCATGTTTCATAGCCACAGGCGCCGCAGTCTAGACCAAAGCTTTTCGCTCCTCTGACTCCAACAACAATGATAGCTTCCGAATCTCTAACGTTTTTTGCATCTCGCTTGAATCCTTCTTGCATGCGTTCTTCTGCTATCTGCTCCATCTTGTCTGCAACCGCCTCTTTCTCTTTACCGTAGATGATCAAGCTCAGAACATCGTCTATGCCCGCTGATTTCGGAGCTGTTCTTACTGCAGCTAGCATAAGCCTTGCTGTCTCCAGAATTGCCTCATTTTCTGCGTCGCCACTTTCGATTATTGGTGGGGTCATTTTAACAGCCCATTCACAAGACGACTCTTGATCTTACGCGATAGTGGGGGTCTAGGGATTCAGTCTTGCTATGCAACGACAGTTTTGAAAGCATTGCTCAGCATTTTCACGATTGAATCCATTTGGCCAGTGTACATGCTTGCTGCCAGGAAAGAAACGCCCAACAGAAGCAGCAACGCTCCGATAATTCTGCGTTCTGAAATCTCCATGTTTTTCCTATCCCAATTGCTTCCTTATGGCTTTTTCAATATAATCTTTTGGGACGCATCCCACTATTCTTTCAACTTCCTTTCCACTTTTCAGTACTACTACCGTGGGAATGCTGAAAACTTGGAAACGCTCGGCTGTTGTAGGATTCTCATCAACGTTCAGCTTTCCTACGAAGATATTGCCAGCATATTCTCCAGCTAACTCCTCTATGACAGGGGCCAGAGCACGGCATGGACCACACCAAGAAGCCCAGAAATCAATCAAGGCCAAAGAATGCTTGTTGACTATGTTGTCAAAGCTTGAATCAGTAACGTGGATCGGTTCTATGATCATCTCACCCTTTTTCGCTTTGTTTTTCTGAGTCCGTTTAGTCTCTCCTTTCTAGTACGTTTCAGTTCTTCGTTTTCGTCGGATATAAACTGTTCGCGATGGTCACTTACAGAAGCGGTCAGCTGTTTCTTAAAGAGTTTTGGAATGAAATGAGTCTTCTGTTGAACTTCTTCAGATTGATTTTTTAGGCTTGGCGATTTGGATGTGACCATTTAGCATATTAGGTCTCGGCCTCCTGGCGCATATAGAGTTAGTTTGTTATAGTCAACCGTAAAGCTGAAAAGGAGATTCACGGATCAGTAGCTACCGATCTTCGAATCATGAATGCCCTTCACTTCTTTAACTCGAGCATTCTTTCCAACGCTTTCCTAGCTTGTTTAGCTACTGGTTCAGGTACAGTGATAAGATTCTTTTCTTCCTTCAGCGACTTGTAGAGTCTATCAAGGGTGTTCGATTTCATATTCGGACAGATCGCTCCTTCATAAGCAAGAACAAAGGTCTTCGTAGGGTTGTCCTTTCTCAAGCGATGCAAAAGCCCTTCTTCAGTTCCCACGATGAGCGTCTTGGCTTGAGTCTCTCTTGCATAACGGCACATTTGAGAGGTGCTTCCGATGAAGTCAGCCGCCTTCTGCGTCTCCGTGCTGCATTCTGGATGAACCATGACTACTGCATCAGGGTATTGGATCTTGAGTATTTGCACGTCCTCAGGTTGAAAGAGCAAATGCGTTGGGCAAAAACCCCATTCTGGAATCGGTATGATAGTCTTTCCGGTTTTTCTCTGAACAAATTCAGCCAAGTTGCGGTCTGGCCCAAAAAGCACTGTCTCGGCATCTAAAGACTCTATGACTTCCACGGCATTTGCAGATGTGCAGCATATATCGCAATAGGCCTTGGCAGAAGCCAACGTATTGACGTACAGTACCAGTGGAGCTTGCGGGTGAGCTGTCTTGGCGCGTTTGATCTCATCAATGGTAAGCATTTGAGCCATAGGGCAACGGGCGCCAAGAGTTGGCAACAACACTCTTTTATCTGGATTCAGGATCGCAGCGGATTCTGCCATGAAATCCACAGCGGCGAAAACTATCGTTTCAGCGTCTTTCTCATCCATAGCTTTTCTACTAAGCTCTATGCTATCGCCAACGTAATCTGCTACATCTTGGATCTCCGGCCGCTGATAATTATGCGCCAGAATTATGGCATTTCTTTCTTTCTTCAACCGACGTATTTCATCAATTAAAGACACTTAGATTCGCCTTTTCGCTCATTGCATCATTAGTGTTGTCTGTAATGCGCGGCCGATATAATCTTTGCTTGGTTCACGTCAATGTTTGATTTTTCAAAAAGAATGATCCTCTTCCAATGTGGCTAAGACTTCAGGCAGTGAACTACATCTGGTTCCAAAAGAAACCGATTATGCAATATTTAACTTGGTCAGAGTCGTGTGAAATCAATAGATGAAAAGCTAGTTGTCTGCTTTTGCCTGTGTTTCACGAGAATTCCCTTTTGCGCAGACTTACGTTTCAGTCAGAATTTGCATTAGTATATTCTTGCACTTTGATCGGTGTCATCTGAACAGACGGATTCTCTCTTACGCACGTGCACTTCTACGGGCTATGGATTCGTTGCCTATGAGGTCGCATATTACTTCGTAAGAATCTGTGAGCAATTTGAACTCCATTTCTCCGGTGTCCTTTTTTGGTTCTTTTTCTGAGGTTCTTCCCATGCCTTAAGCCTCTGGAGTATATCTTGTATATTGAGTCTTAATAAAATGTTTCTACCTATGTGTACAACTGGAATACAAACAAAGTGATGATGTTGAAAATGCAAGTGCAGCAGAAAGCAGTAAACTCCTATTCTCTTGGCATCGTGTCCCCGCTGCTACTCCAAAATCCATAGAATCCATGAGCGTTCTGAGTCTTCGAGTACCAATTCTCTGAATTATGTCGCGACACACTAGTTGATCAAGAACGCACTAAGCAGATTGTGGTGCAGCGGGCCGGATTTGAACCAGCGAACCCCTACGGGAAAGGATATCTCATTGGGGCTTTTCCAAGCCACATGCGATCTTGAGTCCTTCGCCTTTGACCTGGCTTGGCGACCGCTGCACTCAATACAGACTTTTCAGTCTTTCTTATTAATCGTTCCTAATACCCTTGCAACTATTGCGTAAGCATCCATAAACCCTCTGGCAAACTCGTTTGCGTGTCTTTCTGTTCCTTTGTGCTTATTGTCCAAACCCGTTCGCATGTGATGATAAAACTCGTGTAAGACCACGAAGGGTTCCTTCATTATGCTGCTGTCAAGAACAGAGATAACCCCATTTCTGGTCGTATAACATCCAACTGAATTTCTCTTGTGCCCTTTTGGCAGACCGACTTGTATTTTGGGTACACTGACTGTGTAGTGCTTTGAAAGCACTTCTAATGCTTCTTCAGTATTTCCCATCAAGATGAGCTGAACGATCATCACCTTGAACCTCTGATCTTCCACAGTTCTCTCCTGATCTTTCCTCATTGCACAACAACAAAAACTTTATGCATAGGTTTGCATAAACGGTGAAACACCGTGGCTCGAATATACAGGAATCTTCGCTGCTTCACGAAAAAGTTTATTAGCTAGCTATGTAGTTTACGTTTCTAGCTCTTAATATTGGAGACCATTTTTCAGTCGGAGGAAATTGAAGATTTGAGAATGCCCGCATCATGTAATGATGGTTTCACTCGTCTGAGAGCTGAACTGCGGGGGGGTTTCTGGAATTGACTGAGTTTTCAAAAGAAGACACGCATGTTATATTGAAGGCGTTCTTCAGAGACAAGGGCCTTGTCCGCCAACATCTAGATTCTTTCAACGATTTCATTGATCATGGTTTGCAGGAAGTAATAGATGAAGTTGGCGAAATATCCATAGAAGTCCCGGAAAACCCATACAAGGTGAAGCTCGGACAGATTTGGATAATCGACCCGCAGACGAGGATCACAGGTCCTTATGCGACAGAAGTCGACGGCACTAAGCATGAGATTTACCCTATGGAAACAAGACTTAGAAACTTGACATATGCAGCACCAATAGCGCTTGAGATGACGCCAGTTGTAGATGGCAGGGAACAAGACACCGAGCTCGTTTATGTTGGTAACATACCTATTATGCTTAAGTCGAAGCTTTGTTTTCTTTCGCAACTTTCGAGAGAGGAACTGACTGCCTGTGGTGAAGATCCAGATGATCCAGGCGGCTATTTCGTCGTTAACGGTTCTGAGCGCGTTATAGTGGCTATGGAGGATTTGGCTCCGAATCGCGTCATAGTGGATATAGATGATAAGGGAGCAACTCCAACGTATCAATCCAAGATATTCTCTACGACCGTAGGTTTTAGGGCAAGAATAGAGCTGAAAATCAAGTCAGATGGAGCCATATACGTTTCAATCCCTGGCGTTCCAACGGAGATCCCGTTTGTGGTGTTGATGCGTACTCTGAGTCTTGAGTCAGATAAGGAAATAGCCGAAGCCGTGTCTCTTGAGAAGAAAATGCAGGCTGAATTGGATCCATCGTTCGAAAAAGCGTTGGGAGTAGATAATTCGAAAGATGCGATTCTTTTTATTGGAAACCGTGTTGCTCATGGTCAAGTTGAGGAGTACCGCCTACAGAAGGCTGAAACTGCCATAGACAAGAACTTCTTACCACATATTGGTAGAGCGAGTCAGAATAGAAGGGATAAGGCTCTGTTTCTCGGTGAAATGGCGAGCAAGGCTATCGAGCTTAAGTTGGGCAGAAGAGAAGAAGACGACAAGGACCACTTCAAGAACAAACGCCTAAGACTTGCAGGACCTTTGCTTGCGGATCTTTTCAGAGTGGCCTTCAGGAATCTTACTCGGGACATAAAGTATCAGCTTGAACGTATAGGCGTCAAAGGTCCAATAATAACTGTTTCCGTAGCTGTTAGGCCTGGAATAATAACTGAGAGATTCCAACACTCGCTTGCAACAGGAAACTGGGGAAGAGGAAGAGTTGGTATAACCCAGCTTCTAGACCGAACCAACCACATTTCAACTCTGAGTCATCTGCGCAGACTGCAATCTCCACTAAGCAGAAGTCAACCGAACTTTGAAGCAAGAGACTTGCATGCAACACACTGGGGACGATTGTGTCCTAATGAAACCCCAGAAGGATCGAACTGTGGTTTGGTGAAGAATCTGGCTCTGTCAGCTTGTATTTCCGTTGGAGTAAATCCTGAGAAGATGAAGCAAATACTGATGAGCATGGGTGTAATGCCCATTGATGAAGCAGACGAAACCTTGAAGCTTTCCGGCACGAAAGCTTTCATTGACGGAAACATAATCGGGTACTGCAACTTATCTGAAGAACTGGCTCGTGAGTTTAGGGAGAGGCGCAGAAGAGGAGAAATATCAACCGAAGTCAACGTAGCCTACTTCTCGAAGATCCATGGAGAAAGAGACGAGCTCTACGTAAACTGCGACGAAGGAAGAGTTAGACGGCCACTTATAATCATTGAAAAAGGAACACTGAAACTTCTGCCAGAGCACATTGAAAAAATAGAATCAGGAGAATGGTCATGGGAAGACCTTGTGAAGAATGGTCTGATCGAATACTTGGACGCTGAAGAAGAAGAAAACGCGTACATAGCGCTAAGCCCTGAAAAGATGACTCCAGATCACACCCACCTGGAGATCGCGACTTACACAATTCTAGGAATTTGTGCTTCAACAATCCCCTATGCGGAGCATAATCAATCACCACGAAATTCGTATCAAGCGGCAATGGCGAAACAAGCCTTGGGAGTCTATGCTACAAACTTCCAGCAACGTGTGGATTCCAGATCGCACATTTTGCATTATCCCCAAGTTCCCATTGTGGAGACTGCAGTGATGGAGACGATTGGCTACAAGCTCCGTCCCTCAGGGCAAAACTGTCTGTTGGCTGTCCTATCCTTCGAAGGCTACAACATGGAAGATGCGCTGATATTCAACAAAGCCTCTATTGAAAGAGGCCTAGGTCGTTCAACTTTCTTTAGGATATACGAGGCTGAATGTCGTCAGTACTTAGGTGGACTGAAAGATAAATTCACGTTGCCTGAGCCTGGAACACGTGGATTCCGTGGAGAGCAATATTACAGATTGCTTGAACCTGACGGTATCATAGGCTTGGAGTCAGGTGTTGCGGGAGGCGACGTGCTGATCGGCAGGATTAGCCCTCCAAGATTTCTAGAAGAATACAAGGAATTCGAGGTCAAAGGCCCATCCATGAGGGACACATCAGTCGACATGCGGCCATCAGAAACAGGAATAGTTGATGCACTCTTCATAACTGCGTCTGGAGAAGGGAGCAAACTTGTCAAGGCAAGAGTGCGGGATCAACGTGTGCCTGAACTAGGTGACAAATTTGCATCAAGGCATGGGCAGAAAGGCGTCATCGGACTGATCGTTCCACAAGAGAATCTGCCTTTTACAGAGGACGGTATAGTGCCTGACATAATAATCAATCCTCACGCCATTCCGTCAAGAATGACCATTGGACAATTCATCGAGTCACTGGCTGGAAAAGTGGCTGCTGCTAGAGGGAAACCAGTTGATGGAACACCTTTCTCGAATGAGAGTTCCGAAGAGATCAGGAAAAACCTTGTCAAACTAGGATTCAGCCATACTGGTGCTGAAGTATTCTACAACGGAATCACAGGAGAGAAATTCGTTGCTGCCATATACATTGGGGTTGTTTACTACCAGAAACTGCACCACATGGTTGCCGACAAGATACATGCTCGGGCACGAGGACAAGTGCAGATGCTGACGAGGCAACCCACTGAAGGAAGAGCTAGAGGCGGAGGTTTGAGATTCGGTGAAATGGAACGTGACTGTTTGATCGGTCATGGAGCTGCAATGCTCCTACGGGATAGGTTGCTAGAAGAATCAGACAAGTACACGCTCTATATATGTGAAACCTGTGGCCACATAGCCTACTATGATATGAAGCAGCGAAGATACGTGTGCAGGCTTTGCGAAGACAAGGCCAAAATATCGCCGGTAGTAGTATCCTATGCTTTCAAACTCCTTCTACAAGAGTTGATGAGTCTTTGCATTGCCCCTGAGCTAAAGCTTAAGGAGAAGGCATAGAATGTCAAGTGAAGAGCTAATCCATAAAGTTGTAGACGGAATCCATTTTGGTTTGTTCTCACCGCAACACGTTCGTAGGCTTTCAGTTGTAGAGATCCAAACACCCGATACTTATGATGAGGATGGCGCGCCAATAACTACAGGTTTGATGGATGGTCGACTTGGAACACTCGAACCAAGGCAAAGATGCAAAACATGCGGCAATACGGCTATTCGATGCCCCGGTCATTTCGGCCATATTGAGCTTGCAGTGCCGATAGTGCATATTGAATTCACGAAAATAATCTATGATCTCCTAAGAGCGACCTGCCGAAACTGCGGACGTATACTGCTTTCGGATGAAGGAGCAAAGAGGGAACGAACGAAGATCGACAGATCACGTCAGCTCTTGGGTCTGGTTCCGGATGATGATTACAAGGAGGTGTTGCAGGAAACTAAGACCAAGCAGTGTCCTCATTGTGCAGCAATCCAGAACAAAATCACTTTTGAAAAACCCACAAAATTCATCGAACAGATACCTGAAAGCGGTTCGGAACCGTTAACACCCAGCATGATTCGAGAAAGAATTGGTCGTATACCAGATGAAGACCTTGAACTGTTGGGTCTCAACCCGAAAGCTGCGCGTCCTGAATGGATGGTTCTGCAGGTTTTACCTGTTCCACCTGTCTATGTTCGTCCATCTATAACTCTGGAGTCAGGCATTCGCTCAGAAGACGATTTAACGCATAAGCTTGTTGACATAATCCGCATTAACCAGCGATTGAAGGAGAACATGGACGCTGGTGCACCTACACTCATAATTCAAGACTTGTCTGAACTCCTTCAATACCACGTTACAACGTTTTTCAACAACGAGGCGTCAGGAATACCACCAGCCAGACACCGCTCAGGGAGAGCACTAAAAACGCTCGCACAAAGGTTGAAGGGAAAAGAAGGCAGATTTAGGAGTAATCTTTCGGGGAAAAGAGTCGATTTCTCGGCGCGAACCGTTATCTCTCCAGATCCCAACCTTGACATAAACGAAGTCGGCGTTCCGCTTGAAATTGCGATGCGACTATCCGTTCCAGAGAAAGTTACCGAATGGAACATTGAAGAGATGCGGAAATTCGTGAGTAATGGACCTGAAAAATATCCTGGTGCTCTCTACATAATCAGGCCTGATGGCAAGCGGATAAGACTTGAATTCGTAGTTGATAGAGATAAAATCGCTGAGGCTGTTGAGCCTACCTTTGTTGTCGAAAGGCACCTCAAGAGTGGTGATATTGCTATTTTCAATCGCCAACCCTCGCTTCACCGTATGTCCATAATGGCACACCATGTGCGGGTTTTGCCTTACAAGACGTTCCGGCTGCATCTCTGTGTGTGTCCTCCATACAACGCAGATTTCGATGGCGACGAAATGAACCTACACGTTCCTCAAAGCGAGGAAGCACGCGCAGAATCGCTTCTGCTTATGCAAGTTCAGGATCAGATCCTCTCGCCTAGATTTGGTGGTCCCATAATCGGTGCAATCAGGGACTTCATAACTTCAGCGTACCTGTTCACGAGAAAAAGCAACTATCTGACAAGGAACGAAGTCGGCAGGTTACTATTGGGAGCGGGTTATGAAGGACCGTTACCTGAACCCAAGACGAAGTCACCTCAACCAATATGGACTGGCAAACAAATCTTCAGTCTGTTTCTGCCGAAAGACATGAACTATGTTTTGAAAGCAAACATCTGTCAAGGCTGTGCAAAGTGTCTAGGAGAAGAATGTGAATTCGACGCATACGTCGTTGTCAAAAATGGCGAGCTTGTAAGTGGCGTAATCGACAGACGCTCAATAGGCGCTGAACAATCTGAGAGTCTCTTTCACAGAATTATCAAAGACTATGGAACGCAAGCTGGCCGAGAATTCCTTAACAAGATAACTCACCTGTTGAAGCTTTTCATCACTATGCGCGGCTTCAGCTACTCATATGATCAGCTGGTGCTGTCGCCAAAAGCTGTGGACAGAATAAGGAAAACCATGGGCAGAATAGAAAAGAAAATACTTGAACTGATAGATAGCTATAACAAAGGCACACTTCCAAGGCTTCCAGGACAGACTCTGGAAGAATCTTTTGAGATATACGTGATGAACGAGTTGGCCAAAGCAAGGGACGAGTCTGGAAAAATCGCTGATGAAGACTTCACACTTGAGAATGCGGGCATCGTTATGACTCGAACGGGTGCTAGGGGTTCAAGCCTCAATATTGGCCAGATCAGCGCGTGCGTGGGACAACAAGCCGTTCGTGGAAAAAGAATACTGCGAGGGTACGTGGGACGAGCCTTGCCGCACTTCAAAGCTGGCGATGCGACTCCAAAAGCGAGAGGGTTTGTCTACGCATCTTATCAAACTGGACTTGACGTTATCGAGTTTTTCTTCCACTCTATGGGTGGGAGAGAAGGATTGGTTGATACTGCCGTTAGGACGCAACAAAGCGGCTATATGCAGAGGAGACTGATCAACGCACTTGAGCATGTACGACTTGAATATGACGGAACAGTCAGAAACTCGGCTGGTGACATAATCCAGTTCCAATACGGTGAGGATGGTGTTGACCCCGCCAAAAGCGATCATGGAAAAGCCGTCAACGTCAGCCGCGTTATCGACCAGATGAAAATGGCGAAAGAGAGAGGTAAACCGGCATCCGCTGAAAGTATCAAGAAGCAATTGGCAGAAGTTGAAGACAAGCTTACACCCATCCTGATAGACGGTCTCAAGCAGGGCTTAATCAAAGCAGGCCTTAGCACAACTGGCGTCGAAAAGGCAATAGGCTCCACAGTCGAGCACTACAAACGCGCATTAATGGAGCCGGGCGAAGCAGTCGGCATAGTAGCTGCCCAATCAATAGGTGAACCAGGAACACAGATGACTCTCAGAACCTTCCATTATGCAGGAGTCAGAGAACAGAACGTCACACTAGGCTTGCCGAGACTGATAGAGATTGTCGATGCCAGAAGGAATCCGTCTACACCCGTAATGACCATTTACCTAGATGAAGAACACAGAAAAAGCAGAGAAACAGCCGTAGGGATTGCACGCCAAATAATCTTCACGGCGCTAGAGAATCTGGCACAAGCGATCTCTCTAGATCCAGTGCAAGAAGAGATAGTTGTAGAGCTCAATAAGACCATGATGGAAGACAGGAAAGTAACAATGGATGAACTGAAGGATGTACTAGAAACGCAAAACCAAAACTGCACCATCAGAACCAAAGGCAATAGCCTACTCATCAAACCCAAGAAGGCCGATGCTCTCCGGAAAATGCTTGACAAAGTCCCTTCATTCCATGTGAAGGGCGTCGCATCCATAAAACGCGTACTGGTCACTGAGGAACATGGAGAATGGGTAATCAGGACAGATGGTTCAAACTTGCAGAAGGTTCTGGAAGTTCCTGGCGTAGATACCTCGCGAACGACGACAAACAACGTTCATGAAATAGCCAAAACCCTAGGAATAGAAGCTTCACGAAACGCGCTGACAAACGAAGCCAAAGGAGTTCTTGAAGAGCAGGGACTAGACGTTGACGTCCGTCACGTCATGCTCGTCTCTGATATGATGACCTCGACAGGCGAAGTGCAGCAAATAGGCAGGCATGGCATTAGTGGCAAGAAGTCGAGTGTCCTCGCAAGGGCTGCCTTTGAGATAACTGTACCAAACATTGTCGAGGCAGCAGTGAAGGGAGAAAGCGATCCGCTGGAAGGTGTGACCGAAAACGTAATAGTCGGGCAATCCGTACCTATTGGCACGGGACTTGTAGAGCTATACATGTCAACGTTCGAACCAAAAGGAGAGAAGAAAAAGTGATAGACATAGACAAGGCTATTGCAGCTGCTGTGAAGACGGGGAAAGTCTCTTTAGGGGTTGCATCTGCAATCCAAAACGCCAAGACAGGAAAAGCCAAAATGATTGTCTTAGCTGCTAATTGCCCAGAAGATAACCGCGGAGACATAGAATGCTACTGCAAACTGTCAAAAGTGCCGATATTAACCTATAAGGGTTCGTCATTGGATTTGGCTGCTGTCTGCGGTAAGCCCTTTATAGTGTCGGCGTTAAGTATAAGAGAGTCCGGTGACTCTGAGATTCTCAAACTCACGGAAGACACAGAAGCAGAGGAATCCAATGGAGGAAACGAATGACAAGCGGCATAAAGTTCACCAGCACTGAAATGCGGTACATCGCATTGTTTGAAAGCGTATCAAACGCCAGCGCGAAGGACTGTATAATCGACGAAGAGCAAGGAAGAGTGATTTTTATCATCAGTGAAGGTCAGATAGGCGTCGCCATAGGTCGAGGCGGAAGAAACATACACACTCTTGAAAGGATGACTGGCAAGAAACACGAGATAATCGAGTATTCAGAAGATCCTGTGAAATTCATCAAGAACGCTTTGAAGCCTGCAACTGTGAAGGAAGTTCGCGTGACTGAAAGACCTGATGGAAAGAAGATGGCTGTCGTAGCAGTAAATCCGAAAGACAAAGGTGTAGCAATAGGAAAAAACGGAAAGAACGCTGAGCGTCTACGATTTCTGGCAAAGAGGTACTTCCAGATAGAGAACGTTAGTATAACATGATTCAAGGGAAGAATGAAACATGGAAAAGCGAATTGCAATTGCAATCCACTTCTTACTATTCTCGTTTGCTCTCGTAAACCTCGTTAATGCATCAGATGAATTCATTGCAGATCAGTTTCTGGGTAGCCCATTGCTGATATTGGTCGCAGTATTAATAATCGATGCGATTGCCATAGTCTACCATAGAGTAAGGAAATAGGCGGAACTCAAACGGCCTCAGCGTCTGCCCCTAACAGCAGATCTATGAGTGCGTTTTGGTCTACCTCAGCACGTGTTCTCCAATCCAAATAAAGCTGTCCATTTTCGTCTTGCGCTAAGTATCCATAGCGAACGTAACGATCTATGTTTAAGCCAACTTTCCATCCTGGAAGCTTGTCTCGAAGTAATCCTTCAACCTCTTTCCGAGACGTTTTTCCTTTCTTGGATATGATGTGAGAAATGGTTATTGCTAACCCTGCAAGGTCGTCTATTCTCCAACCTACCATTTTCGTTTCTTTTGGCGTTAATTCTCCTCTTAATGTGACGTAGAATCTTGCTTTGTCCAACTGTTCTAAGCTTGGCTTCTCAATGGTTCTTTCCTCTTCAAAGATGGTTTTGACCTGCAGATCCAGCGTCTTCAAGTAGTCGTCCACAATCTTCAGAACATTTGGATAGTCTGGGCCTAGAGCTTTTCGAAGTTCCCAACCTTTTACCCCGGGTTTCTTGTGTCTCTTGTAAAAGAGAAGATGGGTTGCTCGTTTGAGCTTACTGGAGTAGTAGGCTTTTTTCTTGCTCAATTTTGTTTTCCCTTTTTCCATTTCATCCATTCTTCCACTGAAATAGCTATTGGAATTGAAACCAGTTGCTTACTGCTGATTTTCGCTTGGAGTTTTTCGTTCGGCTTGATGAATGTTTCTTCTTCTAAGGGGTAGATCTCCAACGTTGCGTAACCGTATGTGATCAAGAAACTGGTCATGAATGCTCTTTGCACGGTCTCGTCATAGGTTTCTGCCCCGACAAAACTCCAATATGGAATTCTGCCGTTCTTGCCGTTCTGTTGAACGATATTCGTCAACTCTTTCCATAAGCCCTCTAGTTCTTCGGAAAATGCTTTGTCCCGTAGGATCTTCTGTTCAATGAGTTCCTCTCTTGTGGCAAGGCCTATTCCAACTTCGGCTGGCGAGTTTTCCTTCCATCTTTCATCCATGGACAACAGATTCTTCCAATATTCAATAGCTCCTTTCAGGCTGTGAAGCGAGATTTGCTCAAACTCGATAATTGGGTGCCAAGCTTTCATGAAAATCTCAACAAGTCTGTTCTTTGGCAATCGAGCCAGCTTTTCTTCTAAGAGGAATGGATCAGTGTAGAGTGACGTCGAGCGGTGCTTGACCCATTCGCTCTGGAGTTTTATGACGGATGCCAGATGATGCAGGGTTTCGGCGTCTAGGCAAAGGTCTTCAGGGATTATCCATTCTGGGAAGCATTCTTTGACTGTGTTGATGTTTCCGTTTATGTCTATTAGGAATGGATCCAGTGATCGTTCTTCGACAGACCTGCATGTTTCGATTATTCGTTGCAGTTTTTCTCTGCCTGTTCTCTCTCGATCTCTTTTCGTTTGCATCAAGCGACCTCTCGGATTATCGATTTTCCTTCAACGTTTTGGACGGTGATTATGCCGACTTCTTCCTTTGCAAAGGTGATTTGGCTTGGTGTGATGATGATGTATTGGGCGTCAGCGTCCTTGACTGTTGAGATTAACACTTTGGCGATCAGCTCGCGGTTTTTCGGATCCATGTGGACATCATATTCGTCAACAGCACGGAACGGTGAGCGCACGTGATGTTGTAGGGCTAATAGAAAACTCATTGTTGCTGTTGTTCTTTCTCCACCACTTTGAGTATAGCCGTCCAGTGGTACTGGTTTGCCGCCTTTGAAGCCTACTTGTATTTCTAGTCCTGCGGCTTCAATGTCATGACCGTTCACGAGTCTTACTTCGCCTACGGCTTGGGTTTGCGTCAGGATTTTTTGGTATTCCAAGTTTGCGCGGTCAAGTAGGCTTTGTATCACCGTTCGCCATGCTTGCATTCGTGTTTTGACTTCTTCCAATGCTTTTTCGCGGTTTTCTGCGACTAGTTGTGCTTTTTCCTTTAGTTCCAGATAGAGTTTCGAGTAGGATTCGTACATTCGTTCAATGTCTTCTGAAATGTTGGCGAGTGCTGCTAGATGTCCTTCTGTTACTCGCATCTCGTCGAGAATCTCGCTGGTGTCTTTGAGGACTGCGACTCTGGGTCCCATCTGTTCGGCTTTGCTAATTGCGTCGTCCAAGCGGCCCTTTGCATTTTTCAATTCCTTTCCTAGTGAACCGATCTTGGCGATAGCGCCTTCTTTTCTATACTGTAATAGTGCTAGTCCTATTCGAATGTCCAAGACTTGATTGTCAACTTTCTCACGTTGCTCTTCCAAACTTCCTGTCTTCGCTTGGTTTGCAGCTATTCCGGCATCTAGCTTTGGACGGTGCAGATTGGAGTTCTGGATGAGTTCTCTGAGGTTCCCGCTTTTCAAGAGCTTGAGCTGCGCTGGCAAAGCATGGTCATTTAGCGTGCTCCTAGAAAGAGACGGAACCTCACCATTTTGATTGCTTGTTTCCAGCGCTGATGTTTCCCTGAGTAGTTGCTCATATAGAGAAGTCGTCGATTCATTTGCAGCGTGTTCTCGCTCAAGGCTCAGACGCTCGTCAAATAGTGTTTTCCATTCGTCTTTCAGCTTGTTTCGCTGATTTTGCTGGGTCAGCAGGTTGGCATTCTCTGTTGCTATTTCTCTTTCTATCTGATGTAGGGTGTCCTCTTCCTTTCTTCTATCGGTTTCCAATTCTTTGAAAGCGGTTTCTCTTCTTGAAACTTCAGCCCATGCGAGCTCTCTTTCCAAGAATCTTCGTTTGGTTACAAGTTGTTTCTTCTCTTGGAATTTGTCGTATTGTTCTCTCCAGTATTTGAGTGTCTGTTCTGCTGATTCCAGGAGTTTGCTCATGGATTCTTCTTGGCTTAGTGTTCGTGTCAGTTTCTTCTGTGCTTGTAGCACGTTTTCGCGGTAGGCTTCGAGACCTACGGCGGCCTCCAACATGCGCAGTTTTTCTTGCACCGAAAGAATGGTGAATTGTTCAACCATGTTTTGATGCATTATGATTAGAATGTTGTCTGGATCTACGCCAAATCGAGATAAGAGTCTGTCAACATCATTTTTCGCGGCCGCTTTGTTGTCGAGTTCTGACCAGTATATGCCGTCTCGTCGCAGGACCCGTGTGAGGAAGATTTGGTCTTTGTTGTATTTCGGAACTGGTCTGTTGTCCCCTCTCTTGCTGTTGTTCAAGATCAGTGTGATTCGGGCTTGATCTTTCCCCCAACGTATCAGATCGCTCAGTTTTCTAGATCGTTCAGTGTAAGATTGTCCTAAGGCCACTGAAATTGCGAGCAGAAGCGATGATTTTCCTGAGCCGTTGGGTCCGCAGATGACGTTCACGCCTGATCCAAAGGGTACCCTAGCATACTCGTAACTCATGAAGTTTTCAAGTATTACCTCTTGAATCAGCATTGAGGTTTCTTGCCTCGAAAGTAGTAGTATTGGTGAGAATTCTCGTATTAAAGCAATTAGGCAAGGTTTCAGTCAAAGCTGCGTGGGGAAACCAGTCATTTTCACATGCAGATTGCATCGATGTATGTAGTTTTGTCATGCCAAGGTTCATAAGTAGAGTATTGTAACTAGAGGGAAGAGGTTCAAGTATGGTTGTTGCTGGCAAAATCTTCCGGCTTTCCGAATCGCTTTCCATAGCAGAGATTGCCTCAAGACTTGAGGGTCACCGCATCGAAGAAGAGTACGAAGAGGGTGACAGCAAGTTCACGCTTCTGACGGAGATTGTTGGACTATCGCCAAAACAAAACATGCTGAGAGGCGTCTACTCTCATGATTACGTAACTCACGTTTTTCACAGGGGTAAGGTCGCGCCTTTACCGCGCACCGTTGAAGCAGTGTTCAGCTTCGCACAGCATAACGGAATGACTTTCCTAACAGTGGTCGAGAAGAAACGCATGGCCAATTTAATTGCAAACAAGCTCAGTGAGGTGCTCTTCGACAAAATCGGCGGCGTGTTGGAAGCTAGAATTGCACCGGAAACGCTGAAGAGCTTCCATCTGAAGAACCCTGAAGAGACGAAGATAGCTTTCTTCGACAATGTTGACATTCCGAACATTAACAAGCTCTCTCTTTATGGGCCGGACTTGATAAACACGTCACTTTTCGAAGACTATGGCAAGCACGGCGACTTATGGTATGTCGTTGCGAAGTCGAGGGGGTATGGCTATGTCGTGGGAATAACTCGGGAAGCTTCAGTGACCGTCTTTAATCTTGCCGACAAGGAGAAGTACTTGGAGTATGTGACAAAGGAATTGTACTCGCTGATCACCGTGTAACCACTGCAGATTCTGCGTCATGGGAAGATCAGCATTGTAGACGAATATTCTGTGTGTGCAGTTCAAATGGCGGGTAAAGAGCCTCTCAAGCATTGACTCTCTAAACTCTTATATTGACGTAGCAAGTGGGCTAGATTATAGATCTGAAGCAGTTCACATGGATGTTGCATATGTCACGAACCCTGAAGTATTTTAGAATTGTAATCGTAATGCTTGTTGTTTGTGCAATGATTAATGTTGAAACCACATTCGTCGTTGCTACGTCGCTTGGAGCAAGACACGCACCTGACTTGGCGGTTTCTGATGTCAGTCTTGGCAAAGAGGCAGTTCTCAGTCAGGCTACTGAAAATGTTCCTCTTTCGCCACTCGATGGTGAGTCTTGCGAGTTTGTAGTTGGGTTAAACGTGACTTCTCCGGGAAGCTACAGTGGTCTGGCGAGTCTGGTCGGTGAGGTTGGAGGCAGAATTGTTAATGAGGTTTCGATGGGGGGCGAGGCTGTCGCTATTGTTGCCGACTTGCCTTCTACTGTTGCTCTTTCATTTACTAGAAGAGTTCACGTGAGCGGCTTTTCTCGATACATAGAGCCTCGCATGGAATTCAAAGCGCAATTCGAACCTAATGATCCCTACTGGGCTGTCCAATGGGGACCGCAAAAGATAGGAGCGGACTATGCATGGAACACAACGGTAGGAGATTCGTCAGTTCTTGTAGCTGTAATCGACACAGGGATCGATTACAACCATCCTGATCTTGCAGCGAATTACGTTGCAGGGGGAGGTAACTGGGTTAACGGTGGCGGTGATCCTCTGGATGACCATGGACATGGGACTCATACCGCGGGCATAATCGCTGCTGCCCTGAACAACAATGTCGGCATTGCCGGTCTTGCCCAAATCAGAATACTGGCCGAAAAAGGTCTTGACAACAACGGAACCGGCAAGGAAGACAACCTTGCCCAGGCTATCATAGACGCTGTTGATCGCGGCGCGAAGATATTGAGCAACAGTTGGGGTGGAGAAGGCGACAGCAACCTGATTCACGATGCAATCAGATACGCTTACGCTCACGGAGTCTTGGTAGTGGCTTCTGCAGGAAATGGTGCATCAAACACGAAGACGTATCCCGCTGCCTATAAGGAGGTCATTGCTGTCACTGCGACGGACCAAAGCGATAGTTCTGCCTATTTCACGAGTTATGGCGACTGGGTTGAACTAGCCGCACCGGGAGTCAGCATCCTCTCAACAATGCCAACGTACCACGTAACAATGAACGACTTGGGTTATGCTATGAACTACGCAAATATGGGCGGAACGTCAATGGCTTGTCCTCACGTTGTAGGCGTGGCCGCACTCATTTGGAGCAAATTCCCAGATGCTACTAGAGATTGGGTGAGTGCTCGATTGAGATCCACTGCCGACGATTTGGGAGAATCTGGCTTTGACCAGTACTACGGCTATGGACGAATAAATGCAAGAAGAGCTGTTGAACAGGTAGCCCCTGAGCATGACTTGCTAATACTCGATTGGACAAAGCCGAAATACATCCAACCGGAAGACACTGCAGCTCTTCACGTTACTGTCCTAAACTCGGGTACAAGTGACGAATATAACGTTACTGCAGAGCTTCTAGTCAATAGCAGCCTTGTAGGTTCAGCTTTCATTGGAAATCTGACTAGTGGAGCTGCAGTGACGGTTAATCTCTCGTGGACTCCATTATCTGAGGGATTCTTCAACGTCACGCTATACGTAGTGCCAGTGGATGGAGAGACGGCAGTTGACAACAACAGAGTCACCTCGACGGTATCGGCACACACCATGCTTACTTTGAGCAAGTCTGCGGATTCTGTTGGAGCGAAAGTGACGGCCATGGGAAGAGACTTCTTGCTTGGGACTTCGCTAACGCTAATGTTTAATGATGTCTTAATGGGATTCGCAACCGTTGATGAATTCGGAAATTTCACTTTCACTTTTAACGTGCCCAACGCTGCCGCAGGTATGCAGTCTGTGAAAGTACAAGACGCTGAAGGAAACTACCTGTCTACAGCTTTCACAGTAACCGATGTCACCCCGCTTGTTGTTCAGATAGACGTGGGATCAACCTATTTCATAGGTGAGGTGGCGGAATACTACATCCAAACGACCTTCAAAGGACAGCCAGTCACCGCAAACATAACGGGAGCCATGCTTTACAAACCCGACGGGTCAACTGAAAACTTGGCAGTCGAACCAGTCGCAGTTGGGCTGTACAAGTCACCATACACTCTAACGCAAAACGAGACGGGTACATATACACTTGTTGTTGAAGCAAGCTACCTTACCGACACTACGCGAAGCGAGGGAGCTTCTTTCAAATGCTTTTCAGTTAGTAGCACAATGTCACTGATGAATAAGCAAGTAGTTGAGATCAAGGACGGGATAGCAGTGGTTCAAGCAGACTTGAACACGGTGAAGCTTAACCTGACGGCCATAAACGCAACACTTGACAACATTTTCTTGGATATCTTGGCCGTGAAGGAAACCGCAGTGACTGTCCAAACGACAATTGGATTGATGAATGGCACAATAATAGCCATGGATGGAGACGTCGCGACGATACTAGTTCAAGGAGTAGGTCAAATCAAAACAGATATATCTGAGTTTAGGAACCCGCAGCAAACGTGGACGTTTCCGTTGGAAGTCATCTTGCTTGTGTCATTGATTGCAGCCATTAGTGCACTGTCCTCAGCCATAGTAGTGAGCCGCAGAAAGACTGTGACGATAGAAGCAAACCACTAATGTACGTCTAAACTCGGAAATGGAACTAGTATTCAATCCCTTTCCGCGACTGATACCCTTTATTGAAGGGATGCTTAACTTCTTTCATTTCAGTGACAAGATCCGCAATTTGAATCAGCTGCTCTGGGGCGTTGCGTCCGGTTAACACGAGCTCAACGTGACTTGGCTTATTCCTCACCAGATCCAATACTTCTCCAAGGTCTACTAGCTTCAAGTCTACAGCGACGTTTATCTCGTCCAAGATGACTATGTCATACTCCCCGCTTTCAATGATGTCTTTGGCCAGTTGGAGCCCTTCGTTTGCGAGATCGACGTCTTTTTTCTCGGGCGGCTTCGCAGTTATGAATTTTCCTCTTCCGAAGGCTTTCAACGTAACGTTTGGGAGTCTGTCTATGATGTGCAACTCGCCATAATCGAATCCGCCTTTGATGAATTGTATCATGAAAACCTTTAGGCCTCGGCCAGTTGCCCTGAGTGCTAACCCGAATGCGGCTGAAGTTTTTCCTTTTCCGTTTCCAGTGTACACCTGAACGAGTCCTTTTTCAAGTTTTGGCATTCTTATCAGTGCCTTCTCATTCTGCCTCTCAGGAGTTCTTCGGCAGCAGAAGACGGATCTATCTCTTTTTTCAGAATCCTTTCAAGTAGCTCTTCGAGCTTTCCTTCTTTTCTCAGGTCTTCTATTATCGAGTTTGCTGTTTCCTGTTTTATCGCCTCGGCGAGTTCCTCTTCAGCCACGTTTTTCTGTAGATTCCGTTTGCATTCCACGTTGCCTCCGAGGAAGCACTTGTGTTCCTCCATCTTCTCGACAAGTTGTGGGATTCCGTCGCCAGTGAGAGCGATCGTTTTCATTATTGGCGGCTTCCACATATTCTCTTTGTCGTTCAATTGAAGTATCGCTTGAATGTCCATCACAGTTTTGTCGGCATTTTCACGGTCAGCCTTGTTTACCACGAAAATGTCCGCTATTTCCATCATTCCCGCTTTTATTGCTTGGATTTCGTCTCCTAGACCGGGTGCAAATACGACGACTATTGTCTGCGCCACCTTGATTACTTCCACTTCGGATTGTCCAGCGCCTACGGTTTCAACGAGAACTATTTCCTTGCCTGCAGCGTCCAGTATCTTGACAACGTCTTTGGTTGTTCTAGCTAATCCTCCAGGATAGTTCCGCGATGCCATACTGCGTATGAAAACGCCTTCGTCAGTGCTCAATTCCTGCATGCGAATTCTGTCGCCAAGGAACGCGCCGCCTGTGAATGGACTGGTAGGGTCAACGGCAACAACGCCTACCGTTTTGCCTTTCCTTCTGTATTCGCGAACGATTTTCCCGATTAATGTGCTTTTTCCGGCGCCGCCTGGGCCGGTTAGACCTATGATGTGTGCTCTTCCCGTATGGGGATAGATTTGAGCGACTATTTCGTGAGCACCGTTAATGTTGTTTTCAACAATGGTCATTGCTCTAGCTATTGTTCTTCGGTTTCCCGCAAGTATGCCCTGAACTGTCTCTTGAATTTTGGTCAAAAGGCCAGCACATCTTGATGCTTAGGCTTTTTTCGGCACGTTCTCAAACACGTAGCGTATTATCGTTTCCGTCGTGGTGCCTGGTCCAAAAACCTCTTTGATTCCTATTTTCTTCAGTTCTGGTACATCTTCTTGGGGGATTATTCCACCTGCGAAAACCATGACGTCTGTTAGTCCCTTTTGTTTAATGAGGTCCATTACTCTTGGAAAAAGTGTTTGGTGGGCGCCTGATAGGATGCTTAGTCCTATGACGTCTACGTCTTCCTGTAGGGCTGTCTCAGCTATCTGTTCTGGCGTTTGTCTTAAGCCCGTGTAGATGACTTCCATTCCAGCGTCTCTCAATGCACGGGCTACGACTTTTGCTCCTCTATCGTGGCTGTCGAGTCCTGGTTTTGCTATTAGTACTCTGATCTTTCTTGCACTTTGCATGTTTTCCCCTCCCTTAAACGATTATGAGCTCTTTGTATTCTCCGTAAACTTGGCGTAGTACTTCGGTTATTTCGCCTATTGTTGCATAGGCTTTGACTGCGTTGATTATTGTGGGCATGAGGTTCTCATCTTTTTCTGCTGAATAGTGGAGTTTTTCGAGAGCCTCTTTCACCTTTCTGTTGTCCCTCTCCCTTTTTAGTTTTTGCAGACTGGCAACTTGCTCTTCTTCAGTCTTAGGGTCGATGCGCAAGATGTCTATTGGGCATTCTTTCTCTTCTATGGTGAAATCGTTTACGCCAACGATTGTTCGTTTCTTCTCATCGGTTTCTTTCTGGTACTTGTAGGCGCTGTCAGCGATTTCCTTCTGGAAGAAGCCCTTTTCAATAGCCACAATCGCTCCGCCCATGTCATCTACTCTGTGGATATAATCCATTGCTTTTTCCTCCATTTCGTTGGTTAAGGCTTCTATGTAGTATGAGCCTGACATCGGGTCAACTGTGTTTGTCACACCGCTCTCATGGGCTATTATTTGTTGTGTGCGCAATGCGACTCTCACAGCATACTCTGTCGGTAAGCATAAGGCTTCGTCGAAGGAATTCGTGTGAAGTGATTGGGTTCCTCCCAACACTGCTGCCAGAGCTTGAATTGTTGTTCGTGTCACGTTGTTTAATGGTTGCTGAGGTGTCAGCGTGCATCCCGAGGTCTGGATGTGCATGCGCATCCACATAGATCTTGGATTCCTAGCATGGAATCTCTCTTTCATTACTTTCGCCCATATTCTTCTGGCTGCTCGGAACTTGGCTATTTCCTCGAAGAAGTCGTTGTGGGATGCGAAGAAGAATGATAAGCGATGGGCGAAGTCATCAACCTTCAGTCCTCTTTTGAGGGTGGATTCAACGTAGCTTATTCCATCGTACAGCGTGAATGCTAGTTCTTGAACGGCGTTCGCGCCTGCTTCTCTTATGTGGTAACCACTTATGCTCACAGGGTTCCATCGTTGCAGGTGTCTGGCACAGTACTCTATTACGTCGGTTGTGAGTTTTACGGAGGGTTTCGGTGGGAAGATGCACAGTTTTTGGGCGAAGAATTCCTTTAGGTTGTCGTTTTGTGTTGTGCCACCAAGCTTCTCTCTGGGTATGCCTTGTTTGTCGCCGACTGCTATGTACATGGCAAGCAGCGCAGGTGCAGGAACGTTAATGGTCATGGAAGTCGTGACTTGGTCTAAGGGTATGCCGTTGAACAGGGTTTCCGTGTCTCGCAATGATGATATGGCGACTCCGCAGATGCCTACTTCTCCTTTTGCCATTGGGTGATCTGAGTCGTAGCCCATGATTGTTGGGTAGTCGAATGCGGTGCTGAGCCCTGATTCACCTTCTTTTAGCAAGTATTTGAAGCGTTGATTTGTGTGTGCTGCTGTTCCGAATCCTGAGAACATTCTCATTGTCCACAGTCTGCCTCGGTACATTGTTGCATGTACGCCGCGGATGAATGGGTATTCTCCTGGGAAGCCTAGGTCATGAACGTAGTCCATTGATTTGATGTCTTCTGGCGTGTAGAGGCGTCTTATTTGCATGCCTGAGTGGTTTCGGAACTCGTTCTTTCTTTCATGACTTTGCTTCAGCCAATTTGGCAACGTGGTTTGTTCCCAACGTTCGTGCTCCAGCTTTATTTCCTTGATTTTCTCCTTATCAAACATTAGAGCATCTTACTCCATTTTCTTGGGGTCTGCAGGCGTTTGAATCATGCTATCGTATTGTCATAGAACTTATTTTCTTATCGGTTTGGAAAGATCGAATCAGACGCAAGGGCTAAGAAGACTCATGGGTTTGCTGGAATTCGAAGTCACATGTCGGAAAATACTTCTCTATTCTGTCATTTGCAGAACTGACGGCCGCAGGCTTACTGGGTAGTTACACCTTCTTGTAGACGGTGTCTGTTTCCCTTACGCGCTGTTGCACTTTCAAGCCAACGCTTTGTCCAGCTTCAGCCTTCTGAACATTTTTGTGTTCGATTTGCATTGAATCAACGACTTGTTCAAAATCGGTGCTTGGTCCTTTGATGACTATGGCTTCGCCGACATTCAAGGAATTCTTGAGTTCAATAACGGCGACATCTATTTTTGCGAAGAAATGTGTTATGCGTCCTATCTCTATGACGTTTTCTTCAGTCAACAATCTCATCTCTAATGTAGACTGTAATTGGATGAATAAGAATAAATAAGTTTACACTGCGTCCTTCCTGCTTCTACGCGATCTTCAACTCACTTTCGCTTCCTGAAAAACTTCTTTCCATGATAGAACGGCATGTCGTCAATGTCTATGACTCGCTTCCCAAGGATTTTGAGCAAATGGTTTCAACAAAGAAATGGGAAAAACATTTGACACGCTTTGTCTGGATGAGGAATAAGTAAGCGATTTCCTAGTAACGTTCGATGCGAAAAAAGCTACTTTTTTTGGGCAACCGTGCCTAGCAGTGTCATTCTTGGCTTTGTCACTAATCTGAGTCGATCGGTCAGTCTTACGCAATGATGTCATATGGCAATCGCGACTAATCTTGCCCTCAGCCATCTTGAAAACGCTGGCTTGAGTCAACGATCAGGTTTTTTCGCTTGGTTTTAACCGAACAGCCCTACCCCCTCTAGGCGCCTTAGCTGACTATATTGTTGAAAGGTCTAGCCACCCTAAACAGCACAAACTCCGGATTCCTATAAGGAAACTGAATGCTGCTTAGAAACAGGAAGAATGGGAACGTTGTGCGGGAGGGAATCGGTCATGTGCTGACTGATTTCTCATCTTGATTTCGCCTTCATAACCTGATTTTTCTAGGAAAAACAAAATGGCAAAAATGCGGAAAAGTTATAGCTGAACCACGAGAACTAACCAGAATTGCTAACTAAAAAAGGTGAAAAAAAAGTGAAGACAGCAAAAGAATGGAAGCTAATTAAGGCACATCGTTGCCTGAAATGCGGCGGCAAGTGCAAGGAAGATAAGACTAAGAGAATGGTCATTGGCAGATTCTGGTATTGCCCTAAATGTGATGGAAAGCCAGTAGCATTGATGAAGAGGCGATTGAATGAAAAAGGCGACAAAACTACCACAACCAAATGATTTTTCTTGCGATATGTATAACGCAGAAGAGGATTATTTCTACGGAAAGGATTGCATGGAAAAAGTCGAATATAGAGTTACTTGTGACGAAGGTTGCAACCATTATTTTTGTAAGAAACATCTTGGCGTTTATCTTGAACGGCAAAAGGAAAAGGTCGAGTTTACTGCTACAAAGATGGTTCCAAAAAAAAAGTCAAAGCCGAGTTTTGCGCTAAGAAGAAGTAGAGAAATCACCGCTACAAAAATGGATTTAGTGTTTCTCGGTTTTCGTTTCTTATCCACTCGTTTCAATCGGTCTTTATGCGAAATGATTTCATGGCAATCTGCACATAACGCCCTTCCGTTTTCTACTTTTGTTCTTCCCCCAGATACCCAAGGCTTTTCATGGTGAAAATGTGTTGCTCTAGGGTCAAGTTTTTTGTGATGGCAAAGTGCACTCACACACTTGTAATCTTGTTGGTAGAGGATTTCTTTCTTTTGACTTGGAGAAAAAGAGATATCTCATACTCAGAGTTCCCATGTCGGGAGAAGTCTCCAAATCAAGTGCTGATGGCTATTCAACTATCTTGCTTTCCAGATATGTTGGGAAAGCTTTGACCACTTCTACGTGCATTGTCTTGCCAAGCAGTTTGTTGGTGCTTCTTAGAACGATGGGTTTGTAAGCAAAATTGCGTCCTACCCATGAGCCGGAGACTTTGCCGACTTCGTCAATGATTATTTCGCCAGTCCAGCCTATCCACTGTTGATTCCGTTCAAGAGCCACTTTCTTGGCTAGTTTGGCCAGCTTGTTGCTTCTGTTCTTGATTTCTTCAGACGGTACGCGGTTTTCCAGCATTTTGATTGCTGGTGTTCTTGGCCTTGAGAAAAACTTTGATACGTTGACTATGTCTGGTTTCACTTCATCTATTAGTTGGAGGGTTTTCTCGAAGGCTTCTTTGCTTTCGTTAGGAAAACCGCAGATAATGTCTGTAGCGAAAGTGATTTCAGGAAAGACTGTTCTAAATGCCTTCACTAGTCTCTTGAAATCCTTCACCGAGTAGGAGCGTCTCATAAGCTTCAAGACTTGGTCATCACCGCTTTGGACAGGAAGATGGAGAAACTTGAATACGTGGTTATGTTGACAGGCTTCTAATAATTCTTGTCTTATGTCTGATGCCGCGTTCGGTGTCATCATGCCGACGCGAATGGCAAAATCGCCTTCAATCTTGCAAATCGTATTAATCAGTGCTGGTAGGCTTGTTTTCCTGTCTTTTCCATAGCAGGCAGTATCCTGAGAAGTGAGCCAGATTTCGCGGGCACCTGTAGCCAAATCCTCTCTTGCCCTTTGAACAACGTCTTCTATGCTGTAACTCCTCATGTGCCCCCTTGCCAATGTCACGCAACAGTAGGCGCATGAGCCTAAGCAACCATAGTTTATTGGAATGATGCTTATTAGTGGGTTCAATGGTGTATGAGGCAGTCTTAGGCTAGGTATGGCCTTCGCGGCATCTTGTAAGATGGCGACTTTTTCACCCTTCAAGACGCGTTCCACCACTTCAATGATCTTGTCGCCTGATGCCGGACCGATAATGCCGTCAAAACGCGTCTCTTCACGTAACCTTTCAAGATTGATTAGGGGCAGACATCCTGTCACGATCAACTTCTTGCCTATGGAGGCTCGTTTTATGATTTCAATCATTCTGTCTTCGGTCGGCCCCTTCACTGCACAAGTGTTATAGATAACGACGTCTGCTGAGGATGAAGCGTTCACGAAACGATAGCCGGCTTTCGCTAGGCATCCTGCCAAGACTTCCCCGTCAGCCAGATTTGTGGAACAACCGAAACTCTTTATGAAAACACGCATCGTCATCCATCGCAACGCATTAAATGATTCTGCAATGAATAAAAACGTGAGGGTAATGGATCATAGGAATATACAGAAATCTGAAAAAAGAACTACACAAGCTTTAAAAGGCGTGTAGCAAACATGTTTGCGACATATTTGTAGCATGTTATACAGAGCTATAACGTTCATAGATGTTTTGTATCTCACCTAGAGGGTGAGAAAGAATGAAGTTAATTACTCTGTACCTTCCTGAGACTTACATAAAACTCTTGGATCAACTCGTGGGGGAGAAATTCTATCCGAATAGGGCCGAGGCGATTCGGGTTGCCATCCACGATTTGATCAATGAGGAAGTCTGGCGGAGGAAGAACGTTGACTAAAGTGCGCGGCGTAGAGCATGCATTGGAATATACTTGGCATAACACGATAGGCGAAAACACTAAGCAACCCGGTCAATGTCGTGCATTAATCATAGGTGTTGGCGGTGCTGGCAACAATACTGTGACCGGGTTGATGGAAATGAATCCCACCGA
The DNA here is from genome assembly GCA_022865885.1 of Candidatus Bathyarchaeota archaeon. Taxonomy (GTDB): domain Archaea; phylum Thermoproteota; class Bathyarchaeia; order Bathyarchaeales; family Bathycorpusculaceae; genus DRUK01. The sequence goes on along the minus strand of JALHSQ010000031.1, from coordinate 4,036 downwards.
GGCCGAATCTATAGCGATAAACACAGACGCTGTCCACTTAGCCGCTTCAAGAGCAGATCGGAAAATCATGATCGGCGAAAAACTAACCAATGGGCTTGGCGCTGGCGGCGATCCAAAAATCGGTAGAGCCGCGATTGAGGAATCACGAAAATGCGTCGAGGACTTGCTTTCTGGGGCAGACATGGTGTTCATAACGGCAGGGTTAGGCGGTGGAACAGGCAGTGGAGCCGCTCCTGTAGTGGCCGAGATCGCCAGAAGAAAGGGCGCCATAATCGTAGGCGTGGTTACTACGCCTTTTCGTATTGAGAAAGGCCGCATGGAGTACGCTGCAAGTGCATTGACGGAGATGCGGAAACAATGCGACACCGTAGTCGTAATTGACAACAACAAACTCATGCATCTTGTCCCACAGTTGCCCATAGGCGAAGCTTTCAAAGTGGGAGACCAAGTTCTGGCAAGAATGATCAAAGGCGTAGTTGAAACGATTTCAGCCCCAAGCCTGATAAACCTTGATTTTGCAGACTTCAGAACCATTGTGAAACGAGGCGGTATGGCTATCGTCGGGGTGGGTGAATCAGACGCGCCGAATCGTGCAGAAGAGGCTGTGAGAAACGCTTTGAGAAGCCCCTTGCTTGACGTGGATTATGCTGGTGCAACCGGGGCGCTGATCCATGTTACGGGTGATAGTCAGATGACGATTGAGGAAGCGAATCGTGTGGGTGAAATAGTTACAGAAATGATGGATGATCACGCGCTTGTTATCTGGGGTGCAAGAGTGAACCCGAAACAAGAGGGTAAACTCAAAGTCACGCTGGTGATGACTGGCGTTGATTCTCAGCATGCTTCAAGCGGGCTTGGAACAATCGCACCAGGGCTTTTCAATATGGAACCACATTGGGAACCCGAGAGACAGTTGGACTTAAGCTTGAATCTTTACCAAATGGAGCCTGATCTGCGCTAATTCGTGGTTGCACTCTAACATCGCGATTCTCAGGCCAGTTGCGTCACAATCAGGTTTGATTGCAGGACAATGCTAACTCGAACTCTTGAAGAGCCTCTTGATCATCATGGAGCTTATCATTGAGATGAGAATCACTATTCCAGCCACAAGAATCGCTTCCGCTACGATCAGGAGTCGTGTTCCATCATCTTTATCCACCATCTGCGGCGAAAGCCGTGCAAAATAAGCGGCAAGAACAAGGCAGATGACGGAAGTCACCGCCATGGCGGCCTCAGCTCTCAAGAAAACCTCCACCCCCAAAAGCGATTCAACGCCAATTCTAGTATTGTGCTTCTTGTCAATTTATGTCTTATCGTATAGGAGAATCAGACTCTTGTTTTCCTGATGAGGACGAGATTCTTCTTTTGAGCATCGCAAATTCCTTTCTCAGTCTTAGCGTCCAAGGTATTGCTCTGCCGAAGGGTTGGGACAATCCCTTGCATATTGCCTTCGCTACGTCATCAGCATTTGCATCCGCGTTTACGCTTGTATATGCATAGCCTATTTGTGGTCCATAATGTGCATCGGTCCCCGCAACTTGGGGCATCTTGAGTTTCGAGGCAAACTGCAGTGAATGTTTAACTGAGTAGTTGAAGGGAAAAGCTGAAGCATTGATCACTTCTATTGCATCGAATCTCTCGTTCGCGTGTTTCCCTATGCTTCCTTTGAAGAAAGCCGTTGGATGGCAGGCTATTGCTATGCCGCCTGCTTCATGGATTCTGTCGAGGGTTTCTTCTACGCCAAGCTTTTTTGGAATCGGTTCTTGGATGTTGAGGGCGACCATGTGGCCTTTCAAGCTTGTGACTTCCATTCCCGGGATTATGAAGAAATCTGTTTCTTTCGCTATTTTCAGTGCGCCGTCAAGTGTGTCATGGTCTGTCAGGGCTACTCCATCTAGTCCTTGTTTCTTGGCGTAGAATACGATTTCTTTTGGGGTGATTAGTGAATCAGGGGAGTAGTAGGTATGTACATGTAGGTCGATCTTTAACGTCAGTTTTTCACGGTCCTTAAGGGTCTCGTGGTGTCTTAACCAGTTTTTCTTCTGCTTTGGCTAGCTTCTCGTCTAGTTTTTGTTCAGTGTCTTCTATTTTTCGGAATAGTGGTTTGGCTTTGGCTATTTTGTGGGTTGCTTGTAGCGGGTTTAGGGCTTCAGTCCATTTTTGAACGTGAACGCTTTCATGCAAGTTTAGGGTTCTCCAGATTTCTTCCGCGGTAAATGGCATGAAGGGTGCTGAGACAACTGCTAGGGCTTTGACGATCTGTGATGTTACGTATAGTATTGTTGCTGCTTTCTTCTTGTCTTTCTTGATCAGGTTCCATGGTTCCTTTTCGTTTAGGTACTGGTTTCCGATGCGGCTTATTCCTATGACATCGTTTGCAGCAGCCATTAGCTTGCATTCTTCAATTTCAGCGGCAATGGCTTCCACTTTCTCTTTCAAATTGCTCAGGATCTTGTTGGCGTGCTCGTCTAGTGTTTCGGGTTGTGGGATTTCGCTGTTGAACTGCGTGTTTATGAAGGTAAGCGTTCTGTGAATGAAGTTTCCGAATGTGTCGTTAAGGTCAGCATTTATCTTCTCTGTGAAAAGGGCCCATGAGAAGTTAGTATCTTTTGTTTCCGGTCTTGTAGCCATTAGGAAGTAGCGCCAGTAGTCTGCAGGGAAAAGCTCGAGGGCTTCGTCTATCCATATGCCGAATTTGTCGCTTTTGGAGAACTTTTTGCCTTTGAATTGGAGCCATTCTGTTGCAGATATGTTCCATGGCAGGTTGTAGTTTTTGCCTGAGGCTAACAATAGTGCTGGGAGAATTATCGTGTGGAACGGGATGTTGTCTTTTCCGATAAAGTAGGTGGTCCTTGCGTCTTTGTTGAACCAGAACTCTTTCCAACCTTCAGGCTGTCCAAGGTTCTTGAAGTATTCTATCGTTGCTGAAACGTAGCCTAGGACGGCCTCCATCCAAACGTAGATTGTCTTGTCCTTTGCATCTGGAAAGGGCGCGGGGATGCCCCATTCAACTGTTCGCGAAACGTCTCTCGTTATGGCTCTAGGCTTTAGTCCTTCCTTTATCAGGTTGAGGCTGAAGTTTCTTGTGCTGCTTGACAATTGCTTGTTTCCATTGAGATAGTCAAAAAGCTGTTGTGAGAGTTTTGGTAGGTCAAAATACCAGTGTTTGGTTTTCTTGGCGACGGGCTTGCCTTTACAGATCACGCAGTACGGCTCTATTAGCAGAGTCGTCTCAAGCAACCTTCCACATGCGTCACATTGGTCTCCGCGAGCACGTTCGGCATTGCAGTAAGGGCATTTCCCTTCGATGAATCTGTCAGGCAGAAATCGTCCGCAGTGTTCACAATATAGCATTTCTGTTTCTTGAGTTTTGATGTATCCGTTCTCATAGATTCTTGTCAGATGGTCTTGTACGAACTCCTTGTGGACGGGGCTCTCGGTTCTCGTGTAATTGTCAAACGATATTCCCCATCTCTTAAGCAGGTTCACGACTCTTGCGTGGTTTCTATCTGTCAGTTCCTTGGGTGGTACGCCTTGCCGGATAGCTTCAACCTCAATCGGTGTTCCGTGCTCATCTGAACCACTAACCATGACGATGTCTTCGCCTTTTAGCCTGCAGTATCTGGCAAAAACGTCTGCGGACAGAATTGAGCCTACCATTGTTCCAAGATGCGGAGTCGCATTTAGGTAAGGCCAAGCAGAAGTCACTAAGACTTTGGTCATTGTTTCGCAACACCTAAACCTGATTAGTAACTGCTGATAGATTGCAGTACCTTTTACTTAGACTATACGGTTTTTTTGTTTTATCTCGTAACTCTTCGCTCTAGTTACTGAGGTAATCTGGTGCTTCTGATGTATCCTTAGTATTGATTGGTATGTCACAAGGGTTTTACCATACATTTCTCACGGTCATTATACGATACATTACGGGATCAACTCATTATGGAGCAGAAGCTGAATGAATCTCCCAGATCAAGCCTCGATCAAGAAGTATACAGAAGTAAGTGTGAGACTAGCTGATCCTTCCTTGCTTCTT
>JALHSQ010000223.1 GCA_022865885.1 Candidatus Bathyarchaeota archaeon | reverse complement strand
TCTTGGTGAGGTTGCCTTCTCCGACTCTGCGGATGAACCTGCTGAGAACGCTTCTAGGGTATCCTGCTTCACCTGGCTTGATTAGGCACAGTCTTCTCAGCCGTAGATCCGTGTCGAGGATGCGGCTCATCTCTCTTAGGCTGCGGACAGCCTTTATTCTCATGACGATGAATGTTCTGAAAAGCCCTAAAGGGCTCCTTGGAGGTCTGCCGGGGCCATCCGTGTGGAAGCACCCGAGCAGGGTTACTTTGGCAAAGCTTAAGTCGATGTTTCTGAAAAGGGTTTCTAGGGTCTCGTAGTCATCTTGTCCCGCTTGGATTCACCTCCTAAGCTTGGACGTTTACTCAAGAAATACGAGATCCCAACCCAAATAAACGTTAACGAATTTAGGGACAAGCCAGCGCGCGCACTCCGGGCTCGGCAGGTCACCGACATACTCAAAGCAGCCAGACTCATAGCGTCACGGGGTCACGAGGGAGAAACAGAAGCTTAACAGTCGCGTGCGCTACGTGTGTGTCTGCACACGCTCGCGGGACCCTCACTGTGTGCGAAGGTAGATTTTTATCGCTGAGACTTGCAGGACGGAGGCGACCGCGGCAAAGGAGACGATTTCTGGGACAGCGATGCCTGCACTGTAGACCTCCATCCCGTAGAGGAGCCACGCACTGAGACCCCCAAGGAACGCGAGGAGGGCTAACCGTGACCTCTTCTCAATGGCATTGACGACCGCCGTCCCCCAGAGTGAGAGAAAGAACAGGATGGCCACCACGCCATGAAGGGACCCGTAGACTTCGTCGAAGGTGGCGACGAGTTGAAGGATACTGGCGGAGACGACCAGACAGATGCACGTGTACGGTGCATGTTTCTTCAAGACAGTGACGGCATACACGATTGTGAGAAAGCCGGTCAACAACACGCCGAGATTAAAGATCGGAGCGACCGGACTCTTCACCGAATGCCCTAGATCACTCAGAGCATTTCTCTGCCAACTACACCACGGGGAGAACAGGATTGACACCCCAATAGAGAGATAAACGATACAGGGGGCGAAGAAGCCGACCAACGCCAAAGTCTTGTCGTCCATCTGCTTTCCCTCTCATCAAGTCTTTTCCGATATCCTGTACATCTTCCACTTTGTCACATGACACCCTTGAGCCGGTTGAAGAGTCAGGGTTATACGTTCTCGCGAACAACATATGTGGATGAGGGATTAAACTTTTATCCAACCCCCCCACGGCCTGTCACAGTTCTATTCTGAACTTTTACGCGCGCTAGTGGTGTGTCCTTATAGTACTTGCATTCTCCCCTTACAACATCAAGATTATTAAAACCAGTATCTTTTGATGCCAAAAGTTCAGGGCGTTTCTTTAACTTTAGAAATCAAGTGATGCGCGCGCGATTTTTAGCATATAAATAAAAAAAATGGTAAGGATATCGATTCTTCGTTCTAAGCTGACAGGTCTTTGACCGTAGCTTTTGGGGCACTTTCTTTAACTGATTTGATTCCGTCTTGGCAACTTTGCTTAGAATTATACGCTTCGCTCGTGGCTACGATTTCCCCATTCGCAGCCTTTAAATGAAACCTGAATTTCCCCACTTTATCCTTGATTATCTCAAACACTGCTTCTGGCATCTTTTTTCACCTCTATTATTCACTTAAGTTATTAAACGCATACAAGCTTATAAGAATATTTATTCAAATGTTCAAGTACTCAAGAGAGGGTCTGGAAACCTCAAGAACCATCTACGCGCGCGCTATCCCACAGTTCTGCCACTCACAGACTTTGCACCCCTGTTTCAGGCAATACGAGTACGAAGAATTAAACTGGGGACAATCCCGACACCTGACAGCGTCTGCCATGCATTTTTACTGAGATCCTGGACCTACTTATCGTTTGTGGAAAAGATGATTCCTTGTTCTACATCATTTTTTCCTAACACTACTCTGAAGAGGGTGCTCGGGTCCCCCGGAGGACACAGGAGCAGCGCGCACCAAATCTGTTTAGCATCGACAGTTTTTGCTTCGATTCTATCTTGGACTTATGAAGATTTGCAAAGTCATGTTCTAGTTTAAGGTGGCATTCACCTCGACGTCTTAGGTGATATCCTTTCCACCTTGACAAGTGCTCTGCTGACACCAGCAAGAGGAGGCAACAGATGGGATAGTGTTTGTTCGGCTGTGCATCGTCGAACTAATCCCTTAGAACTGGTTTCAAACCAACCTTCTTTGTCTCTTTGAAACGATTGGAGCACTCGTCCGTCTTTATTCAGAAATTTGATGATACATTCATCATTCCTCATGAACTCACCATCTGATTTCCACTTCCTTCAGTCACCTATCGCATAGTCTTCCTTTGTCTTTTTCTCTTAGCGCGCGTGGTGGATTGCAAAAGGAATTCTTCATTTATGAGCGCGCTCTAGCTAGCTCGTCTATCCGAGATGGGCGACTTACTAACGAGGAAATCCTTATTAATTCTCTACTTCAAGGGACAGTATGCGTGCGAATTCGTGAGGGATACATATGACTAACGCGCCTGATAGGGGTGATGCTCTGTCCGAAGAGGAAAACCTGAGTTATTGCATCGCTCTTTTAGAGAGTGGGACTCACAGCAAACGATCCAGTCGTCCTGAGGATTTCTTTCCGTTACTCGAGCAGTCCTCGCTCGCGTGGGTCGACAGTAAGGTGGACGACCTTCCGAGAGACGCCGTAGACATAGCGACCAAATTCGGCTTTTCCCAAGAGATGGTCCAGCAGCTCCTGACACGAATGACAGAGGGACGGCGCTTCCAGGGCGGCTACCAAGACTGTGACACCGAGATGGGTTTGCTCTTCCCGGTCATTCGTATTGAGGGCTTCAACGTTACGATCAACACCCTCATTATCCTTCTCAAAAAAAGTCTCATCCTGACCATCCGCACCCGGGGAGTCCATATTTTTCACAACCTCCACCGCTATGCGGAAAC
>JALHSQ010000222.1 GCA_022865885.1 Candidatus Bathyarchaeota archaeon | reverse complement strand
TTCTGGCTGAGAGAACAGAAATCAGAATTGGGGAAAGGAGACACACGACAATTGCAGCGATTGAAGCGCTTGCCATCTGTATGCCAGTGTACTGGATGATGAAGAAGAAGGTGATGCCTGTGAGAGCCAGAACCAGCAATGTCGGCAAATCCCTTCTCTCGACTAGAACCTTGAAGTTTCGTCTTCTATTCTTGGCCAAGAGAAGGGCTATGAGGAAAAGTGCGCCCGCGGTGAGAAACCTGAAAGTAGCCACTGCAACTGGAGTCAAGCCTTCCTGCATCGCTTCCTTAACGACAACGAAGGAACTGCCCCAAAAAATAATCAAACACGACATCAAGAAAACATCAGTCTTGCTAATCGCCCTGGCACCCATCTCCTCGCTTCCTTCCACACCCTTGAAATCCGACTCTTCAACGCCTAGACAAAACTATTGCGAGATATTAAGTTCTATCATCCATGCGGCGGCAAGTCAATGTTTAGTTTAATCTATATGAGGAGGGGTAGGAGGTTCACAGAGCAGATGCTTCTTCAGACATTCATCTTCCTGCCGGGAAGTGGGTGTGGTGGGCCGGACCGGACTTGAACCGGCGACCTTTGGCTCGTAAAGCCAATGTCCTAACCAAGCTAGACGACCGGCCCTCACATTTTCTCTTTTGTTTTCACTATACAGTCTTAAATTAAGGTTTTCTGCACTGTCGCTGTTTTGTGTATGTTTTGTGCAATGGAACTTCTGTTTCATGTAATTCTTAGAGCTTTGAGATCCTCTGGAGTTAGGTAACACCATATAGGTTTATTTAGATGTTTTTTAGGATGCTGATGATATGTATAGAGTCTCATGACCCGGAACTGCTTGGTCCTCCAGCAAATAGATGAGACTCATTGCAGAAGCTTTCAAGGGCAGTCTTTTATGTAAAAGCTTTTCTTTTCGTCTAGACCGCTCTTATTAAGATGCGTGTGGGCCTACATGCTTATTTATAGTCGCTAAGGAGTTTATCGATAAACTTCGCTAGATACTCTTCGCTTACCCTCTTTCTAAATTCTTCGTACATTTTTTCGGGCAGTCTCCACTTGTCTTCTATAGTTTTTGCGACCTTGGCAGGCACGCCATATGCGATGGAGAAGTCTGGCACATCCTTAGTCACGAGGCTCGATGCACCTATAAGGGATTCTCGGCCTATGACTACCCCGGGAAGGACAGTGACGTTTACTGCTATCCTGCTTCCAAATTTGATGTGAGGCCCTTTAGGTATGAACTTCTCTATGTTCCTTCTTCCGTGTAGAATTTGTAGATCGTTGGCACCGACGAATTCAGGGGCAATGAACACCCAGTCCTCGATAATTATTCCTGTGGTTATGTGACACTGGGTGTGTACGAGAACGTTGTTGCCAATCCAATTCTTCCCTTCGCTGGCGCTCAATGAGCCAAAGATGGAGTTATCGCCAATGTTAGTTTCTCTTCTCAACACGGCGTTGGTGCCTATCCTAGTGTGACTTCCTACGTTGCAATCATGCTCTATGAAAGCACCAAACTGGATAATGCTGCCGTCTCCTATTTTGGCATTTTCACCAATGTAGGCATTAGGAAAGATAATGACGTCGTCACCTATGGACGCGTTCTCTCCAATAATGCAGTTCTGCCCGATCTTTACTCGTTTACCGTAACTTACATATCCGTTTCTTATTATAGACAGCCTCCAACTTATGCAAGTAACAGTGTTTTCGGCTTGATTCTCTTAATGCCGCTTCTTACTGCCATGGTCCTATTAACTTTTCTGGAAACACGCCTAGCTCTTTGGTCACCGATAGTTGAATGAAAAAACTTATCAATAAGTTATCTATTCATATGATTTGGAGAGAGAGAAGTTGTCGAAGAGAATAATAGTTTTTGTAGTGGTGATGACATTACTTCTAATCATTTCGACAACGTTGGCCTTCAAAATTTCAGGTGACGTAACAAAAGCAACTGAAACGAACGTGTTGTTTGAAGATGATTTTGAGGGATACAACGTTGGCACTTTCCCCTATGGTGGCGGGTGGGAATTATGGTTTGATGGAGCTGGAAGTGCGTATCAGATTATCAATGATGATGTCTCTGCATCTCCGACCAGATCTTTACAACTTTTAGGACTCGATGGATGGGCTGCCTTCGCCGCCAAACGGTTTACGACGGACGCCTCAGAGATCGGTTTTCAAGTGAGCGTAAGAGTTGCCGAGACAAGAGGGGGGAATCGTGACGATGCGCGGGTAAGTTTCACCAGTTGGACATCTCCTAGTACATCTAGAGAAGTTGCGCCAGTTTGCTTCCAGGACGATGGCACAATTGTTTCGGATGGTAAAATTCTGCAGCCTTACGTCGCCAATAAATGGTACAAAATCACGTTGATTCTCGACAGACCTAGTGACACATATTCTGTTTGGGTAGATGGTGTGTTATGCGGGGAAAACCTCAATGTGACAACAACCTCACCGCCTGAAACTGAAAACCCTTTATACGAAATCGAAGCGTTTTCGATAAGTCAATGCTACAACCAGATTCAAACATATTTCGACGACGTAGAAGTCTTTGCGTCACCAGTTCTTCTTGTGGGAAGTCCTTCTAGAACCCCTGTCACGCCAAATTATAATGAAGACGTTGCTGTTTCGGTTGCCATCACCGGCGATGCAGAGGTTGACCAAGTCTTGCTTTTCTACACCTATGATCTGACATGGCAAAATGTTTCGATGACTAAAGTTGATGATACCTTTAACGCGGCAATTCCTTCTCAACCATACATGACTCTTGTCCAGTACAGGATTTATACGAATGACACGAACGGAAACTGGTATACCTCATCAACGTACTCATACACGGTATCCGATATGTTTCCTCCAGAAATTGTTGAGGTTGATTGGACACCCGAACAACCTTCGGCAAATGACACAGTGAGAGTTGTAGCAAACATTACTGAACCCGCTGATGCAAGCGGAGTAGGCAAAGTCTTGTTTTCTTTTAGGGACTGTTTCGGTCAATGGTGGAACACCACGATGACCTATGATGGGGTAAGTGCTCTATGGAGTGTGATAATACCGCAACAGCCACATAACACTACAGTTCAGTTTCAGATTGCAGCTTACGACAAGGCTGGAAACATGGCCATTAGAGAAAACGATGCCTACATGGTGGTACCGGAGTTCTCATCAACCATAATTCTGTTGCTAGGCCTAGCCTCAATAACGCTCGCTTTTGCGATAAAAAAGAAAACATCCTTGCTGAGTAGCCACATGTTATCCACCTAGCTACCGCATTGCTTCGGGAACCGAGAGAACTCTGTCTGCGATGCATCACGCGAGGATTTGATAAATGGTGCCTCCTTGGGAAAACTTTACCACAACAATACCAGCAGCCTGAAAGAAGTGCACAAACGGAAGAGCCTGAATCAGGCTCTATTTCTGAAAATAGTAGGCCGAGCCGGACTTGAACCGGCGACCTTTGGCTCGTAAAGCCAATGTCCTAACCAAGCTAGACGACCGGCCCCTTATCGATTTTACAAATGACTTGTTTTATTAAAGTTTGACTCATCAAGAATAAATATGAAGATGTCATCTCCCTATACAGCAAGACTGAAGTTGCAAGAACTAAGCTTCGCATAGCGACACAAATCTTTGAAGGTGGGAAAACGAAGGTTTGGTATGATGCCTGTACTGGCAAACAAGTAAGATATGGTGTTGTCATAGCGAGAAGACTCAGAACCTTGGGTCATGAAGTCATGCTGACCACTAGGAAACATCCAGACACTCTGGCACTGGCAAACCTGCTCGGTGAGCCCTTTGTGATTGTTGGCAAGTACGATCCGACTTCATTGTTGTCCAGACTCAAAGAAAGTACGAAGCGGCAGTTACTGTTTTGCAGCATGTTTGAGGAAGGCGTACCAGATCTGGCTATATCACATCACCCAATAGAGATATGCAGAGTTGCCTTTGGATTGGGGATACCAAGCATTGCGACGCATGACACTCCTCATGCTGAAGCTGCAAATAGGCTGACTCTGCCGTTAGTCGATTTTCTGGTGGTTTCAAAGGCTTTGCCAAAGTACTGTGTTGAGGGTTACGGGAATAAAAAAATATTCTGGTTTGACGGGGTAGATGAGGTTGCCTGGATCAGAGACTTCAGACCCAGCGTCAAGTATGACTATGGAAAACCATTGATTATAATAAGAGAGCTTGAGACAAAAGCTGCATACGCTCAAGGAAGAGAAGATCTAACAATAACCTTGGCAAAGAAATTAGCTTCAATGGGTAACGTCTTGTTTTTGCCTCGTTACGGAAAACCGCCAGAAAAAGGTTTAATCGTCCCGAAAGAGTTCGTGGACTCGGCCAGCATGGTCTCTCAAGCGGACCTAGTCATTAGTGCCGGTGGAACATTGGCCAGAGAGTCCTCTTTGCAGGGAATTCCAACAATAGTTATTCCGTCATTTCACAGAATCCATGTCAATGATTACTTGTTCAAGAAAGGATTTCCAATCTTCACCATAGGCCCCGATAAAATACTTGACTACGCCAAAAGACTACTGGGCAAGAAATGGGACGTTGAAAACCTTCTAAAGAGTCTGGAAAATCCCTTGGACGTCATAGAAAGGGTAATCACAGAAGAAATCCGCCGATAAGACAGAGCAATTATAAAAAATGCGCGCAACTGAGTGTCTGTAACTCGACAAATCCTTTTCAGGATTTTCCGACGGCGATGAATTTTTTCCTTTCTGATTCGTATTCTCTTCTCGTCATCATGGTCTCTGCAGGTACACCTTTTACGACAGTTCCAGGTGGCACGTCTTTTGTTACTACGCTTCCTGCTGCAATTACAGAATTCTCATTTACCGTCACGTTCGGGAGTATCGTAACACATCCACCGACAATCACGTCGTTTTTTACCACGGTAGGCGTTAGGCATTTGCTGTGCGGGAATTTGTCGTTCAACAAGCTGCTGTTCGGCCCTATGAAAACATTGTCACCCAGCCTGCACTCGTTTGAAACCGTCACGTGAGCCTGTATTATACAGTTCTTGCCTATCACAACATCCCGACCTATATCGCAGAAACTCCCCACACGCGTTCCATCACCGATGCTGGTGTTGTCGCCTATAACCACATAATTCCAAATCACAATGTCTTTTCCGAGTTGAACATGTTCGCCAATTATTACGCCTTTTCCTATTCTTGGTTCTGCCATGGTTTTCCCTTCGTTTTGTTTTCCATTAAGCTGTGTGAGGTTTAAATAGTTTGGCGGTTAACATGTTGTTTCTACCGGAGTGAAAACAGGTGCCAAAAGAAAAGGTACTAGTAGTTGGCTTGGGCGAAGTTGGTCGTCCGCTGTTCGAGCTGCTAGATGAAAGCGGATGTTTCATTGTTCATGGGATTGACTTGGACGAGGCCAAGATGGGCGAGGTTGGACAGCACAAGAAAGACCTGGTCAAAGAGGTGGACGTCATGCACGTCTGTATTCCCTGCGTTAACCAAGAAAAGTTCGTAAGCACCGTGGCAAACTACGCGAAGCAGTTCAAGCCTAAACTCGTAATCATAAACAGCACGGTCACGCCTGGAACAACAAAAGAAGTGTCCAAGCGCTGCGAGTGCCTCGTTGCTCACTCTCCCGTTCGCGGAGTACACGAAAGCCTAGAACACGTGAAGTGGGAATTGAAACGCTGGACAAAATACGTCGGTGGCGCAAACGCCAAAGCCGGAGAAGCTGCGAGCAAACATTTCCAAGAACTTGGCTTGAAAACCAAGGTCCTGAAAAGCTCTCTGGAATCAGAATTGGCAAAACTGTTCGAGACCACCTATAGGGCCTGGATGATTGCATGCTTCCAAGAAATGCACAGAATCTCCAGACATTTTGATGCGTGTTTTGATGATATTGTAGATTTTATTGAGGACACACATCGTCTGAGATTTGATAGGCCAGTAATGTTTCCAGGAGTAATCGGCGGACACTGCATTATTCCCAACACCGAACTGCTGCTTAGAAGTTACGATTCTGAGCTTCTGCGGTTGATTTTGAAGTCGAATGAAAAGCGGAAAGAAGAAATTAGGGATGAAAGTGTCAAAGGGGAAGTTGAAAAGGTTAGGAAAAGAGCAGAAGCTCTTCAAAAGAAGTTAATGAAGAAATTTGGAGTTGACAATCATAGTGTATTGTGCTGAGTTCTTTGACTTAGTTGCGGGGTGTGGATGACGGTTGGGTTTTATATGAGAGTTACTGCTACACCGTATTCTTTTGAGGTTTTTGCTTGCTTTTCGTCTGAAGTTAATAGGGGTGTGTCTGTGTTTACTGATAATGCTATAAACAACGCGTCGTAAATCGCCATTTTATTTTTTATAGCTATTTCCAAGGCTTTTGAAAAGTGTTCTTTTTGTGGTGTAATTCTGACTATTCTGGGCAGATAATTGATTATTTCTTTTGCGGTTTCGGAGTTAACTTCGCTTTTAAGCGCTTTCTTTACTAATGCGTTGGCGGTTTCTTTTACGGCAAGATCCAGTGTAACGCATCCTTCTTTTAGATGTTCTTCGACTTTTTCCCAGTTTTCTTCTTTTGCTATATATTTGATTAGAGCTGAGGAGTCAATGACTTTCACGGTCTTCCCTCACCGACTTTGTTGCGAATCCCGGTTCGGATGGTTTGACCTTTTCAAGAAGTTTCCTTAGTTTTTCAGTTTGTTCTTTAAGTTGAAGTTTCCACGTGAGTTCTTCCAAGTGTTCTCTGATGACGCTTGAGATGTTGACACCGGCTTTTTCCAGAGCTTCTTTGATTTCCTTTTTGATGCGGGTGGTTACAACTGTTGTTTGCACCATTGCAGACACTATGTATACAAAAGGTATACAAGAATATAAGTTTTCCTAAAAGCTATTAAAAAGACGCATCATAAGCTGGGTTCAAGGAACTTATAGGGCTTGGATGGTCGCGTGTTTCCAGGAGATGCAGAGGATCAGCAGACATTTTGGAGCCGAGTTTGACGATGTTGTGGACTTCATTGAAGACACTCATAGAGTTAGATTTGATAGACCAGTGATGTTTCCAGGGGTGATTGGTGGACACTGCCTGATTCCAGACGTTGAGCTGTTGCTGGAAAGCTATGACTCTGAGTTTCTGAAACTGATTTTGAAGTCCAATGAGAAACGAAAAGAAGAAATCAAAGAAAAGAGCGTTCTGAGCGAAGTTGAAAAGGTCAAAAAAAAGAGTAGAAGCCTCAGAGAAGAAGTGACTTGGAAAAAGACAACGACTTCTTAATGGGTAATGAACAATGGCAAGTATTCCAGAATTGAATGATTGAAGACGTAAGTGCCGATGCTGACAAGCTTGTCTTCGAGAACTATCTTTTCCTTGAACCCTACGATGTCGTCTCGTTCAATTTCAAGAACCCCAAATGGCGATCGCATCGGTGAGACTGCGATGGTTGCTACTGGATGATGTTTTAGATGCATGGAAAAATCCCAAGCAAAAGGGAATTGAAAGAAGTAGTAGTCCGCGTTTTCGGCGACGGTTGACGCACTACTACTTCTAAACCCATTCAGCATAGCTTAAACTTGATTGCAACGTTTTCAGCCAGTATCTACCAAAAATTCGGAGGATACGTTGCAAGGGGGCTACGGCTGAAAACTTGATTGTGACAAGTAGAAGAAGAGAGTGAAAAAAATCAACCCTCTTCTTCTTCTCTCAAGTAGTAGTAGGATCCGAAAAATTTTCAAGGCCTACTACTTCTAAGCCAAGTTGCAATGTGCTCCTCTACAGAACACTCCTTGCAAGACATCAACTTCACCCGGGTAAAGTCCCAAAAAGTTACGTTTGTGAGCTGAAAGCCCTCACAAAAACGGTGCCCCCCTACTTTTTATTTCATGCGGCCCTAGGATGGTCTCGGTATGAAAAGGGCCTCTGGAATGCTCGTAGTATCGGCTTGAAAACAGAAAAAGAGGGGGTTGCGCGGGAGACGTCGCCATCTCAAGCGATAGCAGACAATATCCTTCACAACAGTCGACCGATAACCAGCGTTCCTAAGCTCAACGTCCAACTGAGTTTCCTGAGCTATCACGTCCTTGAGGCTGCCAACCTGCTCCAAACACTCCTGCCTTATCAGACGAAAAGCTCCTCTCGGTTCTTCACCGAGCGGCGCAAACCTACGGGTCTTCTCCCACCAGTAATACAGACGATTGAGAAAGGACCACATCCTTACGCGTTAGCAGTGTAGGAGCCACGGACGCTACATCACCTTGCAGTCTGCCAAGCAAAGGCCCAAGATCATGCGGCGCTGTCGCGTCAGCATCCTGAGTGCAGATAATGTTGCCCTTCGAAGCCTCAAAACCTAGCTGAAAGTTCTCGGCAAGACTGTTCTTCCACTTGCCAGATTCCTTCTTAACGATCCTAGCATCCGGAAACCACTGCATAGCAATGCTCTCAGAATTGGCAGTGCACCTGTCCAGAATGAAAAGAAGTTCGAAAAACTGGTCCTCAATCTCTTTCAGAGACTTCAAAGACTCTGGCAGATATTCTTCTTCGTTGTGAATCGGTATTATGAGGCTGATCAGCGGTCTCCTGGTCAAACTCTAATCCTCTTTGCTCTCGCCTTAACTAAGATTTTCCTGTTTCAATGCTTAGCGCGTCAAAACCAAGGGGAAGCGAGGTTCACTGAACACCTTATTCTGCTGGCAGAAGCTCCATGAATGCATATGCCTTTTTCAGCGAATCTTTAAGCCATGACACGGGCAAGCCATCGAGAACGTCAGTGTCTTTCATCCCAACTATTCTAGAACT
>JALHSQ010000221.1 GCA_022865885.1 Candidatus Bathyarchaeota archaeon | reverse complement strand
GTGGCTGCTTTTGTGGCTGTGATATTCTATCTTTCGGCAGTCGCGTTGAGCCCGATACCGTGGTTCCTGAAACTCGTTTCTCTCTGGTTCATTCCATTCGTGGTTGTGACTGATCTCGGGCTTATCGTTTCTTCACTAGTGCTTGCAAAGGATCATTCAAGGGAGACTGCGAGAAAGGTCAAGAAAACTGTTTTGCTGTGGTTTGTTGTAGGATTGCTGGCTTTCGTGTTTGGTGCCCTAGCGTGAGCTGTTGGTGAGTTCTTTGACAATTTCATTTTGATGGTTCTGCTAGCATTGGTTGACGATTGTTGATACAAAAGGTTTGAAGATGAAGTTGCAGAAGTAATCAGGAGGCGTTCTTTCTATAAATGAATGATTCTTCTTCCTTTGAAGCCGAGCAGGTTGTGCCTTGTCGGTCTGAACCCTAGCCTCGCGTAGATCTTTCTTGCTGGGAGGTTGTCCTTTGACACCCACAGAATCGGAGTTTTCTTCTTAGCGGTCAGTTCTTCAATCAAAGCTGAACACGCAGACGTTGCCAAACCCCTGTTTCTTGACGCAGGCAACGTGTAAACACCTCTAATCAATGCTATTTCGTCTACTATTTCTGACACAGTTGCCACTGAGGTCAGCTTCGAGTTTTCGTAAGCTCCGTATGCCATTCCCTGTTCGATAGCTGCTTCCAAACGGTTTTTCCATTCCTCACCAAACCTATCTAGAATCTCTTTCAGATCTTCTTTCACAATCCTCTTAACGTTATGTTCAATCGAAGGTTTGAAATCAGCCAAATCTAGCTTCATGACATGGTACGTGGTGATCTTTCCTTCCGTGGCTTTGTCAGTAGGTTCTATTGGTTCATAGAGTCTTTCAATGTCTTCCAAATGACTTGGTTCCATCACAAGTAAGGGTTCAGCTAGCGTTATTTTGTGCATCAGTTCTTTGATGCTCTCAGGCGATCCATGGGTGTTGACGATCAGATCGTTGAAGATGAGAATGTGGCTGGTGATCCGTTTCTTCTTGAAAGCGATCCAGACTTGTGTTTTGTCCCTGAAACGCTCTAGGTCGCAAATGGTGAAAATGTTTAGGATCTTGTCCTTTTTGAGGAAATTCATGAACTCGACTTCGTCATACTCTTAAAGCTTTGCGACTTCGATTTCTGCCTTCATCGTTTGCCAGTTCCTTTATCGTAATCCGTTGATTCCCTAGGTTTATTAGTTTTCGCGAGCGCGAACATATTGGCGCACACTTGGTTTTGAATAAGAAAAAGAAGGGTTTAGAGGTACCTGAAACGTCTAAAGCAATCATAATAGGCCAGCGCCTTGCTCTTCTTTGCGTCATATTCGTTCTGCATATTTTTCACCTCAATCACAACGTAACGTGCTGACCCTTTAAGGGTCGACGCACGAGTCGTGAACACGAGAAGCAGTCACAAATTGTTACTAAACCTATCAGTAGGAATCGTAAGATTATCTGTTCTAGAAATTGGAATTATAAGCAACGTGTCCGATAATCCTATTGATAGAAGAGTGTTGTTCTTTGAGCGCGGGAAGCGAGACCGAGTTCGATTATGTTCTTCGCGGTAAAGACTGGAACGTCTATTGGCTTCTTTTGAGGAACGGTCGACCCATGAGTGTGCGCGAAGTTCAGAGAAGCTTGCGCTTCAGCAGTCCAAGCGTGGCTCAACACCATCTTGATCACCTACGAGACATAGGCTTGGTGCAGAAACAGGATGTGGGGGGCAGCTATTCTCTGGTCAGCGAAGTCAAGATAGGCGTGCTTCGCCATTTCATCAAGCTGGGAAGACTTCTCTTTCCTAGGTACTTCTTCTATGCAGTTTTTTCCACTGCGGCTTATCTCACTTATCTTCTACTATTTGTGCAGGGTATCAGCAGGGAAAGCCTATTTGTTGTTTTGTTTGGGGCGATGGTGTTGATTATCTTTTGGTATGAAGCGGCACGTGTATGGTCCCTGAAACCGTTCTAATCCCTAGACTGGATTGTACCAGAGATTAGGATAAAATAGGTTGAAGACTCTGGTTCTTAGTAGGCGATTGACAAATGGAAAGCAAAATCAAAAAACGAGCGTTAATCTACGGAATCGCGGCCGTTCTCTCCGCCGTTGTCCTAGGTACACTGTGCTACAACGTGGGCTATTTCCCAGGATCACAGCATCCCACACCATCATCCGTAACAACATCTGGATTATTAGCAACGTTTTCATCCTATGATGCGCTGAAGAATTTTCTGATGCAAAACTCGAGAACTTGGACTCCGTTTCCATTCTATGGGCCATCAGATGTCAAACTGCTACCCCAAGGCATCACGGACACCAACGCGAGAGCAGGCTCTGAAAGCTTTGCGTCGTTCGATCATTCATCTACGAATGTGCAAGTTGCTGGAATCGACGAGTCAGATACTGTGAAGACTGATGGCGAATACATCTACATACTGTCTGGAAATACCGTTTCGATCTTGAGAGCATATCCACCTGAAAATGCAGGATTCGTCACAAAGATCAGTTTTGGCGAATTGAATCCAGTCGGAATATTCGTGGACGGCGACAGACTAGCTGTGCTAGGCTCAAAATACCTCGTTCCGACCACAAGAAGCTACTATGGATACTACGATGTGGATATCAAGACCTTCATCTACGTCTACGACATCCAAGACAGAGAGCACCCAGTGCTCCTCCACGATCTAACGCTGACTGGCAGCTACTTCAATTCAAGGATGATGGGAGAATACGTCTACTTCGTCGTAAGCCAACCAGCCTACATAGCCTATGACACTGTTGTCCTCCCCAAGATCTACTCAGGCGACTGGGCAGTCAAGGGAATAGTGCCCACCGAGATCCACTACACCAACTGCTCTGACAACTATCAGCAGTTCACAACTTTCGTCGCGATGAACATACAGAACATGACAGAAGCACCAACATACCTAACGATCATGCTCGGCAGCACGAGCAACATGTACGTTTCAACAAACAACATGTACATAACTTACCCAGACTTCGACGGCAACACCACAATCTACCGCTTGCACATACAAGCCAACAACATGAGTTGCGAAGCCAGCGGCGAAGTAAGCGGGCACGAACTCGACCAGTTCTCGATGGACGAATACGACGACTACTTCAGAATAGTCACAACGAGTTGGGCAACTGGAACACAAAGAAACAGTCTCTATGTGCTAAACATGAACATGAGCATCGTGGGAAAACTTGAAAACTTGGGCGTGACAGAAAACCTCCACTCAACCCGATTCATGGGTGACAGATGCTACCTCGTTACGTTCAAGAAGACTGACCCGCTGTTCGTGATAAACCTGACTGAACCCACGAACCCAACCGTCCTAGGAGAACTGAAGATACCAGGATACTCTGACTACCTGCATCCCTACGACGAGGATCACATAATCGGTGTTGGCAAGGAAACCGTGGAAGCCGTTGAAGGAGAATTTGCTTGGTACCAAGGAGTAAAAATATCCTTGTTCGATGTCAGCAACGTGAGCAACCCTCTGCAAATGGCGAACTACACAATTGGTGACAGAGGCACAGACACCCCTGTACTATGGGATCATAAGGCGTTC
>JALHSQ010000220.1 GCA_022865885.1 Candidatus Bathyarchaeota archaeon | reverse complement strand
TCGCGACGATCTTTCCGTCTCGGATAGAGAGAACAGCGGGGTAAATTGTTTTTGAGTCGACCAGTAGGCCGTTGATGATTGCGAGATCTGGTTTCATAGGGCTACTTCGTGTCAATGAATGAAAATTCTGAATTCCCGCGTGAGTACTCTTGAATACGTTTACGACGGAATGCCAGTCGGTCAGGGATGTGGCAAGGGGTCTTTAACAAAATCAAGCAGGTTTTTCAGCCATCTTTGCCAGTTTTTTTCGCAACTGGATCTGGCGGTACACACCATACCCCAATACGACAAGACATAATGCCACGGTGATTCCAGTAATGGGGCGTGCAAGCAATTTCAGAAAGCTACCGTCGGTAATATTAAGACCGTGCCGGAGATTCCGCTCAAGTCCGCTGCCCAGGATGACCCCCAGGGCAGCTGCAGCGCATGAATACCCGTATCCCATCATGAAGTACCCGATCCCGCCGGCGGCGAGAGCTACGAAAACGTCAAATACCTTTAAATTCGTTGAATAAACGCCTATCACAACGGTCGCCAGGGCAAATATGATGACGGATTGTCTGTTGATGGTCACAGCTTTGAGCATCAACGAACACATATACCATCCGGTGATGGCCAGCAACACGGTTGATCCCAGCAGACCGGCTATCGTAGCGTAAAAGAGATGAGGCGCCTGACGTATCAACATCGGACCCGGGATAAAACCGTGTACGGTCAGGGCCCCGAGCAGAAACACCATCGATCCACTGCTGGGAATGCCTAGAGCCAGAGTGGGGATGAGTTCTCCACAGTTCGAAGCGTTTTGGGCTGATTCGTTGGCTGCGATACCATCGATCGATCCGTGCCCAAATTCCTCCGGTTTTTTCGAGAAGAATTGCGCCCACTGATAGCTTACCATGGTGGGCGCCGTTCCTCCGGCGCCCGGTACGGCGCCGAGCAGGGTACCGACGATTGTTCCAAAGAGCATGAACGGTAACGTCCGCTTCCATTTGCGCCAGGCCGGAAAGCGGGTGGTTAAGGCGGCTTCCACCCCCGTTGCGGGCCGCCACTGGAATGATTGTCGGGCAGACCGAAAAAGCTCGCTCACGGCGAGTAGGCCGATCATGACGGCGGTGGTTTCAAATCCGCTGCGTACGGCTCGAAAACCAAAGTCAAACCGGGGAATAAGATTCACGGGGTCGAGACCCACCAGCCCGATCCCAACACCGAAAGCGGCTGAGGCTAAGCCTTTGATGACATTCTTCCCGGTGATACTGGAAATGGCGACCAATCCGAAAAGATAGATTGCAAACTGCTCGGGTTGCATAAAGATATAGGCCGCCTGCATCAGGGGCACAACGAGGAGGACGAAAAACAGGATGCTTACGAACTGACCGCCCAAGGAGGCTACAAACGTTACGCCCAATGCCAGTCCACCCTCACCCCGTTTCTGCATCGTATAACCCTCGATGACTGTCAGAATGGCAGACGGAGAGCCGGGAAGTCCTATCAAAATAGCGGGAATGCTGTTCCCAAACTGATTGCCGACCGTGATCCCCATCAATAACGAAATCGCATTGACCGGGGTCATCATAAAGGTGAAGGGCAGACAGAGGCCGTAGGCCTGGGTCGTCCCAATCCCCGGCAATGCTCCCACGATCACTCCGATAATGGTCCCGATGGTTATATAGACCCAGATCATGGGGTTGGCGAGGATGTGAAGCCCCCCAATCATCGGTTGAACAAACTCATTCATACCCTTCTCCTATTCTCAGAGAATGATCCATCCCAGATCCCTAAATAAAGTGGTAAAAGGCCCAACCGGGAGGGACATTTTCAGTATCTGGGCAAATGCGATGTAAAAGAGGACGGTGAAACCGACAGCAAAGAGAGCGATCCACCCCCACCTTCGCTCCTTCAATATCGCCATACCGCCAGTAATATAAAGCGGCGTCGCAAGCAAGTATCCAAGGGGTCTCAAAAGGATGACGTAAAGGATGGAAATTCCAATAACACTTGCCGCCATAAGGGCAGACACGGGATGGCCCTCTTCATCCGTTTCTCCCTCTGGAGGGATCATATGGCCTTTTTGAGCCTTCCACGATCGTAAGCGCTGCATGCCCACGACACCGCCAACGACCATGAGCACCACCCCGATTCCCAAGAAAAAGGCGCGCGGTCCAACAGCATCTTTGTAAAAGCCCATGGGAATTGCTTTCGCAACCGCGAATACAAATACGCCCAAAGCAAAAGTCGCTAACGCCATCGCCAGATCATAACGACGATCCATCAATCATCACCCCTGTGTGAAACTAGATTTGGGGTTGCCGACTGACGGGTCGGCAACCCCAAATAGGAGTTTCTGCTACTTCTTCTTATCACCCCAGTAAAGACCCATCTCCTTGTAGATCGGGAACGTGAAGTCATAAGCATCCCTGCATTTCTTAAGGGTTGCCTCCTTACCGAGAATGTCAAAGGTCATGCCCGGCATCTTCGAACGTTTTTCAACGAAATCCTTTTCTTTGGCCGCGGCCGTAAAAAGTGTCTCGAGCCAGGCCCGGTGGGGCTCGGGCGTCTTCGGCGAGACCGCCATGCTGCGATTGTTTCCCCACGGGTCATCCTTCATTCCCAGGCTGGCAGAGGTGACCGCCTTATCAAACGGTGGCCCCTGGGGCTTCAATGCACTTGTCATGATCGGTCTGGCCTTGCCGGCCTGTATGTGAGGGAGACAAACATCAGCAGGCGAGAGCGCAAAGT